>DATMYR010000068.1:0-3925 GCA_035560815.1 Syntrophomonadaceae bacterium | reverse complement strand
CTCAACGGTTTTCTGGAATGGTTCTCAAGGCGTGGTTGAGTGTGAAACCACTTTGGGAGCCGGCCGGTATGCTTTGCTGTGGAATACGGACCCCCATGCCCAGCTGAGTTCAATTGCCGAAAACCAGATTCGTCTGATGATTAATTACAATACTATCCAGCTCCTCACACCTCCCTATGTAAAATCAGACAGGGTCTTAGTGCCTTTACGAGTGATTGCAGAAAACATGGGAGCCAAAGTATCCTGGGATCCAGGCGAGCAGCGCGTCGATATTGTAAGAGACAATCATGTCATAAAATTATGGTTGGGATCGACAGAAGCTAAAAAGGATCAGCAAACTTTAACGATCGATATAAGTCCCGAGGCAGTCAACGGCTCGACATATGTACCTTTACGATTTATCAGCGAAGCCCTGGGAGCCAAAATAGAGTGGGACGAAGTAACGCAGACAGCTAAAGTTGTGCAGACCAGCTTATAGTCATTTCCTGGTTGTGAAGCCGAGGGGTCCTGAAATGTATGGATCCCTCTCCTTCTCTTCCTAAGCATCACAGTAACTACGTTTAAAAATGAGCTTAAAATGGGATCTGCACTTCAATTGCTTGAAACACATGCCATTTTAGAAAGGAGAGTAAGTACTTTGAAGAAATTGCTAAGCCTGTTAACCTGTTTCTTAACGGTGTGCTTTTTATTCCCTGCACGTGTAAGCGCAGATCCAATGTTTTTTCTGAACAATGAGCCTTTAACAATTGATTATCAACTGGTGGAAAATTCCTCTCCCCTTCTTCCTCTACGCACTCTTTCGGAAAACATGGGGGCCCAGGTAAGCTGGGATGCAGCTGCCGGAATGGTAACCATTCAAAAAGATAGTACCATCATCCAGTTTCAACCGGAAGCAAAAATTGGCACCCTAAACCATGAAGATTTCAATCTACCGCCCATGGAAGTTGTAGACGGAAGAATTATGGCCAGTCTGGATTTCTGGAAATTAACCATGTCAGACTACTACAATATCACCTGGGATCCCACTCTCGGTGTGGCCGGTATTTCATATAAGTATCCCACCAAAGCCAACTTGTCCTGGAAGGGCGGGAGGTATGACGGGGAAACGGTTAACGGGATTCCCAATGGAAAGGGCACCATGGTTTTTCCCAATGCCGCCAGTTTCAGCGGCTTGCTTCATCAGGGCTTCCCCACCCTGAACGGAAAATGGTATACCTCGGAAGCAGCCCTGGATCAGAGTTTTCCCAGTGCCAACTCCAATCTGTATAAAGGTCCCAATGGACCAAACAAAATAGTGGCCAGTGACGGACTGTACCTGTGCTTTTGCGACCCCGCGTCTACAGGCAGTGGGCAAATTTATTTACAAACCGTGGGCAATGCGGATAAAATACGGTTCTCACCCGAAATTGCCAGTTGTATGGACCTGGAGAACGGGTGGCTTTATTATATCAACAATTCGGAAGGCGGCAAGCTTTACCGAATTTCCATCAAAGATCAAACCAACGAGCGTTTAAGTGAAATTGCACCCCAGGAAATGGTGGCCGTAAACAACCTGGTATTCACTATTTCTAAAAATGCTTCCGGAGATAATGTTGTCAATCAGGTCGGGGCCAATGCCAAAATTTTTACGGAGATTTTTAATACAAAGGAACCGATCAGCGATTTGCAGGTTTATGGCGATGCTCTTTATTTTTCCACTTCCAAACAGATTTTCCGCTCCGACTTCAACGGAGGCCATTTGACTGAAATCGCTGCTTTTGCCAACCCTGTAACCAATATGCGTGTTCAGGGAAATTCGGTTTACTACCTGCAGCAGGGCAGTATCTGCAGACTGAGCCTAACCGATAACAACTGGCAAAAGATAATCGCAGCAGATGCTGATAAAGAAAACCTGACCGGGTTCCTGGTGGACGATCAGACCATCTACCTGTCCAGTATCGGAACCGGTCTCCAGGCCAAGTATAATGGAATCTATTCCTGCTTAACCAATGGAACTAACAAACATCTACTGCAAGCCGGTGCTTATCAGCTTCAAACCTTCGTAAAAGGCCGGCTTTACTATGTGGAAATTGACCTGGGAACGAATAAGGCCAAAGTAATAAAGAGCCTGTCTGTCAGAGATGATCAGACCCTCGATATCAGGCAGCACCTGGGCACAACAGATCCAGATTCACAGTTCGGTTATCCATCCAGTTTATATTATAATGACCCGGCCCGCTTTAAAACCAACGCCTACCTGGCCGGCGGAGACCCGCAGATTAAGTCCAGTTTGGAGCAGGCAAAAATAGATGTGGCCAAAGCCGATCTCACTATTACTCGCAGGTCTACTCTCTTGATTATTGACCCCCAATATTTGGGGTCCACGTATACAGCGGGCGGGCAAAATGAGGTTTTCCTAAAAACTCAGGGAGTCTTACTGAACAATTTTGGCAGTAATACAAACGGGACTTTATTGAAAACCAGCGACAATGGTTTGAAAATGCTGCTGGTCTGGGATCGAAGGGACGAGAAGGGTAATCCGGTATTTACTGCCCAGGAAAATTCCGATATTGAAAAACGGCGGGTCTCAGACAGCATGCTTTCATGTCCCAGCGGGAGATTTCTCTTCCTTGATTATAATGATTACTGGCAGGCAACACTTGGCCTTCAGCTCAAAAGTATTCCCCATCTGGAAGTAAATATGACTCCCGGCCACTACCTGGTAGGCTATGAGCAGTGGGATCCCACCCTGCAGTATCCCTTAAATGCCTCCAGGAGAAATCTGGTAATGACTTACCAGTCCGCCCTGAGAGACGATGAATAGCGTATTGATATTGCTGTTCAAGTAAATTGCTCCTGAAAAAAAAGAGGCCCGGTTATACCGGACCTCTTTTCATCTTTCTGAATAAACCGACCGGGTTAAGGGATCAGATCCCTGCACTCTGTAATTTCTAATACTTTTGATTGATTTCGGCAGTCAAGCTGCCGGTATCCGGATCAAATTCGTATGCCAGCGCATTTCTCCCCTTCAAGCAATCCAGCGGAATTATCGTAAAGCCATCCTGTTCAAGAGGTTCCACCTTTACTACCAGTGCGTTTATATAGATTGACTGGTTGCCGGAGGAATACAAAACTGAATACCATGGCATTTGATATTTGAGGTGCAGCAGTTCGATCAAGTTCCTCTGCTCCATGTATACCCTGCCTTTAATGTACCAATAGGGCCAGGTAGTCTGCTGACCATTCAGTTTTATCAGCTTATAGGATTTCTGTCCGGTGATTTTAACACAACTGCTGGCAGCATCCCATGACACATCGGCGCCCAACCCTTCTGCTATCACTCGTATAGGTACCATAGTACGATCGTTAATGATCTGGGCCGGTGTATCACTTTCGATCACCTTACCGTTTATCATGATTGAAATAGGCTGAGCTGCATAGACAATCCCGCTCACTAACGCAATGAGCAGTGCAGACATGGTGATTATTGCTATTTTTCGGGGCATTATCCCACTCCTTCTCTGCATTTAATTTAAGCTAATTATAGAAAAAGAAGCTATTTGATGCAAATGAAAGTGAAATAAGTAAGCCAGATCAATTGCCAGGGTACAATGATCCAGCCCTTGCTATCAAGAGCAATAGTCCATCAAAATTCACGCCATTCCTCTAATGCTGAGATTAATCTAAGTAAGTAAGTCCCCAGAAAAAAAGAAACCCGGTCCGAAGACCGGGTTTCTTAAGAGGTTTACCTTATTTGATGGTTACAGTGTTGGTTGCTGCATCCCAGGTTACCAAAGCGCCCATTGCCTGAGCCACATAGGCTGCCGGCAGGAAGGTGCGGTCGTTGGTAATTTCGGGAGCTACATCCATGTTAACGGGAGTGCCGTTAATGTAGATGATTGTGCTTCCAATTTTCAGCTGAACAATCTTGCCATCGCCCCGCATC
>DATMYR010000067.1:0-33577 GCA_035560815.1 Syntrophomonadaceae bacterium | reverse complement strand
GTATAATAACTTTATGTTATGATTTTGGATCACTTGATGAACATGCTCACACTGAATTAATACGCAGGTTTGCATGGTTTTCTTCTTGCCATACGTTGATAAAAACAAGTCTATGATAATTTCTCGGTATAGCATTTATAAATTCGGTGCCTGATAGTATGCAAAAACAATGAGAACTCGCGGGAAATGATGAGTTCTCATTGTTCAAAAGCATCTCAATATTTTGTTCTTATAGTCATTTATTTTCCGGACAGCATTTTCAGTGAAACCAGGATCATAAATATTGCAAAACCCTTTCTTAATAAATCGGGATTTACGGACTGAGCCATCCGTGCCCCAAAGAATGCTCCAACAAAGAGGGTGATGCATATAATAATGCCGGCTTTCAGGTCCACATTACCATTCCGATAATAGGTCATAAAAGCCAGGAGCCCCACGGGTGGCAGCATAACGGCCAGGGAGGTCCCCTGGGCCTTCAATTGAGTAAACCCGCTGATAAAAATCAGGGCTGGCACGACGATGAGTCCACCCCCTAGACCGAAAATGCCGCCCAGGACACCAGCGGCTAAGCCAATTAAAACATACACTATAATATCGGTCACATTCATGCTCCTCAATTTAAATCGTAATACTTCATTTAATCCCTATTTTCAGGGACTTGTCAAGGACCATAAAAAGCTCCTCCTATGATACTGCAAGCAAGCCGTTTCTGTCTTGCTTGGACTGTGGGTCCTGTCTAGTACCCTGCAAACTTTTTTCCCACGCTCTCAACTGCCCTTGTATATACTCTTGTATGTTCATCGGCCTTCCATGAGCTTGCCCTGCTGCCAGGTACCATTAAGAATTCGCCCGTTAGGATAGGTAACGGATCCTGTTCCCTCCGATAACCCGTTCAAAAAATTACCGCGATAAATGGTCCCATCGGTAAATGAGAACTCACCGTAGCCATTGAATTGAGAATTCAGCCAATTCCCTTCGTATTTATTACCATTTACATAATTCAGGATACCCCATCCATTCATCTGCCCGTTGCTAAACTGCCCGTTATAGACAGCACCGCTTGGGTAGTGATATTCTCCCACACCGTCCGGTCTGCCATTTCTGAAATCGCCAGAAAAACTGCTGCCATCCGGGCCAGTCCGAACCCCTTTTCCATTTGGCTGTCCTTCGGATACCTTTCCTTCATAGACAGAGCCATCAGATAAAAGCAACCTGGTTACATTTGTTGATGAGTCCGGGGGGGAACCCAAATCATTCGTCCTCCCGGCTACATAGACTGTCTGCTTATCTGCATCCCAACTTACCTGAAAGCCCAAAGTTGTACTTACAAAAACAACAGGAATATATATCTGATCATTCACTATACGGGGAGGCACCGCAATAGGAGTAGCAACCCGGTTGACAAAGGCCTGGTCCCCATTCACATATAAAAATATCTCAGTATCTTTCCCCTCAATTTTTATATTTTGCAGTTCCTGATTCCACTGCGCCTGCACCCCAAGGGCCTGGCAAAACGGTACGAGGGGTGCCAGAATCCTCCCGTTCTCCGTAACTGGATCCCCGTTGTATACAGTAGTCCCGTTAACGATAATGGTGTCAGCACTCGCGGCGCCCAGAGCCCAAAGAAACGATACAAACAAGGTTGCCAGGAAAAGCAGTTTGTTCTTCACTGTAAAACCTCCTCCTTTGTAGCTGAAACAACGAACCCTCGCCCTTCATCTGTTACCCGGTTCATGACCTCCTATTTATCGTCCGTAGCTCCCCCATCACCGAATACCGGTATGGCGTCTCCTAAAAAAGTAGGCTCGGGTTTGATGATCTCTGTCATCAGGAAGTCCTTGTTCCGGGCTACCATTTCTCTGAGTTGGTAGCCGGCCATTACCGATCCATAATCGTGCAGATCAGAAGCGACTCCATAAGCATCAAGGCCCAATTTCCTGGCTATGAAAACTGCACGCAGAAGATGATAGCGCTGTGTTACGATAATTACCTTCTTCACTTGAAAGATATCCCGCGCTCTATACATACTCTCGTAGGTGCTAAAACCGGCATGATCCATAAACACATCCTGACCTGGTACGCCTTTCTTCTTCATGAACTCCTTCATGGTGTTCACTTCATCATAATCTTTACGTCCGTGATCCCCGCTCACAAGAACTTTCGGTGCCTTGCCCTGTTCATATAGTTGATATCCCACTGTAAGCCGGTCGTTGAGCATAGACGATACGTTTCCATCAGGAAGAACAAATGCACCTAAAACCAAAATAGCATCTGCATGAGGTATCTCATTTCCACTGTATATGTATTTACCTCCAACCCGTTCTACGTACCAATTGACCGCCAAGAAGGCAACACCAGTCAAAATGACGATCATCACGAAGACAGTGATCAGTGGTTTACGGTTTTTTACAAAAAATGTCTTCCGCTTTTCTATCGCGATCTTCATGATTTATATCGTATCCCTTCATCTATAGCCTGCTTTATTGCCCAGGTGATTCATACACTGCCTAAGATTTATGCAATGAGACGCCAGTTATCGTAGAAATCGTCAATCTTGGGATGATTGACGAGCAAATCGTACTACAAAAGCAGCGAGCGATACATGATTATTCGAACGCCTATCCCATTTTTCCCTTATTATACCACGAATATGTTCGTGACTTTCTCCTGTGCCCGAATCGTTAACAGATGTTACCTGGAAGCGATGCCCTGATATGATATAATAAATGCTACCGAGAAGCAATCATGGCCGGTGGGGCATGATTATGAAAATCATGGGGTCTTTCCAATCCGGTCTGCCGGCGGAAAGGCTTCTTTTGTTTCAACACCGGGCAAAAGGCGGGAGGTTGATAGGATGTGTTTATTGATACAGGTGTGCGGCGATCCCACCGTAGACTGGTTTCGGATTCACCACGATGACGTGACTGTACACGGGGGCGTCTACTACTGGCAGCGGCAAGATGAGGATTCCCGGGTGCGGCTCAGTTCCAAGCCGGGTGGATCGGCCTTGATACTAGAATTGTTGAATGAAATGATCTCGCCCCAGATAGCCCGGGTGGAAGGCGCAATATTGGATGACGACCTATTAAAGCGACCCAAAGACCGATGCATCACCACCTCCTGGACTTTGTGGAAAGAGTTTGCCAACCCGGGACTGCATCAGAACTCCTTTCGCCTCTGGAAATGGCACGAATTTGAAACTGGTAACTGGGATTACCCTTCCGCCCGTCTAAGCGGATATCCCGACCTGCTGCTGATTCAGGACAGTGGTCTTGGTTTTAGTCACTGTCCGGCAGGATGGCCTGAAGTTTTGACCGGGGGAGAAAAAAGCCCGGCTCATATCATTCTGAAACTCGGCCAGTATAACAACGGACAGGAAAACCCGTTGCTCAGCCGGATTATAGAATTAGGTCTAGCACAGAAAACCACGATCGTCAGCTCCTTGAGTGACCTGCGGGCTTGTGCGGTTAAGGTGGGCATTTCCTTATCCTGGGAGCGCATGCTGGAGGAAGTAGTCAAAGCTGTATTGAGTCCCAGCTGCCCCTTTGCAGATTCCACAGGAAAAAATATAAAATACCATCAGGTTATTGTCCCCATCGGGCTAAGCGGTGCTGTCATTGTAGGGCAGAAGGTCAATACCCTGATCTTCGACCGTCGGGGGCAAGAAGGTGATTTCGCCAGCCAGTTCCCCGGTCAGATCATCGGTGACAATAGCTGTATTATTGGGGCATTGGCCGTCTCCTGGGCAGAAAACCCGGAGGGCGTGGACTGGACTGAAGCCACCCGCATTGGTTTAGAACTAGCCCGCCTCCTTCATATCAAGGGCTACGACGTGGTGGAGCACGATGAGCATAAACACCTGCAGTTTCCTTACCAGACCATGGTTTACGCTTATCAGGAATTGAAAACCGGTAAGAAAAGTGCCACCGGTTTGCCTCTCCTGGATCTTGTCAGTGAACTGGGCATCTTTGTGGATGATAAAAATACCGCTCGCAGTAAACCAGGCAGGTGGACCATTCTGGAAGATGCGTTATGGAAAAACCTGGACCGAGAGTGCTGTGTGCAAGACCCTCAGAGCATTCGGGCGGTCAATGAATTGGCAAGAAACATCGTAGTGAATGGGCCCCAGGCAGCTTTATTGAATGTTCCGGTAGAGACGGTGGGAGCCTGGAGCAGTGCTGACCGTCAGGAAATAGAAGGGGTGCGCAGCGTTAATAATGCCATGCGTGATTACCTGCGCCTAAAAAGGCCGGAAAAGCCGATCTGCGTAGCGGTCTTCGGGCAGCCGGGAGCGGGTAAGTCATTTGTCATTAAAGAAATCGCTAAAGGGTTGGGCATTGGCGAGGATGCTCAGCTTACTTTTAACCTCTCCCAGTTTGATTCGGCTGAGGAATTGCAGACCGCCTTTGACCAGGTTCGCGACCTGAACCTGAAAGGGAAAATGCCACTGGTTTTTTGGGATGAATTCGATACTCCCTGCCAGGGCCAGCCCCTGGGATGGCTCCGTTATTTTCTGGCTCCCATGCAGGATGGCGAATTCACGTATCAGGGCCTTCCCCACCCACTGGGCGGCGGCATCTATGTTTTCGCCGGAGCCACCCGACACTCCTTTGAAGAATTCAGTGAGAGAGATAGTTCCTCTGATCGGGCGGCCAAAAAGCCTGATTTTATCAGCCGCTTGCGGGCCTTCATCAACATTCGAGGTATCAACGGCAACCCCAATACCGTTGAAGACCGGCTCTATATGATCCGCCGGGCTTTTATCCTGCGCCAATCTCTTGAGTCCAATGCGCCGCAGATCATGCATAGCAGCCAGTTTGAAATCGACTCCGGAGTCCTGGACGCCTTCCTTCTTACCACCCGCTATCGCCATGGATCGCGTTCTCTTGAGAATTTGCTCAAGATGAGCAGTTTGGCCGACAAACGCAAATACGAACTATCCAGCCTGCCCCCCGATCACATTATTGAGATGCATGTAAACATGAAAGAGTTCAATGACTTGACATATCTGGGTCACCGGGAGATGCTGAGGATAGGAATTACCGGGCACGTAAACCTGGACCCGGAGGAGATGGATATACTTAAGGAGGCAGTGGATCATGCTATTGCCTATATCAAGCAAGAGTACCCCGAGCACTATCTTACCGTCTTTTCCCCTCTGGCTCTGGGAGCCGACCGCCTGGTGGCCCGTGAATTATTGAAAATAGAAGCCTCTCGACTCATTGCCGTATTGCCTTACGCCCTGGAACAATACATCAACGATTTCGGCATCAGTGATGATTACCGAACAGATCCTCAGGGAGCTGAATTGCGCAACGAGTTCAACTACTGGTTGTCCAATCGTGCTATTGAAGTAATTGAGATGCCACTCTCCCCTACCCGCCAAACAGCCTATTTAAAGACCGGACATTATATCGCTGACCACAGCGATGTGATCATGGTAGTATGGGACGGCAATCGCCGGAAGTATTCTTCGGTGACAGCACAGATTGTAGGCCGGGCTGAAGAAATGAACATTCCTATCTGCCACATCTGGGCCAGCAACAACCGTCCCGAGTCTTGCCAGGCCCAGGTGGCCAGCAGACCGGGTGAAATACGCTGTAAGAACTTTCCTGATCAGAACCGGGGTGAATGGAAGAATATTTAAATTCGGGCTGTTGGCAATTTAGTTTTTGACGGTTGTCATGAGAGTGGTGCTTAACAATTCTGTTGATGACAAAGATTACAGTAAGAAAGGATAGGGAAACAATTGCTTCTCATAGGCCAAGTTCGAAGCTAAATGGGATTCCTTACCATAACTACAGCGGGTTTTCCCAGAGGATGATTCCAGAATGTTTCTTAAGCTGGCTGACAAAATGATTCGCTATTGTTGATAGTGGTAGTTTTTCAGGTATAATAATTACTTTTTCTGACAATAAGTTAGTACCGGTTAAAAGTAGTCCATTTGCGCGCTGGAAGACCGCTGCATCATCCATCAAGCCTCGGCTTTCCAGCTCCAGATCGTAGGCGTTGAGGATAAGGCCCATTTCCCTTGCCTTTTGGGGGTCCCCAAGTTGCTCGGGACTAAGGGTAGCGGCCTCCACCTCGGTCAGACGTAATTCAGTGATGCTCTTCACGATCACCTGGGTCAAGACGCCCGTCTCCAGGAGTTGTCGAAAATAGACAATCTCCCCTCGCCGTTCAAGGCCCGCGATGATTTCGTTCAACATAAACAAAAGTTGATCCGGCTCGATTCGTTCTAAACCCCGTTGCTGCATATCTGGTTGAATCATTTCCAGAGCCAACTCCAGCGGTGTGATGGGTCGCAGATTAGCCCAGGCTATCCCTTCCCGTATCAGCGCCTCCAGGAGTTGCTGGCCCTCAGTTAGTGATTGCACCAATAACAGCTTATTTTGCCAGAAGTATTGGTGGACAGCACTGGCAAGCTGTTTCAGCTCAATCATCTTGCAGTCATGACTGCCATCTGCGACTTTTGAGCCATGTTTCACCTCCGTTTGTTGGCCTTCATCCTCCGCCCTATCAGCAGTTCAGACAGGTAGGTCGCCCCCCATTCCTGGCTGAAAGACAGGAGTTCCAGGGTGGCTCGCACATCGTCCCGAGCCCGGTGAGCCCTTCCTGGCCTGATATCATGGCAGGATAATAGGTCCTGAAGACGGCGGTTGGGAAACCCCTTACCCCGCCAGTTAATCCCCGACATCGAGCAAAACCAGGATTTGATGGCAACCTGGGGAAAAAGGCGAACCAGGAAACCGCGATCAAAGGAAGCATTATGAGCGATAAGGAATTCAGCTTGCTCAAGGATTGCCGACACTTTAGCGTAGTCAAGATCCCTTCCCTGGACATCGGCCACGGTAATGCCATTAACCCGGGCAGCCCCGGGTCGTATTCCACAAGCCGGCTCACGCAGCCCTACATACTCTTCAATGATCTGGCTAACCACTCCGGTTTCTCTATTAAAAACAAAAAGGATGATACAGATCTCAATGATTTCGTCATACTCAGGGCTGAAACCAGTTGTTTCGACATCTACAATAGCTCCCGTTACGAAGATGCCACTCCTGTCTTCCGCAGCGATTTCCTCTACACCCAACTCCGTCCGCTCCTTGTCTTTGACCTCTTGTATGAGGATTGTTCTTTATAGATAGAATTTCGCTGGATGAGCCAGGATCCCTTTACCCTGTATGATTTATTCCTATTTGTCTAAAACCCCAACCCAACTTTCCGGTTTCATGAATCAGGAAAGGCCATGGAATTCCACGGCCTTTCAGGGGAAAATATTATTTGCTGACAGGATGGCGTCATCAGCCTCCTATTCAAAGTTCTTTTTAATCTTTTCTGCGAAGAGATCGGCCACTCTCAGAAGAATATCGTAGCCAATCAGTGCCTGTTGCCATTTCAGGGGAATTCCTTTCAGACCATAATACAGCCCAGCCAGGCCTGCAGCCACAGCTGCTGTAGTGTCTGTATCATCACCTAAATTAACGGCTTCCAATACGGTATCAGCAAAATTCCTTTGATTTAATAGGGACCATAGGGCAGCTTCCAGGGTATGAACAACATAACCGTCTGATTCAATTTCATCCCTGGGCAGCAAATGCAAGCTTCCTCCAAGCAGTCGTTGAAAGTGATCGCGCTCACCAGGATCCAAGCCGGGAGACAACTCCATACTGCATATTTTCATATAGGCTTGCGCTGCGCTGGAACTCTGAAGAAGCTCTTTCGCCAGGAGAGCATATAGGTAACAGGCCGAGCAGGCCCGGGGATGCGCGTGGGTTATGGAGGAGAATGCCCATATTTTTGCAGCCAGATCTGGTTGACGATCCCGATGAAAATAGAGAGCGGCAGGCAGAATACGCATGAGTGAACCATTGCCGTTGTCTCTTTCCCCTGTGCCTCCCGCTACCGCTGCCGGGCATCCTGTACGGATGCGCTCCATAGCCTGCCTGGTGCTCTTCCCGATATCAAAGGAAACTCCTGTAGGGGTGCAGTAGCCCTCTGTGTACCAGCGCAGGAAACGCTGACCTGTATCCTCGATATCGAGGCCTTTTTCCGCGAGGCTTTCCGCCAGGCAAAAGGTCAAGGAGGTGTCATCACTCCAGGCCCCCGGTGGCAGGTTGAAAACACCCCAACCCTCCATATTCGTTACAGGTCGTTGTTCCATTGCTTTGCGGCTGTTAAACTGCACCGGCAAACCCAGTGCGTCGCCTACAGCTACACCCAATAATCCCCCTAAAATTCTCTCTTTTAGCACATGCACCTCCGGGGGTTCAGTATTTCTATCAAATATTTACTATTTATTCGTTTAAGGATGCACGGTGCCTACTATTCGAGACTGATTCCCCTTCATTACCGTGAACCGCAAGCGTTTTCTCATCCCTTTTCGCCGCTTCCGGTGGCAGCCCCATTGGTAGCAGCAGTTTCTGCCTGTCCTAAGACTGGAACACTGTTTCGAGCTAACATGCGAGCCAGCATAATGTTAAGCAGGGAGCCAGAATCGCCCCCGGCTACGATATCCGGAGTAATTTTAACGTTCCCGCCAGATATCAATTTCATCAATTCGATGAAAGCTACGCTTTCCGGCCCGATGGCGGCACGGGTTAATTCATAGGCTTCAGCAGTGGATTTGCCAATGGCCAGAATCTTCTCCGCCTCGCCCTGGCCTTCCAGTTTCACCCGGCTGGAGTTTCCTTCAGCGATCGTTACCGTCTTGATTTTTTCCTGCTCTGCCACCTTGACGCCCACTTCGGCGGAGACAATCTCCCCTTGCTTGTTAGCCTGCGCCCGGGTGCGCTCCATATCAATACGCTTAACTTCCGCTTCCCTCTGCTGGGTATACATATCCTGCTGCTGGGCGGCAATTACCTTGTTGGTCTGGGTTTCCATCAAGGCCTCAGGAATCTGAATCTGGCAGATAAGAACACTTAAGACTTCCACATGATACTTTTCCAGTTCGTTCCGTACTCTCTCCAGGGCTTTCTCCTGCTGCTCATGACGATCCTGTAAGAACTTCATAGCCTCAGTTGAGGAGGCCTGGTTGCGGAAACTGCTATCGATCAAGGGATGGATCACGTTCATGACCAGGTTTTCGATGCTGCCGATACGGGCTACCATATAAGGCGCCTGCTCGGGCTGCACCCGTATAACTACTTTGACTCCCACCTTAATGATAAACCCATCTTTTGAAGTTACATTCAGTGGATTGAAGCTGCCTTCCGGCGATTCATCATCCCAGTCAATGGTAGTGTTGGTGGTTTTGACAATAATGGGAATATAAGCTCGCTTATTGATATAATAGGTGCCCGGTCCCACTACCTCCAATTGAATGCCTCTATATCCCTTTTCTACTACGTAAGACTCGATTCGGTCCCCGCTCAATATCGGTTCCCCCACCGCGGCACTCTGGGGAGGCCGCTGGCCTACGTTGGATATAATCACAGCTACTTCTCCCTGGTTGACCACTGCTGCTGCGTCTAGATCGACGGCAAACATGTAGGGGTTGATATAATAGGTCCCGGGAGGCAGCACATCCAATTGCGGCCCTCTTTGCCCTTTATTGTTCAGGAAACCGGCGGCGTTCTGGTAGCCTTCGTGACCGCTCACTGATTCGGCGATTAACTCATTGGCCGGCAGGGGTTCACCATCCTTTGCGGTAACCAATCCCACACTCCCTGAGCTGATCATAATGGCCGGGTATTGCGTCATCTGAAACATGCGAGAATTAATCCGGTATTTACCGGGTAAAAGTATATCCAACTGGGGACCTTTCTGTCCTCCATTAATGAGGAATGAAGTCCCATCCTGGAAATTATTATGCCCGGTCACGGCGCGGGCCAACAGGCGGCCCGGATCGATAGGCGATCCGTCCGTGGCTGTTACCACGCCCACACTTCCCTGGGGAATACTGACAACCGGTTCCAAAGTCACCTTGAAGAACTTGGTATTGATACGGTACGTCCCAGGTGGGAGATAATCGGTCTGCGGTCCTTTTTGCCCTCCGTTCTCTAGAAAAGCTTCGGCATCCTGGTAGAATCCGTGGCCAGGCACCGAACGGGCAAAGATATTTCCCGCCGGAATCGGCACACCATCTGCTGCTTCTACAATTCCAATGGCTTCTTCCGGAATGCTAATCGCACTGACCAGGGTTACCTTGAAAAGACGGGTGTTGATGCGATAGGTACCGGGGGGGATATAGTCACTCTGCGGCCCCTTCTGCCCTCCATTTTGCAGGAAAGCTTCCGCATCTTGATAGAAATTGTGTCCTTCAACTGAGCGGCCAAAGATATGCCCCGAAGTAAGTGGTCGTCCATCTATGGCTTCCACCAAACCGATGCTATCTTCCTGGATAACGATAAAACTCTGTTTGGTAACTGAAAATAAAAAGGGGAAGAAAACATGAATGCCAGGGCCGAGGGTTCGAGCTTGAACCCCTATTTCCCCCTTCTGGGCGATAACCCGGTCACTGGGAAGCTGGCGGCCCAGATACTTTCGTTCAACGATGCCGATTTGAGTTCCCCCAATGACTACCAAGAAATTTGACAGCCAGATTAAAAAGAATAGAAGAAAAATACCCAGAGCGATTAACGACATGCCAATAAATAAGTCCATGGTAAACCTCCCCATCGTGTTTATTTCATGGCAACCAACAAGCCCTCAGACAACCGGGTTTAAAGAGAAGAAAACCCTCCCTCGGAGCATATGGAAGCATAAAGAAACCGTCATGCCCGAGGACAGTATCCGCGTACTCTAAACCACTTTGTGGCGTGTGAACCTATGTAAAAGGTAATATTTAACATCGACAATGTCAATTTAAGGAAAGTCTCTGGTGTTGTGATATCCTCTCTATTCTTCATTGTATATCATTTTTCGTAATAATTCTTCACAAAACGCCCATTTCCTTTATCTAGTTCAAATAGGTCTTTACTCCGCATCCCTACGGATTATGGGCTCCCTGCACGAACCTGAGTTCTGCTAACCGGTTTTCCTTCCAGCAAACTCCATCGCACCAGTTTCCTTTGAAGCCATTTTCTCTTCAGTCCCCCACCATCTCCCTGGATTACCGGGCTTTACTTTCGACAACCACCCTGCCGATAGGCTATAAAGGAAATACCCAACCGTTTTTCTTCGGGAGCAGGAATGCTGTATCGCAGGTCGACCATGTTGAATCTATCCTATTGGAGGTGATAGAAAGTCCTCCAGTCGCGGTTATTGACAGAAAGAAGGAGAGATATTGAAGAAAATTTCGTACTTGTTTTCATTTACCTTTCTAATTCTTATATTCATCACATTCGGTTCCTATGAACAAGCCCGGGCTGATACATACAAAAACTTCGAACAGCTTCATTCCCGGGAGACTCCCAATGTTGATTATCAAATCATCACTCAGGATAGGGGTTCGTCCACCAGTATACTCGCCATCCATGGCGGATCCATCGAACGCGAAACCAGTGAGGTGGCCTCGGCCGTAGCCAGCCAGGGAGGCTATGATTTTTATAGCTTTGTTGGGCTCAAACCCAGACCACTGCATATTACTTCCACCCATTTTGATGAACCCATCGCATGCAGCATGGTCGCTCAATCTGACCAAACTCTTTCTATCCATGGGTGTTACGGTACCCAAAAGGCTGTGACCAATTTAGGCGGCCGAGACAATGCTCTGGGACAGAAAGTGAAACAGCAATTGGAATCGGCCGGATTTTCTGTAGTGAGGGCACCCGGCAACCTTGGGGGGAGAGACCCGGACAATATCTGCAACCGCAATAGAGAAGGAGCGGGTGTGCAGTTGGAATTAAGCACTCCCTTGAGGAATCAACTGTTCCAGGATAAGGATGCATTTGACCGTTATGTTACAGCATTGCTGAAAGCCCTTTAGAATGCCCGGTCTCCATACTGTCAGAGTTGTATGGAATACTGCTGCTTAAATCAATCATCGGAAGGTCATGCAGAGCAGGTATTAGATGGATTTATAACGAATTGTTTTTACAATCAACATACGGGCTTCAGCGAAGGAGCTGGCTTTCATGCTTATCTTTCCCGAAATTGAGAATTTGGATCTGTATCTGGAGTCTTCAGAGATGATTGATTTCTTCGAACCGAACATTCAAAAAATCGCTCAGCAAATAGGTGCAGATAGTAGCCATGAGATTCCCCTGGTTAGATCCTGTTATGAATGGGTTCGAGATACCATTAGACATTCGTTTGATGGCAGCGGTGTAATTGTCACCTGCAGGGCTTCCGAGGTCCTGCTTTATCAAGAAGGAATTTGTTACGCCAAGTCTCACTTATTGGCTGCCTTACTTCGTTATTGGCGCATTCCGGCCGGGTTTTGTTATCAAAGACTGGTTCTCGATGATCTTGACCCATCTCGCCTGGTAATTCACGGTTTGAATGCTGTATTTTTAAGAAGTCTGAACCGCTGGATCAGGCTGGATGCCAGAGGAAATAAGGAAGGGGTTTACGCGGAATTCTGTACTGAAAGGGAAATCCTAGCTTTCCCGGTTAGGAACGAATTGGGCGAAAGCGAGGACCCCGTTATCTATCGGAATCCACATCCTAAGATCACTGCAGCCTTAATCAGGAGCAAGACCTTGGAAGAATTAGTCCTAAATCTCCCCGATCACTTATAGGTAAAAACGAGCGGCTCTCTAAAAACGGCGAATCGTCATTATGAAAAGCCCTGCGACGAAAACGGGATCTCATTCAACGAGATCCCGTCCTCTGTGCCAGGATAGGTTTTGCCTCTGTCTTACTTCACTTTTTTCAAGACATAATATTGAGGTTCCATTCCCCTGTAAATGTAATCCCCGCTCTTCCATTGGTAGAACAAATAGGCGTCTCCTTTTAACTCCTTTATTTCATATTGACTGGCTGTTTTCTGTTGTTTATCCAGAATCAAACCTTTGGTCCAGGTAAGATCTTGATATGGATTTCGGTTTTCAGAAGTCAGCTCTGCTATTTCTCCCTGTGCAGCGATATCAATTTGCTTCAGAAACAGCTCGCCTCTCCAACTGGTAGTGCCGGGAACGAATGTAGCAACAGTTGGCACAAAATCAACACTCTGCCATTGACCGAGCAGCTGGGGGTCATCGACAAATGGATAATCAATTTTGTCCTGGGTAGCGGTGGGCTTGTAGTTGGAATAATCATCATTGTCCACTTTCTTTAAGACGTAATACTGCGGCGCCCGGTGCAGGTAGGTATAGTCTCCGCTCTTCCATTCAAAGAACATATAAGCAGCGCCATTGATTTCCTGGATCTCATATTTACTAGCTGTTTTCTCTTGTTTACAGAGCACCAGGCCCTGGGTCCAGGTGAATGAAGTGGGACCCAGTTTGCCGTTATCGGCCGCGAAAAGCATCTGCCCATCCTTAATAAAGACCAATGAGGAAAGATATAGATCCCCGGCAAAGGACTTTTGTTCCGGGGTAAACTGATCCTGTTTCTCCACAAAATCAATCGCCTGCCATTTTCCGATAACAGTCGGGTCATTGACAAAAGGATAGTCTGTTTTGTCTATGACAGGGCCATAAGCAAAACCAAAGACCACCAGTGCAGCAAGAACCAACAAGAGAATTTTGGGTACTCTTTTTAGCGTGAACCGTTTTTTTTGTGGTGCATTTTGTTCCATGTGAGATCGTCCCCTTTCGTAAAAAGCCAATACATACAAACTAGCTTCGTGCTAGATAGGCATTTGCCCAAAAGCCTGGTGTAATCTGCCCTCCCGTCCAAATCACTTACCTGTTATACACAGGAAGTCTGGGAAAGGTTCGTAGCCACAGATAAAAAATATCCATGACCCTCGGTTTAATTTGCACCTCTCAGAAATAACAAACGGAGTCTCACCAGGAAACCCCGTTCATATCATCCATGTTCGTCAAGATCTATGTTATCCGTTTTAATACATAGTATTTGGGCTTCATTCCCCTTGTCTTGTAATCTCCACTTTTCCACTCATAGAATAAGTAAGTGTCTCTTCCGAACTTTTTTATTTCGTAATGGCTTGCCGTCTTTTCTTGCTTAGAGATTATCAAGCCCCTGGTCCAGGTAAGATCGCCTTCCGGGTTCTGCCCATTCGTTGTAACCTCTGAGATGCTGCCCTTTTCTTTGATATCCAACCGCTGCAAATAAAGCACCCCCGGGTATTGCTGATCCATAGGCTGGAACTGATCCATGCTGGATACTGCATCGACAGCCTGCCATGTTCCAGGCAACTGGGGGTCGTCTTCAAAAGGATAGTCAATTTTATCTTCTTTTACATCAACCTTGAAGTCAGAGTAGTCATGATCATCTATTTTCACAAGGACATAATAGGATGGCTTGCGATGCCAATAAACATAATCCCCGGTTTTCCATTCGAGAAACATATACGCAGTGCCATTGACTTCCCTGATCTCATATTGACTGGCAGTTTTATCTACTATATATATCATCAATCCTTTGGTCCACGTAGAAACACTGGGCACCAAGCTGCCATTGGTATCTTCATTTTGCATGAGCATTTTTCCGCCTTTTACGAAAACCAGTTGATTGACAGGCAACTGATCCAGGAGGGCCTTTTGTCCCGGGACAAATTGATCGATGGTTTTGACACAATCTACAGTTTGCCACCTGCCAATCACTCTCGGGTCATCTACAAAAGGATAGTCGATTTTATCTACACGCGGTTTCAAGACAAAACCAATAATGAGAAGAGCTGCCAGAACCACCACTGCAATCCTGGGAGCTTTAAAAAGACGCCTGATCGCAGACTCCTTCATATAATTTTTACGGTATTCACTCCAAACCCGGCCGAACTGTACTGACGGCTCATATTCATTCAATTTATCATTCAGCAGTGCTTCTATTTCGGATTCATAGCTTTTCATGCTGATCCCCTCCCTGGTAAGAAATGAAATGATCGTTGGCTCGGAGTTTTTTGGTCAGAGAATTCATTGCCGTATGAAGTCTGGATTTGCAGGTTCCCAGAGGAATATCCAGGACTTTGGCAATTTCAATGAGCTTTAAGCCCAAATAGTAATGCAGTACGATTACTTCACGACTTTTTAATGTAAGGTGATTAATTTCTTGCCACAATTCCTGGTCTATCTGGTTTTTCAGTACTTCCTCCTCAATCGAATGGGTGGATTTCTGTTCAGGGATTTCCATAAACAGCTGCAGCCACTTTTGTTTACGCAAGGTGTTGCGGGTTATATTTAGAGTAATCTTGTACAACCATGGTCCAATAGGTCGGGTGGCATCATAACTGCCGTACTTGCGAAACACCTGTAGGAAGGTTTCCTGGGTGATATCCTCGGCCATGGTGCTGGATCGAGATATAAAAAGTGCAACCCGATAAACATAGCTTGAATATTCTCGGAATATCGCTTCGGCCTGTTCCTGGGTAATGGACTGCAAAATCATCTTCCTTCCATACCAATAGCTAACTGGTATACACAGCAAAGAACAAAAAGGTTCGCTATATTTATAAATAATTCTGGATGCTCTTTGCACCTATGTGCTATAAAAGGAGGCGGCCTTTAAGGCCGCCTCATATAGTTCATATTATGATTGAAACTAGTTTACGGTTTTTCGATCCGGATAAAGAAAGCTCCCTGGGTCACGGCTTTGCTTTGATCCCAGGCGGAGTCGGCAGCGGAGATTGATTTCATCGGTCCCATCCAGGGCATTACCTGTTTACGGTACTCACTCTGGTCGGACCCGGTAAGACTGTCACTCACCGCTTTGGAAGCCTTTGTGGTATTCACATAGAGCTGCGGCGCCCAGGCACCGGGAAATGGATCAAATGCTTTCTTGAAGTCGGAATTTGCTCCCAGCGTGGTGGTGTGCTTACTCAAAACTATGTTGGTAAGCTCTGGGGATGAGCCCAATATGAGAAGCTTGTTCCCCAAACCCAGGCTAATAGAATCCCCCCCGTACTGCTGGCTGATATTGTACATCTTGCTGCCATTGACAGTTTTTCTATCCACTTTCAGATCAAACTTTTCCATTTTACTCAGAACATCCTCAGTATTTCGGGTGGCTGCTTGTTGGTCCTGCACCCCCAGGGCCAGAACCATGCTAACCGGAGCACCGCTCTGACCGAAAAAGTCTCCGTAGTGGGGAGTGACCGCTATAATTGCATCTCCCCGCAGCATATCAAGCACCTGGGTCTGCACGTTGATTCCGGTAGCAGACTGTATTTCATTCAAACTTCTTTTTATTTGAGCCAGGTCGGAATTGCTGCCCGGATTTTTCAGGCTCTCCTGTACAATATTTACCAGAGAAGAACTATACAAAAATCCCAGGGTTTCTTCGGGCATCATATCCAAAGTGGCTTTCAGCTCCTCTTTGCCCTTATCACTGTTTTTCAAGTAATCGGGAACTCCTTGTTTATCAAAGGCCAGGACATAGTCCCCGCGCACCCCATTGGATTCAAGCGTAATAGCAGCCCCAGCTCCCTGCAGTGATTGCATCGCCATTGACAGGTCTTTCAGTCCGGAAATGTCTCCCATTCCAGCTTTACTGCTGCTTGCCATGGCCTGTTTTAAGTTAACGTACCAGAACGCGCTCCGGTTCGAAGGCAGGGCGCTCAAAACTCGCTGGTAGTCTGCATTGGATTCAAGATTGTCTTTGATTTTTCCTTTGCTGCGGTCAATGGTCTCCAACAGCAAAGCCCTGTCACTGGAAATAATCATAAAATTGTCAACCAGGGCTATAGAAGCATCCCCTTGATAGGTGGTAATCTCAATGCCATTATAAGTTTCGCGTTTGGCGCTTTTATTGTTTTCCGCCTTGGCCATAAAAGCTTTCGCTTTTTCGGCATCCTTATACTCAATCGCCATGGCCACCTTATCCTGGTTATCGAGCTTGGGCATAAAGAGGGCAGCTTCTTTCCCCAACCAGGGATCAATATCCTTGTCAAAATCGATGTCATTTTCTTCCTGCATCTGCTTTTTAAACTTTTCTACCGCATCTTTGACTTCCGGTACAGCCATATATATGTCTCTCAGGTGGTTGAAGTTGTTGACCTGAAACATATTGGGTTTCACGCACAAGAACATCTCTGTATTGGCAGATGCCAACCTGGGTGATCTGGGCCCCGAAAAATTCCCCATACTGTAGACTGCTGCACATGCTAAGAGCAGAAACAATACAACTCCTCCGGTAACCCATAACCATGTACGCCTCTTTTTCGGAGGAACCGCCGTAGCCAACGGAGTGCCCGGCGCCCCATTTGGATAGGTCGTCCCTCCCAGCGGTAAACCCTGATAAGGGATGGACACCGACTCAGGATTAGACGGGGGCGCTGCAGTAGTTACCGGAACCGGATTCGCTGTAGTTGGAGCCGTTGTCATCGGACTGGGATCTGCCGGAGGGACTGCATTCGTCACTGGAATTGGGTTCACCGCAGATGGCATTGTTGTCACCGGACTTGGGTCTACCGGGGGTGGGGCAACGGCTGCTGTCTTTTGAGCCGTTCCGCAACTGGTACAGAACCCCGCTTCATCCGGTAGTTGCTGCCCACAATTGGTACAGTACTTCATCCTCGCTCTCCTTCCTCAAGACACATTTCTCCCCTGGGGACCTAAACCTGTTCCCCAGAGAAGATTTTACGCATAAGACCTGATAGAATTCCTCATAAGATGTATGATAGGTATTTCTGATATGAACAACAAAAATTCCTGATGGAGCATTCGAGTGTTCTCTTCATCTACTCCATCATTTTTACTATTTCTTTCTTTTTATCTATAATCCTTCCTACACTGGTCATTTTCCCTCCGTTTAGCCAGGAACTGTCATGAATATATTACACGTATGAACGTACCTCTCTATTCAGAATATGGAGTAATAACGAAAGAAGTGACTGGTCGGGCGCCGGCACCTGAAAGATGGGTTCGAAGGATGTTCGGCAATAAATCCGAGGGGACGGGCTTCGATTTACTAATTCAATTCGTTCACCTGTCCCCTGTGTTGCCTATGATGAAAGCGCGGCTTTAATCTTTTGATTTGAGTAATTCCATCAGGGTTTCTTTGTGATTCAAAGTAGGATTATCTATGACTTTATCGAGGAGATATTCCAGGGCCTGGCCAATTTCCTTGCCCGGAGGATAGCCCAGACCCATCAAATCATAACCATGAATGTCTAGATCATGAGTGCTCAACGGTTCTCGGCGGGCTACCATCTCCCAACATTTGCTGCGTATGGCCAGCACCCGGTCAACGTTCCGCCCTGAACGAGCCGAACCGCAGGCATCAGCAATCTGCAGTTCGAACAAACTGTCCAGGTTTTCCAGACCTACACGACGAATCAAGCGTCGTATGCTCAGTTCGCTGATATTGTCATAACAGTTCATATGTTCTTTAACGATGGCTTTCACCGAATAAATGGTTTTACGGTCGAAACCCAGACGGGATAAAACACTATCCGCCACTTCGCTGCTGCTATTGGCATGGCCATAACAGTGCCCTTCTCCATCCTCATCAATGGTCAGGCAGTTGGGCTTATCGATATCATGAAAGAGGGCTGCCAGCCTGAGGTTCAAGCCAGCTTTGGCCTGATCCAGAACCACCATAGTGTGTTTAAAAACATCGCGGTCATGGTAAGAACTATGGGTGTCAAAGCCCACGGTGGGAATAAGTTCTGGAATTAGGCATCGTAAGAGGCCCAGTTCGAGCAGTCTGTTGATACCAAAGGACGGCTTCTGAGTGAGGAGAATCTGAGTTAATTCATTACAGACCTGTGTTGAATGAGAGGTTGGAAGAGTGTTTATCGAGGAAGAGATCGCGTCCAAAAGCTTTTCATCCATATAGAACCCCAACTGCGCCTCAAACCGCACCGCTCGCAGAATGCGGACTGGATCTTCCTGCAGGCGTTCAAAAGGATTCCCAGCACAGCGAATCATTTGCTTCTGTATATCTTGTACTCCATGAAAGGGATCGACAATACCCTGTTGATTGTTGTAAGCGATTGAATTCATGGTGAAATCGTGATGGAGTAAATCTTCCTTGATATCTCCGGAAAATCTGGTTTCTTCGGCAGTCTGAAAAGTGCTGATTTTACAGCTTTCCCCCTGGAAAATAACCCGAACGCTTCTATAGTCATGGTCATCGGGAATAGCGCTATAACCATCCTTCTCATCAAAAAGGAGCAAAACGTCAGTAGGCAATGCATCAGTGCTTACGTCCCAATTTAGAGGTTGTTTGCCCAAGAGCAGATCCCGGAGACAGGCTCCATATACATAGGCCTGGTATCCTCCCTGGTTGAGGTTGGTCATTAACAATTGCACATTCTCTGGAATGATGATATTCATCTCAACACCTCCGCCGACAGTTTTAAGACCTTAGGCAAGGCATTCTTGAATAACGGACTATAATCCTGCCAGCAAGAATGGTTATTTTGCAAATATAAGGACGGTTCTGCTATCCGCATATGAACCGTCCCACATTTCGTCAACTCTATATTCGTTTACTCAGACCCTAACCAGCTCCCTGATCCGGGGTTGGGGACTGTGTCGCTCACTTTCCAAGGCCAGCTTTACCACACGTTTAATACGGCCATCCGTGCAGTAATTGCTTAAGAGAATCTTACGGACCTTCTCCTCCTCCCACTCCACACCGAGGGCTTCAGCCAGTCGATCAGCATTCATTGGATTCAGGCAATCACTGTGATCTAAGAGTTCACTCATAATCAAAGCCTTTACTCTAAAATCCGCATACAATACTTCTCCATAACAGTCCATGCGGTCCACACAGCCCAGGCATGCGGGATGATAAGCAGGGTCCAGATAGCAGCTTTCCGAGATTCCGGACAGGATGTCATTTTCCCAGTACTTCATGCAACTCCCCTCCTTTTGGGCAACAGAATTCTCCAAACCTGTGGAGCAGTCTAACACTCTCCCCCATATCATAGATGCCAGCTAATGCCCACCTCCTTCTGCGGAATACGCATGGGAATCCTTACCGGACTTGACTAAAGTTATCGAAAAAGCTTGGAATTATAGAAAATATTAAGCTGATCGGGGTTGCGTGAAATGAGATATTCGTGGGCGGGAAAATATTTCATCATGTGTTCTTGCTGCAGGCTGCCATTTGATGAAGAGATAATGAGATATTGGAATAAATGCCCTAATCCCGGGAGTAATAAGACATTCCCTCTATATTTAGTATAAACATAGAATATGGTCCCAACTTGTTATTCTTGTCACTTGGATTGTTGGGACGCTAGGTATTCCACTTGGATTCTCAATCGATGACTACCAGGTCATCGGGAAATATCGTAATCTTTTCCACACCTGATGAGGTGACCAGCCAGGTGTTTTCTATCCCTACCATCCCCTGGCCGGGAAACACAAATTTAGGTTCCAGGGCAAACACGGTATTTTCTTGCAAGGGTTCATTGAAGCCTCGAGTCAGGACTGGATACTCGTCTACTTCCAGCCCAATGCCGTGGCCCACGAATTTGGCCTGATCAGTCCCATGACCCATGAAGTGGTCCTTTAACCCCTCGACCTCAGCTTTCGCCAGAGCGATATTCCACAATGCAGCGGGTGCAACACCGGGACGGGCACTGGTTGTCACCGCCTCCTGAATCTCTAAAGCCACTTGAAACGCGTGATACACATTATCCGGCAGCGCACCGATGGTAAAACAACGCGTCTGGTCCACTTGATACCCGTCAAAACATCCTACATAGTCCAGAATAATCGGTTCATGGGCGGCCAACAGCCTGGATCCGGAGCCCTGCGGATAAAAGGGACCGGGGCCCGGACCTCCAGCTGCCCCATCGTTGAAACTGGCTAATGCTCCACTGACCCCGCTCAATAAGTGCCCGAAAAAAAGTTCCTGGTTGAAGGCCCGCAAGCGAACAGGGCCTTGATGATTAAACTGGCGAGCTAGTCTTTCCACTTCGGTTGCCACGGTCATCTCACTTATGCCGGGGCGAATCATGCCTGCAACCTGGCCAAAGACCAAAGCCATGTTTTTTCCGGCTGTTCGAAGCGCGGCAATTTCTGCTGGACTTTTCACCGCCCGAATATGTTTTATCCAGGAACTGCCGTCCATAAACTCGGCCTGAGGGAAGAGCTTCCGGCAAAACAAGTAGCTATTAACAGGTATAACATCATATTCTAAAGCCAGGCGCAGTGGAATTTGGCACCCTAACTCGGCCATCTTTTCAGGGATACTCTTATAGTTGATTACCGGTATCAAGGTCCAGGGACTTTCCTGCCCGGCCCTTTCACAACTTTTGCGACAGAACAGGAGGGGTTGACCCTGTATCGGAACATAAAGTTGAGCATTTTGCATGGTGCCACTGAAATACAGGAGATCTACATTCTGCATAATCAGAAATCCCTGGCAATCATTCACTTGCATTTGGTGCTGCAATCTCTGCACCCTGGACTCCAGTTCTTCCCGTTGAATCATAGGCCGTTGACCCCTCTCTTCAATCCGTCCTTCATTCAGGTTGTCTGTCTTATAAAATTCTGTTCACCCGATGGGTGGGCGCAGCCATTCTAGTTGGTATACTCCCATCGCCCCGGCCAGAAACAATATCCGACGGGTGAATCCGCTCTCCTTTCAGATGCAGTCCTTTCTGAATCTGACCATCCTATTCCTTGGTTTTTATGATGACTTGGATACTGCGGCAGCACTCATCGTTTTTAATGATAAAGTGATCCGGTTTTTCGATAACCAGGTAATTACCTGATGATTCAATTTCGAGATCCTCTTTACTCATTCCCTCTCTGGGAATATATAAGGGGCGGCCCAGAGGAATAACGGTATTTTTTATAATCGACATAACTTTTTCCCTCCCTTTTAGATGTTGAATTGACGATCTTGTAGGTCCAACGACTGGTCAAAAAGAGCGTGCTTGTGACACACCTCCCGAACCATTGATTTCCTCGGGACGAGTTTTCCAGTAACGGTGAATATGGTAAGGAATAAACCTTCCCCGGTCGGTGATAATCTCCTCCACCATCTGGGGTGGGGTTAGATCGAAAGCGGGATAGAAGCCCTTCACATTATCTCCGGTTATTCTCACTCCATTAAAACACAAAACTTCCTGGGGATCGCGAACTTCGATAGGGATGTCGCCCCCACTGGCACAATTGCGGTCCGGTCCCCCATAGCCCAGCACATAAAAAGGAACCTGGTGATAGCGGGCAACCAGGGCTAATTGGAATGTCCCCACTTTGTTGGCAACCGTCCCGTCCATGGCAATACGATCGGCCGCAGTAAACACCTTGTTCACCATTCCTTCATTCATACAATAGGCAGCCATATTATCTGTGATTAAGGTCACGGGAATTCCCAACTGGGCTACGGACCAGGCTGTCAACCGGGCTCCCTGCAGATAAGGGCGTGTTTCACCGGCCACAACCTTTATTTCTTTACCTTGATCGCGGCCCAAACACAACATATACAAAAGAGCCGCTCCGGGAAAGCAATGAGTCAATATGGTATCCCCGTTTTCCAGGACCTCGCTAGCCCATCGGCCGGTCAGTTCCGAACGCCGCTGCTGTTTCTCGATGGCCAGCTCCACGCTCTCCAAGAGTTGGTCTGCACACCGGCCCTTCTCCCAGTCTACTTCCTTCACCATTTTGTTTAAAAGAGCCGCCAGATGATGCCCGGTAGGCCGGGTTCTAACCAGCCGCTGCCGAGCCTTCTCTAGATACTGCAAGACAGTTTCCTGACTGGCAGTCGGATCCTTTTCCACATCCCGGGCCGCCAGATATAGACCATATCCAGCAGTAATAGCAATATCACCGGCCCCCTGGACAATCATACCTTCAATGGCCTCCGCCACTTCTTCGTAGCTGCGAGCAGACACTTCCTCAATCCTACCAGGAAGATATCGCCGGTCCACCATGACCAGGACGTCATCCCGAAGAAATACCGTGTGATTTATATGCAATAATAGCGGTTGTTTCAACATCGACTCCCCCTGCCGCAAGGGTGGTGTCAAGCCGTCTTTTGTTCTCTTGACACGTTCACGCTTTTCCGGCCATATTCTTACCAAAGGCCTGGCTGTAACCTTCATTTTGACCCTGATAAATATAGTCTACCGCCAAACCGGCTGTCTCAACCACTATGTTCATACATTTACGAAAACGCTCTTTCTGAAACCAGTTAGGATAATCTTTGTTCAACTCAGCACACTGGGTGGACCCAAACTCCTGGGCAAATTTATGCGGCAGCTGGTTAAAGAAGCGGTATAGTCCTGGATTGCCGTACAATCTGTCGACGATTTCTTCGAATGATCCCTGGGCTGGATCGCGGCGTCCGTGATTGGCGCTGATTCCCATAGCCGCAGCTACCAGGGCCCCGCATACTCCACCAGTCAGTCCTATACCACCTCCAAAGACCGTCGTTAAGGCTACCGTTTCCGGTGGGAAATTCACCAACCCGGCGGAAACCAGTGCTAAATACACTGATTCTGCACAGTTCAAACCCTTGCGGAAGTTGCCTTTGGCCAGGGTTTTGACCTTATCTTTCATGGCCTCTTGATCTTCATCATTTCTAGGTTCCATACGAACTCCCTCCTTTAGTCTGCTGCTTCTTGACATGCTGCTGCCGCCTGGGCGGCCCATAGCCAATTGATGACTTCCTGAATAGTTTGGGTGTACCGAAACATTTCAGCAACAATCCCGCATGTCTTTAGGGCCTTCATGTCCTGGTCGGGCATGACTCCACCGCCGATAATCGGTACGTGCCCGAGGCCTGCACCATCCAGTTGTCCCCGCAAGGTAGGAAACAGTGTCATGTGCAGACCAGTGTGCACGCTCAATCCAACCATATCCACATTGTGCTTTACGGCTTCTTCCACAATCTCTTCTACCGTCCGGTAGAGGCCTGTGTAGACAACATCAAGACCACCTACATCTCTAAGGGTGTGGGCCAGTAATTTGACGCCCTTGTCATGGGGATCCAGGCCGGCTTTGGCTAAGAGTATCTTCATCTTTTTCATGGATATATTGACCATCCTTCCCGTGTAAACCGTTTTTCTAACCAATCCGTCTACGGCCGGGGCACCGGTGATATCCTCCGGGAAAGCTGCCATGAAAATGGAATCCTTCGTTACTTGAGATACGTTTCAGCCACAGCTTCAGCCAGCGTATAAGGATCAGACTCCTTCATCATCAATTTCCGAATCATTTCATCGAAATCACCTGAAGCACTCAGGGTTTCCAAAATCGGATCCAAGATAGCGGACCGCAATGCGTCATTCAGTTCAGTGACTACTTTTCGATAAGCCCGGTCCGCCATCAGGTTTTTATCGATCAAGTGCTGGTAGTGTTCTTCGATCTTATCATAGAGCTCTGCTACGCTTTTCGCGAAAGAATGCGGCTCCATAACACTTTCGATCATGAGCACGGGCGGCTCCCAACCGCTGGACCATTTACCCATGCCGATCATATTCTTGGTTTCTTTATAGAGCTTATTGGCCCCGTCCCGATCAGCCTTGTTTATTACAAAAATATCAGCTATTTCCATCAAGCCGGCCTTAATCGCCTGCACATCATCGCCCATGCCGGGGACCAGAACAACGATCACCGTGTGAGCATGATTGATAATGTCAACTTCCTGCTGCCCCACACCAACAGTCTCTACGATGATATCGTCTTTCCCCATTACATCCAAAACATGAATGCCATCGCCTACAGCTTTGGACAATCCGCCCATAGCCCCCCGGGTGGCCAGACTGCGGATGAAGACCCCCGTATCTTCTGCATGGCGCAGCATACGAATTCGGTCTCCCAGAAGAGCTCCCCCGGTAAATGGACTTGTGGGGTCAACGGCTAATACGCCCACTGTTTTGCTCTTTTTTCGAATAGCCATAATCAGTTCATCGGTTATGGTACTCTTACCGGCTCCCGGCGCACCGGTCAGCCCTATAACATGGGCTTTACCGGTATGGGGGAAAATTTGTTTAATCGCTAAATTGGTTCCCGGGATGTTGTCTTCAATATTCCTTATCAGTCGGGAGGCAGCCCTTACATCTCCCTCCATAGCCCTCTTCCCTAGTTCCTCCATATTTATCACGTCCTTTATTAATCCCTTGGTTTGATGTTTTCTTGAATCCATGTACAAATCGATTCCAGCGTAGCACCGGGAGTAAAAAGGGCTTTTAAGCCTGCATCATAAAGGGGCTGAAAATCTTTATCGGGGATGATGCCCCCGCCGACTACGGTAATATCATCTGCGCCTTGCTCTCTTAGGAGCTCAGCTACTCTGGGATAAAGATAGGTATGAGCCCCGGACAGACAGCTTAAGCCTACCATATCAACATCCTCCTGCAGGGCTGCTCCAACAATCTGTTCCGGCGTCTGGTGACAGCCGGTATATATCACTTCAAAGCCTGCGTCACGAAAAGCTCTAGCCAGGACTTTGGCTCCGCGATCATGGCCGTCAAGACCGGGTTTCGCCAGCAAAATACGGATTTTCCTGTTAGACATATTGCTTACCTCCTCCAGTAATTTCTAATATATGCCGGGGTCACGGTATTCGCCGTAGACTTCCCGATATACGTCGCAAATTTCTTGAACAGTGGCATAGTTTTTGACGGCTTCGATGCAATATGGCATGACATTGTCACCCTTTTCACAGGCCGATTTGATGTCTTTCAAACACTCGGAGACCTTGCGGCTGTCACGCCGGCGTTTTAAGTCACTCAGGCGCTCCAATTGTTCTCTTTCCACAGTGTCATCAATCTCAACAAAGGGGATTTCAACTACGTCATCGGTATTATACTTGTTGACACCGATCATGATCTTCTCTTCAGCATCAATCTGCCGTTGGAAACGATAAGCAGCATCGGATATTTCCATCTGCGGGAAACCTCTTTCAATGGCGGCTACCATACCTCCCATATCATCGATCTTGTGAATGTAGTCCCAGGCCTTCTCTTCCATCTCGTTGGTCAGGGATTCAATGAAATAGGAACCAGCCAGGGGATCGATTGTGTTGGTCACACCGGTTTCTTCAGCGATGATCTGCTGAGTTCTTAAGGCGATTTGCACCGCGTGTTCGGAAGGCAGGCATAAAACCTCATCCAGAGAGTTGGTGTGCAGGGATTGAGTTCCTCCCAGAACGGCGGCCAGGGCCTCGACAGCGGTTCGAACCACATTATTATAAGGCTGCTGGGCAGTCAGGGAGCACCCGGCAGTCTGGGTATGGAAACGCATCCACCATGAACGTTGATCCTGGGAATTGTAACGCTCCCGCATGGCTTTGGCCCAGATGCGGCGAGCGGCCCGTAGTTTGGCAATCTCTTCAAAGAAATCGATGTGGGCATTAAAGAAGAAGGACAACCGAGGAGCAAATTGATCCACATGCAGCCCTTTACGTTTTATCACGTCTTCCACATATTCCATGCCATCGCGCAGGGTGAAGGCCAGTTCCTGAACAGCAGTAGCTCCTGCTTCCCGAATGTGGTAACCGCTGATGCTGATAGTGTTCCATCCGGGCACATACTTCGTCCCGAATTCAACAGTATCGCTGATCAGCTTCACCGAAGGTTCGGGGGGGCACATCAGAGTCTTCTGCGCGATGAATTCTTTTAACATATCGTTCTGAATTGTGCCATTGATCTTGTCCAGACCGATACCCTGCATCTGTGCAGAAGCGCAATACATAGCCCACAAAATCGTTGCTGGGGGATTGATGGTCATAGATGTGGAAATGGTATCCAGTGGAATGTCTTTAATCAACTTTTGAAAGTCCTCTATAGAATCAATAGCCACACCGCATTTGCCGCATTCACCCCGGGCTTTGGGGGAATCGGTATCATAGCCCATCAGTGTGGGGAAATCAAAAGCGGTGCTTAGGCCGGTTTGTCCGGAATTAAGCAAATAATGCCAGCGCTTGTTGGTCTCTTCAGCGCTGCCCATACCAGCAAACATTCTGAAGGTCCAATATTTTCCTCGGTATCCGGTTGCCTGATTTCCACGGAGAAATGGATATTGTCCGGGGTAGCTAATGTCTTTGGCAAAATCCATGTCTCTGATGTCTTCCGGGCCGTACAAACGCTTGATGGCCAGGTCTGATACTGTTGTCCACTCGGGCTTCTGGTCGGCCTTTTTAGCCACGATCTTTTTTACTTCATCTTCCCATTTAGACCTCATGGTTTTGGATTGCTCGAGTACATCCGGTGTAAACATCCTGTAACCCCTCCTCTTTTCGCTCGCTCAAACCAACTTATCTCTATCTAACTTTCACCATGGTTCTTAGATCTTGCTTTGCTCTTCGACTACCAGTTCTTTAATATTCAATACCGGCCCGGTTCTTTATACCAGCTTGATAATGGTGTTTTACTTCACCAACCTCACTGACCGTATCGGCTAATTCTCTCAAAGCCTGGGACGCATAGCGGCCGGTCATGACCAAATCCAATTCCGGGGGCTTGTTTTTCACCATCTCCAGGATATCTGCTTCCGGTACCAGGTTAAAATCGAGAACAACATTGATTTCATCGAGAATAACCATGTCAAAATCCCCGCTTTGAATAACCTCCTTGGCCTTTTCGAAGCCCTGGCGAGCCAGGTCGATATCCACCGGTGCAGGATTATCCCGCATGACGAAACTATCCAGTCCATATTGAATCAGCTGGATGGTCGGCAGGTATTTCTGCACGGCCAGAACTTCTCCATAAGCTCTCCCCTTCATGAACTGAATAATACAGACCCGGTATCCCTGTCCTGTGGCTCTCAAAGCCTGCCCGAAAGCAGAAGTCGTTTTTCCTTTTCCATTTCCAGTAATAACAATTACCAAACCGCGTTTCTCTCCACTTTCGGCGAATTTGTCTATAGGCACACGAATCACCTCCTTTACTTCTTATATCTATCAACAGCACTTTAATTAAATATGCCTGTTATTCCTGTCCTATGCTCTCCCCCTCAATGGATCCATCTTCCTCCAAATGGTTTCACGGGCGCCACTGGCAATGATCTTTAATAACACTTGCATTCTGTGATTCGGTCTTATCCAAACACGTCTGGCTGTCAGGCTTTTCATTCTGCGGAGAAATGCTATTTACTCTATTAAGATTGCAGTCTCAAAATTGCGTGAGTGTACAATCACTATCTATTCGAGATGTATGCGGTCAAGCGGAAGGAATATGACGTTGTGTCTCTCAAGCCTTTTCTCCACGATCTTTTCCAAATAAGAAAAGTGGGTTAACCATTCGTAGATCTTCCGAACTATGCCGCGCCGGAAAAACCCGAATAAATGACAAAGAGCCCCTAAAATAGGGGCTCAAGGCTCTCAAAAATTATTACTATATTCAGCTGTACAAGGTATGCATTACTTGTTAATTATCTTCATTATACTGGTTCTTGCCCTAATGTCAATTACCCTGGGAAACTTCATTCTAACAGAGGTAAGGGCCTCCATTTCCCCTGAAGGACGGGGTTTATAAAAGCATTTTATATTTCATGGCAAGATCGGCTACCTTAGGGAAGAGCAAACATAGAAAAGGCCTGCGAAAAGTCCGGGGATCGTCAGGCGCTGATATCCAAAGTATCCAATATCTGTTGCAGAACCGCCACAACCTGTTCATCATAGAGCAGCCCGGCCTTCTCCTGAAGCTCTTGCAGCGCACTTTCCAATCCCAAAGAAGGGCGGTAAGGCCGGTGAGAAGACATGGCTTCCAAAACGTCAGCTACTGCAAGTATACGTGCCTCAATCCGGATCTCATCACCTTTTAACCGGCCTGGATAACCGGACCCGTCCAAGCGCTCGTGATGCTGCATGACAATGGTGGAGACATCCCAGGGAAATGGTATATCGGAGAGTATTTCAGCCCCCAATTGACTGTGCAGTTGGATGAATTGGGTTTCCGAGGAGCGCAGCCTTCCCGGCTTGGTAAGGATTTCGATGGGCACCGCACATTTCCCCAGATCGTGAAGCAAGGCAGCCACGCGCAATCCTTCCAATTGCACCTTGGACAGCATCATTTTCTTGCCAATGGCCACACAGATATCCGCTACCCGCCGCTGATGTCCGGCGGTATACGGATCCCTCTGTTCTACCATGGTGCCAGCCAGCATGGTAATCGATTCAAACACACGGCTTATGTTTTGTTCATTGATGATTCGTTCGCTTACATCAAGAAGGTTCCCAATAAATGCCGGTTTGCCTTTCAGGGTAATCAAACTATTGGAACACTCCACCCAGAAGATATTTCCGTCTTTCTTAATTCCCCTGACGATTCTGTTGCCGGGCCTTTCCCCGGACGTTGGACTACAGATCGTATGTCGATCATCTGGATGGATGAAGTCCAGGGGGTCTCTATTGAGAAGTTCTTCAGAATCATAGCCGAACAAATTGGCTAAACACTGATTAACGAAGACCAGTCGATGCTTCTGAATGATGTAAAACCCGGTCAGGGAATGGTCCACAATTTGTTGATAGAGGGTCTCAGATTCGTGGAGGCTTTCCTCCACATCTTTGCGGGTAAGGGCATTTTGTATGATATTTACGATGGAGAGCAGGAAATCGACCTCATCCCCTGACCAGAAACGCTTCAGGCGGCTGTCCACAAAAATCGCCCCCCAAAGTTGGTCCTGGACGACAATGGGAAGTCCCAGGAAGGACTTGATTTCCAGGGAACGAAGGGTACTGCGGTCCGGATGGGGCAGAGTATCCACATTGTGAATCTTAATCATATTGCCTGACTCCAGGTTTTCACTGATAAAAGGAAGCATGGAAGAGGTTTTAATTTTTCTGTAGTCCGGATACTTGCTGCTGATGTTATGATAAACACTTTTCAATAACAGGTTGCGGCTGTGCGAAGCGATAGTGCATACGACAACCCCCTGGGCGTCAAACAGCTCTCCGACAGTTTGAACTGTGTATGCAATGGCTTGATCCAGATCAGACGACTCGCCAAAAGCACAGGCAGTATTGTTAAACACCGTTTCCCAGCGTTGTAGGCGGGATATCTCCTGTTGGGCTCGCTGCCTTTCACTGGCATCGCGAAAAGAGAATACCCAGCAGGCATTTTTCTCAATTTCAACCTGAAATGCCACCATTTCGATGGGAAACTCCTGACCACTGCCCGGGTAGGCAACGAGTCGGTAGATCACATTTTCTTCCGTGTCCAGGAAACGATAAAGATCGGTCCCAAAGACCGCTTTCATAAAAGCTGAAACACGGATGCTGCTGCCTCCAGTAAATAACCCGGGAAACATGTTTTGCGCTCGCTGGTTGAACTGCAGAATTTTTCCCTGTTCATCGACAACGATAAAAGCATCCCGAATTGATTCCAGGATTGCCCGGGAACGGTAATCGGCTTTATGACGCATTAGGTCCCAAAATAGGCGAGCTGATATATGGTCTATGACTTTCATATGGGGCGGTTTGGTTTTATAGATGTGATCTAGCACCTGGGGAACTCCGGTTAACTCGATAAGAATTTCCACTTCTGGGTGGCAGTAAAAATCGGTATAATCCTGGGTAGTCATATATCCCTGTTCCCTGGCATACTTCAAGCCCGGAGCCGGGCACCGCTGGTCAGCCACTCCGATAATACGGGCTTGAAATTCTTCCAATGCAAAGCTCTGGATGAGGGACATCAGTTCCAGACATCCATGCCCTCCCCCGACAATAGCTACTCCGATCTCGCTGCCACCTTTTTTCATACTGCTACCCCGTCTCATCCTGAACATCATTATCCAGAATCATGGGTTATCGGAAATTCCGCCAATCTATAACTTCTTGGGCGAAAAGGTATCAGATTTCAGAAGCAGAAGCCTTGACCTTTTACCCTTCCAGGGCTATGCTCAGGCTTAATGTCCCGGTTGCTCCGGAAAATTGGATTTCCAGGGTTTCCACCAGGCTAACCAGGGCTACAATACGTTTCCCGTTTACCAGGGTTGGTGGGCTCATTTCTACGGGTTCTGTTTGGGCCCCCAGTGCCGCTACACTGTTCCCGGAGATCATATTGGCCAGTTCACAAAGAGCGCTCTTGGGGATCATGTCCAGGGTCGCAACTTCCATGCCGCCCATCATCAAGGAGGCAATGTTGCGAGCAGTTTGATCCTCCATGGACAAAACCACGTTTCCATTCAAACTCCCGACCATTCCCTGTACAATATTGACCTCTTTGTCAATCTCCAAATGTTCACGCTTGGCAAGTCCGGTACGTTTCATATCAGAAAGGCCCAGTGTGCCGCAAACATTGAGCAGGCCGTTAATAAATCCGTTAATATATTTGATATCCATTGCCTAAGCCCCCTCTATTGCAACATTTAACTTCACCGGTCCGGCATCCGTATTCAAGAGGACTGACCAGGAACTGAGGCGAGCATTGAAAAATGTCATCTCATCTCCGGAAAAAACGCTGGGAGGAGTCAAGCGGATCTTCAAACCAGGTTGGCTGTTGTTTACTTCGGTTATAGCGTTTCCCCCAATAATATTGCCCAGCTCCGCTCCTGATAATAGGACTTCTTCCTCACCAGCACCGCTGTAGACTTCCCCGGTCATGGAACTGGCCATTTTCATAGCCGTCTCCCCGGGCATATCGAGAATAAGGCGCCCTTTCCAGCCTCCGGTGAATCCCACCATGACTGCAAATCCCCGGGAAGTAAAGATATCGGCCTCTTTCTCGTTATCACCGTTGGTAATCTGAAAACCCAGCATATCCTTGAGTATCTTTATTGTGGCTTTAACAAACGGTGCAAATTGTGCACTCATTTCCATGAACTTCACCTCATTTCTACAGTATCCTGAGTATGGTCCCTATAATATCCTCAGGCTTAAACGGTTTGGAACATACTTCGTCGATGCCTCGCTGACGTGCTTCGATCCTGATGTCCTCATCTCCCATTGCACTAAGCATGATGATCTTCTGAGAGGGATTGATGCCCTTGATCGCCGAGGCTGCTTCCAGTCCGTCCATGATCGGCATGGTAACATCCATTGTAATTACATCGGGATTTACCGTGGGGTATAGGTCAACCGCCTGCTTACCGTTGCCTGCTTCGGCAACAATTTGGAAGCCTTCCGGTTCCAAGGCCTTTTTAATCATTTTTCGCGACACCGGGGAATCATCCACTGCCATGACTCTAATCGCAACCCCATCTGCTTTAATTCCCTTCATAAGCTTCTCCCCTCTCTTCATGAACCTGTAATGTACTGCACAACTTCGGGTTGTTACGCCGGCTATCCGGCGTTTCGTTGATATATTAACGCAATGCTCCTGGCACCCTGGTTTTCAGCCCTCCCCTTTCTGAATTTGTTGACCGTCCTCAAAGGGTCAGGCTAGCGTTCTATCGCGCGTATGATTTCATCGGCAATATTCCAAATCGGTGCTACGATCTGAGCACCGCCGCGTTTGATAGCCTCACCCGGCATCCCGAACACGATCGCGCTCTCCTCAGCTTCGGCGATGGTTATACCACCTGCCTGCTTGATCTTAACCATACTATCAGCCCCGTCACTGCCCATGCCGGTCATAATAACTCCAATGGTCCGGTTTCCGTATATACTAAGAACTGAATCCATCATCACGCTCACTGAAGGAATAAACAGGTGCTCCGGACGAGAGGCTAGGCGGATGATCGGTACCCCGGCTGCACTGTTAACCAGGTTGAGATGTCTTCCTCCGCCCCCTACATAGCATTTACCCGGTTCAATTTTCGTCCCCGCCTGGGCTTCCACTACATCCAACTGGCAGGATTCCGAAAGTCTTTTGATATAAGGAGTAGAAAAATTGGCCGGCATATGCTGGACCAAAAAGAAGGCAGCGTTAACATCACGCGGAATATAGGGCAGCACTTCATAGATCATTTTTGGGCCTCCGGTGGATATGCCCATGGCTACAGCTTTCATGCTGTGCTTCCGGACCGACCTCACTGTGTTCCTCTCCGTGCTCCGGGTAGGACGGGCCAATCTTTCGGTTACTGAGCGCTTGCTGCTGCCCCCTTTTACCGCTGCTTTGATTTTGCCCACCAGTTCTTTGGCAACTTCTCCCATATCAGCAGAGACAGTGCCTCCAGGTTTCCCAACGAAATCAAAAGCTCCCAATTCCAGTGCCTCAAAGGTCGTCATGGCCCCCGCCTGGGTAAGGGAGGATACCATAATAACAGGGCATATTTTTTCGCTTACAATATGCTGCAGGGCTGTGATGCCATCCTGTTTGGGCATATTTACGTCCATCGTGATTAAATCCGGCATAAGCTCTCGGGCCTTTACCACCACATCCTCCCCGTCCCGGGCACCACCGATCACCTCGATCTCCGGGTCAGCTTCCAGGATGCGCTTGAGAGTCTTGCGCATTAAGGCCGAATCATCGGCTATTAATACCTTAATCATTTAAGAACTCCTACCCTGTTTTTTTAGTTTGGGATTGGCTTTGGGCTGCGTCTTGCCCGGTTCGCTGATTTCCGCCAGCTTCTGCCATTCGTTTTCCTGTAAAACATGCTGCAGATCCAGCATCATGATCATCCGATCATTCAGGTTGGCGATGCCTTCCAGGTATTTTTGCATCTTGTTGTCCTGGCATATTTCCGGAGCCCCTTCGATATAACGCTGCGACACCCGTAATACTTCCAGCACTTCGTCAACAATGATTCCTACCTTCTTTTTGTCGATATCACTC
>DATMYR010000066.1:0-45855 GCA_035560815.1 Syntrophomonadaceae bacterium | reverse complement strand
AACAAAGTTTCCTTGCTGATCGCTAATCACATGGACCACTGGTTGACTTGCATTGGTTTTGGATACGGAAGTCACAACAGCCAGGTGCCCGGTGTTCAGCATTAAAAGAGTTCCCACTGGATATACTGCCACATTGGTCGTAAAGGCTTCCAAAACTTGTGGATCAAAGTAATTATCAGAAAGTTTCGTCAGAATCGTCATCGCTTCGTTAACAGAATACCCATTGCGGAAAGGACGGTCAGAAATCACTGCATCGAAAGTATCTACAACCGTTACGATTCTAGCATATTCCAGAATTTGCTTACCATCCAGTCTTCTTGGATAGCCGGTCCCCGACATCCTTTCATGGTGCTGATAAGCGATATGGGCTGATGTAGTTGACACTTCACGGTAGGTGCGAAGTATATTAAAGCCCACCTCCGGATGGGTCATAATTAACTCATTTTCTTCAGGGGTCAATGGCGTTGTCTTGTTTAAAACCGACTGGTCGATCATGGTCATACCGATATCATGAAGCAAAGCTCCCAGGCCCAGATCCATCAGTTTGCTCTCCGGATACCCCATAGTCAGACCAGTCATAATAGAGAAAATGGCCACATTAATGGAATGCATGAAAAGGTAGTCATCGAAAGTACGGATGTCCTCCAATTGGATCAACAGGTGTCGGTTGCTCATGATATCTTCGACCAATAAAGCAACGCTTTTCTTAATGCTCCCTATGTTCATCAGCTTGCGATTTGATAGGGCCTTGACCGACTCGCTGAGGGTCTTGGAAACGGCTAGAAGTACACGTTCCGAAACGATTTCGGGAACCTCAATGTCTGTCAAACCGTCTTTTATGTAGATAGAACGAATATTCATATTTTGCATTCTTTGGATGTAGCTCGGAGTAAGCCTGGTATTTTCAGTAAGAAGAGATCTTCCATCAAGACCAACTACGGTTCGGGCAATGACCATGCCTGGCTCCAGATCATCCATGTACACTCTTCTCAACTTCCCATCCTCCTTGAACATCAATAGTACAGAACTATCAAAAATTTGATGCCCGCCCAGGCAGTTCTCTCAGCAAAATGTACCGCAAACTCCCCTGGTTCACATTCCTCATTAAGTACGGAGACGCCCCTCCCTGATGAAGCGCAAAATTATTGCACCATCAATCCCAGTTTCCCTGGCTACATCGAGCAGATTGGCTCCTGGATGTTCTACAATACACTGGCGTATTCTAGCATATATCGCATCTTCCGTATTTTGGCATACCGTACAGACCGTTAGTAGTCCGGTGTACGAAAATACTCGACCACAGACTGGACAATTTCGAAGATCATCGTCCATAATTCACCTCTCTATGTCCTATATATTTACCAGCCTTTACCAGGCGCGGTAGGACCCACTTTTTAGGTTTTTCCACCTTGATCAGGGCATGTTCTCTTAAGCCAGGGGCTTGCAGGATATCTCCTAGTACCAGATTACCCCAATATCGCAGGAGTTTCTTCCTCCTTTGGTCCTATTTTGTACAGGATTATTTGACTATTTTTTCAGGGAATCGAAAGATTGAAGGGTATTTCTTAAGAAAAATAGAGGTGGATAAAAAAAGAAGGGCCTTTCAGCCCCGTGAGAAACTAACAATTTTTACCCCCTTAAGCATATTTTTAAACACACATATAAAAAATCTAGTTTTTAGTAATATCCGTAGTTGCAGGGGCTTGAAGTCAGCAACCCCTGAGGATATTGATCTCAGGGGTTGCGTATTCGGGCTGTTCTCAGCTCTTATTGATTATGCTGAACATTAAGCCTTCGGATAAGTCACCTTCACTTCCTGGGAGACAGCGTTCCAGTCCACCTGGCAGCCCAGGTTTTGGGAAATGAAACGCAAAGGCAGCATGCTGCGTCCGGGGGACTGGATTATAGGTTTTACCGCCGGATTGTCGGGATCGATGGGTACGCTCACCCCATTTACCGTGGCTGTTCCCTTCCCAATCCATAGTTCAGTGGTAGTTCCGTTAAAAGTAATGGTGACCTTCTGCTTGCTTTCATCCCAGCTGACCGTGGCACCCAGGGCATCGGCCACGTACCTGATGGGCAATAAAGTTCTGTCTTCCAGGATAATGGGAGCGGTATCCATGCTCTTTAACTGGTCATTAACGTAGTAATCTTTACTGCCGATCTGGAAGCGGAGTACGGTCCGTGAAGAAGCCGTTTGCTCCGGCAAGACCTGGAAGCTTTTTATGTCACCATAGGAGGTCCCTTCTGAATTCGTTGCATAAGCCTTGAAATAATATTCGGTATTGGCAGTCAGCCCCCTCAAGGTATAACTAAAGCTGCCCAGCAGGTTGTCGCTGCCCGCCTGCACCGGTGTCCATGTTTGCTTATCAGTGCTGTAGGAGACACCGTAGGCAGTAATAGTCTCCCCTCCCCGGGACCTGATCTCCCCGTTGAGAACAGCGGATAAAGAAGCTGTAGAACTGGCAGCATCAGTGAGCACCATAGGTGCGGATATGGAACTGCTGCTGGTACGGCTGGAAGCTGTCGGGGTATAAGCGACGAATTCGGTAAAGTGTTTGGTCCATACCGCCAGGTCCGCGCCGGAATCAATTTTGGCCTCCGCACCATACGCTATTTCACTATCCCCCGTTGCCTGGTTGTCGGCCGATAGGGTTTGCGTGATCGAATAAAATACACCGTTTCGAACATACCCGGCTGATTTGCCTGCCATTCCTGGTATCAGCAGGCGCACTGCTTTGGAAAAGGTAATGGTTTCATTATCCAGACCTACTTCAATCACCGCGTTTACGGTTTGCGCGCCGCTAACTGCAGTGCTGGGTTCAGATACCACCGTGGGCAGAGGTATGGTTCCATCCCAGCCTGCCGGTCCGGTGACTCTGGTTCCCTCTGGGATTGACATCTGAACCGTTCCCAGGGATGTGCTGGAATTTACTTCGATCAGCGGGAGTTCATCGGTGGTGGAAACCGCTATTTTAACTTCGCTTACACTTTCCGGCACCGTAATGGTGACCGGAGTAACGTCGACCGTGGTAGTTCCTCCACTGGTAGCGGTTACCGGCACGGTTACCGTTGCCGTGCAGCTCGCCGTTTTGCCGCCGTCCGCTGTTGTTACCGTTATCGTAGCATTGCCAACCGCTACCGGGGTTACAATTCCGCCGCTCACGGTGGCGACAGTGGTATTACTCGATTCCCACGTTACATTTTGGTTCGCAGCGTTTTTTGGTAATACCGTTTCCGTCAGGGTACCGGTTGAACCTCCTACCACCAGGGTTAATGCCGATTTACTCAGACCTACCCCGGTTACTGAAATAGTCCCTTCCCCTCCACCAGTTACGGTCACACTTATGCTGGTCAACAAGGACACGTTGCCGGTATTAACCACACCAACAGGAAGGGTTACGGTTCCGTTTACCGTGAAAGTCTGTTCGGTGGTCGTGCTTACAACATACGTTGAGGAATTCACATCCCATGCCACGCTGGCACTTACATTACCTTGATCGGTGACCAGGATCACGGTAGTGGGCAATCCCAAGGCCGTGGTTGTCTTGGCCGTTCCGTTGGCTACACCGGTGATCGCAGCCGGTGCCGTGATGCTTTGCAGCACAGTTTTCGCGGATACGACCACTTCAACGGTTGCCGTATAGCTGCCGGCATTTGCATAGCCTGTCGGCAGCGCCCCCAGGGTGGCCGTGAAGGTATAGCTGCCTACCGTATTGGGGTCGTAGATGTCGGTTTCGACCCAGGTGTCAACATCCACCGTTACCGTATTGCCGTTCGCTTTTACTGTTGTCGGCAATGCTGCGATCACCGCCGCCGCATCTGCATAAGCTACGCTGCCCGTATAGCCCGCGTCTACATTCGGTATAGCATCAAAGCCTGTGATTTCGGTTTTTGTTGCTACCACCACTTCAACAGTGGCTGTATAGCCGCCGGTATTTAAATAGCCGGTCGGCAGCGCCCCCAGGATGGCTGTGAAGGTGTAGCTGCCTGCCACATTCGGGTTGTATGTATCCGTATCCACCCAGTTGGTAACAGGCACGGTTACCGTATTGCCGTTGGCTTTTACTGTTGTCGGCAATGCTGCGATCACCGCCGCCGCATCTGCATAAGCTACGCTGCCCGTATAGCCCGCGTCTACATTCGGTATAGCATCAAAACCTGTGATTTCGGTTTTTGCTGATACCACCACTTCAACAGTGGCTGTATAGCCGCCGGTATTTAAAATGCCAGTCGGCAGCGTTCCCAGGGTGGCCGTGAAGGTATAGCTGCCTGCCGTATTCGGGTCGTAGATGTCCGTTTCGACCCAGGTGTCAACATCCACCGTTACCGTATTGCCGTTCGCTTTTATCGTTGTCGGCAAGGCTGCGATCACCGCCGCCGCATTGGCGTAAGTCGCGCTTCCCACATAGCCCGCGTCTACATCCGGGATGGCATCGAAGTCGGTGATTTCAATATCTATCGTGGTGAATGTACCGTCCAAGCCGTAGGTCGTTCCTGCGGAGTTTACGGCTTTAACCCGGTAGTGATATGGTGTGCCCGCGGAAAGACCCGTCAGGGTAACCGCAACCGACGTACTGCCCGCGCCCGCACTAATTACGCCGCCGGAGGGAGTTGCGGCAGAAACAGAAGTGCCGTAGCTATCGGTCGCTCCATACTCAAAATAGACATTTGTGTCGCCGCCATTATCGTTTACCGTGCCGCTCAAAACAGCGCCCGCTGCGCCGACGCTGCTCGCAGAGCCAGTGGTAGCCGCAGGCGTGTCGACCGCGTCCGTAACTGTGATTGCTACATCCCCGGTATCCCAAAGACCGCCGTTGTCTGTCGCTTTCACCGTAATGTTGTATATATTATTGCCCCCGGAATCGCCCGGGCTTTCATAGTTCGGTGCCGATTTGAAGGTCACAGCCCCCGTACTGCCGTTAATCGTGAAAAGAGCTGCGTCGGCCCCGCCCGTGATGCTCCACGTGATAGTGGTGCCGCCGTCAGGGTCATCCGCTGTTGCCGTATAAGCAGCCGTTTGATTTTCCGGAACACTTACCGATGTTCCGGATGTGACGGTAGGCGTTTCGTTGACATTAGTGACAGTGATGGCGACGTTTTGATCGGCATCCGCCATGCTGTCTGTTGCTCTGATTATTACGTTGTACACGTTATTGCCGCCCGAATCGCTCGGGCTTTCGTAATTGGGCGGGGACTTAAATGTCAAGACGCCGGTTGAAGAGACTAAGTTAAATAAAGAATCATCAACGCCGCCGGCCAGTGAATAGGTGCAAGAAGTTCCATTTGAAGGAGTGGCAGTCGCTGTGTAGACGGTGCCAGCCGAATTCTCAGAGCAGCTTGCGGTAGTGCCTGATGTAAATACGGGTGGAGACGAGACGCCGCTCGATACCAGAATTGCTCCGCTTTCGCCGACAGCAACGAACATAGTCGTTCCATAACATACCGCGTTTAGTACCGGAGTACCCGCAGGCATATATTCCACTGTCTTGTCTTCGAAAGAAGCGGTGGTTTCGGTGGTGACAATCGCTCCGGTGGCGCCGTTTGCACCTACCATTACAAAAAATATGGCTCCATCAATAAAGCCGTAGCCTATTCCCTTATAATTATAGCTATAACCTGTCGGTTTAGGAAAAGTGCTACCGCTGTAAAATGTCATATACCCGTTTCCGGAATTTCCCACAGATATTAAATAAGTCGCGTTATTAGAGATCACAGAATTCAAGGTGCCTCCACCGCCGCACCCGGACCAGGTTGCCCCGCTGTCGGAAGAGCAGGAGACAGAGCTGCTGACCGCCCAAAATTTGCCGTCTGCATATGTAAGACCATTAATATTGGATGAGACGGTGGCTTTTTTTGTCCATGAACTGCCGTTGGTTGAAATATAACAGTCGGCGCCGAAAAAAGCGAGGAATGTGCCGCCGCCGTAACTTACGCAGCCTGTCGTATTGGAGGCGCTTACCGATGTTGCCGCCCAGTTCACACCGTTATTGCTGGAGTAAACAACCTTTCCATTAGTGCCCACCGCCACAAAAAGGCCGCTGCCATTCGTGCTGACCCCCAAAAGATCACTGACGGTTCCCGATGACGGCTTGCTCCATGACGAGAGGTTCGATGACGTTAAAATCACCCCGCCGTCCCCGACGGCGACATATTTACTGTTGCCGTAGCAGATGCTGTTTAAGGCGTTGGTAGTGCCTGATGTTACCCGTATCCAGTTTGCTCCCGCGCTCGCTGGCAACGGCATGGTCAGCATCAGGCCGATTATCAACGACAATGACAATACTACACCTGTTAATTTTCTTAACGTATTTTTATACATTCTCATTACCACCCCCAACTGTTAATTTAGCTGCCAGCAAATTACTATAGCCAGAATCAGACTCTAAAACAGAGTTTCTTTCGCATCAAAATATCACCCTTCAACCTTGATGCTGTTGCTTGAGCCGGTGCTTGTGGTTTTGGAATTACCACCGGTTTCAACAGCGGAAGCTGTCGGCGAGGTTTCCGTTGAACATAAACCAGATAGTACCACTTCCAGGCCTCGTCGATGTAAGCTCATCGTAGCGCCCAAACAACTTTCGCCGTATTGCCGTAAATTTATAGTTTATGTATTATTTTGATAAATTATAGCAGTGTCTTCGAATGTTTGATATTGTACCCAGGTACAATATCGGCTGCCCGATAAAGCCTGGCAAGCACGATAAATACTGTGTTTAATGATAATTATTTACTGACCCATCTTCCATAAAATAGTATTATATAAATTATAAATACCTTAAGTTTTAATCCAATCATTGTTCCAGGAGGCATAGTGGATGATGAAGGAAGAAGCTGTCAATGTGGGATTGTTAAAAACCAAATTTAGCATACCTGGAGTAAATAAGCAGCTGCTGCCCCGCCGTTTTCTCAATCTCAGGCTGGAAGACTCCCTGAACCACAAGCTCACTGTCATAACCGCTCCCGCAGGCTACGGCAAAACTACGGCTGTGCTTAAATGGCTGCAAAATTCCTCATTGCCGTCTGCCTGGCTCTCCATTGATGCCGGTGATAATGACGCCTTGGTATTCTGGCGATATTTATGCGCCGCTCTCGACAGTATTATGAGTGGCATCAGCCAAAATACAGAATATGTTTTTGCATCACCGGAACTTTTTCAAGCCAATGTGCATCTGCGCATCCTGATTAACCGTTTGTCGAATGTAAGCTCGGATTTTTTAATTATACTGGATGATTTCCACCTGATTACAAACAAGGTTATTTTTGATGGTCTTTCCTACTTTATAGGCTATCTGCCTGAAAAAATGCACCTTGTACTGATAAGCAGGGTTGAGCCCCATCTGAAGCTGGCCAGGCTGGGCTTAAAAGAAGACCTGGTAAGAATCCGGGCCAATGAGCTGTGTTTTAATACAGAGGAGATATCCCAATACTATGAAGCCAGGGGATATTTCCTGCAAGAGGAAGAGATCCAACGGATTGAAGTCTACTCGGAAGGCTGGGCAACTGCACTGGTGGCGGTGGCTTTGTCCTTTAGGGACGAAAAGAACCGGCGTAATGTTATAAGCAGTTTTGCAGGCTGCGGCCGGCATATTGAAAGTTATCTAGCTGAAGATGTCTATAATACATGGACGAACGAACAGCAGGACCTAATGGAGAGAATGTCCATATTAAGCAGGCTGTGCGGGCCTCTTTGTGAAGCAATAACAGGTTATGACGGCAACATAATGCTGAAAGAGTTATACGATCAGAATTGCTTTCTGGTGGCCCTGGATAATGAAGGTATATGGTTTAGATACCACCATCTTTTTGCAGAATTTCTGAAGAAAAAACTGATAAATAAGGATGCCGCTTCACTTCAAGGTCTACACCTCAGAGCGGGCGAATGGCTGCACGCAAATAGCTTTTACGATGAAGCCATCGATCATTTTTTGGCAGCAATGGATTATGAAAAAGCTCTGCCGCTTATAGAAAAACAGGGTGCAGGTCTGCTAAGAAAAAGGGAATATTCGAATGTTATTGCATGGCTTGAGAAGCTGCCGGACCTATATACCCAGAATAATCCGCGGATTATGGTTCTTAAAGGAGCATATTTAACAGGAATAGGTGATTTTGAGAAGGCCTGGGAGTGTATGGAATCCCTGCAGCTGGTATTACAAGATACACCTGCGCTTTCCCAAACTTTCCATACCGAATATATGATGATTAAAGCGGATTTACTTATATTGCAGGGTGACTTTGAGAAAGCTTTACCTGCAATAATAGAAGCAGCCGCCTGCGATGTAAATAATACCATGAGTAAAGATTATGTGGATTTTAATTTGTATGATATTTCTATGTACAGAACGATGTATCACTCAGCCATAAAAATGCTTAGGAAAAGTCCTGCTAAATACGAAACATTGATCAGAAACTTTAGGAGTTTGGTTAGTACACATCCCGGATTTTCGCAGCTAATAAAAGGTGAATTCTATTATGAAAGCGGAAAACTGAATGAAGCGCTTCCGGAATTGATTGCTTCGGTTAACGAAGCTGCCCATGCCAATTGTCCGGGAGCTTTAGTACCTGCCATGATTACCCTTGCCAGGATAAGGCGCGCCCAGGGGGATATTCCTGGTGCCATGGAAGTTATTGAAGAATGTGAAATAAGGGCGGAGAAATTCCATAAGCCTCACTGGAGTTATATGTTGAAGGCCTTCAAGGTGCGCTTGTATATTGATATAGATGATACGGAAATGATAGATAAGTGGATAAGGGAAAGCAGACTGGGTATGTATCAGGATATTGTCACGGCGCGTGAATACGAACTGATCGTATTGGCACGGGTTTTCATCCACAGACAGCGTTTTAATGATGCCCATATACTATTGAACCGGCTCTTAGGCTTTGCTGAAGGACTAAAAAGAAATCACAGTACAGTTGAAATCAGCAACCTTCTTGCTATAACGGCTGTAAAAAATCTGGATGAAGAAATTGCTGAGAAGAACCTTGAAAAATCCCTTTCCATAGGGATTAAGGAAGGCTATGTGAGAAGCTTTGTGGATGAGCTTGCTCCGATGGCTTCTTTACTGGAAATGTATATCAGAAAACGTAAAAATAGAGGCAGGCTGGCAGCTTATGCAAGAAAGCTGCTCAGCCAGACAAAAAACAGTGTCAAGCACTCCATCTTTCCTGCCGGCGCAAATATAATTGAAGACCTTCTAACCCCCGTGGAAAAGAAGGTTCTTCACCTGATAATCGATACCTACACCAACCAGGAGATTGCAGATGAGTTGGGAATAACCCTCAGGACAGTAAAAGCTCACACCGGCAATATATATAAAAAGTTGGGGGTTAAAAGCCGTATACAGTGCATAAAAAAAGTCAGGGGAACATGAGGTGTAACCGTCAATGAGGGCTCTAATCTGGATTTATCAGGTTAAATTATAACACGCCTCGGGTAGATCTTCTTCTTGAATGCTAATCATTTCTTTCCGGTTAATATTTTCCCGATCGATGAGCCGTAAGGCCTGGAGGCGAATGGATTTTTCGACCAGATTGCGCACATACCTGGCATTGCCGCTATGGGGATGATGGTTTTTCTCAAAATCACTTAGGATTTGTTTCAACCTCCACCGGCATTTACTTGTCAGCTCATAGTCTCTCTCCTGGTACATTTGCAGGGCTATTTGGAACAACTCTTCAATATTATAATCTGCAAATTCTATATTGATGGGGAAGCGAGAGCGCAAACCCGGGTTGGAGCGCAGAAATTGCGCCATTTCTTTAGAATACCCGGCCAAAATGATAATTAAGTTATCCCTGTAATCCTCAACACCTTTGACCAGAGTTGCAATGGCTTCCTGCCCGAAATCTTTTTCTCCCCCCTGGGCCAGGGTGTATGCTTCATCGACAAACATGATTCCACCCTGCGCTTTACGGATCATTTCTCTGGTTTTCTGGGCCGTATGACCGATGTACTCGCCCACCAAATCTGCCCTTTCCACTTCCACCAGATGGCCCTTAACCAATAACCCGATGTCCTGAAAAACCTTGCCTAAAATACGGGCTACCGTTGTCTTTCCAGTTCCAGGATTCCCAGTAAATACCATATGCAAGGCGTTGGGAAGTGTTTTCAAGTGCATCTGGCTTCTGCGATTCTGAATCAGTGAAAAAGCAGTTACCTCAGCAATATTCCTTTTTACTTCTCGCAAACCAACCAGTTGCTCTAATTCCTGAAGGGATTGGGTTCGGGGTAGCGATCCCTGTAGGGTTAAGGGATCAGCCTGGGTCTCACTCCGCGGGAATTTCATCGATATTTCCATTGCAACCACCACTCTCAGCCATTGTAGCTTAGTATATGTACAACAGACAAAAGTGGTGCTACGGGTTTTACCCCAGGGCTTTACAATGACCTACCACCCTTTTTTACCGATTCAATGAAAGCCACTACACGAGCCCCAGCAGTAGAAAATGCCCCCGAAGACGAGGGCACTTAACCGGCAGGAAACATATCACAACCAGGATGTTTTTATGCGATTCATTTCGCCTCAGTCTACCGGCACAGCCTGTTCCAAAGCGAAAAGGTATATATACCTTTCTTTAACCCGGCGGCCCATAATATTCTCCAGGGCCTGTTGGTAAAGGTCCAACTGGGGTCGGTAGCTATCGATGAGCAGAACGGCGGAAGCTGGATCAGAGACCGCATCGGTCTTGAAATCGATGAGAACCATCTCCTCCCCTTCCGTAAAGCAAAGGTCGATAACCCCCTGAACAATCAAAGGCTCATACCCGGGGTTCTCACCGGGTATCAACATCCCGGCATCCTGAATAAGATTGAAGGGCAGTTCCCGATATACGTTAGGAGCTTTCATAACCCGACACCCCAGCGGGCTCTGGAAAAAGTGAAGAACCCCCGTCACATTCACCTGTTCGGCATCTTCCGGGCTCAGTCGTACCTGTTCCACAAGTTCCGCCATTTGTCCCACAATGTCTTCGCGGCAGGACACCCGGGCTAAATCAAGATGCTGAAGTACAAAGTGAACAATACTTCCTTTTTCCGCAGCCGTGTATGTACGTCCCGGTTCTACAGGACCGGATAGGAAAGCCGGCCGGGTGACCAAAGGCGGGATTTCCGCCACGATACCTGCACCGGTCCCCCGATTCTTCAGTTTTCTCACCTGCGATACGGATAATTTGGATGGAATACGGGTGGCGTACTCGTAAGGATAAATCCAGTTCAAACGACCTTCGATTTCTCCTACTATCTGATCAAAGCCATCCGGTATAATGCCTTCTTCTGACTCCCAAATCCCAGTATATATTTTGTTACACAGATCGGCGGCTGCCTGCCTGCTCAAAATCTGGACCTGCCAGTGAGAACCATCCTCGATATAGTCTTCAATAAGATCGCTCGATGGTAGATAACGGCGCAGCATTTCCCCATCCGGGTGCCTGAGCAGGACCGGGCCGATCCAATCCAGGTAACTGCCGGCATTGGACAAATTGAAGGAATCCATGGGCCTGAGCCATTTCCGAACCGATCTTTCCAGGTTGGGAAGAGAGCCTACCAGGACCAGTTTGCTTTCCGCCCGCGTGAGAGCGACATACAAGATCCGCATCTCCTCGGAGAGATTTTCGCTGCGAATTTTGTTCCTTATCACTGACCGTGCTAAGGTATCGTGAAAAATGCGCAGATCCAGATCAACATAACGGGGTCCCAAGCCCAGTTGACGGTGTAAAAGCAGGTTGGATGCAGCATCCCGCTGATTGAATTTTTTGCCCAGACCGGCCACGATAACGATGGGAAATTCCAGGCCTTTGCTTTTATGAATGCTCATAATCCGCACCAGGTTTTCATTCTCACCCAGGGATTTGGCCACCCCCAGGTCTCCGTTTCCCTTTTGAATTCTCTCCAAATAATGAATGAAATTAAACAAACCATGCAGGGATGACTGTTGGTATTGCCGTGCCCGATCAAGCAGGAGTCTCAGGTTGGCCTGGCGCTGGCTGCCTCCCGGCATGGCTCCCACATAGTAATAGTAGCCGGTATCAAGCATGATTCTCCAGATCAGTTCATCCACGGGCAGGGAATTAGAAGCTTCCTGCCACTCCTCCAATTGCTGCTGAAAACCCCTTACTTTCCTGCTCAGATCGTCCTGATGTTCATGGGCATAGAGCTCCAGAGCTTGATAATAAGGCCCATTTCTCCTTACCAATCTGATCTCAACTAACTCTTCCAGGGTAAATCCCCCAAGTTGAGAACGCATAACACTGAGCAGAGGCAGGTCCTGTTTTTTATTGTCTATAAGCCTTAAGAGGTTTAAAAAAACCTGTACTTCCAGTGCTTCGAAATAACCTGTATTGATGTCGGCATAAGCAGGAACCCCGGCCTGGGCCAGGGCCTCCCAGAATACTGTCGCCCAACGGCGGGTGGCCCGCATAAGGACCACGATATCCCGATATTGAATGGGACGCAGCCCGGGTAGGTTTGGATCATAGAACAACTCTCCTACCTGGTCTCTGATGTATTGGGCAACCACGCGAGCTTCCAACTCCATTCCATCCCATTCATCTTCACTGGCTTCCTCACTGGTGGATGAGGTTTCCTGTTCCACCACGATCATCTGCACCGGTGGCAGCCTTTCACTCTCCTGCTCTGCTGCCCAGGATGCCTTACCCGATTTCAGGCAAGCATCTTCACCATAATCCATTTCTCCCAGATTGGTGCTCATAATTCTCTGAAAAAGAGAATTGACCACATCCAGGATGGCAGGATGGCTGCGAAAGTTGGCATTCAAATCGATGCGCAGTTTTGATGCTTCCGCTTCGGTGCCATATTCTCCATACTTTTTCAAAAACAAGTTGGGATCGGATAAGCGGAAACGGTAAATACTCTGCTTTATATCCCCCACCAGGAAAAGATTTTCCTCCTTGCGAATGGCTTCTATAATACTTTCCTGGACGAGATTGCTGTCCTGGTATTCATCGACAAAAATGAATTTGAACCGCTGGCGAAGCTCCTCCGCCACGACTTGATGATCGAGAACGCGCAAGGCCTGATGCTCCAGGTCGTTAAAATCCAGTAGATTTTTCTCTTCTTTTCTGGCAGTGTAACCTTTGTGAAATTCACCCACCAGGTGAGCCAGGTAGTTCATCAGGGGGTGAAGACGATTAAGATCACGCTGCCACTCATCCAGTGAACGCTGCCCTGCCATCGCTTTGGTTTTCTTGAAATGTTCACGAGCCTCCTTACGCAGCCCCTGTACGTGGTCCTTGAGGAAAGGATCGGCTTCCTTGCCGGCGCGACTCAGACGGGCAAATTCAGCAGCGCCCAAAGCAGAAAAAAAGGCTTCCCCATCCCCGTCAAGCTGGATCAGCAATGAACCAATCAAGCTCTGATCTTCGGCCAGGGTCTTCACATAATTACTGAGTTGGGGGTCCTGTAAAGCCAATTCGCAGGCAGCTTTGAGAAGGCCTGAAATTCCGAACAGGTTGGATTTTACCTGGTCTAGCAGACTCTGTATCCAGGAGCTGGAAAGGAATTCTTGGGAATCACAATCAAAACATTCCACCTGCTGTCTTAACCAGTTCCATGGTTGGGGTAAACTATGAATAAAACTATGAAGGCGCAGGATTATCTCTCCCACTGCCTGGTCGCTTTTACTTCCGCCAAAACTCTCTACCAGGGCAGTAAACTCGGGGGTATCCAGCTGGTATTGCTCTTCCAGCAGGTCCTCGAGTACTTCGTCTTTCATCATTTGGCTCTCATTTTCATCCGACACCCGAAAATTAGGATCCAAATTGATAATATGAAAATAGCGGCGCAGGGTTTCACTGCAAAAGGAATGCAGGGTGCTGATTGAAGCGTTGTTCAAAAGATACAGTTGGTGGCGCAGGTGGTTCTCATCGCTTTGCTTTGTACCCAACTGCTCCAGGAGAGCGGTTCCGATACGGGCTCTCATTTCCGCCGCTGCAGCCTGAGTGAAGGTCACAACCAGGAAGCGGTCCAGATCCATCTTCTCCTGGATAAGAAGCTGTATGATCCTTTCCACCAGGACAGCCGTTTTACCAGAACCAGCCCCGGCCGAAACTAAAAGGTTGCAGTCCCGTACATGAATGGCTTTCTGCTGTTCTTCCGTCCATCCCCGCATTACTGTATCCCTCCCTGCTGCCTGTCCAGACGTTGGATAACCTCTTCCCGGCTCAGCGATGGGAGAATACGATACTCGCAGCCCGGCAGACTGCGGTCAAATTGACAGATTGATTGGTATTGGCAGGACTGGCAGGCTGTACGCGCACCTGTTTTCACCGGGGCAATACTGATCCTTCCTGCGCTTATCTCCTCCCCGATTGCCTGGAGAAGCGTTTCTACATGAGCAATCAAGGCTTGAAAAACTTTTTCCGCCAGAGCTGAAGAATTCCAGGCCAGGCTCTGGTCTTTGTTAATAGCCACAGGAAGGAAGGTGGAGATAGAGTCCATCTGGTGATCCATTTGACGGATTATCTGAATATCAGCTAGAACCAGTCCTTTTAAACGCAACTCCCGGGCGACCAGGAGTTCAACCGCCTGCACCGCCTCCTGGTCGCTTTCCACCAGAGGATCGTCTATATGGAAAAGGAACACCCCGGCTGGATGCAGGTCGCCGAGTTCAGACAAACGCTGGCTGGCCAGCACTGCTTTTAAGTAAACCATGAGCTGCAGGCTGAGACCATAATAGACTTCTGACAAATTGAAGCCTTGATTTCCGGTCTTGTAATCCATAATTCTAAGATAGCATTGCCCATTGTCTTCCATCATGTCAACCCGGTCAATACGCCCTTCAATCATGATGCAGTCACCATTTTGCAAACGAACCGTTATGGGGGGGAACATTCCGCCGCTGCCAAAACGAACCTCATAAGCCAGGGGTTGAAAGCTTCCCTGCTGTAATTCCTGACTCAAAGTCCAGATTGCCCGCCGCCCAATACGCTTCAAACGGTGTGCCAGGTAACGGTAGCGGTGGGAGCTTTCCAGAATCCCTTCCCCGTATCCGGGAACCAACTCTTCAGTTACTTGATCCATGATCCGGTAGCAGTTTTCACGGTCCAGATCCTTCCAGGAAATCCCCTGTTCTTCAATATGTACAGCGAAGGTTTTCAAGGCCTCGTGAAAAAACTCACCCAAATCCGGAGCCTGCAATTCATAAGTCTTTCTCTCTTGAGGCTTCAGGCCAAAGCATAAAAAATGGGAAAAGGGGCAGCGTACAAACCGCTCCAGACGCGATACACTAGTTTGCAGGGGCTGTTGAAAAAGCCCCTGCACCTGTTCTTTGGGCAATGCTCGAGGGCTGTTGTCATGATCGAGCCCAGTCTCCACCAGTGCCAACCGGGTTTGCCACCCACTGTGATTCTTGTACCAGTTGTAGGCAGTCGGCCAGCAATCTTCCCATCTGCCTTTATCCTTAAAACTACGCATATTCTTGATCAGATATTTATAGGTTCCTCCGGGGGTGCTTATCGCTTCCAGCCCCTTCTCCCACTGATCGAGTAAATCACTCTGCACAGCCAGAAAAGGAAACAGCTGCTGAAACCGCCTGATAAGCAGAGAAGGTCGCAAAGCCCGGCCCTCCGCATCAGCCAGAGGATAGCTCATATACAATAGATCGCGCGGTTTACTAAAGGCATTATAAATAAGAAAGTTTTCCTCAGCAGTTCGGGCGGCTGGATCCAAACCCAGAGTCCATCCCTTCTGAAGCAGAAGACTGCGCTCTTCCATGCTGAGCAGGTTGTTATCCGATAAGCCCGAGGGAAGCACCCCATCATTGGCCCCAATAACGAAGAGGGCTTTAATATCCTGACTTTTGGATCGTTGTATATTCCCGATCAGGACCTGGTCGATGGTAGGTGGAATGATAGCCAGCTCATAGGAACGGAAGCCAGTCTCCAACATCTGCCGGTACTCATGATTGGATATCTGCAGATCGCCGGCCAGCTCAGCCAATTGATCGAGAATCTGTAAAACAATGTTCCATATTTGCGCATTTTCCAGAGCCATCTCCCAGTCGCCACGCTCCAACTGAGTTTCTATGCGGGCCTCCAGTTTTTCCTTGGTTCCCTGCTCTATCAGGAAATCGTATAGAGCCAGACTCTTCCCATGGCAATGCCCTGCCTCTTTCCAACTGCGCTCCAGTTGCAACCATGGTTCGGCCAGGATCTGCCGCAAGCGGTTCATTTCCACCAGCTCATCAGGTTCTCCGCGCATGAAGAGTTCTTTCCAGCGTCGACCCTTAATTCCGTAACGCAGGATATAATTTTCCAGTGTTTCGCATTCATCCCTGGTCAATCCGGTCAAGTCAGTTTTTAGAAGAGTCGCCACATCGATGTAGCGATACCCCGTCTGAACCGTATCGATCAGTGCTAAGATGTAGCGTACCAGAGGGTTGTTCAATATATTTCGCTTTTGGTCCAGGAAGCAGGGAATCCCATATTCTTCAAAGGTTCTTTTAATAACGCTGCTGTAGCTGGCAATATCATTGGCGACCACTGCTATATCACGCCAGCGCCATTTTTCGTTCCTGATTAGACCTACGATTTCCCGGGCCAGCATCTCTACTTCGCTGTATACGTTAGAGGTGCAGCGGATGGCAATGGCTTCCACCGGACCCTGGTATGGATTACCGGGATAAGCCATAATCTCTGCTTCCAAATGTAGAAGTTCGGGTCGCCGTTGGAGATTGGCAGGCTTTGGATCTATTACTACAATTTTTTCTTCTAACCCCTGCTCCTGGGCAAAGGAATGAAGCTCATGAAAAGTTCGAGTGGGCAGTAAGAATAATTCCCGGTCGCGAGCCTGGGGTTGGGGATCTATGGTCAAGGTAATGGATGTCTGGTAAGCCAGGCGCATCAGTTCCTGGACCATGCGTAGAGCCAGGGGAGAAAAGGTGGTGAATCCATCGATCCAAACTACACAATTGCGGAGCATCTGAGAGAGATGCATGCGATTTACCAATAGTAATCGGTAGTCATCCACATCCAAATACCGACCATCCATAAAGTTTATAAAACGCTCATAGATAAGAGCCGTATCCTGAAGCTTTCTTTCTAAAAGCAAATCGCTGGTCAGTCCGGTTTTCATTTGGTGAAGATGTTGTGGAAGCAGTTGACTCTGTTTTAGTTCCGATAATAAATCAGCACACTGGCTGATGAAGCCCGGCAGGTGCGAAGCCCGTCCATAAATTTGGAGCTCCGACCGGCTCTCGTCCAACACCCTTCTGACCGCCATATGCCGGCCTTGATCATTTAGAAGCGGCCGGGTCAACCCACCCACTTCGTCAAAAAGCCTTTCCGCCAGTCGTGATAAACTCAAGACTTCCACCTGGATCAAACCCGGAAGCCGAAGTAAGTCCAGCATATCCCGCTCCGCTTGTAGTGTATATTGCTCAGGTACCACAAGAAGAAGCTTCTTGTCTGTATGACCATTCATGGTCTGGCCAATTTTTTCGAATATGTAACGGGTTTTACCTTTCCCGGCTCTCCCGACAATATAACGGATCAATGAACTCCACTCCCCCGGCATGCGGCAGCCAAACATATATTCCCTCTTAGTAATGATTATAGGGTTTTTCCTTCCCGGATGGTAGGGGCTATGTGGTTCAATAACCGGATAGATGCCCGACTAAGTTTTGAGATAAATTCTTTCCCAACCGGTCGCTTAATCGACTTAGCAATTTATTGCAGATTGTTCTGGAATTTGTTCGTGGATCAAGTACGGTGAAATAATTTAAGGGAGCCTTTTTACAACTCTATAATAAGACTAGTTATACTAAAAAATGAGGTGACTTATTATGGCGGCAATTTTGATTGTTGAGGATGAAATTTCAATCAATGAGTTAGTGAAAAGAAACTTACAACTTGTGGGGCATCACTGCACTTCTGTTTTTGATGGAAGAACTGCCATTTCTGAAATGCAATGCCATACATATGATCTGATAGTTTTAGATATCATTTTACCTGAGTCTGATGGGTTTGAGGTTTTCAAAAAAGCTCAGGAAATTCCTACGATCTTTTTAACGGCCCGAAGCAGTTTATCGGATCGCATAAAGGGCCTCTCTATGGGGGCTGATGATTATTTGACCAAACCTTTCGAAATGTTAGAATTGTTGGCGCGCGTGGAAGCAGTGCTGCGCCGCACTCAAAAAAACAAAAGCTGTTTTGAAGCGGGAGCGGTAAGGATTGATTTTAACAGCCATCAGGTATTTTACCTGGGGCAGATGGTTGAATGCACCCCAAAAGAATATGATTTATTGGAAGTGTTAATAAACAACCGCAATATTGCCCTGTCCAGAGAAAGACTTTTGGAGTTGGTATGGGGCTATGATTATGAAGGTGATACCCGCACTGTCGATGTTCATATACAAAAGCTTCGAAAAAAATTGGGCTGGGAAAATGTTATAAAAACCGTCTATAAGCTGGGCTACCGCTTGGAGATAAGCCTATGAAACACCGTACCTATTTAGCAACCCTGGTGCTTTTTCTATTTTCCTTCAATCTTGGCATATTCATTATTTCGGTCACCACCCTCAAGGATACGATCAACCGTACCAAAGAACAAAGTCTGGGCGAGCATTATTTTATAACCTCTGCGCTTCTAAAGGATTTCAAGGCTGTGGAAAGCCGCGGCATTGATATTGAGAGCTCTCTAGATTCTCTGCTCCAGCCCTATGGTTACCTGTCAGGGGATAAAAAGGTGGGACTAGCGCTTTACAAAGGCAATCAGCTTGTATATTCCAATAGACTGGGAACAGAATTACAAAACAATTCCTGGCAGCCCACGCAGGACGGAACGCGTCTGGTTTCGTTACAAAAATCAGCGGGAAGCACTAATGTAATTGTTTCGGGGAAGCTGCCTGCTCCCTATGATTTATACACAATAATTTATCTTTATGATATGACAGACGCCATCACCTCATGGCAGCACATGAAAAACACCCTGTTTTTAGCGGGATTGGTTCTTTCCAGCCTGCTGGCTTTAGGTCTTCTTTTACTGCTTAATCGAATCTTCAAGCCTCTTGCGCAGATTTCTGAAACCTCGCGCGACATCGCGGCCGGGGCCTATGAAACCAGACTGCCGGTATCTGGGCATGACGAGCTTGCTGAAATGGCACAGAGCTTCAATCATATGGCGGAAGAAATACAGAGTCAAATGGTGGAACTTATCAGTGCAGCCGAAAAAAAGCAGCAGTTTATCGATAATTTTGCCCATGAACTCCGTACACCTCTGACCGCGATCTACGGATACGCGGAATATATGCAGAAAGCCGTCCTGACTGAAGATGACCGGCTTTCGGCGGTCAATTATATAATGTCCGAGAGCCGGCGTATGCAGACTATGGCCTACCAACTACTCGAACTGGCCAACCTGAAAAATGATCAGACAAACCTGGAATCATTAAACGTATCCGGCCTTTTTCAATCAGTCCAACAGACCCTGCAGCAAAAGATGGAGGAAAAAGAAATTCAAATTGAATATGTTTGTGAAACAGATGTTGTTTGGGGAGACGCCTGTCTGCTGGAAAGTCTGCTGGTAAACCTTATCGACAATGCCATAAAGGCGTGCAGTAGGGGCGGACATGTAATAGTACGTGCCGCCCTGGAAGCCGGAAAGAAAACGATTTTCATCGAGGATGACGGGAAAGGCATGAGCTCCGAAGTACTCAGGCATATTACAGAGCCCTTTTATCGGGCGGAAAAGTCCCGGAACCACAAGGATGGCGGCGCCGGATTGGGTCTGGCCATCTGCCGACAAATTGTCTTTCATCATGATGCGGAACTTGAATTTATCAGCCATCCCGGGGAAGGCACTACAGCAAAAATAACTTTTACAACTTCGAAATAACTTAATGATCATCCTTTAATCAGTCCCCATTATACTGACTATTGTGATCACAAACAAAACAGTAAAGGAGCGATACCCCATGAAAGAAGACAAATCAGCAGGAAAGAGTTTAAAGAAGACCATACTGGCGGGTGCATTGCTTATTGGTTCCAGCACCTTTTTATTCCAGGGACTGACGCAGGCAGCGATGGCGGTGGAATTGGGCAAAACGTGCAAATTCCCCACAAGCTATACCGGCTATATGAATAGTTCAAACGCAGCAACTGCAAACAATCTGCCAGCAGGCTATAAAAAATCACATTATTCAGTAAGAGCAATTGATCTTGAATACTACCGCAATCAAACCCCAACCAGCAAGGATATGATCAAGGAAGCGGCGGCGGAAATCGGTGCGCAGTCTCTCTGGAAAGTATTTGACCTGAACCTGGAGGGTCAGGTGATTGAGATGGGTTACCAATCGGCCACCGCCAGCCTGCCCCGCTCAAGCTGGCACGGTGATGTTTTGATCAATGGCCAGTGTAGTTTTTGCTTCTCTGTGGACTCGGTAACAGGAGAATTACTGGACATAAGCCGCAACAGAACCCTGAACAAAAATGTTTCCCTGGCCTTTGATGCCTCTCTTGCCAAAAATCCGCTGGAATATGTTGGTTTGGCACAAAAATTGGCCAAGGAATATAACGTCGTTCACGGCGCAGTCAAGTCGGTTGAATACAACGGACAGGGTTACAATAATAATGACCCGGATATTTCACTTGATATCACCGGCGAAAACGGAGAAATTGCTTTGATGACTTTCTCACGATATGATAAAGCACTGCTAGGAGTCGCTTATAATTCGGAATATAAGCCCTCACGAGAATTTGCTGAAAGATATGCAAAAGAGATGCAGAAAAAGGCTGAAGATATGCGCAAGTCAGCCCCTCCTGCCAATCAAAACCAAGCACCTTCTCTGAACGTTTTGCAGTGAGATGTTTACTAAAAGGTTGTTTTGAAACCTTAAAAATTACCCTGGGGGAAAAAAGCAAGACTAATAGCCTGATGAGTACCGCTCGTTGACGTTTACAAGGCCGCTACTGTTTCCCCACCTGTGCCCTTTATGGCTTCATCGTTTTGTCGGCTTTCCTGTCCGCCATAGGAGATGGACTGAGTTGGAGGGACAATTCTCCTACTCAGTCCATTATTATCTCCCATTCCTGGTGGAAGCAACCAGTCTATTCCCTTAGAATATATCTTATATAGTAAATTTACTTAAGGCAGTGTATAAATGATGGCCCGACGGAAAAGGACTATAAAATTTATTGAGACCGGTTCGATACGGGATCTGCAGATCGTGGCGGGGAAGGATGTGATGAATATATTTCCCATGCATATACATGAGAAATTCTGCATGGGCACCATAGCCAAAGGCCAGGCCATACTCGAATGCAAAAATAGCACCTTTCCATTGTCGGTAGAAAATCTATATTTCTTGAATGCAGGAGAGGCCCATCAGATAAAGCCCTCTGATGAGGAGGGATTCGACCATGTAGTATTCTGCTTTGGTTATGAATTCCTCAAGAATTATTTTGGACCGAATAAAACGGCTGGATTCAGGTTCAATACAGCCGTTGTTTATAATCATTCTCTTGGCCAACGATTCATCGATTTTTACCGACTGGTTATCAATAAGGACGCGGAAATGAATCTGGAGTATGAACTACTGGACCTCCTGGCGGAAATATACGAGTTCTGTTCGTTTACCGAATGCCAAATTGACGGAAATAAAACTAGTCTTGAGATTATTACGATGGCCTGTGCCTTTATAAAAGAGAATTGTTACAAAAATCTCAGTTTGGATGAGCTTGCCGCTTATGCAGCCCTGAGCAAGTTTCATTTCTCCCGGGTTTTCAAAGAGGTGATGTGGATATCACCTTACGAATTCCAGATTCAGGCCAGGATAAAACTGGCCCGCGACATGCTGCTAAATAAGGAATCGATAGCGGATGTGGCGTTAACACTCGGATTTAATGACCAGAGCCATTTCAGCCGGTTCTTTAAAAGGGACACCGGCCTTACTCCTGCCGAGTACACAAAAATGAATATCAAGGTCTAGTACCCCTTGGGGAGGGTAGACCTTGATAAGAGCAAATAATTATACCAGGGCCGGGGCGAATTTGGTCAGAAGGAAAAGCCCCTTATCTCCGGCTACGACTTTATGTAATGTATCGGCCGGAATGAGGGTTACCGTACCCGGTTGGTAGTTGATAGCTCGGTCCGCCAGCAGGCACATCCCCTCCCCTTCTATTACCTCATGAATCTCCAATGTCCCGTTATGAGTATGGGTATCCAGGATGGATCCCGGATTTACTTTCACCAGGTGGCAGCTCAGCAACCCATTAGTATCTTCACCTCTAACCAGATGTTTTAGATACACCCCTTTAAATAGATTATGTTCATTCCAAGCCAGAATACTAATATCTTTTGCGCCGTGAAGTCCACCTACAACTCCGGCTTCGAACATACCTGAAATTCTCTCATTCTTCATAAAACCACTCCCTTTCTTTTATTTTCAAATACATTCTAATACCTGTGGAGCGCTGGATTATTGTATTATATTGCGGTTATGATACCGATGAGGGTATTGTGGAGACGGTGCTTTTGCCCCACTTTTGATACCTCCCAATTCAGGTTTTGCCTCATATACGTGCAAGCATGCGGCTAAACCCCAATAAATCCGTGATTTTGGCAATAGACCATTTGGCGTTTATTGGAAGATCGGCTGCCACTTCGTTCGGGAAGAGATTTCGCCAATTTGATAATTATAAAAACCGTTTTCCCGTATGATCAGTCTATATTAATGTAAGGGGAATTAACCGTTTAAGCCTTATAGAACTTATGAAGGAGGCTATTATGGTTCCTGTAAATGTGGATAAGGTCAGCAAGGCATGCAATGGTGACAACAATGCGTTTTCTGATCTTATCCAGGAAAGAAAGGCTGATATTTATAAAATGGCCTATACCTATATGAAGAATCAAGAGGACGCGCTGGATGTTGTTCATGATGTTGTATATAAGGCACTCATATCGATGAAAAAGCTAAAAAATCCCGAGTTTTATAATACCTGGCTGACTAGAATTACCGTCAATTGCTGTATCAACAATATTAAGAAAAGGAAAAAGCTGGCCCGCTTTAAAGAGGAACAAGGCTATGCGGAAGAATTGGAGCAAATATCCGACTGCAGCCAGGATAATGGGGATTTGATTTCAAGTACTGATTTATTCAATGCCATAGACAAACTCAATGTGGAACAGCGGACGGTAGTGGTTCTAAAATACTATCAGGACTTAACTCTGACCCAAATCGCGGATATACTGGTTTGTCCGCTCAGTACAGTCAAGACTCGGCTGAATAAGGCATTAAGCCTTTTAAGAATGGAACTGAAGGCGGGTTATAATGAAAGCCTGTCAAGATGATTTTGACAACATCGAAGTGCCTTCCATACAGTTGGATATGATGGTAAGCAAAGCTATCAATGAGGGAAAAAGGCACCTGAAAATCAGAAGACGCGTTAGCATGAGCGCATCTGTTGCATTGCTCGGCATCTGCATCCTCAGCAATGGCCCGGGTGTTTGTAAATATACCCTTTGCAGGCTCGGTTTTTGAGAGTTTTGCCGACAAGGATCTGGTCAACCTGAATAGTAATGATGTGACTAAATTGGATGATATGCAGATTACCGATCATGGTATAACCATAGCCATCAAGGAAGTATATTATGACCAATCCAATATCAGTATCGCCTATCTGGTAAGCGGTGCAGCCTACTCTGACGAAAAACATTTCAATGCGGTGGGAAAATGTTGCAATGGCAATCCTATCAGCGGGGGAGGCGGCGCTTCCTATAATAAAATATCCGATAAATTGTATTCCGGGCTGGATATGTTTTATCCGGGGGTAGGCTCAGAACTTCCCGACCAGTTTAACCTGCAAGTGGTATTGACCGATGATATGGAAAAGAGCCAGGAAAGTCCTTTCCGTTTTACCATCCCGGTCTCCCGCACCCATGCCGATGAGAAGACCCGGGAGATGCTGGTAATGAATACGGGTATGTCCGGCAACAGCATGGTTTTGGTGAAAAAGATAGTATTCACTCCCGTTTCCACTCTGGTTGAATATGAGTACACCCACCCTGACGATCATGGAAAACAACTACAAGGCAAACATGAAGTTAAGCTGATCGACGCTCAGGGAGTCAATATAGACGGCGGCAGTCTCAGCTGGAATGTTGAAAAAAGCAAGGATCAATACACCAATACAGGTCGTGCAAATTTCTCGGCCAGCAATCAAACCAAGGGCAACTGGACTTTTGAGCTAGTGCCGACCCAGGGCGATAGCATCAAGGTTAACTTCAATATTTAGCAATTAATCGGTGCAAACGGGAGGGAGCTTTTATAAGTCACCCTCCCGTTTAGGTAACCAGGGTACGGGGCCGTTGTTACTCCTGATCGTTTTGTGCCGGCTAGACAGTCTGATAATCTATGCCGGTAAGGCCAGTCGCTAATCGTGCAGCCGCAGTGTCAAGGGGACGGCCAATTTGTTCAAATATTTAACGGGTTTTACCCTTCCCAGCTCTCCCGACAATATAGCGGATCAACCCACTCCACTCCCCCGGCATGCGGCAGCCAAACATATATTCCCTCTTACTAATGATTATAGGGTTTTTCATTCCGGGATGGTAGGGGTAAGATCCAGGATCAAGATGGGTAGACTCTGACGTCCCTATGTTTGCTCAACAGTTCATGTCGCATATACAACAGTTCATGTCCCAAACGTAACAGCTCGTATATTTATGGAAAATTTTTGTATATATTGTGATATAATACCCATACAGGGAGACTTTGGGAATAGAAAGGAGGCAAAAATATGGTTTGCTATTCAAAAGCACCCAGATATCCGCCCAAATACAAAAGAATAGTGGCTCGGTAGGCTAAGGAATCAGTGCTCACCCTGAAAGCCATATATGCCTAGTCCAAACCACTATCATTTAATTTTCAAACAAAATAGCTTATTTTGTCAACTTAATTGAAAAACCAAAATATTAACTCAAGAATTGAGTAAAGAATGAATAATTACTTTGTATTGTTAATTATCGTCAGAATGGAGGTTATTTTATGAAGTTTAAAAAAACCAGTATTATACTTTTAGCAAGTTTAGCCATATTTATGTTTTCAGGCATAGCATCTGCCTACACGTTTTGGAATGTAGGTTACGGTGTTGGACTTGATGTATATGGGTATGGGGCTGACTGGTCAGGGAGTTGTTTTGCGACCCAAGTAACAGATGGTGGAGATTGGCGATATTACGATGTTACTGGTGTAAAGGACCGCTGCCAGGTTTACGAAAATGGCGTTAAAATAGTAGATACTTCAAGAACGGATACTTCCAGTCCATATAGTGCAGAGCTAACTGGCTCAGAATCCAGCGATAACGAATCAAATACCTGGAAGGTGCGTTCTACAGGCTATTGTAGAGCAGAAGGTAATACGTCTTATGAATATGTAGGTTATGCAGAAATGTGGGATACGAACTAAAGGAGGGTGTAATTATGTTTAAGGACATAAAAAAATACTTACTTGTATCAGTAGCTATCATGCTATTAGTAGGAGTTACCGCTTCAGTATCATATGCTAAATCAGTAAGCGTAGGGAAAGCAAAGACAGATATTTTATTGAAGGATGCGAAGGAAGATATTCTTAAAACATTTGCCCAAAAAAATATAATAACTGATTACAAACTAGTTCAACTTGTGGACGTTGATAAAACCGACAAGAAAGTAGCGGAAGAATTTGACAATCTTGATCAGAGCCCAATTGGCTCTACTGAATCAATATTCTATTTAAAAAATGATTCCTCAGCACTTATCGTTTTGTATAAGGAAAGTGACGGAACAAATGTTATGAAATATGCTGAGAAGACCAAAGATGGGTGGAAAGAAAGTGAGAGCAGAAAACCCGGAAAACCAATCCTTGATTTTGATAAAATTGAGACCGAGTAAATCACCTGCTAATAATTGTTTTCCTAGATACCCCGAAAATTTGTAGTCATTTAAAAGACATCCTTTCAGGCAAGAATTCCAATTAGATGAATTCGAGAATGGAAGGATGCTTTTTTTATTAACAGTGCAAATTATGGGCGACGTTGAGGTTCTATTTCATAAGAAGTATTCGAGCACCAATGGCTAGTAGCGCCACCCCCAGCAAGTCATAATAATGGAACGCGTACTTTTTCATGCCAAAAGCACCCAGGGCATCGACAAGCAAAGCGGTGAGAATCTGAGCTACTACGATGGCAGTGGTGGCATTACCCACACCGACCTGGGGAATCGTCTTAACCACTGCAAATATGATCAATACATTTAACACACCACCGAGGTAAGCATACCAGGGGACGGTTGCAAATTTTGACATTTCCACCCAGCCGCTTTTCATAATCAAGATGGCGGCCATGGCGGTTACGGTACCGATCACATGAACCATCAATGTGGAAGGCCATATGCCGATAATTTTACCCAGAGCAGCATTAAATGTTCCTTGCAAGGCCATAGTTGCCCCGGCCAAAGCAGCGACAGCCAAATGCCAAAATTCTTTCATACCCGGTCTCCTTGTTTTTGTGACTTATTCTCTATCATTGCCGGGTTTTTCATACAAAGAAACATTTCAGCTATCCTAGTACTCTGTTAACTCTAATTCTGTATATAAATCGGCGAGGAAAATTTTCGTATGACAAGGCGAAGGAATGAGTAATACTGGACGTATTGCGATTGACGACAACGCAGTCATACGTAAATTTAACCGGCGAGAATATATAGAATTAGAGTTAGAGTTAGCTTCTCCTTACACAAAGGTGGCCAGGAATATAATGATCACCCCCAGCCAAAATCCCTGTACGCAGCTTCGTTCGTCCCTGATACGGGCTTCAGGCCACAGGTTAACCAGTACAATAAAAGCCATTATGCCACAGGCCAGGCCCAACATACCGGGCATGAGGCCGGGCAGTAAATCAATCAGCATTTTCCCGCAGAAGGTTCCCAACGGAGTTACCAAAGCCACCAGCAGGATCTGCAGCAGAATTCGGCGTCTGGGCACCTGCCCTACCAGCAAAGGTGCAGCAATAGCCATTCCTTCAGGGATATTGTGCAGGGAGATGCCCAGGGCAATAATCCACGCAGTTCGTACTTGGAGTTCTGCACCGAGCGCAATCGCAATACCTTCGGGAAGATCATGAATCGCAATTCCCACCATGATCACATAACCCAGGCTCGTGATACTTGGAGCATTCGCAAAACGGCCGGTCAATCTTTCATGGTTGAGCAGCATAAAGAGTATCCCAGCTGCCGCTCCAGCCAGGGTGCTTTTCCATTGCGAGTAAGCCAAAGCTGAAGGAAGCATGTCAAACAGAATCACCGCAGTCATTACGCCTGCAGCCAGTCCCAGGAATAAGCTGAGGCTTCGATCGCTCCAATTCCGCTTCATAAACATAGACAAGGCACCGGCCAGAGTGCACAACCCGGCTGCCAGGCTTATAATCATTAATGTTGGAAAATCCACATAACTCCCACCCATCAAACCTTTTTCATGTTTATGACAGGGGGAGTAATTTTAGTTTATAATTCACATATCTTCATGATTTGGAGGAAAATATCTATGCTAAGTTTTCACGTTCAAACAACCCGGAATCAAGAGATGATTGATATAAGCGAAAAGGTCCAGCATTTGGTAACCGAACATGGTGGGAGCAGCCGCTTATGCATTGTTTATATTCCCCATACCACAGCCGCAGTTACGATCAATGAACATGCTGATCCCGATGTCAAAAGAGATATTCTGTTCGGTCTGAACCTGCTGGTTCCTGATCAGACCGGCTTCCATCATCGTGAAGGAAATTCTGCCGCACATATCAAGTCTTCCTTATTGGGCGCTTCGCAATCGGTTCCGGTGGAAAAGGGTCACCTTCAACTGGGCACCTGGCAGGGCATCTTTTTGGCTGAATTTGATGGACCACGCCAGAGGAGCGTATACGTCCAACTGGTATAGTTGTTTGATGGTCTTCCGATCAACCTGAGGGTGTCAACCTGCTTTTTGGTGACTGTTTTTTAAGTCTTCCGTTTTCCCTCACTTGCGCAAACTCCCGGTACAATGTCCCCGGCTTTTCTTATCGCGCTGTTTGTCCCTACTATATGGTAATAAATGCACCTCCTTTTACATATTTTTCATCAAGGAGGTGTTGGCATTGAAGATTAACCCGTCTATCGAAATCAGAGCCTTAGGCAAAGCTCTGATGCTTTCTCTGCTATTGGGAGTAGTCGCCGCTATGGTGGTCTATTTCACCAATCTGAAGGAAACCATGCTTCCGTTGTTAGGCCGCATAATCCTGGCTGCCAGTATATTTGCAGCAGCCTGCTCCACAACCCGGGCGCGGGGCTCCAAAGGATTGGTTCGGGGAATGAATATGGGCCTGGCGGTGTTCATCCTGGTTTTCATTTCTACCCTGGCTCTGCATCCTGCCGCAATTGCATTGAAAACCTTCCTTTATGCTCTGGCTTTGTGCTTGGTGGCAGGGGGCTTAGGGGGGATCGTGGGGGTTGCTCTGAATGATTAATGTTTCTACAAAACCTTTGTTGAGCAAAATGAAGGCCGGCAAGGCATGGGTAATGGGCCTTTGGGAAGACAAGCACAGGAGAATAAGGCCTAATAGCAGCAAAGAAAAACCCAGGATTAAGCGAAGTAAGCCCATCCTGGTCATTTATCTGCACCCGCCTTCCTTTGTCCGCCGGTCAGTGAAATGATAAGGAGTAGAAGTCTACTCCCTCGTACATTAACCCCAGAATTTTAGAAGCAAATTCCTCAGGAAGACAGGGATTCTGACATAGTATACACGCACAGTATAGCCTCCTTTTCCTCGGATTTGCTCTATTGTATGAAAGACAGGACATAAAAGTTACACTATGTTATTTTTCCTCCTCGGGATGTAAGTTCAACCAGTTCCTGATCTGTTCAGCCAGGTCAGCTTTCTTTACCATCAGACGGTTCTTGATCGGAATGCTTCCGGTAAACACCTTCCCATATTGCTTCCGCCATAAACGAGGGTCTAGTACCACCAGTACACCGCGATCCTTTTCACTGCGTATCAACCTCCCGCTTCCTTGTTTGAAGCGTACCGCGGCATCGGGTAAAGTGAAGTTCTGGAATCCGTTCAGCTTTTTCAGAGAGCAGTGCCGCATGCAGGCGCTGGAAAAAGGCTCGCTGGGGGGGCGAAATGGAAGTTTTACCAGGACCAGGCACTCCAGAAGGTCGCCTCGCAGGTCGATTCCCTCCCAAAAGGTATCCAGCCCCATTAACACTGTATGATCTAATTCAATAAAACGGTTGAGAAGAGTGCTGAAATCGCCGTCCTCATTTTGAACCAGAAGTGTAATCCCCTGGCGTTCCACCACAGGTCGAAGCATTTCCGATACATCGACCAACTGTTGGCGGGAGGTAAAAAGAACCATTGTCCTTCCCTGCATCACTTCTAAAATGATCTGGAGGGCAGCCGCAACTTGTTCTGAAAACTCGCGGCTTTCCGGTTCAGGCATATCACTAAGGGCCAAAAGGCAAGCTTGTTTCTGATATGGGAAGGGTGAGTCTTCCAGCAAAGTGTTAAGACGTTGCTGTTCCTCCACAGGTTCCAGCCCCAAACGTCCAATCATGTACTCAAAACTGCCATTGACGGTCAAGGTGGCCGAAACCAACACTACGCTTTCCATCTGCTCGAACAGCCGGTTGTGAAGCATTTCATTGGTCCCCACTGTTGCAGTCGATATGCTGGAGGGGCGGCCTTCATGGTAATCAATCCATAGCAGACTGTCGCTTCGCAGGCGGTCTTCCTCCATGATGCGAAATGCATTATCAGAAGCGCCTTGAAAGATAGAAATGAGGCCAGCTATCTCCGCTTCCTCGGGTTGACCGCCCAGTTGTTTCCTCAACTCCCCCAGATGGGTTATCAGAAGATGTATTTGGTCCTGCCATTCCCGGTGCTGCTCTTCCATCTGTAAAAAAGCCTGGCTTTCTTGCATTCTATCATCCAGGACCAGCGCATAGCCCTGGTTCGCCCCTTTGCTACCCAGTTTAGCCAGTTGGGAAAAGAAGTGGTCAGTCATTTCGCGGGCCCCTTGAACATGCTGGACGGCCTGATTTACCTCTTCGGTCAGGTTGGGATAATAGCCCTTGATGTGCTGCAAGTAGCCGTTTTCCCGGCGTCCCTTGTTCGTTGTCAAAATGTTCAGGGCATCCGCCATTTCCGCGTGGGAAAAGCGAATGGAGAATTTATCAAAAGCTTCACGATCCAGATTGTGCGCTTCATCAATCACTAGGTAGCGGTACTCGGGAAGAATCTGGTTATTAACCAGCCGGTCGGATAATAGGAGGGCATGGTTGGTTACGATCAGGCTGGCCTTTTCAAGACTCCTTAACATTTTTAAACGAAAGCATTTTTCCCGAAAGGAACAAAGGTCACGCTGACAGGTTTGGCGGTCGGCTCCGATGATCGACCAGTGCCTTGCCAAACGGCTATTCAAACTCAGTTCATTGCGGTCTCCGCTCTTGGTGTTTTCCGCCCAGGAAAGAACAGCTCCTAAGAAATCCGTTTCCTCATCACTCAAGCTGCGGCGTCCAGCCAGAATTCCAATATACTTATTCCAGCAAAGATAGTTTTCACGGCCTTTGGCCTCAGCCCAAACCAGGCTGGTTTTAAACAAGCGCTGAAGATCGGGAAGATCCTTTTCAATAAGTTGTTTCTGCAAGGCTTTGGTGCGCGTGGCTACCACTACCCGTTCTCCCGACTGCAGGGTCCACAATACTGCTGGGATCAGGTAGCCAAAACTTTTACCTACACCGGTTCCCACTTCTGTCAGCAGAAACTCACTATTTATCAAAGCTGACATGACCGCCTGGGCCATGTGTAATTGTTCCTGGCGCACACGGTATCCATCGACAAAAGCAGCCAGACCGCTTTCCGACCCAAAGTATTCCTGGATTTTCTCGGGGCCATATTGTTCGATGTCCATACGTTTTTCCCTTCCGGTCTTTGTCTACTCATAAAACAAGCAGCCCCTGGGGCTGCCGTTTATAATTCATCGTGCATGAAATAAGTTTCTGACACGATGATAATAAACTCTAAACCAGGGCTAAAATTTTTCTAGTTCTTTGAGCGAATAGCTCCCCTGGTTTTTCTGTACTTGATAAATCCCATCAATCTGAATCTTGTTGTTCAGAAGCAGGTCATAAAACTGCAGCCCGTCTTCCAGACGAAACTTGATGGACAACCCACAACTCGCCGATATTTCACGCAAGGTAGGGATTACTAAAAATTCAGCTTGTATGGCCTGCAATACCTTCTCCGCTTTCAAAGCCTGTGACGTGGTGGCAAAGGTAAACAGCGCGAAGTGACTCAGCTCAATCAAACCATTCTTCATAAATAGACCACCTAGTGATGAGGATCAATCTGACCGGTATTGAAAAAGGATCCCTGACAACAACACAAAAGGGTGTCCCCAGTCCTTACTTCAGCCCGGACAAATATTAAATTGCGCCCGGCTTTCATTACTTGCCCACGGGCTGCAACTGTTTGTTCTAAACCAGTTGAGGCCAAGATTTGTATAGAGCACTCGCAGGTCACCCCGCGAATACCCAGACTGCGCACGGCATTACCCATGGCGGCATCTGCCATAGACATGTAAAGACCTCCATGGATTATACCCATCGGATTGGTGTGAACCTTGGCGGTATTTACCGTGAATTCAGCACATCCTGGCCCTAGTTCCGACACCCTGACCCCCAACAAGTTATAATATGGGGTATTTTTCACCGAATCAACAATATACGCAAATAGATCCTGGTCTATTCCCTGGTTTTTTACCTGCATGAATTAGTCAACCTCCACAGTTTGTGAGTTCATTATATCATTCTCAAGTTGCAGTTGGTTTCAATGCCCGTTATCTGATGGTCAGGATATTCCCTTTCGTTCCATAAATAATTTTCCTTACAACAACACACAGTATGAAAAAAGGGGGCAGGCTACAAATGTTTCAGAACCGCAGGTCCTTTACCATCCTGGCACTATGCATTCTGATTTTGGGTGTTGTCGGATATGTCTGGTATCGCCATCGGCCTTCTTCACCCCAGAAGCCGGGTCCAGGTGAAATCCAGCAGCCTTCCGACCAGGCCCAGGAACCCACCTGGTATGTTCAATTCACGGTGAAAGACCAGAAAATAACCGCCTACACCGAGACGAGTTATGCGCGCGTGGCGGCAAGTGGAAATGATTATATTAGCGGCGGTATAGCTGTTCACCCCTTATATCCGGGCATTGATCCACGCCACCCAGCCATTCCTTTTGGAACAAAGGTGTTTTTGACCAAGCCCGTCGAAGTACACGGTGTTGAATACGACTCATTTACAGTCATGGATACTGGGGATATTAACTATCGTCTTTGGCCTGGACATCCGTACTGGTTCGATATCTATTATGGCACCACCGATTATTGGAACAATAAGGGCGCCCGCGATTTTGGAGTGAAAACCGGAGGCTATTATTGGGTGGAGAAATGGCGATAGTACCAAAGCCTTCTCCTAAGAATAACGTTTCAGGTATGACTCAATATAGGATTTCACCCGGGACGCTGGAGAAAAAACTCCGAAATGGCCTTCACATAACATGTCCGCGTTCAATTGCAGAAGTTTTTCCATAGACTCTTTCCAGGCTTTGATGTCAGATCCCCACTCATTCTGGAATGGCCCGTGTATATCCTGGCCGAATAGCACTCTTTGTCCATCGATATCACTATATAGAACCATACTGCCGGGCGTATGCCCGGGAGTCGGCAGACAGGTCAAAGTCAAGTCGCCAAGGGTCAGATTCTCCGGACCGTCCAGGATCAGATCTACGTTTACTCCCCGGTAGGCAACGCCATACCAGGAGGCGGCGGTTAACTCGGGGCGGCCCTCTGTGATTGCAGGCAGTTCAAGGCGTTGAGCCACAATCCTGGCTTCCGGCAAAGATTTCTTAATATATTCGAGTCCACCGATGTGATCGATGTGTCCGTGCGTGACAATCAAATAGCGGAAGGAATCCAATGAAACGCCACATGACTGAACGTTTTCCAGAATCAAAGGTGCGCTGGCCCCGGCACCCATATCGACCAATGCGCTCTCTCCATGGCTGGAAAGCAGATAAACACTACAATCTTCCCCACGAGATAGTCCGTCCCCCCCGACCTGATATACTCCGGAACAAAGCATCTTAAACCTCTTCATGGTTCCCGTCCTTTCTACGCCCCCCGACTGTAGCACCTGCTGCAGCGCGCTACAAAGCGTTCTGTATCACCAATCAGGATCAGGTTGCCCTTTTCCCAATTGTACTCCCCTTTTAATCTGGTATAGGCCGCATCCTCCCCGCAGGCGCAGACAGCAGTCAGTTTCAAAACCGAATCGGCAATGGCCATAAGCTGCCCCATCATTCCGAAGGGCTGCCGTAAAGCATCCATATCCAACCCACATATAATAACAGTTTTCCCTTGATCTTTGAGGGACTGGCAATAATCCACAATCCAGGGCGGGAAAAACTGCCCTTCATCGATGGCGATAACATCCGCATCTGTCCCCACCGGCTTATACAAAGTGAGAACTTCTATGGCGTACTCCTGCCGGGCAGACGCGACACTGATGCGCCGGGTGGTGCGCTGGTCCAACTCCGGTTTGAATAGAACTACTTTCCGACCGGCAAAGGAAAAACGTTCCAGACGTCTCATCAATTCTGTGGTCTTACCAGAAAACATCGGACCTGTTATAATCTCAATTTTACCCATGATCCCCCCAGGTTCTTCCCGCATATGGCCCGGATGCCAATAGCTGTTGTGCAGTTCTTATCCAAACTTTCAGGAGTAAATCATACAAAAAGCGGCTCAGATGCACATATAATGAATGCTTGGATTGTTATCAAGTAATATTACATATCGCTGCAGAAATTCCTGCCCTAAAATTCTTTTCGTGGATGATGGTGGATAATCCACCGCCAGCTGTGAAACAAGGCATCTTAGTCTGAATAAATTGTCTTCAACGTCAATCTTTAGTCATAGAGTTTTCCTTACCATATTGAGGGGAATTATTTGGTAGAATAACATTATGCACGGAGATTTTTTGATAACCATATCTGGAGGGGAAATTCATGCCTGCTTATTTACAAGAAGGCCATTTGGTTAGAATCGAACTGCCTGTTATAGATCCTGGCAGCGAGCATCGGGAAATGCTCGAAGCGCAGATAAAAAAGGTAATGCCCAGCAGTTTTATGGTTCAGGTTCCTACCCGAAACGCTCGGTTTCAGGAACCGGACAAAAAATCCATTTATCAAATATTTATGCAGTACAATGACTATCTTTATTCAGGCCAATCCCGGGTCTTGGCCACAGGTGACGATAATGGCCAATGGTACTTGCTTTCTATACCGGATCGAATTAAGCGGGTTGAAAATCGGCATTGGGTGCGTGTGGCTGTCGATCTAAACGTCAACTACCGCTTGTTTGACTATAACTGGCCATTCTACGAAGCCAATACCATCAACCTGAGTGCTGGGGGCCTTTTGTTCCAGGCCAATCATATAGTTGATGAAAAGCTGGAGTTGGAATTGGACATACAACTGCCCGGTGGTCGTCCTATCAACAGTGTGGTGAAAGTAATCCGCTGTGCAGAGTACAGCACGCGCTGGGGTGAGCACTACAAAATAGGTTGCAAATTCCAGCATATTCAGGAAAGGACTCGGGAAAAACTCGTACAATTCGTCTTTCAGAAACAGAGGGATTTGCTTCAAAAACGGCAGTCGGCAATCAGATAGGCCGATTAACAAGCTTGGGGATACAGGAGATGTTTTCAATTGCTGACTTTTTTGTTTGTTACCGGTCGATTTTGAGGTAATATTTCAATGGATATAATTATATTAGAAAGCAGCACCTACCTGGCAACTAATCAATGACATATTTAAACAATGGAGGTCGATTTATGCCCACCAATATACGATCAAGCATGCCTGACCCGGTCATTCGTGACATATTACTGGCTCCCCAGGGACACTGCAAACTGGAATGGGTGAAACAGTATATGCCGGTCATGAACATACTCAAGGATGAATTTGAGGCCGACAAACCGTTTCTAGGCATGGTAATCGCCTGCTGCCTACATCTGGAAGCTAAGACCGGATATCTATTACAGACCCTGCAAGCAGGTGGCGCCACTGTCATCGCCTGTGCCAGCAACCCCCTTTCTACCCAGGATGATGTTGTCGCAGCCCTGGTTGATTCCGGCATTACCGTTTTTGCCCAGCACGGAGAAAGCGCATCTGATTATCAACGCTTTATGGAGATGACTTTAGATTGTGAGCCCCACGCCATTATTGATGACGGGGCCGATATGGTAACTCTTCTGGTCAAGGATCGACCTCTACAAGCGCAGGCAATTATGGGGGGCTGCGAAGAAACTACTACGGGAATTATACGACTGCGCTCCATGGAAAAGGACGGTGTGCTGCCCTTTCCTATGATGGCTGTAAATGATGCTTATATGAAATATCTTTTTGATAATCGTTACGGAACCGGTCAATCAGTCTGGGATGGGATCAACCGCACCACCAATCTGGTTGTGGCTGGAAAAACCGTTATCGTGGCCGGTTATGGCTGGTGCGGAAAAGGCGTGTCTATGCGCGCTCAAGGAATGGGAGCCAAAGTGGTGATTACCGAGATCGATCCCATAAAGGCTAACGAAGCATTGATGGACGGTTTTCAGGTCATGCCTATGATAGAAGCCGCTCCATGCGGAGATCTGTTTATTACGGTGACCGGCAATGTGAATGTTATCCGTAAAGAACACATGGCTTGCATGAAAGATCATGCCATAATGGCCAATGCCGGTCACTTTGATGTGGAAATTAGCAAAGCAGATTTGAATGACCTCGCAGTCTCCCATCGGATTCTAAAACCCAATATTGAAGAGTTCTTAATGGCCGATGGCCGCTGCCTTTATCTCCTCGCTGAAGGCCGACTGGTAAATCTAGCCGCCGGAGACGGTCACCCTGCAGAGGTTATGGATTTAAGTTTTTCCCTGCAGGCACTTTCCCTACTCCACGTTATTCAGAATCATAAGCAGTTGGATAAAAAGGTTTACAAGGTGCCGGAAGAGATCGATCAGAGAGTCGCCTTGTTGCGGCTGCAGGCCCAGGAGATTTCTATCGACCGGTTGAGTCCTGAGCAGGCGCAATACCTGAAGAGTTGGGGTGCTGAAGGCGAATAATCCTCGCCGGTCTCCCCTCCTAATTGCATATTTCATCAGACCGTCTCACATAATACTAGTACACTGGCAATACTCGCAAGTAATATGTAAAGGCGGTTTTTTAATTGATAGAGACCACCAGCAAGCGCTATATATGGCTCTTCTTTATCATCCTTATTAGTCTCTTAGTAGCCGTTTATCTGCTTAACGTCCTGAACCCCTCCCCCCGCAAACCGGGAAGTGCACCTTTCCCGGCCAATGATAACTCACCGGGTTCAAGCTATGTCACCATCAAGGATTCTAGTGGGAAAGTCATCCTTCAGACCGGCGTTGCGGTAAATCTGGATGACGAATACATCAATGAAGACAACGTCCATTATGTTATTACCAAGGTGCAAGGCAGTGAAGCTCTAGCCGAACCCAAACAAACAGCTTTCTCCCCTGGTACAATCGCTACCCTCCAGCCTACATTGGATAAAAGCACGGCTGTGGTGGCTACGAATAAAGCCAGACATGTGGTAATTTATCATACCCATGATGATGAGTCCTTCATTCCCACCTCGGGACAGGAAACCAATCCCGGAAATGGAGACATATTTAATGTGGGATCTACTTTTACTGATGCCCTGGGCAAATCAGGTGTAAGCGTAACCCATAGCTTCAACAAGCATGATCCTCACGACATTAACGCTTACAGCCGTTCCCGGCGAACCGCGGCCCAGCTCCTCAAAGAACAACCGGATGCAGCCTTTGATATTCATCGCGATTCAGCACCTTCGGAGTCCTATCTTACATCCGTGAATGGGGTAAATTCCAGTCGAATTATGATTGTTGTGGGTCGCTCCAATCCCAATATGCAGACCAATCTTGATTTCGCCTCCCAGATCAAAACGGCGGCTGACAGCCTTTATCCCGGGCTTATGAGAGGAATTTTCATCGGTCATGGCGACTACAATCAGGATCTCTATCCTACTGCCCTTTTGTTCGAAGTAGGCACCGACACCCTTAGCGAAGATGATTCCAAGATAGCGGCAAACTGCCTGACTGATGCGGTCATCACGGTTCTTAACCAGCACTAATAATCAGCCATCCCCCCACCTTCCTACGCGATTTGAATACTAAAACAGCCATCAAAATGATACTATTATTAATGAACCTGTGGGAATCGATGTAACCTTTGCTTGCCCGCAGGTATTATTTTCTGATTTTTAAGGATAGCGATATGAAACTGGCAGTGAAATGGCAGGCTTTAATCATCGTTTGTCTGGGGATCTTCATGTCCACCCTGGACGGAAGTATTCTTAATATCGCCAATCCTACAATTTCAGATAAACTCCATGTATCCATGCAAGAGGTTCAGTGGGTGGTTACCTCCTATATGCTGGTGATCACATCATCTTTGCTTTTTTTCGGCAAACTAGGCGATCGCCTGGGGGGGCATAAAATATTTACCGGTGGTTTTTTCCTTTTTACTCTTGGCTCTTTCTTCTGCAGCCTTGCTCCCTCACTTGTTTTGCTCATCGCCGCCCGCTGTTTCCAGGCGGCAGGAGCCAGTATGCTGATGGCCACCGGAATCGGTATTATTTCCAACACCTTTCCCGGGGATGAGAGAGGCAAGGCCCTGGGGATAACCGGCAGCGTGGTAGGGCTGGGAAACATGGTGGGGCCCAGCCTGGGGGGATTCCTGGTAGCCTATTTTTCCTGGCCTGCTATTTTCCTTATCAATGTCCCTATCGGCATAGCCTCGTTTTACCTTTCCTATCGTTACCTTGCGCCCCAGGAGAGCTGTACAGGTTCTACCTTCTACGACCTGAAAGGAAATCTGTTCTTTGCCCTGAGTATCATTGTCCTGGTATTGTCGGTGTCCTTATCCGCCGGGGTTAACGTCATCTATTTGGCACTGGGGCTTGGATTACTGGCCGTATTCTATTTATATGAGCGCCGTATCGAATCTCCTATGCTCGAGTTGGACCTTTTTCATAATAAATTCTTCACTTATGGCAACCTCATGGGTGTTGCAACCTATTCGACCCAGACGGCTGTTTTTTTTCTCCTGCCCTTTTATCTGCAAAGTCTTTTGAACTACTCCCCTGCATCCTCCGGCTTGTTTATGACCATTCCCACGATCTGTATGGCAATTACAGCCCCACTGGCCGGCAGCCTATCGGACAGAATCGGGCCCAGTCGATTAACCTCTATAGCTTTCCTGCTCATGACAGCCGGATATCTGATCCTTTCTAGCCTGGGTCCGCAACGAAATCTGTTGGCTATCATCTCCGGCTTAGTGCTGTTCGGAATAGGGGTGGCAAGTTTCGGATCACCGAATACCAGCTCCATTCTGGGTTCAATCTCCCGCAGCCAGGCTGGCTATGCCGGTGGATTCATGGCCACGGTTAGAAACTTTTCATTTTCATTGGGAATCGCCCTGTCGGTAAGCCTGTTCTCCCATATGCTAAGCTCCGGCCAAAGAGTCATGTCCTACGCCCAGTCTTACACCCGAGCCCTTCACTGGGTATACCTTAGCGTCGCTGCTGTTAGCTTTTGCGCCCTGATGCTCTCCGTAATTACCAGCCAGGTTCGCCAGAACCATTTGGCAGATCAATAGTCGCTATTCCCTCACCATCGAAGTCTATTCGATTATCCTGCCGGTTTTATCTTTCTTTGACCATGCCGATCAATTCTGCTATAATCAGTAATGCAATATGCGCCCGTAGCTCAGTGGATAGAGCACCGGCCTCCGGAGCCGGGTGCGGAGGTTCGATTCCTCTCGGGCGTACCATAAGAAAATTAAGCACTTTCACTGTTGTGAAGGTGCTTTTTTAAGGTCTGATTAAAATCTTGGTTAATGATAATCACCATTTTCTGTGCTATTGAATTATTTTATTAATGAAGGTGTTGTCAACAATCCCGTCCCTTTGGCATTTAAGCAATTAAGTTGACATTAACCTTCAGCGATTATACCTGTTTCATTTATAACACCTGAATAGAAATCAACACAATAATAGTATTGCCTACCTTCATGCTCAGCTAATACAAACCAGACAATTTGATTATTTTCAAAAGGACCAATAAATATTTTCCTAATGTTTTTTTCGATAATGCCCTTTTTCACTAGAAGAGCAATTGCCTTTTCTTTCGATAATCCTGCATCCTTCAAAACGTTTCCTTTTATACTAATTTCACCAATATAAGGATCTTTACTGAACCACATATATCGCTCGTGACCATCTTGATCAATACCAGCAACCATGGTTACAGAATCACCAAATTCTGAGCAGTGTGTATATACCTTTTGAATTTCCTTTACCTCACTAAGAAGGCCTTCTTTAAGAACATAATTTTTACCCTCTTCGAAACTAGGACCACCAACGGGCCCAACCAATAAACCATATAATTTATAATATTTATCAGTATCAATTTTGCTGTCCTTTTCAGCTTGTGGTAATTCGGCAAAATCTCCATTGTCTTTTATGTTTACTGATGTATGTTTCTCATCCCAGTTAAGTTCTGCCCCTAGCGCTTCCTCAACAAAACGGAGGGAAACCATTGTATGCCCGTTGATCACGAGTGGTTCTTGATCCATAATAAAGATCTCTCCATAAGGGAGTACCAACACTTCTTTGGAATTCAATGATAAGAATAATTTTTTTTCGCCTTTGCTTATAATTACGCTATTGTGATTTGGTTTCCATTCTACACTTGCACCAAGAGACGTAGCTACGTCCCTAAGTGGCAGCATTATTGTATTGGTAGCCATGCAAGGTTCTTCCGCGAGATGTGTTAGCTGTCCGTTTATAAGTATTTTTACATCTACAGTTACAGAAGGTTTTTCCTCGAAAATAACAGCAAGCACGTTAGAAGAGTAAAAAAGGCTAATCATGATTATAAATATATTAGAAGACTGCATGATGAGAAAATGGTTTCACAATCACAAAATTGTAAAGATGTTTAGTATATCTCAGCAATTCGGCATGCCTTGACTTGGAGCCTAGGGCCTGACCGATGATAGACGGCTAGAGGCGAAGTTGTTTGCTTCGGGGCATGATGGGGGTGGAGCTTAAGCGGAGCCACCATGATGCCACGGGCACTGAGCGGAAGGCGCAGGCGTAGGGCCCGCTGCAAAAATAAAGTTTTGGATATGGGAAGATCAAGGAGGACCTGTAGGTAAAGCGCGGATGCGCGTAGCGCAGGAGCGCCAGCCCCCGGAAGGCACTCCGGGTTTATGCGATCAAGTTATGGTTTTAGCGGGAAGCATGGAGCCTGGGCCTGGAGCGGGAGAGGGGCAGTGTCGGCGCGCGTTGTGCGAGAGTGTGTAAAATAAATTGTGCTTCTGCTCTTTCCGAAGATAAAATGAAACGGAAAGGCAGGATTACATATGGAGAAGAAAAAACTGGTCTCCCGATCAGAGATCAAACAATTTATTAAAGAGAATGAGTTAAAAACCGTTGAAGACATCCAGAATGTTCTAAAAGACCTATTTGCTGAGACTCTTCAGGAGATGCTGGAGGCCGAATTAGACAACGATTTAAAGAACAAGAAGACTCCTAACCGGCGTAACGGGCACAGCGAAAAGACGGTCCGTAGCGAATATGGAGAAATTGAACTCCAAGTGCCCCGTGACCGAGAGGGTGAGCATGATCCCCTGATCGTAAAGAAACATCAAAAGAGCGTAACCGGAATTGAGGATCAAGTTTTAGCCCTGTATGCCAAAGGGGTCAGCACCCGGGAGATTCAGGATCACCTGCAGCGCCTGTATGGAATCGAGGTTTCACCAGCTCTCATATCTAATATTACCAACAAAATCATGCCCATGGTCAAGGAGTGGCAAAACCGGCCTTTACAGAAAATCTATGCTGTTGTATTCTTGGATGCCATCCACTTCAGAGTCAAACAGGATGGCCAGATCGTAAACAAAGCCGCTTACATGGTCATCGGTATTGACTTGGATGGCACCAAAGACGTTTTAGGGATCTGGATCGGTGAGCATGAATCGGCAAAATTCTGGCTTAACGTATTAAACGAACTCCGAAACCGTGGGGTCCAGGATATCCTGATCGTCAGCGTGGACAACCTGACGGGATTTACTGAATCAATCGCCGCCTGTTTCCCAGATGCTGAAATTCAAAAGTGCATTGTCCACCAGGTGCGCAACTCCATACGCTATGTCTCTTACAAAGACGTCAAGAAGATCACCGCTGCCTTAAAGCCCATATATACTGCATCATCTGAGGCAGCAGGTGCAGAAGAATTAAACCAATTCGAGGCCACTTGGGGAGAGAAATACCCCCTGATCGTGCGATCCTGGCGTAATAACTGGGCGGAGATATCCACCTTCTTCAAATACCCGCCGGAAATCCGGAAGATAATCTATACCACGAATATGATCGAGAGTTATCACCGGCAGCTGCGCAAGGTAACCAAAGGAAAGAGCATCTTCCCAACGGACGACGCTCTACTAAAAATGCTATTTATGGCCACCCGGGACGTTCTTCGGAAGTGGACGGGCCGGGTTCAAAACTGGGGTCAAATTCTGCTCCAGCTATCAATTTTCTTCCCAGATAAGGTCAAGGCTCATCTCAGGTAGCACTGATGGATCAAGAGCAAAGCACAAAACTATTTACAGACCTTTGTGCGACGACGCAACCCGGTGCTTAATCAGCTCCAATCATCTCGGCAAAAGAAATGCCGAACCCTTGCCAAATAAGGTAGCTCGGCCATTCGTTTTGTTTGTCGGTATATTCGTGTAAAAAGAGCTTTCATATTTCTAACATGTTAATACAGAACGATGTACCAGTCCCCATGTTCATACTTGTTACAGTAAGAACGTCCCGGTGTAACCCGGTGCATACTTGTTACAGTAAGAACGTCCCGGTGTAACCCTGGTGTAACCCTGGTGTAACCCTGGTGTAACCCGTATTCATTTTAGGACTATTTGCTATATTTTATGCTATTTAGGACCGCGCAGTCAACAATTGTATCAAGGTTTATAGGATGGATTTGGCTGCGGCGGCATTTAATATAATTCTTGATTAAGTTATCAAAAGTACTAGAATTCAGGCATTACTTAATTTAACAGCAGGTCGAGATATGAGCCGGGTAAGGCTTTATGATAGTGGGTGGATGTATGATTCCACCCACTATTGTTTTGGCCGGCGTATATGTCATTTCTCGGGCTGGTTTTTATGCATACCCGGTCATTCCGCTGCCCTGTATAGCTTCCTTGAGTATATCTTGCTTATATCAGTTTTCTATCATGGAAATATCAGGATCCTATCATTAAATCGAGCCAACTATTATCCTATAGTAATACTTAGGAAAGATTATGGCAGGAATCTAGACTTTAATGCGGTATTTGTCATAATAGTATATTCTTCCAGTGTATGAAGCTCAATTCAGATAGCGTTTATGAAAAGAGGGAAAGAGAATGGCAAGTTGTATAACCTGTGGTAATGATATCCCAGATAATAGCGATTTCTGCAATAAGTGCGGAGCAAGTATCAGCGGTCAGACCGGCAAACTAAATCCTGATACCATTCTTGAAGACCGTTATGTTATCGTAAAAACTATTGGTCAAGGCGGTATGGGAGCAGTATATCTGGCTTTAGATAAGCGGCTTAACAATATTCCTACTGCGATAAAAGAAATGAGTACCAACGCAGTGGGAGGTGACTTGCAGGCTGCAATTGCTGCTTTTCAAAAGGAAGTATCGATACTGCTAGGATTGAAACATCCTGCCCTTCCTTATATAAGGGACTTTTTCCCACAAGATGCTGACCGCTGGTACCTGGTAATGGAATACATTAATGGTATTACCCTGAAAGAAGTCGTGGAGCAGCGGGGACCTATTCCAGAATCTGACGTCTTGGACTGGACTCGGCAGCTCTGTGAGATTCTGACTTACCTTCATTCACAGAAGCCACCCATCATTTTTAGGGACCTGAAGCCGGCAAATATTATGCTCACCCCGGAAGGGCAGATCAAGCTGATTGACTTCGGTATCGCCCGCAACTTTCGCCAGGGAAATACTGCCGACACTACTGCCTACGGTTCTCATGGCTTTGCTCCGCCTGAACAGTATGGACAAAACCAGACCGATGAGCGATCGGATATCTACGCTTTAGGAGCCACACTGCATTATTTACTAACCGGCATTGATCCGGGGCATACCCCATTTGATTTTGAAAGCCCCAGTAAGTTTGTTAAGGTATCACCAAAATTTGAGGATGCGATTATGAGAGCTTTGGCCATAAAGGCCACACACCGTCCTCAATATGTTCAGGAACTGCTGGATATGTTGCCCATAGTTGATACTAAATCAATACCAGTGCCTGATGTGAAGCATAATAACGATGGCTCTACTTTAGAATTGGCAGACTCTAAGGCGGCGAGTATAGGGGTTTTAAGCTCAGGACTTAATGAGAATGGGAATCAGACTCATGCCATTGAATTGCCTGAACAGAATATGGACGCTAAACAGGGAGATAGTAATGAAACGGATCAGAACACTATTGCCTTAAAGCAAGATAAAGACCCAATTAATATTGGCAATTCGGCCCAATCAAAGAAGCAGGCCAGCAGAAATAGAAAGCGTAATGCTATCATAGTAGCCTGTCTTACAATAGCCCTTATATCAGGCGGTATGTATGGGGTCAGTCTGAGAAAGAAAATAGCAACACCAGTAGTAGAATCTCAGACTTCTCAATCAAGTGTTACCGTTAACAATACAAGTGGGTCAAAAGCTATGGTTAATAATGATGCTAAATCAGTAGAAAGCAATAATATAGATAACAAACAAAATGGTAGAGATTCTGCAAATGATAATAAGGACACTAATACTGCACAGGCTATCACAACTCAAAATCAAACCAGCCATGACCTTGTAGATGTAAAGGTAGGAGATAAATATGGATATAAAGATAAGAATACAGGAGAAATGATTATTCAGCCACAATTTTCTTGCGCTGATCCTTTTTATGGTGATCGTGCTAGAGTTGAAACTGGTAATAAAGCAGGGTATATTAATAAATCAGGTAATTGGGTAATAGGACCATACGCTACTATTGCTTGTGTCTGCGGTGAAGGTTTGTATGCATTTAGTGAAGGCAATAAATCTGGGTATGTCGATGTGAACGGCAATGTGGTTATCCAACCACAGTTTGATTATGCTTGTCCTTTCGCTCAAGGTTACGCTCAGGTCTATACCAATAACCAGAGTGCATGGATAGATCATACCGGAACAATAGTTAAGTGGGGATTTGATGGACCGACTCAATAGGAATCTAATAAAACTAGCATGACTAAAGCTATATTCTCAAGCTATCAATCTTCTTCCCAGATAAGGTCAAGTCATGTATTTCTTATTCATCATGCAGCCTCCCTTTTTGTTTCGAAACGATTACGATAAAGACAGGATAGAAGAGCTAATCCAAATGCGGTTCTGTAGTGGTCGTGAGTGAAGGTGTTCAAATGGGTCCAGGTTTTGGTTATTGGATCCAGGTGCCCCAAGTCAACCTGATACAGCTCGGGATTTTCTTCGTCTCCCGCAAAGCGTACAGATGCTGAGTAGTCGTAGGTGGTTAAAACATCAACCATTCTCTTCAAGGAAAGATTGTTGGACACTTTCTTGATATTCAACCGCAGTTTGGAGGGCCGATATTGTGGTGGGACGAGGCTGGCTCCTACGTAGCTTTATCAGGTCCTGAACTCAATAAAGCCGAGCTTGTAAATATAGCAAATTCTATGTCAATAACCCCGTCCCTCTGACATCCTATTGGGAGAGATAAATATGGAAGTCACCTTAGGGTTTTTACTCTCCCCCACCTCCATCAATAACCATCTACTAATTCATTTGGGAGACTTTACGGTTTTTTGAGGCAAATGCGCGTTATCGGTGGTTATCAATGCGGAAAGAACCTTGGAGAAGGATGATTGTTTTGCCGTAATCTTAGTTTTTGCAAGATATTTTTTTGCCTTCGGATTATATGATCTAGGTGAAAAAGCGGCTGAACGAACCGGTGCAATTGAGCCAGCACCCATATTTGTTTTCATATTGAGGTCCTCCCTTTATGTCGAACCATTGACAACTGCAATCCTTAATACAATAATTCGCCTCAATATAAAATACGTACAGTGACGGTTAATTTTGAGGGTACTATTTGAAAATCATTATAAGCGCTCCTCCTTCTGTACTGGCGCGGCTTGGCCAGGTCAAAACAACTACGCATGTCAAGGGGATGTGGTTGTTGACAATTTCTAATTTTACCTCAGAAAACGATGTTAATTTGATAGAGGATAAAGTGGGAAATCATCCTGACAGGACAGATAATTTTAAGGGGATTCGGGAAGATGATGGATGAATGTCCTCTAGTTCGCAACGAGGGGGGTCCGTGTAGCTACTCCCTCGTCTCAAACAGTTGAAGCTATCTGATACTGCTTTGGACAGTATTCCGTTTACGTAGTATATAAAAAGCAGCTACTCCAAGATAGCTCTATCATCCTTCATTGCACTCCTCCTGAGTACATCTATTTCTGTCTTCTACAAGTCAAATTTGGGAAGCCACTGCTTGATAGCATAAAACAATTGTTTGGAATCGAAAGGCTTACTCAAGTAATCATCCATACCTGCAGCAGCACAGAGATCTTTGTCTTCTTCCAAGGCACGAGCGGTCATGGC
>DATMYR010000065.1:0-29398 GCA_035560815.1 Syntrophomonadaceae bacterium | reverse complement strand
GCCCACTTTTGGGCGGCCTCCAATTGATTGTCCATGGTTAGAAGATAGGCATAGGTAAAGCAAAATGCGGGGCCATTTTTGTGATATTTCGCAGGGATGCTGCCCAGCCATTTGAGCATTGTAGGTATTTGCCCTTTCCGTGACATTTCGATATATACGTGCCAGTACAGATCCAGAGCCTTTTTAAAATCCTCTCCTTTAATGAAAGCATCCACCGCCTCGTTTTTAAAGCCGTTATCCCAATACCATTGACCTGCATTTCTGTACAAGGATAATGAGTACTCCCGGCCTTTTTCAGCAAGCCGCTTTTGTAGATATTCCGCAAAAAGGTGGTGATAGCGATACCACTCCCCTTGTTGATCCAGAGGAATAATAAAGCTGTTGGACTCCGAAAGCTTTCTCAGGATGTCTGCACAGTCTTTCAACCCGGTTACTGCCTGGCACAGGGAAGCGGAGAACCTTTCCAGAAAAGAAGCACAGACAAGAAAGTCTTTGATCTCATCAGGCCAATGATCAAAGACCTCTTCGTCTAGCAAGCGATCAATTTGCATACTGCCCAGAAAACGGCGGCTTAATCCGTGAATGTCTTTCTGTCCTTCCATGGCAAGGGAGGCCAAAACTAAGCCAGCAGCCCAACCTTCCGTATAGTTTTGCATAAGTGATACTTCTTCAAGGCTCAGGCGGGTGCCCCTTTGCCTATAAAATTTCTCTATTTCGTCCATATTGAAAGCAAGCTCGCTGCCATCTAGCTTCATAACCTGCTGTTTGGAATACATGTTGGTCAGTTTTAGATCTATTTCCCGGCGGCTAAGTATGATCAGGCTAAAGTTATCCGGCATATGCTGAACGAAGTAGGCCAGGCTTCTGTCAATAATTTCATTAGTTATGAAGTGAAAGTCATCGAGAACTAGAACCATTTTGTTCTGGAGCAGATCAAGCTGGTTTATGATAAGCCCGGCTAATATATTGGATTCGATAAGCTCACGATTGACAGATAAGTCATCAAAACCAACTTTGAGTGAAGAAATTTTTTCAGCCAGCGCAGCCAGTATATAGTTCCAAAATCTAACCGGATCATTGTCTTCGTTATCGAGGGAAAACCAGGCAATGAGGAGTCCGGATTTTGACAAAATGCTGGCAGCGGTAGTAGTCTTTCCATAACCGGCGGGAGCCGTTAGGATGGTTAGCTTGTAGTCAGTAATGTATTTGAGCTTTTGCTCAATATTCTTCCTGGCTACAAAATTTTTGCTTATTCCCGGAATGTTCAGCTTTGTTTTTATGATTATATTTTCGTCATTCATTTTTGCTTGTCCCTTTCAAGGATTAGCCAAGCACTTAATAAGAATTATACATCCATTTATCAGAAAAGAATAAAAGCACTTTCCGTCTAAAGAAAGTGCCCTAATTTACTGGAGCGGGGAAAGGGGTTCCACCCGGCTTGGGAAGCTCATGCCAGTGAAAACTAAATCGTAATCTTCGCCCGTTCCCGCATAAAAGCGATCTCGTGATCGATGTCGCCTTGTATTTCGGCGATGCGCTGCGCTGCGTCAGGGCCTTTAAGCAGGCGGTTGAAACGACCCTGCTTCATTACGTATTCATCCACCGCGGCAGCGTCTTTTTTTCCGCTCATGATAAGCGAGCTAGGGCTATTAAAGCTGATCTTGCGATTTTCCGCTTCCCACAACAGCCAGGCACCGCTGCGCACAGCCATACGGCTCATCTGCACGGTTTCAGCCATATCGAACTGCCAGCCTAAATAGCAGGGGGCCAGAATTTCGATGTATTTCATGCCAGGGATGTTTTTAGCTTTTACCACCTTGTCGTACAGGTCGCCGGGGTAAGCCACGGTGGCGGTAGCTACGTAGGGAATATTGTGCTCCAGCATCAGCTGGGCCATGTTTTTCTTGGGCTGGCGTTTGCCGGTGGGGGTGGTGGTGGTCCAGGTGCCGCGCGGGGTGGCACCGCTGCGTTGTACGCCGGTGTTGCTATAGGCTTCGTTGTTATAGCAAAAATGAATGATATTATCGTTGCGCTCGGCTGCGGCTGAAAGCGCCTGGAAGCCGATGTCATAGGTGCCGCCATCGCCCACCCAACTGAATACGGTGGGCAGCTCGCCTTGCAGGCGGCCCTTTTCTTTCATTATTTCAAGCGCGTGGGTAATACCGGAGGCCGAAGAGCCAGCGGTCGCAAATGTAATATTAATACAGGGCCAGTTGTAGCCCAGCTTGGGGGTCATGCCCATGCTGGCTACTGAGCAGGAGGGGGTCAGGAGCATGATGGCGTTTGGACCCAAAGCCTTGCCCACGATGCGCAAGGCCATGGTGGCGGGGCAGCCGCCGCATGCCCCGTTGCCGCTTAAAACCTGCTCAATATCCGGTAATTTTTTAATACTGGTAGCCATATCTCATCCATTCCTTTCATGGTCTATGCTTATTATTCATCCATCATGGCGCGAATCTCGGCGGCCATGAAGCGGCGGGTCAGATCGATGCCGCCAATGCCCATAACCCGGTTTTTAACCGTGATGTCGTTGCGCCGGCCAAAGAGCACGCTTTTCAGCTCGGAAGCCAAAATGCCGCCGGGGTGTCCGAAGTTATAGTTGCGATCCAATACCATCACCTGCGCATTTTGCGGCAGTGCCTTGACGATATCCTCGGCCGGGAAGGGCAGGTACAGGCGCGGTCGCAAGAGGCCGGCTTTGATGCCCTGCTCGCGAAGGATATCGACGGAAAGTCTTAATTCTGCCGCCATACTGTTGACCGCAAAGGCTACCACTTCGGCGTCTTCCAGCCGATAGGTGTCGATGGTGTCGCCATCCCACATGCCGGTGATATCCTTATATTCCTGCGCCGCCTGCTTTACCAGCGGGATGGACGCCATGATATCGTCGGACAGCATCTGCCGGAAGGGTGCGTATTCGGCGGCCATGGTCACATTGCTGAAGGAAGAGGGATTAGCCGGGTCGAGGCGCCATTCCGGTTCATGCGGGGGCAGAAAACGGTCGATATCCTCCTGTGGCGGCAGGGTGAGGGGCATCAGACAATGGGAGATAGCAAATCCGTCAAAGTTGACCATTACCGGGATATTGATCTGTTCTGCCACGCGGAAGGCTTGCAAAATGGTGTTGAAGACCTCCTGATTGGAGGAGCAGTGATATTGGATCCAGCCGGTATCGCGCTGAGCAAATGAGTCCTGATGATCGGCCCACAGGGTCCAGGGGGCAAATATACCACGGTTAACGTTGCACATTACGACCGGCAAACGTCCGCCAGAAGCCATATGTAATACTTCGTGCATATACAGCAGGCCGTTGGCCGAGGTGGCTGTGAAAACGCGGGCGCCGGCAGCGGATGCGGCCACGGCAGCGGCCAGAACGCTGTGTTCGCCTTCCATCGGAATGAAGCGGGCGTTCAGCTCGCCATTTTCAACCATGGCGGCCACCGCTTCCATAATGCTAGTCTGGGGGGTGATGGGGTAGCCGGGTACTACGTCCACCCGGGCGCTTTTTACGGCCAGCGCGGCGGCATAGGCACCGGTTTCCATTCTAACTTGCGCTGCTTTCATACTGCTAATCCTCCTCCTTTACCATGCTGATGGCGCCGGTGGGGCATTCTGTGGCGCACACGCCGCAGCCCTTGCAGTAGCGGTAATCAATCGTAATCTCTTTGCGGTCGATGACCGCTTCCGGACAATATACCCAGCAAAATTGGCATTTGTTGCATATCTTAGTGTCAAGGACCGGACGGTGTGTTCTCCAGGAACCGGTGTCACCGCCGGCTCCCTTCATCGGCCAGGAAATGGGCCGGTAGGCTTTCGTAACTGATTTCATTTATTTCCATTCCTTTCGTAATCCAAATATAAAAGGCATTATACGCTAATCTGCGTTACGGTATTATAACCCTTACCAGCCGCGCCCAGATTGCGCTCGCCGTTATTGCCCGGCCATTTATTCAGAATGGTTTGTTCCATAATATTTTGCGGGATGTTTAGCACCCGGCACACCGCGCCAAACAGCGGAATATTGATATTGGGTCCGTCGGCGGAAAATAATCCGGCTTCGCGGGCGATGGCGTCGGCGTCCAACTGCCAGGTAGGGTGCTTCTCCACGGCTGCGGCGCGGGGAGCATTGATGATCACGGTGCCGATCTCAGTAATGCCTTCACTGACCGCCGCTTCGGTGAGCTTTTCGCTCATCACTACCACATAATCCGGCAGTTCGCATTGACTGTGCGCGTGGATAGTGGTGGGGGACATGCGCACTGCTGCCCGCACCGGCGCTCCGCGGCGTTCCACCCCGAAGAAAGGCAAGGCCTGTCCCTGCTCACCGTTTTCCAGCGCAGCCTGCGCTAATAAGTGAGCCAGGGTAACGGAACCCTGCCCGCCAAACCCGTTGATTCGCAGTTCTAACATATTGTTCCTCCTTCTTCCATGGTGCTGCCAGAGGTACATGTAATCTGAAGCTTTCAATGAAACCAGATTTCCTCCCCTGTTTCTGTCACCAAAAAATTTCAATAAATATATTGGACAAAACTCTACACAAAACCCATACCCTTTACAACGGTTTTCTCTAAATAGTGTGCTTTCATCAATCGCTTCTCCCATATGCTGCTTCATGAGCCAATCGAGCAGCAGGTGGATAGTTAAGGGGTGCACAGCCACACCCAGCTGTCTCCTTATTTAAAACTAAAAATAGTTGCAGTTCGCCAAGATCGTCTTCCATCGAAACCACCTCCTTGATAAAAAAATAAACCCTTCGCTCAGAACTCTGAGACGAAGGGTTTAACTCCGCGGTACCACTCAAATTAACGGCTAATGCCGTTCACTCCATCAGGAGGAGGGATCTTAAGATCCGATATCCCCTTCCTTTTAACGGTGGAAGTTCCGTCCGAGCCTACTTTCGCAAATGATTTCGGTCGGCAACTCCAGGATGAGTTCTGCTGGCCTCTTCGACCGCCTCACACCAAACAGCGGTTCTCTATAGCCCAAGGATCAGCTTACTATTCCCTGTCATCGTCATTTTGGATATTGCATTTATTATACTGACCTGCTATTTCCCTGTCAACATTCCTGCCATACAAATATTCCGGTTTAGGATAACTGCCATAGGAGTAAAGAAGGTGGAAGTAAATGGTGCAGAAATGAATGGCATATCAACTATTATTAGCTATTATAATCAAGGAGCAAAATCTCTGTGGTATTTTCGGAATTTGGCCACTGCTCTCAGAAAGAACGAAAGGCACTCCCCCGTATCGGGAAGTGCCCTAATTTACTGGAGCGGGAAAAGGGGTTCGAACCCTCGACACCCGGCTTGGGAAGCCGGTGCTCTACCACTGAGCTACTCCCGCACATCAGGGATATTTTATAACATCTTCTTGCGATAGTCAACTTTGGACTTCCCATGCTGCAGGCATTAGGAAGCTGAAGTCCTTTCCGCCATCTGCAAACAGCATTAGCATTATAATAAGGAAGGAAATTACATTAACCAGGATCAGGATAAGAAAACCAGCAGGGGGGCTTCGTGGAGCCCCCCTGCTTTTATCCGAACCTATGGGCTTATTGTTGACCCAATATATCCTCGACCTTTTTATATGACCAGTGAGGAGAAGCACTGGGCAGCGTGCCCTGGAACTTCAGTTTACCGTTTTCTGCTCGAATGGTCTTCACATCGAATTTCTTCTTTTGGGCAATGCCTCCCTGGATCAGATAGCTTTGTACAAAATTGGTAATCTCTCCCTGGTACTGTGTTAAAACGGAAGCCGGAATCGAGAGCCGTCCAATTTCAACTTTTTCCAGGGTCATTTGGACCTGATTGTTAATGACCTGCCCTCTGGACTTTACATAGAAGGGGAAGTTATGCCGGAAATGAATGTAATTGAAAAAATCGTCCAGGGTAGCAGACGGAATACCGGTCATTGCTGCGAATGCCTGCAGGCGGGTAATGTTAATCATTCCCACCATTTCGGCACTCCCGTCGGGATTGATGCGCAGCTGAGCATTACTGACCGGCCAGGTCTTCCAGGTTCCAGTCTGTAAAAGAGCGGTAATCTCTTCGGATGTCAGGACAACATCAACGTTCTTGGGTTGCCATTTATCCACCAGCACCGAAATATATGTTCCACTGGTAATCGGTGCGGAGGATCCCCCCTTGGTGCCAGTGGTTGGTTGGGTTGCCGGTGTCTGAGGAGCGGGAGTGGTTTTGCTCCCTGCACTGAATACACTGGAGCCGGGACGGGTCTTACTAGCTTCGGCAATCATCTGCTGGCGGGCGGCTTCATCCACCACCGGAGGCATAGCCTGCACAGCCAGTTTAGTCATTGCGCTGTCCAGGTCCTGAGGCATGGCCCTGACTCCCAGGTCACGGGGCCGGTCTGATCCAAATACACTGGACAGCCAGGGCATGAAGCCCAGATATCCCAGGCTAAGTACCACGATGAGCAGGAGTACTCCTAATGCGATAAGTATTCGTTTCGCCATTGTCGAAAGTCACCTCCTTCCGGTGGCTGAATAAGCACGTCTTAGCAAATCATATGAAAAAAACTTGAAATGATGAACATCAAGAGATGCCCATGTAGCTATTTACCTGAATAGACGTCGTTTTGCCAAATTCCTTCTTGCTTTTGCCCATTGGCTTTGGTGTAGACGCCGGGGCCATTCATTTTGCCTCCCTGGAACTGCCCTTCAAAGCGGTCGCCATTGGGCCAGGTGTAGACCCCCTGCCCATCCCGCATGTCTTCTCTCCACTGGCCAACATACTTGCGTCCATCTGCCCAGGTATAAGTACCCTGGCCATCTTGTTTGCCAGCCTTCCATTGTCCTTCGTATTTGTCGCCATAATAATATGTGAATACGCCACTGCCATTTTGCAGGTCGTTCTTCCATTCTCCCTGGTAGGTGTTTCCATTTGGCCAGATCATGGTTCCAGTGCCTTCCTTCATCCCATTGACCGTACCACCAGTGTAATGCGGGCTGTACTTGGATTTAATAAACCACCCGCCCAGGGCCACGATCAAGACCAGCGCCCCAACCAGGATCAGCATGGATTTTTTACGGCCTGGTTGATCTAAAACTATTGCTGGAACTTTCTTTTCCTGAACCTGATTTACTACCAAGGGCTCCAAGGCTTTTTCAGCAGGAGCAGCCTGCGCCGCGCTGCCGATCACAGCTTCCGGACCCTTCCAGTTAGAAGCCAGGGCCTGCTGAAATTCCTTCATGGCCTGAAACCGAAGACCAGCTTGTACCGACAGGGCTTTGAGCAGCGCTCCTTCCGCTGCCTCCGGTAGAACGGCTCCCATCTGCGTTGGAGGCAGCAAGGTGTCCTCAGCCATGCGATCTAGTGCTTCGGGAGGAATTTGTCCAGTCAAGGCCCGGTAGAAAGTTGCCCCAGTTGCATAAACGTCCGTCCAGGGCCCCTGCTTGCCTTTACTGCGATACTGCTCTTCAGGCGCATAGCCCGGTTTCAGGATCACTGATAGACTTTTGCTATGCTCCCCTAGAGCCTGGCGGGCGGCTCCAAAATCCAGCACCTTTACAATCCCTTTTTCAGTAATAAAAATATTGTCCGGACTGATATCGCGGTGCAAGAGCCCGGTCTTGTGAATTTCCTCCAGGGCATCCATAACCGGCATCATCACCTGCAGGGTTTTATTAAAATCCAAGCGGCCCCCCTGTTCTTGGAGGTACTCTTTAAACGTCAGCCCCTCAATGTAATTCATAACAAAGTAGGCTGTGTCATTTTCTCGAAAGAAGTCGCGCACTGATACAATATTGGGATGACCTTCAAATCGGGCCAGAATCCTGGCCTCCTCCAGAAATTTATCTCTTCCCTGGTTAAAAAACGCTTGTGAATCTCCGCTAGTATATATCGATATCCGGGTATCCCCGGAGCCGCGCGTGGCAAAATCCCGGGGCAGGTATTCCTTGATGGCTAGCTTGATGTTTAGATCCAGGTCCCATGCCAGGTAGGTGATTCCAAAGCCTCCCTGTCCCAGCACCCTGCCCAGCAGGTATTTGCCGCGCAGGATGGTTCCGGGCTCCAGGTGCTGACCCGAATCCGACTGCGTTCCTTCTACCCACCCACAATAGGGGCAGGTGCTGGCTTCTCCCTTAATAGCCATACATCCCAGGCATAATTCATTGGCTTCCACTTTACCTCACCACGATCTTATAATAATAACTACGCATTCGTACCCTATAATGATTTGTATCCCCGAACATCAGTAAAGCCCCTGTTTCCGGATTGGTTGTTTTGCGACCAGGTAGCGGGGTTTGAGTCCTCAATCGTATAGGTTCCCGGTTTGATTACAATATTCGGTTTCACGACCCAGAAAGCATTGGGGACTTCATCCTGCCCCGGTATGCCCGTGGCCTGCCAGGGTCCGTACACAGTTCCGTCCGCATGCGTCAGGGTGATGGTGCCAGGCGGGCTGCCCTTGCTCAAGAAGTGATAATCGGAAATATACGTAATCTTATACGTTTCGCTTATTGTAAATACTGCCGGGTTGGTTGGCTGATTGATCACTGCATCAATATTTCCTGTATTAAATATTGATATCTCCGTTGGAACCGGAACCGGAGTTGGAGCCTTCTTCTGACAGGCAGACAGGTGCAACACCAGAACCACGGACAGCAGCAACATCAGGATCACGCCCGGGTATTTCCTCATACTTCCCTCTCCTTTGTCCAGTAATCATATTGTAGCGTATGAACACGTTCTATCCCAGATCTTATCCAGCAAATGTATCCTTCGTCCACAGTCCTTCCTTCACCTGTCCGTTGGCAAATGTTAGCCGGCCTCGGCCATTCTTGTATCCGTTGACGAAAGCCCCTTCATACTTGTCTCCATTCGGCCAGCTATATACCCCCTGACCATCACGCATACCGTTGACCACATCCCCGGTATAACTGCTGCCATCGATATAGTTGAAAGTTCCCTTGCCACTCATAACCCCATCCCGGAACTCGCCGGTGTAAACATTGCCGTCATTGAAGGTATAGCGGCCCTGCCCGTTCTGACTGCCGCCCTTCCATTGCCCTTCATACTTGCTTTTATTCACCGAAGTCAGCGTTCCCTGTCCTTCCATTTTTCCTTCCTTCCATCCCCCGGTAAAGGTGGTGCCGTTGGTCGAGGTCATGGTTCCCTGTCCGGAAGGTACTCCGTTTTTCATTTCGCCCACATATTGATTTCCATTGCTATAGGCAAAGGTATGTTTTCCTACTTCCTGGCCTGCTTTCCATTCCCCCTGATACTCTCCTTGAGAAGTAACCTGGCACACGCCAAACCCATCGGGAACCCCGCCTTTTAGGGAGCCGGTATATCGGCGACCGTCATCAAAGGAATAACTGGCACTGGTCACCTGCTGGCTGCTGAAAAACCACCATCCACCTCCACCCAGCAAAGATAGAACCAGGGCTATGATCCCGGCCAGCAACAACCTGGATGGAGTTTTATCCGGTACAGGCGCTGGTTCCGGCCTGGGGGCTTGGTAGGCTCTTGGAGTATCTACCGGAAGGGGCCCGGCATCAGCTTGACCCGAACTGGTCAGGGCCTGCTGGAATTCGTTCATATTCTGGAAGCGCTGGCCGCTTTGCACTGCCAAAGCTTTCATCAAAGCCGCTTCACTGTCGGCAGGAATTTCTTTTCCCGTCCGGGAAGGAGGGACGATTTCTTCCCCCGCCATACGATCCAGGGCTTCAGGAGGCACCTGTCCGGTGATCAAACGGTAAAATGTCGCTCCTACTGCATAAATATCCGTCCAGGGGCCCTGATTTCCTTTGCTGCGATATTGTTCTTCGGGGGCATATCCGGGTTTAAGGATCACGGATAGACTCTTACTATGCTCCCCCAGGGCCTGGCGGGCGGCCCCAAAATCCAATAGTTTAACTACACCCTTATCCGTAAGGAAGATATTGTCCGGGCTAATATCCCGATGCAGGATTCCTATACTGTGAACTTCCTTCAAAGCATCCATGACCGGCATCATAATAGCCAGGCTGGTGGAAAAATCAAGGCTGTTTCCCTGCTGTTTCAGGTACTCTTTGAGGGTCATCCCTTCAATATAGGTCATGACAAAATAGGCGGTTTGGTTCTCCCGAAAAAAATCTCTGACCGATACGATATTCGGGTGATCATCAAAACGGGCTAGAGTGCGGGCCTCTTCCAGGAACTTCTCCCGTCCCTCCGCAAAATAGGTGGTGGCGTCACCGGGATAAATAGACACCTGGGTTTCACCCAGGGTGCGTGTAGCAAAATCCCGGGGGAGGTATTCTTTTATCGCCAATTTAATATTCAAGTCCAAATCCCAGGCCAGGTAGGTGATACCGAATCCCCCCTGCCCCAGAACCCTGCCCAGCAGGTATTTTTTCTGCAGGACTGTTCCCACCGGGAGATGCTGCCCGGACTCCGGGTCGCTTCCTTCAACCCAGCCGCAATAGGGGCAGATTGCATTCTCTCCCTTGTCGCTCATACATCCCAGGCACAAATGATTGATTTCCAAGCCGAACCCTCCATGTTTACATCTGCAGACTAACGAGAAATGAACTACGAAATGATCACTCTTCCACTCGGAAGCAAATTGATTCGGGGAGGGGTATATTGCCCTTCTATGCTCTTTGTTTCGTTCTCTTTTTTACAAGCACCAATGCAAGAATTCCTGTTAAGAATAGAATGGCTCCATAAATCCAGGGAAATATCTGGCTGTCCAGAGGGGGTTTAGGTACCGGTGCCCGGAAATCCAACAGGAACCAGCGCCAGATAGTAAACCAAAAAAACATGAAGAGAATAGCAAGGCCTGATGAATCCTGGTTTTTCTTTAATATCAAGGCAGCCCCAAGCGCTCCGCTTAGCGCCGCCAGGGCTTCGTATAACTGCAATGGATGCAATTGTACCGTCCGGGTAAACAAGAAAACGCTGCCATTCAGGATCTGGAAATCGTGAGCCTGTGACCCGGGAGGAAAAGAGACTCCCCAGGGGAGTGAAGTCGCTTTTCCAAAGCAGCATCCGTTCAGGAAACATCCCGTTTTTACCAGAGCCAGGCCCAAGCCTAATCCGGGTGCAAAAGCATCCCCGGTCATCCAGGGGTTGAGCCCCAATCCCCAGCAGCTCAGTAAGACCAGCACACCTGCCAGGATTAACCCCCCATAGAGGGAAAACCCTAGTAGATGCCAATCAAAAATGCTGGAGACATTGATGGCTGCCACTCCTCCCTCGGTCAAAAGGAAAAATATCCGACTACCGAGGAAGGTGCCTATCCCTGCAGCCGCTATGATCACGAACATCTTCATTCCGTCCAGACCTTTTCTTCGACCCAGGAGATATGCACTGCTGGACACTACCAGGGCGAAAAGTATAAAAGAGAGACGGTAGCAGGAAATTGGGTACTCTTTTCCTAACGTCACGTGAATTATCGGATGCAAGTTTCCTCCCTATTTCATCTGGGGCGGGGCCACAGTAGCATTTACTGCTGACAGCACGCATTTGATTGAAGTCACACCATTTTGATCACTGGACTGGGTGGAGAAACTACCATTCATAACCAGGGTGGCCGAGGAGTTTGCCATTTGCTCCATGTAGCTGGATGACACGTCGCGGTACTTCGCCTGGCTCTCCTTTTGCTGCAGCTCTTGCTGCAGGCCAGCCTTTTCACTTTCTGAGGCGGCAGCTATTTTTGCTTTCAATTGGGTAATTTCATCCTGGGCGCTCTTGCCCTTCGTTTTCTCATCGCCTGCTTTGGCAGTCAGAGCTTGTTTGTATTGTTTATTCAGGAATGTGATGGAAAGATCCTGAGTGACTGTCTGCTTGGGATCTGATTGACTCTCCATGGTAAGCTTTCCATTCGCATAGCTTACCGGTATTGCTTCTGGCTTGCTGCCTTCTTTGTCTGTTAAACCCTGTACAGTCATGGTCAAGGTTCCCTTTCCATCAGAACCTACTTGCAGGTCCATAGATACGGGCAGGGGCACATCCTTCAACGCCATCATCATCGCATAACCACAGGCTTCCCCTGAATCGCTGATGTCTTTTCCCTGGTTTTTGGGCTGAGGCATCTGAAGATCGGTGATTACCATTACTCCTGAATAGTGCCCCGATACTTCTTGCGCTCCTGGTATCTTGCTATCCTTGTTGGCTACCAGTTGATCCCAGGTAGGTACTACTGCTGCTGCCTCTCCGGCGCTTTGCCCGGTCGTCGTGGAGGTCTTTGCTTTGCTGCATCCAGACAGACCCATGCTCATTACTAAGAGCATGATACAGGTCAGAATCAGCCATCTCTGTTTTCCCCGCTTCTTCATTTCCCCACTCCTTACTTCATTTCCCAATAAACACCGCGTCCTTCTTAAGTCTCCAATGCGCTTTGATATATGTGGAATGTTCGCCATGACCTGACAAAATCCTGCTTGTTATGGAATTGTTGCGCTTGCATGGAATCTGTTCATGAAGCAGTCTCTCTTCAATAAATATGCAAAAAATAAAGGCTTACGCCCCCCGGTGAATGTTGAGAACGGTGCATCTCAACTTTATTTAAAAGCCCATGTAACCAAATACTGGAACGCGACCTTGTAGCAAAGTAGACGGTCCGTCCCCATATTTCATCATCACAGGCTTTTCTCATGCTCTATTTTCAATCGGGCCCCGATTTACCTAGAGGCGAGAAAGGATCTCCTCGAGAATATCTCCAGTGCTCCCCTCCCCAACCTCCAATTTGACCAAGGCCGCGTGGTCAAGGCCGGTATAGCCTTTGTTGATGATGACCAGATCCTGGGTAAAGGTGCTAAACTCCTTGACAAAGCCAGCCAAGGGGTAAACAGTCAGTGAAGAACCAATTACCACCAGTAGGCGAGATTTGAGAATCATCTCTCGGGCCCCTATATAATTCTTTATGTTTTCTCCGAACAGCACCACATCGGGTTTGATCACGCTGCCGCAATTCGGGCACAGGGGAACTATGTCTGGATACTCATTGACGTATTCACCATTGACCTGCCTGCGGCAATTCGCTCCCGTACACACATAGCGGTCTGCATTTCCGTGAATAGCAACCACCGCCTTGCTGCCCGCTCGCTGATGTAGATTATCGATGTTCTGCGTAACGATTCCTTTTATCAGGCCCTTGCTCTCCATCTCGGCTAAAAGGTAATGCGCTTTGCTGGGCTGGGTGGGGGGGAAACAAAAGTATTTACGGTAAAACTGGTAGAATTGCTGGGGCTGACTGTAGAAAAAATCGATATTGATAATATTCATCACCCGGTTCTCTCCCAGTTGACGATAGATGCCGTTTTGTCCTCGAAAATCTGGGATGCCAGCCTCGGTGCTTATCCCCGCTCCCGTTACAACTACGGTATTGTGGGATACCTTCATGGCGGCTGCCACCTTGCCGATTAAATCTTCCCCCATTTCAATCCCTCCTCCAGGTCTGTTTTTCCGCTCTCAGCCAACCTCTTCGAGGCCTTTCTCAGGCCAGATTCTTTTGCCCGGCAATATTATTCATGTCTTTTATTCTGGCTCCGACTTCCTCCCAGGTTTTTACTCTACAGATGTTGGGTGAATGAATGTGCCGGTTATATGGATAATCGAAAAGGAGAACCGGGACATGCTGGCTCAATTCAAAGGCCAGCTCATGGTGATCTTCGACCATGACCTCAACGCGGTTTTCCTGGCAGGCTTGCACTTTGCTGAAATGGTGCATATTCGCGGTGCTATTCATAACCAGACTTTCAAAAGGTATTTCATAGCGAGCCAACCATTCCCGGGTAGCTGTCTCAATACCGGGGAAAAAGCGGTTGCGGGACGTAATTAATATGAGCGAATGACAGTGGTTGATTTCCCTCATAGTATTCAATGCCCCGGGCTTGGGCTTCACATCCCGGTAGATGTCCAATAAACAGCCGTTCAAGAAAGCATCGGCCGTCTCCCGGGGCCAGCCAAAAGCGTCCTCAATATAATACTCCCGGTAATCCGGCTCCGTGTTTAGCTGATGACGTTCTCCATATTTTCTGGCATAGGCCATGATGATCTCGGTTGTCTCTGTGATCGTGTTGTCAATATCGATGCCGATGCGCATTGAGTTCTCTCCTCTTTACGGGTTAAGACTCCGGTCCCGGAGGATGTCAAGCCGTCCTGCGGTTCGGATTCATTTGCTTACTATTCTATTTTGTTGCTCGGTCTTCCTGCCGGCCAATCCACTCTGGTCAAACCAATTAAACCCTTTGGCTTCCATTACTTTTCTTATGTTTGTCATTCCACAGAGTTGCTTTTCTACCCATAAGCAATACCCATTGTATTGCAACAATGCAGTGCTCGAAGCTCAATTTTCCTCTTCTGGTTTATCAATTGCTTTGGCTGAACATTTGTAATATGGACTGGCATGGACCAGAATTTTGGGGTATGATGAGGGATAAGAAACTGAAGAGAAAGAGGGGACCCTGTTGTTTACAAATCTCTTGCAACCCACTCATTTAATATTGATATTGATTATTGTATTGATTGTCATTGGACCGGGAAAACTGCCCGATATTGGTCAGGCAATGGGAAAAGCCATCAAGGAGTTCAAGCAAAACTCCTCAGCCGACAAAGATGCTGACGACTCAAGCCTGGACAAGAAATAATTACAAATCATTTCTTCTGAAAAAAGCCCGGAACAAAGCCGGGCTTTTATCTTTTTCTTCCCCGTTTAGTCTCTGGCACTGGTCAGGGATTCGTGCACCTTCGCCATCTCCCAAACCGCTCCCAAAAGGATGCCGCTGCAAAGAAAAACAAATCGTACCGTGCCCATTTTTATCATTGCCCTTCAACTCCCTTCCTTATTTAGTGTTCATCCAAAAGTCCAACCTTCATCCCTGAGATAATGCCCCAGCAGATACATCACCGCCCACCTTTGCCAATCATATGCTTTCTGACCAGCTCCCTCTATAATGTCTGTACCCCCAAAAAGAAAAGCGGGCTTCTTCCCGCTGTCTCTCTTATTTAAGATGAACGCCCCAAACCCAAACCTGCTCCAAGATTTACTCCCGGGAAACTCAGGTTGTATGAAACCAGTTTATTAACTCGCTTTCGCTGATTTATGCTGATGATAATCCAGCGAACGATACTCTTCCTGCTCTACGGCAAAAATGGCGTTTTGAATTTCCATGATAAGCTGTTTGATCCCCCGTTCCAAGATCATGCCTTTCACTTTATCCTGTTCAGCGCCTTCGTTTATCAGCGAATTTTCAGATGCTCTCTGTAAAGCATTATTTTTTAAGCTGATGAGTCTGCAAAGTATTTCCATGCGGTCCACATGTATCCCTCCTGTGAAGAAAAGTCAGGCCTTTGTTTTTTGAAAAGGAATATAGGCGGATGATGGCGTGTAGCCATCACCCGGACCTATACAATAAAAGGGGGTTATAGGGCGTACCTAAAGGATAAAACCATCGATCCTTAAGGATCGGTGTCAGCAAAAGTTTTTCTCCGGACCTTAGACGATTTTATTCGTCCTTACCCAGATGTTCATCTTATCGGCTTCCTTAATCAACTCATCCCTCAAGTCGGGATGGGCAATGTTGATCAATGCCTCAGCTCTCTGCCAGGTCGACTTGGCTTTCAGCATGGCTACCCCATACTCAGTAACTACATAAAAGTTTATGCTCCGAGGAACCGTAACAATGGCTCCCGGGGTCAATATGGGACAAATTCTGGATTTCAAGTTGCCTTCCTTATCCTTAAAAGTGGAGGTCAGACAGATCAAGCCTTTGCCTCCTACAGAATCATAAGATCCCGTGATAAAGTCCAATTGTCCGCCGGTTCCGGAAATATGCCTGATTCCCGAGGACTCGGAAGCCACTTGCCCATACAGGTCTACCTCGATAGCATTATTGATACCGACAACCTTGTTATTCTGGCTTATCACTTTTGGATGGTTAGTATACTCTACCGGATAAATGGCACAGCAGGGGTTCCCATCCAGGAAGTCGTATAGCTTGTTGGTTCCCATGGCAAAGGTATAGACCATCTTGCGTTTGTCCAACTGTTTGTGCTTACCGGTAATTCGCCCGGCTTCATACATGTCAACAAAAGAGTCGCACAGCATTTCCGTGTGCACACCCAAATCTTTTAAATCCGACTGGGCTATCATAGCACCTACCACATTGGGCATCCCTCCGATTCCCAACTGCAGGCAGGCCCCGTCCTCTATTTCTCCCATAACGATAGAGGCTATTTTTTTGTCAATATCCGTTACAGGTACATCTGGAAGCTGAATCAAAGGTTGATTATCGCCTTCAACGATATAATCAATTTCGGAAATATGAATGGACTCCCGGTTGCCACCCAAACAAATCGGTACATTGGTATTCACTTCGGCAATAACAATTTTGGCCACATCGCAGAAATTAGGAGTAAATGAAACTGAGGTTCCAAAATTGAAATAACCATGTTTATCCATAGGAGCCACTTTAATCAAAGCCACATCTGGGTTAACGTACCCGCGATCATAAAAGCTGTTGCCTTCATGATAAGTCAAGGGCATATAGTTGCACAGATTCTTATCATGCAATTTGCGGCTGGCACCACTCATATGAATATCATTGTATATGAAATGTTTTCTCTCCGGATCGGCCAGAACCGCCTTGGGCGGAAATGGGCAAGTAGTAGTGCGAATATTGACATTGTGCAACTCTTCTACCCGCTTGGCTAGAGCGGCATCCAGATAACTGGAATTCATCACGAATTCACCGTAGTGAACCAGGTCCCCAGATTTCACCACTTTCATAGCCTCATCTACCGCCGTTACTTTGCGTTGGTATTCTGCACTGTAATCCACCTGTCAAAATCCTCCTTTAGATTCTAGTACTCGAATACATCAACAGGGACATCAATGGCCGAGGTGTCTGCATCCAATACGATTTCAGCTACTGCCCATACGTTAGGCACAACATTGCGCAGATAGTACTTGGCGGTGGCTACTTTGCCGGTGTAGAATTTGTAGTCAAAATGATCGGGGCCTACCTCTTTGGCTTTCTTATCAGCACACAAACCCTGATCCAGGATCTGACGACCGCAGAAGACCTGGGCACTGGCCGTTAACACCCGGCGGGAATATAACGGAACCAGGCTGGGATTGCTCTTAAAATATCCCGCCATGGCAGTGGTCGTTTCCTTATAAGCGGTCAGAGCCCGTTCCAGGTTGGCGAATTCCTTAGCAAAGGTTTCATTGCCCTTATTGGCTGCACAGAAATCAACCATTTCCTGCACCCATGCTGCGAATACGGTTCCGCCCTTCATGCTCATCTTGCGTCCAACCAGGTCCATGGACTGGATGAAGTTGGTGCCTTCCCAAATGGAGTAGATCTTCATATCGCAGGCCAGCTGACCAACAGGATATTCTGAGCAATAGCCATAGCCGCCATAGGTTTGAATGGCTTCGCCGCACAGCCACCAGCCTTCATCAGAAGGATAGGCTTTGCATAGCGGGGTGGTCATTTCGATTAAATCGCTGGCCGCTTTTCTAACCGCTGGATCGGGATCCCGGTGCCTCTGGTCAAATGCCAGATAAACCCGGTACATCATGGCCCGGATGGCTTCGATATGAGCTTTGCCCATCATTAAGCTGCGCTTGATGTCTTCATGGTTGATGATGGCTACCCGTCCGCCCCGAGGATCGGTCATCAGGCGGCCTTGGATTCTTTCCTTGGCATTATCGCGGGCATTGGCAAAAGCGTTGATGATGCAGGACAGAGCCATGTGACCGGTCTCCATCCGGGCCAGGTTCATCATCTGGAACATCTGGGCCATTCCTTCGCCCTTACCGTCGTTTTCGCGAGGGTCGACGCCCAGCAGCCAGCCGCGGCAGTTGTTGTTTTCACCGGCCGCCAGAGCAGCGGTAACAGATCCGTGTAGGCCCATCTTATGCTCGGCTCCGGTTGTGGCAAAATCATTGTCTTCAAAACTGCCATCTTCGTTTACCCAGTATTTAGGAACTACGAACAGGGAAATTCCGCCGGTGCCCGGTTTGGATCCTTCGACCCGGGCCAGGTAGAGGTGGATGATATTTTCGGTGAAGTCATTGTCGCCACCGGTTATAAATATCTTACTGCCTTTGATTTTAAAGATCCTGGGGTCATCGGTGGGATAGGCCTTGGAGAGGATGTCGCCTACATCGGATCCGGCGCTGGGCTCAGTCAGGCACATGGTTCCCGACCAGGTTCCATCCATCATCTTGGGCAGGAACATGGCTTTCAATTTGTCGTCGCCATAACTTTGAATCAGGTCGGCAGCTCCGCTGGTCAGCAGCACATAAGGCATAAATGCCGGGTTGGCAGCACAAATCATTTCCCAAACCGCAGCATAGAGCATTTCCGGCAGCACCATGGCATCTGCGGAATTGTCGATATTGCTAGTACCCCAGCCTTCTTCCTGCAATTTGTGGAAAAGGGGGCCAAAACTGGGTGGGGTTGTGACTTTGCCATCGGCAAACGTGACCGGGAATTTTTCGCCATCGTCATTGGTCGGTTCGATGACTTCTTTACACATCTTCAGGATGGGTCCCAGTACTGATTTAATGTCATCTCGGGAATAATAGTCCGCGAACTGAGGATAATTAAATACGCCTTCTGTGGGAAGCCATTCTTGAATAATAAATTCAAAATCTCTAATGTTATTTACTGCAAAATTTGAAGCCATTTAAAGATTTCCCTCCATTCTGTTTTTATTGTTAATTACTTAGAGAGATGGGTGATGGCTTTAAATAAGCCATCACCCAATAAAAATGATTATAGAAGGTCGTTATATATCTCTGGTCCACAGTGAGCAGTAAGCAGGTCCACCACCTACACAGAGGGAGGCGCCGCCCACGGTCTTACCCTGTTTTTCCAGTTCATAATACAGGGAGACGACAATACGCAGGGCGGTACAGCCTACCGGGTGGCCCAGGCCGATTCCGGAGCCGTTGACATTGACTTTGCTAAGATCCATATCAATGCCGAAGTCTTCTTTCAGCATGCGGCCGACACCGATAAACTGCGGGGCAAATGCTTCGTTGATTTCCCAGTATTCTACGTCTTCGTATTTCATTCCCGCTTCTTTCAGACATTTGGGGATGACCACTGCCGGGCCCAGACCCATTACTTCGGGAGCTACCCCTTCGGCGCAGATATTGATCAATTTCATCAGGGGCTTTATACCCAGTTCCGCAGCTTTGGCTTTGGACATGACGATGACAGCCGCAGCCGCGTCATTGATCCCAGAGGCGTTGGCAGCGGTAACGACTCCACCTTTTTTGAAGGCTGAGGGTAATTTTGCCATAGATTCTACGCTTGCATCGGGGATCATGTGCTCGTCTTTGTCATAGAATTTTGAGCCCTTTTTTGACTTCAACTCTACTGGAACAATCTCCCGCTGAAAGGTTCCGTCCTGGGTAGCCCTGGTAGCGCGTTGATGACTCAAAAGAGCCAGCTCGTCACATTCTTCACGGGTAATGCCGTATTTCTCAGCAATATTTTCAGCGGTCAGGCCCATGTGCCCCGGTACCAAACGGTCTACTAGGCCGTCATGAAGCATGGCGTCCTCGATCTGGCCAGGCCCCATTCTATAGCCCATTCTTGCTTTGGGGATCATGTAGGGGGCATTAGTCATACTTTCCACGCCCACTACCAGAGCCACATCGTTTTTGCCCAGTTGAATATGGCTGACGGCAACATCTAGTGCGCGCATACCGGAAGCACAGTTCTGGTTCACATTGCAAGCATTGCTTGAGACCGGCAGACCTGCTTTCATTCCCACCTGGCGGGCGGGCAGAGAACCCTGCATATGAGGATAAACTTCGCCCATCACGATCTCCTGAATGATTTCCGGATTAATCCCGGCTCTTTTGATAGCTTCTTGGGCTACCACTACACCAAGCTCTATAGCCTGGATATCTTTGAGACTGCCCATAAATTTTCCTATGGGTGTTCTACATGCGCTAACGATCACTACATCTTGAATTTCTTTTGCCATTATTATAAATACCTCCCTAAATATTGATCCTTTATATCTATGCTTATTTACCCTGGAAGACTGGTTTTCTCTTTTCCAGGAAGGCTCCCATACCTTCTTTCTGATCGAAGGTTGAGGAACACATGCCGAACATGTCAGATTCAATGCTCATAGCTGTATCCAGATCAGCCTGCAGGCCTTTGCCTATGGCAAATTTGGAAAATCCCACCGCCAGATTTCCTTTGGACGCAATTTTCTTGGCTAGCTTTTTAGCTGCATCCATAAGTTCATCAACGGGATACACATGGTTGACCAATCCGATGCGATAGGCTTCTTCAGCATTGATGGTATCAGCCGTATAGGTAAGCTCTTTGGCCCGGCCTTCACCGATTATACGGGGCAGACGCTGGGTCCCTCCGAAGCCCGGGATCACTCCCAAACCAACTTCGGGTTGGGCAAATAGAGCATTGTCGGCTGCTAGCCTGATATCACAGGCCATAGCCAGTTCACAACCACCGCCCAGGGCAAATCCCCTAATCGCAGCAATTACCGGCTTTTCCAACAGTTCAAACATACGCATGGTCTTCTCGCCATAATCGGAAAATTCCCGTGCTTCTATTGCAGACAATGGCTGCATGTAGGCTATATCTGCTCCAGCTACGAAAGCTTTATCACCGGCCCCGGTTACAATCATAACCTTGATGGATTGATCGGCGGCGACGTCTTGAATAGCACTTCTTATCTCGGTTAAAGTATCTTTATTCAGAGCATTTAGAGCCTTGGGACGGTTAACATAAAGGACAGCTAGATAGTCCTCTTTTTCCAGAATGATATTTTCATAGGCCATTATGAATTCACCCCCCAATCAGATCTGGCTTCCATATTAAGCAGTCCGGGATTAATAGTTATAGAAGCCTTTCTTGGTCTTCATGCCCAGCCAGCCAGCGCGTACATACTGTTTCAAAAGTCCGGAGGGACGATACTTGGGATCTCCGGTTTCAGCGTACAGGGTGTTCATGACGGCCAGGGCAATATCGCCACCCACTAGATCGCAGAGAGTGAGGGGGCCCATGGGCCATCCGGCGCCTAATTTCATGGCTGTATCAATATCTGCGGCTGTGGCCAGTCCTTCATAAAGAATGGCGCAGCCTTCATTAATCGTCGGCACCAGGATGCGGTTGACCACAAATCCAGGTCCTTCTTTCACTTTGACTGGAGTTTTGCCGATTTCCAGCGATAGAGCAGTTACGATTTGAACGGTTTCTTCCGATGTCTGCAGGGCGGGGATAACCTCAACCAGTTTCATCACATTGGCCGGGTTGAAGAAATGCATACCAACAACTTTGTCAGGTCTCTTGGTAATCGCTGCGATTTCAGTAATAGACAGAGAAGAAGTGTTCGTGGCAATTATCACTTCAGGAGCCATTAAAGCATCTAGTTTCGTATAGATGTCTTTTTTGACGTCCATGTTTTCAAAAACACCTTCGATTACGAAGTCGACATCTTTCAGCTCATCAAAAATGACTGTCCCACTGATTTTGCCTAAAATAGCATCTTTGGTACCGGCAGCCGCTCTACCTTTTTCTTCAAGTTTGGCCAGACTTTTGCCAATAGTGTTGATGGCTCTATCAATAAATTCTTGTTTGATATCAAAAAGTACTACCTCTTTACCAGCTGCCGCCAGTGCCCACGCAATACCCTGGCCCATAGTTCCAGCACCTAGCATTGCAATTTTGTTAATAGCCATTAAATATGCCTCCTCATTAAATTAGTAAATTAACTTTGCAAAAATTGGGGTTTTAAATAATTCTATCTAGGCCTCCTTTCGCTATAATTAAACGATTTAAGATGATCTGCATTATATGCAGTTGCCTGTCCAGGATCATTGCCAATATATAAAGCAAAATCCGTGCCAAAGAAAATAAATTGGGGGGAAAGCATACAAAAAGGCGACATACCGCACATTGCGGCAGGTCGCCGATCAGGTAATTCAAATAGCTATAATCTGCCGGTGTCTCACAAAACAGGACACTCATAGCAAGCGGAACAGCTGTCTTTATAATCGCATAAGGGTTTTCAAAGCTCTCTCAAAATAGGAGAGATGCGTCCCAAAAAGCCAAAAACACACTATTTCTTCTTAAAAATGCCCTTGAGCGTTCGAAAAGTATTGAATTAGCTCATATTTTCTCGAAATTTTTTCGAGCTATCCCTCCTGCATCTCGTCGGCAATGGATGCAATTTCTTCAATCGCTTTGGCTTGTTCTTCAATGGCCTGAGCTTGCTCCTGGCCTATATTGGAGGCTTCCGTTATTTGCCCCAATCCTTGTTTAATCTCTTCAGCCGCAGCACTGGAGATCTCCAACCCTTCCTCAACCACTGTTTTCAATTTGCCTAACCCTGCCGCTACATCGGCTCGTTTTGAACCGATCTCATCTACTTCAGCAGTAACCTTTTGGTTGCTGCTGGCCGCACTCTGCATAAGTTCATTGGCATTGCGGGTTGCCACTTCAGAATGATTGATCTCTGTAATCACTTTATCCATCTGCATTTGCACATCGCGAATAAGGTCTCTAATTTTATCTGCATTTTCTCCAGATTCTACCGCCAAATTCCGAATGTCGCTCGCCACTACCGAGAAGCCGCGGCCGTGCTCGCCAGCCGTAGCCGCTTCAATGAACCCATTAACCGCCAGCATATTAGTTTGAACCGCTACGCTTTCAATGGTGCCTACGATTTTATCAATACGAACTATTTTGTTCTGTAGAGATTGTATGGAAGAATTAATGGTGCCAAAATATTGTATCCGCCCTTGAACGCCAATCCACACATCTTTGGCCTGACTGCGAGCATTGGTGAGCGCTTGCTCCACCTCTTTAAAAATCGTGCCGGCTTCTGCAGTCAACGCAGTTATTTCATTTTTTAGTTCAACCATCTGCTTAGTGAGGTTGGCAGCCATTTCAGATTCATCGACTGCTGTGGAGATTCCTTTTCGCATCTGGACCAGCACCGCTGCGATTTCACTTGCCGATGAACTAATTTCTTCTATATTCGCTGACAGCTCTTCGGCGCTGGCCGCAATTTCCTCGGATGATTTATTAATATTGGTAGCTACCTTCAGTTCCTCTGCCATTTCGGTTAGTTCATGGGCAGCAATATTGACCTCAGCCATTCCTTTGCTCTGTTCGGCCACCGCCTTGGTTGATTCCTGGGTGCCGGTTACAATCTGTTCTGCTATAGAGCCTATTTCCTCGCTGTTAGACAGGAGTTCTTCCGATTTCTTTTGCAGTATACCGGCCTGCCTAATAGCCTGGGATAACATCTCCAAATAGCGCTGAAAATTTCCTTCAATTTTTTCAAATAATATATTGACCTCGGCTAGCGCTTTATCCCATCCTTGAAAATCAGATACCACCTCATTGATATCTTTGACAAAGGCTTCTATCTCAACGCGTATTTCATCAACCACTCCCCGGATATCGCGGGCGGATTTCTCCGAAATTTCCGCTAGATTTCGGACTTCGTCGGCAACTACCGCAAAGCCTCTACCATGCTCTCCGGCCCGGGCGGCTTCAATCGCTGCATTTAAGGCCAGCAAATTGGTTTGGTCGGCAATCATAACCACGGCTTGTACAATGTCGCCTATCTGCCGGGACTGAAGCTCTAACTCTCCGATGCGCTGACCGGACTGCGTGTTTTTTTCGGATGCTTCCTGTAGTCTTTTCAGTGTATCCCCCATTGTTTGAATAGAGGTTTTTAATGCACTGGCACCTAACATACAACCGTCGTTAAGCTTGTCATAATAACCCTTTATATCGGTGGTGGTCCTGTTTATCTGCATGGCCCCGTCTTGTATTTTCCTGGCCTGGTTCCCTATGCTTTCACCGCTATCTGCCAGAGACCTCATTACTCCAGAAAACTCATGTGATATTTGAGTCGCTTCTTCAATTCCGGCCAACAACTGTTCAGAAGCAGAAGCAATCCTTTCCGCCATTGCCTGCTGCTTGGCCATTGTCCGGACCCTGGCTTTTTCTTGAGCCATCTTTTTTGCCTGCTGCCTTTTTAGTACAATCTCTTCCGTATCGGGTTTGCTAACAATTCCTGTCCTTTTAGAATGATTCCCCGGTTGTTGTAATTTTTTTGCCACCTATATTCTCTCCCTGTCGCGTTTTTTTGTCGTATATCAATAATTTCTGTAAGCAATGTGCATAAAGCACTAATGCACCTGTGCGCCTTAATCGTATATCCTGGTGCTATTCACTGATCACCACAACAAGGAAGCCGGCTTTTCACCCAGCTCTTCGCACTACTATTTTGTTATACAAATAGTTCTTACCTTACGCATCACCAACCAAGTTATAACGCTCTCCGCTTTCGCTACCTGACGTTAATAGCAAAATCCATGCCATTTCCCCACATATGGAAGAGAAAGCGACAAACATGCGGCCTACCGCATTTTACGGGTAGGCCGCATATTATTCCAAACATCAATATTTCTTTCGTTGGTATATCAGAATAGGATAATTACGGAAACGATAAACGGTTCGAGAATGATCATAATCAGCTCCACAGAAAGTATCACAAAATAGGATAGTTGTAGAAGGGCCGGGTTATTCTATGATCAGCGCTCTCGATTAGAAGAGAATGGTTAAGAGGGGCAAAACCCTGTATCATGCGCCCATTTAAGGTTAATGGGCTTTGGCAACGGTTCATGCCGTTTGTGAAACAATGCTGGATTAGAGACTATTCCAGACCATATTTACTCAGTTTCCTATACAAGGCCGATGTGTGTATACCCAGGAGCTTGGCGGTGTGAACTTTATTCCCGTTGGTCTTTTCCAATGCCTGTACAATAATCTGCTTTTCCAACTGTTCGATGGCATCCGGCAGGGTAGCCGGAATGGCATCTATCTGCTGAGGCTGAAAATAGGCCTTTTCTACCAGGCTGGGAAAATGCTTGATGCTTAGACTGTTTTCCCGATTCATATCGGCCAGATTCAAGGCCCTTTCCACTAAATTCTCCAACTCCCGTATATTCCCAGGCCATTCGTAGATCTGCAGAAGCTCAATAGCCTTATAGGAAATCCGTGTAATCTCCGTACCCAACTGGTTATTGATTTTTCTTATCAGGGTGTTTACCAGCAGGGGAATATCCTCGGAGCGGTCTCTTAAGGCAGGAATATTCAGCCTCACCACATTTAGACGATAATAGAGATCCTGGCGGAATTTCTGATCCGCCACCATTTGCTCCAGATCCCGATTGGTGGCTGCTATCATCCGTACATTTACATAGATGGGCTTGGTTCCTCCTACCCTTTCAACCATCTTATCCTGCAGCACAGTTAGCAGCTTGGTCTGCATGGTTAAAGGCATATCCCCGATTTCATCAAGGAAAATGGTTCCCCCCATGGCTAGTTCGAATTTACCGGGTTTACCGCCTTTCTTGGCTCCGGTAAAAGCACCTTCTTCGTAACCAAAAAGTTCGGACTCCAGAAGGTTTTCGGGCAGGGCGGCACAGTTAATCCTGACAAAGGGATGGGTGGAACGGTTGCTCGAGTTGTGAATAGCATGCGCGAACAACTCTTTACCAGTGCCGCTTTCTCCGGTAATAAGCACGGTGGAAACGGTATGAGCCGCCTGTTCAGCCAGCGCCTTAACTTCGGTGAAGGCCGAACATTCACCAACCAGGTCCATAAATTTCCATTTGGCCCGATAGCCCTGGCGAACTTCTTCTTTATATATATTGAGTTCCTTTTCCGTCTCCTGTAATTTCTTCATCAATATTTTTGCCCCGGACATATCCATAAATAGGCTCCGGGCACAAGCCCCGATGATCTGTCCATCCTTGATAATGGGCAGGCGGGTTATGATGTAGTCCTGCCCGTTAATGGGATAGATATCAGCCTGGTCGATCCGACCAGTTTTTAGTGTTTCCATGAGCAGGGATGTGGGGGTAACCTCCATAATAGGTTTGCCTACCACCTGACTTTTCTCCAGGCCCAAAGCATCCAAATAGGTTTGGTTCATTGCAGTAATGATGCCGTCCTTATCCACGATGACATAAACCATGTAAGGGCTTTCTATTAAAGCCTCAGAGATAGCGCGAAACTCCTTTTCGGTTTCCTGCAGTTTCTGCATAAGTATCTTGGCCCCGGACATATCCAGGAAAACGCTTTTGGCGATAGCGCCGATAATTATCCCATCCCTCATCACTGGCATTCTGCTCATAATGGTGTCTCTTCCATTGATAGGCCAGATCACCGCTTCATCGATGCGACCGGTTTTCAGGATGGCAGGCAGCTCCGAATTCGGTACAATTTCTAGGATGTGCTTGCCCAGCACATCTTCCTTCTTTAAGCCATAGGCATCCAGATAAGTCTGGTTCATCGTTGTTATGTAGCCGTCTTTATCCACGATAACATAAATCATATAGGGGCTTTCCGTCAGTGCTTCCGACAAGGCCTGGAATTCTTGCTCGGTTTCCTTTAATTTCTGCATCATAATATTTGCCCCGGACATGTCCAAAAACAAACTTTTGCCAATAGCGCCAATGATTTTACCGTTTTTCACGATGGGCAGCCGGGTTACAATGGAATCGCGGCCATTTATATCCCAGATATCAGCGGTATCGATTCGTCCGGTACGCAAGACTTCGGGGAGCTGGGAATTGGGGATAACCTCGAGGATATGCTTCCCAATGGCTTCTTCCTTCTTTAATCCCAGGGCATCGAGATAGCTCTGGTTCATCAAAGTAACGCGCCCTTCCTTGTTGACCGCTACATAAACCATATAAGGGGTTTGAATGAGCGCTTCGGAAAACGCCTGGAATTCTTCTTCGGTTTCCTGTAATTTTTGCATTAAAATCCGGGCTCCGGACATATCTAGAAAGAAGCTCTGTCCGATTGCACCTACGATTTCCCCATCCTTAATAATCGGTAAGCGAGTCACAACTGTATCATTGCCATTAATGGGCCAAATGTCAGCCTTGTCAATTCTTCCAGTTTTTAATACTTCAGGTAGCTCGGAGTGTGGTAACACTTCAAGGATGTATTTCCCAATGGCCTGATCCTTCCTTAAACCCAATAAATCAAGAAAGGTCTGATTCATTATGGTAATATAGCCATCTTTGTCCACCATAACCAGAGCCATATAAGGGCTTTCTACTAAAACCTCATTTATATCTTCAGTGTTAAAATAAGACACCGCCAATTGACCCCCCTGTCTCCTGAGTTTCCTTCTTTGTACTTGATTCATATTGTAACACTTCATACAGGGAATATTTCAATATGAAGTACATGTACTTGGATAAAAATATCCTGAAGTCTGATAGAATGCCGGTAATTATAGCCAGCTCGTCCACTAACAGATTTGGGAATTTGGAAATATTGCCGGCGATACGGCCAAAGAAGACGCTTTTCTCTTTGGCAGATTCCCTATAGAACCCGCTAAAGCTTCACCTCAACGCCCTTCCCCCTAGTCATCGGGTTTTACTGACTTAAAACCGCATTTGCAGCATACATAGTAATCAATTGTAGCCGCAGCCCGGTTGAAGTGCGGAAACATGTTATGCCCTAATAACCAGCACATTAATCCTCTAAGCATTTTCCTCCCCTGCCTTTTCAATCCGAGCCAAAGCCACTAGAGCTTGCTCCAGTTGGGTATCCAACTGCCCGATTTTTTGAACTGCTGCCATCCATTCCATGGTGTAAGGTTCTAATTTGAGGTTTTTATCAATTTGTTTCTGGCGCTCCCGAGCTATTTCCACAACAACCCGTAAGCGTTTTATTTCCTCAGCCTGCCTCACTTTCTCCTGTTCAAGTTTGCGCAGTAAATGATCCATCGCCAACTCTCCCCCATCTGCTCCAGAACGGATCTGCCTTATTCATAGCCTATTCAGGCAGGCCACATTATGGCTACTTGAGGCAAGCTCAATTATTGCAGCTTTTTAAAAAGCTTACATGCCTTTACAAATACAAAATCCCGGGGATTTCTCCCCGGGTTTCTAATCGTAAACCTTATAAAGTTGCTTGGTTAATTCTACCAGCTATTCCTTCTGTCTTGAGGTTTATAGCAGTCTCTGCAATAGACAGGTCTATCACCACTGGGCTGGAAAGGCACAGTCGTATCTTTCCCGCAAGTAGCACAAACAGCTGCATACATCTGGCGGTCGGATTGACCACCGTAACCGCCACCACCACGGTTCCCTCTTACTTGCGCCTTACGTGCCGAACGGCAATCCGGGCAGCGACCAGGTTCATTGGTAAAACCTTTCTCTGCATAGAATTCCTGCTCCGCAGCAGTAAAAGCAAATTCATTGCCACAATCCTTACAACTCAGAGTTTTGTCAGAAAACATAAAATGACCTCCTATTAATTTTGCCTATATCAAGGGAAGTTTCCTGTCATCTGTTACTCCCCAAGTTTGAGCAATCGAGAAGGTCAGTTCATCCGCAGGTTATAAGCCTATGGACAGTTTAACCGATAGTTCCTGAAAAAGCAAATAACGGTCTTCTGGCTATATTTGAATTAAGTCGGCGTGTAGTGGTTCAAATCATTTATTCATTAAAGGTATGTCTATTAAGACGCCATCGTGGGCCAAATCTTCAAGTAAGGGCTCATAATATTCCTCTGTTTCCCTGCTGTCGATAAGGAAACTGATATTAACCCAGTCATTGATTTTGAGCTGGAGCTTTTCCCGTAAATCAACAGGAATTTCTACTTGCCATTGTTCGTTAATCTGAAGATTGTATGCCTTCTTAAGAGCTGTTCCTCGGTTCACATTGTTCAGGTTTAAAGGCATAGCAACCCTTCCTTTCTCTTGTAAATAGCGGAGCTCGAAAACCCCGCTATTGCTTGTTTAATATGGTGGGCGCAGAGGGTTTCGAACCCACGACTTCTACCGTGTGAAGGTAGCACTCTCCCACTGAGTTACGCGCCCATTATTTCTGTTGCTTTTATTCTAGCACCCCGCTAAGCAGGATTCAAACTCTAAAATAATTGATCGCTGACGATGGTCTGGGTTCTTTTGGGACCTACGGCTACCAGCGACTGCTTTACCCCGCTGAGTTCTTCAATTTTGGCGATATAGCTGCGGGTAGCTGCAGGCAGATCTTCGTAGCATTCAATTTGGCTGATGTCCTGCTGCCAGCCGGGCATTTCGATATATTCGGGGACGCATTCCTCTAAAATCCCCAGGTTGTCCGGGAACTCGTACAGAAGTTCACCCTTATAACGATAAGCCACACAAATCTGGATCGTTTCGAAGCTGTCCAGAACGTCTATTTTGGTAATCGCCAGATCGGTCAAGCCGTTGATTCGGGCTGCATAACGCAGGATTACTGCATCCAGCCAGCCGCACCTTCTGGCCCTGCCGGTGGTGGTGCCAAACTCTGCTCCTCTTGTACGCAGCAATTCGCCGTTGGCGTCATGCAGCTCGGTGGGGAACGGTCCCTCCCCAACT
>DATMYR010000064.1:0-36094 GCA_035560815.1 Syntrophomonadaceae bacterium | reverse complement strand
TTTCGTTTGATGTGCCGCCAGTAATAGTAGATGGGCGAGTGATGGTGCCGTTTAGGGCCATTTTTGAAAAGATGGGATATGAGTTTAGCTGGATTCCACAAGATCAAGCAATAATGACATGCCAACCTGGAGCTGCTACTTGGCTGTGGATGCAAATTGGCAACAATTATGCTTATTTTGGCGATAAAAGCTACTATATGGATGTACCGCCCCAGATGGTGGATGGCCGAACCATGATTCCCTTGCGCTTCATTGCAGAATTTGCATGCTGTAAAGTTGCATTTGATGCGAATACAAACTCAGTTTCAATAACGAGGGGAGATAGGCAAATCTCTGATTTTGCTGTATATCGTGGATATGACCCTAACACCATGGAAGGCATTTCCAACCTTCAAGGTGTCTTGAGCAAATCAACTGTGAACTCCAGATCTCCCCAAGTATTTGCTCGGGCAATTTTTAGCGGTGCTTTAAACAACAACCTGGAGTTTAATTGGTACTATCTTGATAAAGGCACAAAGGTGCCGAGTTATTCAGACAAACAATTTGTTTCTCAAGACAAAGCATTTTCGGTGCTAAAGAACGAGTACTATCGTGTAGGCGATTGGTATCTAGAGTTAAAGGAAAACGATCGGGTGATACAGGAGTATTATTTTTCAATTGTTGATGATCAACAGGGTTACGGCTCTTTACCATGGATTGATGGAAATTATGAAGGATACATGAAAGATGGGAAGCCAGATGGATACGGGCAAATCCATTTAAACAATGGTACTGATATATATGGATACATTCGCCAAGACGATTTGCATATCCAGCACGGGATAGGCGCCTATTTTTTAGGAAGGCCACAAATAAAGGATATACCTGAATATGTAAAGTCGAGTTACATTGTAGGTAGCATCTATTATCCTGATGGCAGCCTATTTAAAGGCAATATTATGCCGATGGAATATACCGAGACTATGAATCAGAGCGCTTACAAAGTATTCTATCAGGTTGACGGGGAAATGATTTACCCAGACAAAAGCAAGAAAACTTTAAAAGGATATTATAAAGACTGTGATCTGCAATATCGATTAGCGGAGGTAATAGGGCCTGTTCATGTGCAAATAGCGTCTTATACCGGTATTAATAATAATGCCGGAACTACCAGGGAAGGTTACGATCTATATTGTGATGATAGCGAAATGAACGACAAGAACACTCATGTAGTGTGCACTATGATGGGCAGATGGGTATATAAAGATGGAAGTTCCTTTGTAGGAACTCTAACTTGGTGGAGAGTCGCTAATTGGACCTGGGATTGTTGGGATATTAGTGGCATTTTTACCAACCCGGATGGGAGTACAAAAGACCTTGAAGGTTGTTATACCGAAGCAAGTTTTGATTGGGATAACCGCTTTGATAATCTGTTAGAACAAGGTTCGGTCCAGGATTTAATAAACGCCGGAAAAATCTAATTATAAGTTTCAGGTATCTTTCTAACATCAAGATAGTTGCTTAATAAGTAGAGACTAGATAATAATTTCCGAGATGATAAGAAGTTTAGGAGAGCATAGCGATAAAAGCTAAAATGCCTGTGATAATGATAAAAAGCAGAACTAGAGAAAAAATCCGTCGTGGTAGAAAGAGGGCCTATAATTGAAGAAAGTCTTATTGATTCTGTCTATAGGTTATCGACGCATTGGTCGAAAACAATGATTTTGGGGCTCTTAGTAAAAGAATACTAACAGTCCTAAAAAGCCCTTCGGCAGTGCTTTTTGTATGGATTTCATAATGCCGGATTTAGCGACGTTTAAACTTTAAAAACCGTATCCACGGTTCTGTTTAAGCTACCGGGGAATAATTCAAGTTCTGCCATAGGATTTAAAACGGGGGCTTTCTCCGTATTTCGGAATAGAATAGCTTCCCTTATGCGCTGTGAGGTGTATTTATGAGCCGGGTAACGGGTTTGTGCTAGCCCGGCTTTTTAAATGGACTTAAAGGCTCTTCAAGCACGCACCTTCTCTTGCCGCTCTTCGACGAAATGCCCGCAGATAACCCATAACAACTGTCTTATAATAAGCTAAGACCATTAAAAGGTTGAGCTGGTAAACAATATAAGGGAGTTGCTCATGAAGCGAATAATAATAATAGTTTGCGTGGTTTTAGTCTGCCTTATTGTTTTATTTCTATATGCTATAAAAACAAATCATGCAATTATAGATATCGGAGAATCCACAAAGTTTAGTAATGAAGAAAGACAAACAGCAGTGGATTGTGTAATTCACAATATTAAAGGCTGGAGTGGTTGTGATCTAATCAGATTGTGGTATGACGAAGATAAATCAAACTCAGAAATTGAAGACTATATGATTTTTGGAAGAGGATCTATTAATGGAGTTATAAAGGAAAATGTAATTGTTTTATTTGCGGATTTTTATGTACACAGCGCTGATGGACCAGCCGGTTTTAATCCGAATTCAATCTATACAAAATATAGCTGGACTCTCATAAGAGACAGTAAGACGGGAAGTTGGAGAATAGAAGATTGTGGATATTGACCACAAAGCATGAAAATATTTGGAAATATGACTATTCTAAGAACTTGAACAAGGATATGATGGAAAAACCGGTGGGTCTTTTTGCGTTGGACTCCCTGCCATAGGACCGACGCGGCCCTGATCATCCAACTTAATTAGATAGAGCGCATCATTCTTGTCCTGACCCAATACAAAGAATCCACCATCGCTGGCGAGTTCAAATGGATCAGCTCCATTAAGTGTGATGCCATTCAGGTTTAACTCGTGGCAGTAAACCTTGCCTTGCTTGTCTACCTTTAAGAAGCTGAAGCGGTTTGGATCTTTCGCATCCCCAGGGCCTATGGCTGCGAAAACCTCATCGTTAACCGGAGTCAGCAAACGAATGCCGTCCAAACCCGTGTTGTGAATGCTCTTATACCACTCCATATCGCCCTTTTTATCTCTTTTAATCAGGCAGATATAATGCTTGCTGCCGGTACAGATAAGGCATCCACCGTCAGCAGTCGTTTTAAGCCCGATATTGTCCAGAACCAACTCCGATCCGCTCAAATCCTCGACCAATATAGTTTTTCCCCAATCCATTTTTTCTTCTTGGTTGTATTTTTTTAAAACTATATCGGTATATGGGGAATTTTTCGATAAATCCGGATGTTGGTCTAACATTATCTGGTTAATGAAAGAGTTTTCCTCCACTAGTTCGCAGGCAATGCATCCTCCGTCCGTTGTTGCCTTATATATCGAATTTACCGTATACGCCATGGGATCCGGAATAATATCATTCCTTTTGTTGAAAAATTGCGGCCAGGGAGATTGATCCTTCCGGGGCAGAGACTCCTTGTAGTCTGGGTCTGATTGAAATTTGCGCCATTCTTCTTGACCGGTAGCTGATATTTTAAGCAGAACATTTTCCCGGTTGGACCCATTATAGGGGACCCGCTCCATAGATCCGTAAATAAGATAACCGCCATCATCTAAAATACTAATATTTATAGCCCTGGCATTCTCCTGGTTAGTCCCCAGGATTTTCTCCCACTGGTCGTTGCCGTTTTGGTCTAACTTCATAACCAGTATGGATGAAGGTGATAAGGTATCCAGCGTCAGTTTGATCGTCCCCAACACCATGAATCCGCCATCGGCTAGAGAGAGAATTTTCGGGTATTCCAGCTTATTACACCATCTTTTATCCAACTGCCGGATAAATTTGCTTGTCACCGGTTTTATATCTTTATCAGATCCGATCTGCCTTAAACTTTGTTGGCTATTGACCATAATTTGCAACGAAGTGGCGGGTATTGCTCGGGAATTAAGATCCTCGGCTTTTCCTGCTGCTGCTTGTGCAAGCATGAATAGTAGAATTATTAAGGAAGCCAACACCCGTTTAACGCTCTTTGTCACCATATCACCTCCGAACCGGTGGACAGAAGTAGGTATTAACCTGAACCGACGTCGCTTTCCTACACTATTTGGACCCGGTGCAGGCAGCTTCTTTACTTTTCTCCCATATATCCAAAAGTCTTATTTCGAAGTTGTTGCTTATTGTAATGTTACCATAATACTCCTTATAATGGTTATTCTGGGGAAAATGCAAAAGATATTTTCATCATTCTACTTAAGAACATAAATAATTAAGTAAATAGATATGGGGCTGTCTCAAAAGTTTGAGGCAGCCCCTATATTTGTTATTCCCCCTCGAAAAGCCCGAAAACTTGGCTACCTTAAAATAAAATGATACAAATGCACCCTCGTCAATCTTTCAACGATTTCATGGTGGGGGTGTGCATTTTTTTCAAGGGGTGTGCAAACTCAGCTAGGCAATCAATATAAACCTCCGAATCCTTTTCGAAGTGACATTACACGCTTTTCGGCAGCAGGTTGTGAAGCCAGCTATGTTAATCCAAAGACTTTTTCATACCCTGGATGTTACCACTTATGATGTTAGGCAAATGGCGTTGAATCTTCTCATAAGGCCAATTCCACCAGCAAAGATTCAACAGAGCCTCGATGGTATATGGCTCAAACCGTTTTCTGATTTCCTTGGCCGGCACGCCACCAACGATTGTATAAGGGGGAACGTCTTGGGTAACAACCGCCCGGGTACCGATAATCGCCCCGTTGCCGATCCTGACTCCCTGCATGATCACTGCTTCATATCCGATCCAGACATCATTGTCGATGATGATATCCCCTTTGTTATCCCAAGCATCAGCAACATTGCCCCAATCCAACCCCCATGCGTCGGGGAAAATGGGGAAAGGATAGGTCGAAAACGATCCAAGCGCGTGGTTTGCGCTGGTAAATATGAATTTAGCCCCACAGGCAATGGAACAGAACTTCCCGACAACCAGTCTGTCGTTGTTGACCGGATAATGATAGAGCACGTTGTTCTTTTCAAACTCAGCGGGGTCATGGATGAAATCATTATAAAACGTGAAATCACCGACAAGAATATTGGGATCTGAAATGATGTTCTTCAGATACACGGTTTCGCGGTCATTACGCGGATATATCTCATTTCCCGGAATAGTCATGATGATTCTCCCTACCTCTCATCGTATTTTGGGCTGACTATTCCGGTATCAACAATGCACAGTTTCAAAGCCTCACCACCTGATCATGGTATTTCAGTTGCCATCCTCTTTAGTATACTGTATTGGCGAAAACGAAATGTCAAGGGGACGGGGTTGTTGACAATACATCAGGCAATCACTTGATGTTACTGAGCAACATAGTATCTGATTATAGGTGAAAAGAGAATACCCTTTATCAAAAGAGGTACTCTCTCATTTAATGGAACCATATGTTTACCGCATAAATATGGAAGCATAAGTTTGCCGGAACGGCAAACTTATGCTTCAAGTCACAAGCTTCTACTTCAATGTCCTTCAAAAATTGGTGGAGACGGGGGGATTCGAACCCCCGACCCCCTCGTTGCGAACGAGGTGCTCTCCCACTGAGCCACGCCCCCACATCAAGGTATTATAACATATATCTAGCTTTCCTTCATAATCAAATCAAGCGCCTGACTTTTGCCGTGCCAGGTGGTATCGGTGACCGTAAAGTCAGTGTCGTTAATTTGCAGAGCAGCGCCAATTAGGTCGTAGCTGCTTCCGTTGTAGGAGAAATCCTGCGGGTCAGTGATACTGATTTTGTTAAACGCTACCCATTTGCTGCCCACCTTGATGTTAACATTGGATACATCCCCATCATAATACACAGAATTCTGGAGATAAAAAACAAAAGTATCAGGCTCGCTGCTGGATACCGTAGTGGTCGTGGTAAATACCAGGGCCTGCTTGGTGCTGTCGTAATCGGCACTCTTTACGGTATAAAGTGTTCCATTAATCTTTAAAAGGACGTCATCTCCACTGGGTGTGTAATGTTTGCTGCCAATTCTGATATAATTGTGGCTGACAACATTGACACTGCTCATATCGTAGAGGCTGGTGCCGATTTGAACCTGGACATCGTTTTCATCATAGTATTTGTCGTCAACCTCCACCAAATAATCCATCGTGCTGGTAGCACAGCGGAAGGTAAATTCGTTGTCACTTTGGACGATGCTGTTAACCTGGTAATAGCTGTCGTCTATAATCATAATGTTCTTATTGGCGGCATAGCTAGTACCGTCAGCGAGAATATTACCGGCGGCATCAATAGAAACTTCTGACAAGTTATATAGCTTATGATTGACTACAAATTTGATAGAGGTAATGTTGTCTAAATTCAGATGGCTCTTACCGTCATATATTGCGGCAATATCACTCATGGTCAGGCCGTTGGTAATAATGTTATCCGTAGAGGTCAGCTTCAGGGTGGTGCCGTCCGTATTCAGGTTGGCCTGTTCTATATCATAATAATTGTCTCCCAGTTTTACGCTGATTCTGTCATTGCTCAGATCATAACTCTGACCGCCTATTTTAACATTGTATTGATCGGTTATGAGCATGTCGGATAAATAGTATTTGCTGCTGCTGGATTGAATATAGAGCTTGATGTAATCAGAGGTGTATTTCACATCGGCTTTGGTCAGGTTGTTTATTTTTCTCCCTGCCGGCGAAATGACAAGCTTATCGGAAGACACTTGCATGCTGGATATACCATAACGGATGTTCTTTATAATAATATCAGGATTGTTGGCGGTGCTGTTAAGGGCGAAGTTATATTGTCCGTTGACCTGCAGGACTTCGCCCTGTACGGCCAGGCTGCTGACCGCTATCTGCTGTAAATCGGACTGAAATGAAACCTGACCCTGAGCTATATCGTTATCGTCTTCCCCAAGTGTCACCAGATGCAAGGAACCGGTGTTAGTGGGCGTGGTTGTAGTTGTTGTGGTCGTAGAGGTGGATGAATTTGCCGTAGTGGTACCCAGCGCGGTAATAAATGAAGATAAAACACGGCAAACCTCTCCCCGTTTCATGTTGTTAAAGGGGCCAAAAGTACCGTCGGTATACCCCCCCATCAAACCCAATTCGCTGGCTGCTTTAATATATCCCTTGTACATGCTCTGATTGATGGAACTCTGGTCCTTAAAAGAGGTAGTTCCAGTGGAGGAAGGCTTAGCCAGGGCGCGCACCATCATGGCACAGACCTCGCTGCGTTTAATGGGGTCGTTCGGTTTGAAACCCTGGGGGTACTCGGAAGGGACCAGGATACCCTTGGCTACCGCTTCTTCGATATAGGCTTTAGCCCAGTGGGTGCTGGTATCGCTGAAACTGGCGCTAGAGCTGGTGCTGGGTGTTGCTCCAGTAGCTTTAATCAAGACCACGGTAAATTCAGCGTGTGTCATGGAATTATCCGGCTTAAAACTCCCATCGGGATATCCAGATATCAGACCCTGAGTCTGCATTTGATTGATATAGTCTTTAGCCCAGTGTTTACTCACATCGCTGAACTCGCTAGCAGCTAGAACGGGAAGCTGGCATAGGAATACCAGCAGACAAGACATCCATAAGGTAATGAAGAATATCTTTTTCAAGCGGCACCTACCTCCTCAACCTTCTGCCAATCAGCCCATCTCATCAGCAGAAGAACATGGTTTATCTTCTATATAATATCATTCCTGGAGATGTAGGCAAAAACCTTCTTTAACCAAAAGATATTTGCCTTCTGAAACGCATTGAAAGAGTGGGGAGGTGAAGGTGAAAGCCGGGATCTGCTGCCAATACAGACGACTTATTGAATCCGTGCTTGCACCAGGCTTGCGCATGTAATAAAGTAGGTGTGGAAAACTTGTAGAAAGATCAGGTGGCAGTGTGATTGTTGTACAAGCCGATAGTATAAATAAATCTCTGGGTGGCCGCCAGCTCCTAAAAGAGGTCAGCTTTTCTCTCCATAAGGGAGAAAAAGTGGGTCTGGTAGGAGTCAATGGGTCAGGTAAGAGCACCCTGCTCAAATGTTTAACTGGGGAAATGGAGGTTGATTCCGGCTTTATTCACCGCTCGGCATCCACTTCCCTGGGCTATTTGGAGCAATTAAATATAGATGTTGGGAATCTTAGCGCCTGGGATTACATGATGTCGGGCTTTGCTGAGGTCTTGGAGATGCGGCACAGGCTTACCGTTCTCGAAGAAGAGATGAATCAACCCGGACATCAATTGGAGCGGGTTCTGGACGCTTATGCCAAACTACGGGAAGCTTACGAAAGGGCGGGGGGCTATGCATGTGAAAATACAGCCCGCCGAGTTCTAAAAGGTATGAGTTTTCATGAACGACACTTTCAGCAGGCTATGGATAATTTCAGCGGGGGGCAGAAAACCCGTCTACGGTTAGGCCGACTGCTGGCCGGACAGCCCGATTGTCTGCTGCTTGATGAACCCACCAACCATCTAGACACAAGTGCGGTAGAATGGCTGGAAGGCTACCTCAGCGACTTTTCCGGTTCGCTCTTGCTGGTATCCCATGACCGTTTGCTGTTGGAGAAAATCACTACGCGGATCATAGAATTGAGAAACGGGCGGCTCTATTCCTATCCTGGGAATTACAGCAGCTATTTGAAACAGAGGTCACTGGAAGATCTGGCCTGGCAGAGAGCCTACACGCGGCAGCAGGAATATATAAAAAGAACCGAAGACTTCATCAGACGCTACCGCTCTGGAATAAAAGCCCGCCAGGCCCGGGGCCGGGAGGCCAAGTTAAGCCATTTGGAGAAGCTGGAGGCACCAGCACAGGATCAAACCCTGAACAAGTGGAGACTGCCAGCGGTTCCATCGTGCGGGGAAGAGGTCTTGAAGACAACTGAATTAAGCAAGAGCTATGAAGGAAAAGGGCTCTTCAACCAGGCGGAACTGCAAATCCGACGTGGTGAAAAAGTAGCATTGATTGGCCCTAACGGATGTGGGAAGACCACCCTTCTGAGAATTGTTCAAGGGTTGGAATCGGCTGATGCGGGGGGCGTACAGATGGGGGCCAGGGTGCGACTGGGATGCTTTTCCCAGGAGAATGAGGATCTGGACCCGAACCGTTCAATCCTGGAAGAGATCCTTTTCAGTTTTTCGCTTACCATTGAACAAGCCCGGAATTATCTTGGCAGCATCCTGTTTACCGGCGACCAGGTGTACCAGAAGGTGGGCAGTCTCAGCGGCGGAGAAAGGGGACGTGTTGCCCTACTTAAAGTCCTACTGCAAGAAGCCAATTTCTTGCTCTTGGACGAGCCAACCAATCACCTGGATATCCAGGGACGTCAGGCAGTGGAAGAATTGCTGGCCAGTTATCCGGGGACTATTTTGCTGGTATCGCATGATCGGTATTTCATTGACCAGATTTGCCAGCGGATGGTGGTCTTTGAAGATCAAAATTTAGTAAGTTATTTAGGCAATTATACGTATTACCGAAAAAGGCAGGAACTTGAGACGCAGGCAAACCACCTTACCCCCCCCCCTCGCCCTCAGCCTCGGACCGCTGCACCCCGCTCTCTCGGGAAGCATTCGCGGCGCAGGCTCACTGAGGAGCTGGATAAACGGGAAACGCAAATCACGCACCTGGAGGCAGCAAAAAAGGAGTGGGAGGAGCAGTTCTCCAACCCCGACTCCTTCTCTGATCCAGCCGAGGCCCAGGCTGCCTGGTCGCAATACAAGCAAATGGAAGAAGAGCTAGCCCAGGCCTATTCCGAGTGGGAAGAAATTGGCAGTCTTCTGGAGGCTGGGGATAGAGATAATTCGTAAAAGATTTTCGGTAGGACCAGTCTTCACCTTAAGGAGCACTCAAATAGTCTCTCCGTAGTGCGATATAATGAAGGTGTTACGAACGAATTCGTTCATCAATGAACAGGAGGCAAAGCGTGTCATTTCTCCCTGTTAACCGGGACGACCTCGATAAAAAATCATGGAGCCAGTTGGATATAATTATCGTCAGCGGTGATGCCTATGTAGATCATCCGGCCTGGGCGGCTGCCCTGTTGGGCCGTTTTATGGAGAGTCGGGGATTCCGGGTTGGAGTCATCGCCCAACCAGATTGGAATAACCCCGATGCCATCAAAATTCTGGGAGCTCCCCGTCTATTTTTTGCCGTTTCGGCAGGGAATCTGGATAGTATGGTCAACCATTATACAGCGGACCGCAAAAAAAGGAAACAGGATGTTTATTCACCAGGTGGACGGGCGGGGATGCGTCCTGATCGTGCTACCATTGTTTACTGCAACCTTATTCGTCAGGCTTTCCCCGGGGTCCCCATCGTAGTGGGCGGCATAGAGGCCAGTCTTCGGCGGATTGCCCATTACGATTATTGGAGCAATTCTATCCGCCGTTCTATTTTACTGGACAGCAAAGCTGATTTGCTGGTTTATGGAATGGGCGAATACCCCTTATGGGAAATTGCCCGGCGCTTGGATCTAGGACAAAAGGTTCGGGAAATCACAGATGTGCGCGGCACCTGTTACTGGACCAAGGATTTACCGCCCGGTGCCATAGAGATACCTTCCTTTGAAGAGATCAGGGATAATCATCAAGCGTTTGTACGGGCTACCCGCATGACATATCTGGAAAACAACCCTTATAACGCCCGAATCCTGGCCCAGCAGCATCAGGGACGCTGGGTAGTGCAGAATCCTCCCGCCTTTCCATTAACGACACCTCAGTTGGATGAAATCTATGAATTTGATTTCCAACGACAGAGCCATCCTGACTATGATGTTCGCCAGGGTGTTCCGGCATTGGCCCCCGTGCAGTTTTCTCTTACCAGTCACCGTGGTTGCTTTGGAGGCTGTTCCTTCTGTTCTCTGGGTCTACACCAGGGAAAGTATATTCAGAATCGCAGCCTTGCTTCCTTGAAGAAAGAAGCATCCAGGTTGACTAGACATCCTGATTTCAAGGGCACTATCAGTGATGTGGGCGGCCCTTCGGCTAATATGTACGGCCTTAAGGGTGTAGATCGCAGTATGTGCGCAACCTGCAAAAAAACCAGCTGTCTGTGCCCCACCCGCTGCCCCAACTTGAAAACCGATCACCGGAGGAATGTGGAGTTGCTGCGCCGGCTGCGTGACCTTCCTGGGGTTAAACACCTATTTGTTTCCTCCGGTATACGTTACGACCTGGTGTTACAGGATACATCCGGCAACTATTTACCGGAACTCTGTCAGCACCATGTCGGAGGCCAGCTAAAAATTGCTCCCGAACATGTGGCAGCTGGAGCAACCCGTTGTATGAACAAACCTCCGGCCGCTGATTACCGTCGATTCTCCCAGCTTTTTAAGGATTTTAGCCGAAAAGCCGGAAAAAACCAGTACTTAATACCCTATTTTATATCCGGACACCCAGGCTGCCGTTTAGAAGATAATGTGGAACTGGCCGAGCATATTCGTGACGAGCTCCATTTCCAGCCGGAACAGGTCCAGAATTTTACCCCATTGCCCATGACCTTGTCTGCTTGTATGTACGTTACCGGCATTGACCCCTTTTCCGGACGAGAGATTTATGTTCCTCGGGATGAAAAAGAACGAAAATTACAGCGCGCGCTTTTGCAGTACCGGGAGCCAAACAATCTACCCCTGGTCCTGGAGGCCTTGCAAAGCTGCGGCCGTCAGGATTTAATCGGCTCCCACCCCCGGGCTCTGGCAGCCGGAAAAAGAAACGACTGCAGTGAAAGATCAAGCGGGTTAATGAGTAATACTAAAAAGGAAGGACCGAAGAATAAAAAGTCGACCGGTCCAAAACGGAAGGGATGGAGGCCGCGGTCTTGACGATAAAAACAGAAAGAGCCATTTTGGTAGGAGTGAAGGGGAAAAGCCGAGACAGTGAATTCGATTCGTCTTTTCAGGAGCTACAGGGCCTGGTAAAGGCGGCCGGCGGTGTAGTAATCACATCCGTTGTGCAGGCTCAGGACCACACCCGTTCGTCAACCTATATAGGAAAGGGAAAAGTGGAGGAAGTCCAGCGTCTGGTGCAGGAAGAACAGCCGGATCTGGTGGTTTTTAACCAGGAGTTGAGTCCTGTACAGCTGCGCAACCTGGAGGAAACCCTGGAGGTCAAGATTGTTGATCGGACCATGCTCATTTTGGATATATTTGCCCAGCGAGCCCGATCCCGGGAGGGGCAGCTGCAGGTTGAACTGGCGACCCTGGAATATCGACTTCCGCGTTTGACTGGAATGGGCCGTGAATTAAGCCGTTTGGGGGGCGGCATCGGCACCCGTGGTGCCGGGGAACAGAAACTGGAACTGGACCGCCGCTATATCCGGCGCAGGATCCGGGATATTAGGCAGCAGATCGAGAAAGTAAAAACTACCCGAGAACTTCACCGTAAGCGGCGTCAACGGGCCGGAATCAGAGAAGTTTCCTTAGTAGGATACACCAATGCAGGGAAATCATCGCTATTTAATGCCCTGTGCCGGATCGGGCACAGCAGCGGCCAGGACCAAGCTGATGCAGACAGCCGCCTTTTTCAGACCCTGGATACGACCACACGAAAGATAGGTCACTTACATGGGGAACAATTCCTGCTTACAGATACTGTGGGCTTTATTCAGAATCTACCCCATCATCTGATTCAGGCCTTCCGCGCCACCCTGGAGGAGGCCATCCGAGCGGATCTCATTCTCCACGTGATGGATGTCTCCGATCCGGATTATTTGGAGAAGATGGCAACCGTGGAGAAGGTTTTGGATAATCTGGGTGCAGAGCCGGGACGGATCATACCGGTCTTCACCAAAATTGATTTGCTTCCGGAAGCAAGAATGCCAGCCAATGGTACAGCCTGGGTATCGGGTCAGACTGGACAGGGAACTGAGAGCTTGTTGAATTCCATTGCGCAGCATTTAGGACAAGTTCATTGAATCGAATTCATACCGGCATCCATGTTGTGTCTTGATCCAAGAGTAATACCACCTCGTTTCTTAAGATAATCTGCCTGGACACAACTCGACAAAAGCTGTTAAAATAAATATTTGAATGGTTATGGCTTTGGGAGAGGAAGGACACCATGATGAATTTCATTAAAACGAATCCCAAAAGGATCGTTTTTGTAATCCTTGTATTTGTATTAGCGTTTTTCTGCGGGGCCGGCCTGGGGAAAATAACAGGCAACGGTTTTAAGGAAAGTATTCTGGAACAGTTTTCTCAGGGGAAAGTGGTCAATATTCTCTTGATGGGAATAGATGCTCGGTCAATGACTGCGAACTCCCGAAGCGATACGATGATTTTGGCCAGTGTCGATACCAAGAATAAGAAAGTGGTACTGGTGTGGATTCCTCGTGATACTCGGGTCGTTCCTTCCACCGGTCACCAGGAGAAAATTAACAGTGTAAATTTGATTAGTGGTCCAGAGGCGGCCTGTGCAACTGTCGGCCAGCTCTTGGGAACGAAAGTCGATTACTACATTATCACCAACTTCTGGGGTTTCGGAAAAATCATCGACACACTGGGCGGAGTCGATATTGATGTAGAAACGAATATGATTCATTCCGATCCAGATCCTTTTTTAAACATCAATATCCCCAAGGGACAACAACATTTAAATGGCGAGAATGCCCTGAAATATGTGCGGTACCGGGGCGGACCCACGGCGGATATCGGGCGCACCCAGCGCCAGGCCAAATTTGTTAAAGCCGTAGCCAAGGAGGCTTTCCAGACTAAGACCATATTAAAGCTTCCTCAACTTATCCCCGAGTTAATGAATTCGATTCGAACCAATATTCCCGTGAGCGATCTGGCCTATTTGGCCACATCCGCCAAGGACTTTGAAAACAGCGAAATCATTACCCAGACTTTGCCGGGTTATTCTTTCACGGATCCCAAGGATGGGGGCAGCTATTGGGAAGCCGATAAGACTGTTGCCAATGGAATCATCGCTTCCCTTCTGGCTGGGAAAACCTATGATGTTATCCATGATCCACCCAGTTGGGTAAGCAAAGCGCCAGTAGTCACCGATGATGTGGAGGACGATGCTACCACAAAAGGAACTCCACAGGCGATAAGCGGGGAAAAAGACGGGAAGCAAACGGGCACCACGAGTACTACAGGTACTACGGGGCAGTCAACCACTACTCCAACCAGCCCGACTAACCCGACCAACGGGACCAATACAACTACCCCAACGAATTCTTCCAACACGGGGAAGACTGGTTCTGGGTCCGGGACTACCAGTGGAACAAATCCCCCGGCAACTAAGACCCCTGGCTCGGTGGATAATGGAAAGACTGGAACTCAGGGATCGGGTACACCCGAAGATCCGTTTGATTAAGTAGATCCTGCTAAGCGTGAGTAATACGGATATAGTGGAAGAAAATAAAGGAGCCCTGAAGGGCTCTTTTATTACTTTATGTTTTAAAGCCAGCGGCTAGTTGGAAGAGAGCGATTCCTGGGCCAGCAGAGCCGCTCCCAGAGCCCCGGTATAAAAGCAGCGAACGGGGACAGTTAGTTCCTGACCTAGCTCTTTCTGTAAGGCTCGCTGCATGCCGGTGTTGGCGGCAACACCTCCGGTAAAAGCCACCTGATCTTTTATACCCAGCCGCCTGGCCAGCGAGGCCACCCGGCGGGCAACTGACTGATGCAGCCCGGCAATGATCCCGCTTTTCGGGGTTCCCCTGGCCAGCAATCCGATAATTTCTGATTCCGCAAATACCGTGCACATACTGCTTATATTGGTGTTCTTGGCAAGATCTTCGTTGGCTCCCAGTTCGCTTACATCCATGCCCAGCGCAGTGGCCATCACCTGTAAAAAGCGCCCGGTTCCAGCCGCGCATTTATCATTCATGGCAAAGTCCAATACTTGTCCGGCTGGCCCAATACGAATCACTTTACTGTCTTGACCGCCTATGTCGATAATGGTTCCCACATTTGGATAAAGCGAATGAATACCCCGTGCCTGGCATTTTATTTCTGTAACCGTCTGGTCGGCGCCGGGTATGGCTACCCGTCCATAACCGGTGGCGAAGAGCCTTTCCAACTGTGATCTTTGTAGGCCCGACTGCGATAATAACTGAGTGATGGTGATCTCAGCAGTATCACGAGGGCTCCAGCCGGTAGGCAGGAGGGATTCGTATTGCAGTCCGTTGTCGATCAGTATACCTTTCGTTGCCGTAGAACCCAGATCAATTCCTATAACCGCCATGATTAAAGCTCCTCGCAGGCATAACTTTGTTTAATCATTAATATTCTTAATAGCCATTTTATCATAGGGATCGGCTGGTACAAAAACCACCTATGGCTGACCATCCCTGTTAATCAGAAGAGAGAGCCTCTTTTTTGTAGGAGGTCAATATTTTACCAAAGTAAAGTGTGTGATAGTCTTCCAAGGGATAATACTGAAGCTTCAAATCGGGGTCCAAGGAATTTTCATCCAGAACTTGCTTATATATCATCTGACACTCGTAAAAGAGTTGGCACTCCCTAATTACCGGACAACCGACTTCCTTACCGGCTTGCGGAGTCAAATTAAACCGGCTGAATTTGTCCAAATCCCTCCCGGAAGTACTGCCCGCTCCGGCCAGTTCTTTTTTCAATTGTTTGTTTAAAGGAACGCTGACTGTAAACTGCCCGGACTTCTCGAGTAATTCATAAGTGAAGCGGGTTGGGCGCACAGCTACCACCATAACCGGCAGCTGCCACATAAAACCGATAAAACCCCAACCAATCGTCATTGTATTGATGCGGCCATCCGTTTCAACTGATAGAAAAGCTCCTTTAGGCAATTGTGTTAGCATTTCCTCACTGTGCTGTGCATAAGAAAATCTGTTTTCCATATCTATTACAAACATCTCCTTTCTCACATTGGATCCGGTTTCAAATTCAAGAGCCCCTGATTGAGGCAGTCTAAATTTATTCTAGCATGAACTCATCAGAAGTCACGGCATTCACATGTATTTGGACTCCCAATTGCCATCGAGTTCATAACAAAGCGATTAAGAGGGTTTTGGTAATGAATTCCTATAAACAATTGCGTGGGTGGCGGTGATAAACTATAATGCTGGCAGCGGTATAACTAGAACTGCACGCTGTGGGGGCAAAAGTAACATTTTCGTTGGGTTTATTTGCCCTTCAAAGGGAAAAAATAAGCCCGACAGGGAACAGAAGTTAACGAAGGAGGTTTACTGTGAGCGGTAAAATCAAAATGCGAAACGAAATTGACCAGGCAGTGAAATGGCGTTTGGAGGATATTTTCAGTAGTGATGATGAATGGGAAAAGGAGTATGCTGGTATCCAGCCCCTGGTGGACAAAATTCAGAAGTACCAGGGAACTCTGGGGACTTCCGCCGATCATTTGCTGGCCTCTTTTCAGGATATGGAACATTTGGATCGACAATGCGAGAAACTCTTGATCTATGCTCGTATGCGCAGGGATGAGGACAATGGCAATACCAAATATCAAGCTCTCTATGATCGTATTGAAAGCCTGAGCATTCAGACCAGCAGTGTCACAGCTTTTATTACCCCGGAATTGAGTTCCCTCGATCAGGGGCTGATTCAATCCTTTATGGAAAATAACAAAGAGCTGGCCGTATACCGCCACCTCTTTGACGAACTCTGGCGGCAAAAGGAGCATATTCTATCCTTCGAGGAAGAAAGAATCCTGGCCATGAGTGCGGATTTATCCATATCTTCTAAAAACACCTTTACGATGTTGAACAATGCTGATATCAAATTCCCCATGATAAAGGACGAAGAGGGCCATGAAATTGAACTGACCAAAGGCCGATTCGGGCGGTTCATGGAAAGCAAAGACCGCCGGGTTCGCAAAGAAGCATTTCAGGGGCTTTACGGTTCCTACGCAAAATTGAAGAACACTGTGAGCAGCACGTTTAGCGCCAGCGTAAAAAGTGACATATTTTATTCCCGGGTCCGCAACTATCCTTCGAGTTTGGAAGCTTCCCTCCAGGGGGATAATATTGATCCCCGGGTCTACCAGCAACTGATAGAAAGCGTTCATAGCAAATTACCCTATTTACAACGTTATGTAAAGCTGCGCCAAAAAATGCTGGGCCTCGATGACCTGCACGTCTATGACCTTTATGTATCATTGATCCCGGAGTACAAATTAGAGGTCCCTTACGAGAAGGCCCGGGAAACAGTGGTTGAGGCCTTACAGCCTCTAGGGCATGGATATCTGGACCAGTTGGGAAAAGGTATGCATGGTGGTTGGATTGATGTTTACGAAAACCAGGGTAAGACCAGTGGGGCCTATTCCTGGGGATCTTATGACACTCACCCCTATGTCTTAATGAATTACGATGATAAGCTGGATGATTTATTTACCCTGGCCCATGAAATGGGGCATTCTATGCACAGTTTCTATTCCAACCAGGCCCAACCCTATGTCTACAGCCAGTATCCGATTTTCCTGGCCGAGGTGGCCTCTACCGTCAACGAATCGTTGCTAATCGACCACTTGCTCAAGAAAACCAACGACCGGCAGGAAAAGCTCTATTTGATCAACCACTATTTGGAGCAATTCAGAGGCACGGTGTACCGACAGACCCTCTTTGCCGAATTTGAGAAAATCATTCACGAAAAAGCAGAGGCGGGAGAAGCATTAACCCCCGATATGATCAGCCAGGTATATTTAGACTTAAACCGTCTGTATTATGGAAGCCAGTTGATACTGGACGAGGAAATTGCTCTGGAATGGATGCGTATACCGCATTTTTACTCAGCCTTTTACGTATATAAGTACGCCACCGGGTTCTCAGCCGCTACCGCCATCAAGGAGCAGATCGTTCAGGAAGGGGAAGCGGCAGTGAAGAGATACCTCAATTTCCTGCAGTCCGGCGGCTCCGATTACCCGGTCCTGCTTCTGCAGAAGGCAGGCGTGGACCTGACTCAAGCTGAACCGGTGGAGAAGGCACTGGATTTCTTTGCCGGTCTATTAGATGAAATGGAATCGCTCATCGAATAATCCCCATTGTATGGGCCTGGGGATAGAATTGCTCCTTTTGATAGATGATGATCAAGGTTGAAAGGCTTGTGCAATATTATCACCGCATTAGAGCATAATGAATAATGAGTAATACGAAATAAGTCAAAACACCAATCAAAAGGGGGATTGGCTGCTTGAGCGGCATGGGTACGGAAGCCTTATTCGATGAAACCTTGAATCGCATTAAACCACAATTGATTGAGTTCAGCAACTATGACCTGGTAATAGGGATTCCCTTTTTTAATGAAGCAGACAGCATCGGACCTCTTCTGCAATCCATTGATCGGGTTCTGCAGTCCTGGATAGGGCGGCGGCAACTCATTGTATGTGTAGGGGATGCTTCCGCATCCTTGTGCCTGGATGTAATCAAGACCACCCGTTTAAAACACCCCCACCTGGAATTCCTCCTTCCGGAGGCTATAAGTGGCAGAGGGATGGCTATTCGGTCCATTATCGAGATCACGAAAAGACTGGAGGCCGATCTCCTTCTCTTCAGTGCCAATATGGCCAACGAGCAGGGGCCTGGAATCGACAATGCCTGGTTGGAAAGCCTGTTGACTCCGATTCAGGGAGAATATGATCTTGTTTTAGGCAGCTTGCGGCGCTACCTGGGGATGGATAGCATTGCGCATATGCTGGCCGCTCCCATTCTGGAGGTTTTCTATGGTTTCAGGGTGGGTGATCCACTGGGGGGAATCTATGCTCTTTCTCACGATTTTATTGAGGAATTGGCCCATGAGGCTCATTTCTGGGGAGATAAGATTCGTGGTTTTGGTTTTGATTTCTGGTTGATTACCCGGGCACTGTGTTGGAACCGTAATGTCTGTGAGGTGAGTATGGGGGGTGTGGTCCATGCTCACAGCTTACCCACCCGCAACCGCATATTTAGTCAGACCGCCCGGGCTGTTTTTGAGGCCATCAAACGGGATAGTGCCACCTGGCTAAAGGACCGGTTGGTAATCAAGGTCGCGGATATTCTGGTTCGCAGTGAAGTGAAGAGACCGGATATTATTGAACACTCCATACCGGATCTAATCCATAATTTCTATCAAGGTTGCCGGGATTTTTCACCCGTGCTTGAACGGCTGAGCAGGGCTGAGGAGATTTTAAGATTGGCCGGAAACGAGCAAGAAGTCTTTTGCTTTTCCGATGATCTCTGGGTATCCGTAGTCCTGGATCTGGTTCGCATGTATGCTTTTGATGATTCTATGAACCCCGCCAGTATTATCGCGTTAACTACGGCTTTATACAACGGAAAGGTAGCCAGCTATCTGCTGGGGATGCATCAGTTTGCCGTGAGAATTCATGCCAGTAATGAGGTGGAAAAAGACGAGGTTCTGGTGCGTAAGATGGAATCCATCCGCCAGAACTTGACCAGCAGCCTCTGGCAGAATAAAGCTGGATTCTCCGAGCAGTGGATGCAGCAGCAGGAATCAGCAAGGCCCGCCCTTGTACCTCTGGGATATATGGAGTATGTGCCAGGGAAACCCATCGTAGTGCCTAAAAAGATTTGCGGTCGGGATGCCTGCCTGGTTCAGACCGACAACATCTTTCGCGATTTGCGCAAGGATTATTATGAAAAATTTAACTGCTTTATCAGTGAAGGATTGGGACTGGATCCCCACGCCCCACCGGACCAAATCATTGCTGGTGTTGAGGATTTTATGGCCCAGTTGGAGAGGGGCTTAGAGAAGCTGCTGCCAGGAGATCTGCATACTGATGAAGGCACTGGCATGTTTGTCCAGCGTCTTTTTCAACTCTTTCCTCAGCATCGCATGTTTACAGTCAGTTCAGATTTACTTCGGGAGATGCTGGTCAGATTTCCCCCAATCAATCTAATGATTCCTATGGGCTACTATAAGCCCGAGCAGCTTATTGAAAAGATAGGAGCCAGGGATGCTTTCACCCAGGCCAATATGGTCGAAACCTGGACCTACACAGACCGTGATTTAACCTGGTTGGTGGATAATATTAAACCCGAGAATTTCGAATGGGTAGATATTAAACCCATAATTCTCACCGACGATCTGCGCATGGGGCTGATTGCCCAGGGCAAGATCTCCGCCTTTAACCTGCTTACCGCCCGTATATCGATTAAATGCCTGGAACCGGGGCAGGGCGGTAAATATCCGCGCCTACGTTATTTTACCGGGTTGGTAAGGCGCCTGGCGGTAGCTGAAAACTTTTCCCGCCTGTTCTTATTAAACGCAGCGGAAAGAAAGAATGTTGGTATGAAGGTGCGCAATTCCCTGCTGGGACTCCCCAAGGGCGAAGAGTTTTCGGCTCACACCATTATCGAAAATCATCACCACCGCAAAGTGGTGGCTAAATTCAAGCAAATTGCGACCGATCTAGAAGAACAGCAAAATCTGGACCTGGCCCGGCTTTTTCGGTTGATGGCGGAGAGCTATGGGTTGGGGCAAGTGTTGGAGAATGGCGTGTTTCTGACTTGCACAGCATGGAGTTGGGCCAGTTACAGCTTTAAAGGTGGATTGAAAATTCCCACTCCTTTAACCACCAGTGTAGAAAGCCGCTGGTTTAATCATGATTTCCTGGAGAAGCTTTACCAGGCTCTCGGTTACAATGTAGAGGAATTGATGGATTTGGTTCTGAGGCTCATCCAGGAAGGACGAAGCGAGCAGAATCTGCTCGATTCCCTGCTGCCGGCCCGGCCCAAAGATGTGACAGTCATCGTTCAGGAAACCACCAATGAACCGAGTAAGTATTTAAAGCGCTACAAAGGCAATCCTATTTTAGAGCCTTTGGAGAACCACTCCTGGGAATCGAAATTCGTCTTAAATCCAGGCGCACTGCGGATAGGAGACCTGGTATATCTATTCTACCGGGCGGTTGGGGAGGATGGTATCTCCTCGATCGGGCTGGCCATCACCGACGGCTATCGTGTTTTGGAACGTATTCCTGAGCCGATTTTTTCACCGGAGACTCCGGAAGAGATACAGGGTTGTGAGGATCCGCGCCTGATTGTCATCGAAGATAGGATTTTTATGTTATACACAGCTTATGACGGGAATATCGCTCAGATTGCGGCTGCTTCCATTCCATTGAAGCACTTTCAAGCTGGCAATTACCGGGATTGGCAAAGAGAGGGTCTGGCGTTCAAGAATATTTGGGATAAAGATGCCATTATATTTCCGGAACGGATAAATGGCCGTTATGTAATCTATCATCGGATAGAACCAAGTATCTGGGTCACCTATGTAGACCAGTTGAAATTTCCCATTAAAGAAAAACACGCCATCATTATCGGGCCTCGGCCGGGACGCATGTGGGATTCCTTAAAAGTCGGTGCCGGAGCCCAGCCCATTAAAACCAGGTACGGCTGGCTGCTCATCTACCATGGAGTCGATTACAATTATGTTTATCGTCTGGGAGTTATCCTGGTAGACTTGAACAATCCGGCTAAGGTTATTTTTCGCTCTCCCAATCCGGTGTTGGAACCGGAAGAAGATTATGAGGTGGGATTGAGCGGAGCCTGGGTTCCCAATGTGGTCTTTACCTGTGGGGCGGTAGCCGGCGTGGATAAAGAGATCCTTGAGGATCAGGATGAGATCCTGGTTTATTATGGAGCGGCAGACACCAGTATCGGAGTGGCGCGCTGCACGTTGGCCGATCTTATTCCGGAGAAATTCCGCAAAACTGACTTGAAGTAAGAAGTAAGTTAAAGGGGACGGCATACCTGCCGTCCCTTACTTTATATGCCTCACGGGCTTTTTATTCGCTCTCGTTATTTGACCAAGTCTTCCATACCATATCTAGTCTACCCAGATGAAGAACGCTCTTCTTCAATCCCTGGAGTCAGAATTCCTTCCGTAAACATGTCACTCATAAGAAGTGAAAGCACCGCCTCGGCTCCCTGATTGCGATTGAATCCTTCAGGAGTCAATGCATCATAACAACCACCGCTTTCCGAATCAACCAAATGAACATTGTGAATGTTTCGTCCCCGATACCAGTGACATGCCAGTTTAGCAAGATCAAAATATTCCCTGGTGCCCAGCACCTGGTATGCTTGTAAGCAGGCGAAGGCGACGGAAGCTGCATCAACCGGTTGCTGATCGAAAAGGGGTACTTTCCCCCCTTTCTGGTACCAGCCCTGATTCCCTATGATGTTGAGATAACCATCACGGAATAATATGTTGTTCAAGAAATTCAGAGAATCACGGCCCACCTTTAAATGCTTTTTATCCCCACCCACCTGATAGGCGGCCAGCAAGGCCTGGGGAATGATAGCATTGCAGTAGGTTATATAATCTTCAAACCATAACCAACCTCTATCGTGCTTTGCCTGGTAAAGACCCAGGAGAAAGTCACTTAGTTTCTGCGCCAGTAATAAAGTTCGATTGTCCGACAAATGAGCAGCCCCTCCACCCGACAAGGCTAGCAGGCTATAAGCTATAGCACGGGGTGATGTAAACTTCACAGTCTCCGGTAGGTGATGAATCAGCAGTTCTTCACATGTTTCTTTGATCTGAGGCCAGGGACATTGTAAACCGATACTGCAAGCTAGTAAAGCACGCCCGATACTATCCTGGGAATTTTGAGAACTGCTGTATTGTCCGGCTACGAGAAGATTAGACCAGGAGCCGTCAGGCTGCTGGGCCTGGTGTAAATTGCGGATATAGATTTTCGCCCACGGTTCTCCATCCTCCATATAAACAGCCACCATAAAAGCCCGAGCATTATCATCCAATGTATAGCCGCTGCTCGGGTCGGGCGAAGATAAATGAGAAAATTGCAGTATTCCTGTTTTGTCAGTCATATGCAAAAGGTGTTTATAGTTTGGCATAATTGAAACCCTTCTCCCTGACCAACATTGGCGTGTCAAGAATTTTGTTAAAGAAATTGGTATAAAGACGCCCCACATTGACCCAGGTCCAGGACTTGCCAAGATTCAGAGCTGCTGTTTGCAGGCCGGATTTGAGATCGGGATCGGCTAGAATTTTTTGGATCAGTGCAGAAAGCTCTCTATAGTCTGTCTTGTCTGCTATTAAGCCTCGGCCCTCGGCCAGCACTTCACATGCGTAGGCATAAGATGTTGAGACAATCGCCCGTCCACATCCAAGAGCGAAAGCCAGTGTCCCACTTACCGCCTGATCGCGATTTGGATAAGGGCTTAAATAGATATCGGTAAGATAAAGGAATTCGCCCAACTCATCATCACTCAGGAAGCGGTTTACAAAAGCCACGTGATTCCTTAATCCCAATTCGTCCACCAATCCCTCCAGCATATGCCGGTATTTTTCACCTTCGGTTTTTCTTAACATGGGATGAGTCTGGCCCAGGATTAAATAAAGGGATTGCGGATAAACCCGACATACTTCTTGCATGGCTTTGATCCCCAGTTCCAGGCCCTTTCCGGGGCCGATCAAACCAAAGGTGCTGACGATATCCCGACCCTGCAAGCCATAGCGAGTCTTCAAGACGTCAGAAGACTGCACCGGAAAATTTGGAACTCCATGAGCAATAACACTGGTAACCTCTTCCGGTGCCTCATACAGGTTAGCCAGTAAATTTGCGGAACGACGAGTCATACAAACAATCCCCGATGCCCTGTGACATAAGTAATTCAAAACTTGTTTTTGATGTTTGGAGGGCTGGGGAAGAACGGTATGAGTTACCAAGACATAGGGGCGGTGTAGAAGTTTGGCCAACTCCATAACCAGCTCACCTTCACGACTTCCGTAAATACCATATTCGTGCTGAATTATAACCATATCTATAAATGAAGAAGAATTAATCAAATTAGCAGCTTTAATGTAATCCTGTTTGTGCTGTTGTCTGATATTAAAGATAACTTCGGATGGATATACATATTCGGAAGCCTCTTCAGAAACACTTATGATACGCACATCGTGGCCGTTCATTTGCAGACTTTTTCTCAAATCCATAGAAAATGTAGCTATCCCGCACTGTTTTGGAGGATAAGTCCCAATATTAACAATATTCATACTGCTTCAACTCCTTGTTAGTATTTCGCGGCATTTACTTTTATTTTTCCCGGGGGATCATCCTGTCATACTTGTACCCGGAAGACCAATACTTACAATAAATCAAAGCGTTCCTGATTTTTCAAGGCATCAATAACCTGGCGTAAATCCTGGCTGCGGTTGCGGTCGGCTACCAAAATAATGTCATCACTTTCCACCACCAACAGGTTTTCAACGCCAAAAAGAACCAGTGCTTTTTCTTTTTGTTTGACGAGGCAGGACTGGCTGTCTACAAACGCAATGTTGCCTCCAGCTCCTATGTTTTGATCCTGATCGGGCTGATAGAATTCGTCCATGGCACTCCAACTGCCCAAGTCGCACCAATCGAAAGCCGAGGGGACTACCGCGATGCGGTTGGATTTCTCAGCTATGCCGTAATCCAAGCTAATATCCGGAAGGCTGGCATATGATGCGACATATTCATCAAATCCGCTGGAGATTCGCGAGTGAATTTCCGGTAGGTAAAGAGCAAATTCATCCATAAATGTCTGACTATTTCCTATATATATACCGGCATTCCATAAATGCTGACCGCTATCTACGTATTGCTGGGCGATCTCTTTATCCGGTTTCTCACAAAAAGAATCAACCTGGTATACGTTGGGAATATCGCCTATCTCCCAGCGGGTTTTTTCAATGTAACCGTAACCGGTCTCCGGTCGCCGAGGTTTGACACCGATGGTAACCAATCGACCCGTTTCCGCTGCTTGAATGGCCTTTTCCAAACTTGAAACGAAAGACGGTTCATCCCCAACATAATGATCTGCCGGGAAAATGCCTAAAATGTCATTTTGCTGATCCTGTCTTAGGCGGGCCAGGGCTAGGCCCACGGCTGGTGCAGTATTCTTCCCTTGTGGTTCACTGAGAAGTTCGATGTCCTGCAAATCGGATTCATCCAACATAGTTTTTATTAGTGGGCGCTGCTGCTCATTGGTAATGATGATAACCCGATGCGAACCAGCCTGTTTAAGGCGATTGATAGTTTGCTCCAGCATCGATTTATCACTGAAAAATTTGCACAGCTGTTTAGGCCTATTCCGACGGCTTTCGGGCCATAATCGCAGACCCTGACCCCCGGCAAGAATTATTGAAATCATTGAAATGGTACCTCCTATCAAGAGCCGACAAGTTATTTTATGCCTTGCCGGGGGCACAATATTCCTAAGTCAAACGATTACCAAAAAAGCTAAATTTTCCAAACTTTATTTAGTATGGCCCGAAAGGTGCTTTTATATAAGAGAAATTGATCCAAAAGGAGAAAAAGTGGAGAAAGGGGCTATGAGGGTGTACGGCAATTTTAACGGGCTGCAAAGGGGCCGGCCAAATCGAGCGGCCTAGGGCCATAGAATTGATAGAAGTTGCAGAGGATTCGTCCGTTGTATAATTTGCGCCTTTTGTCAGCTTTGCGCTTTAGCCATTTTTCCAAATCCATATCAGCGCTCAAGACATAAAATGACCAGGTATCCAATCGGGTAAATGTCCTGGTGATATCTTGATAAAGGAAGCGAAGCTCTTCGCGGGTTAAAAGACGTTCCCCGTAAGGGGGGTTGGTTATCAGGTAGCCATACTGATAGCGAGACTGCAGTGCGTTTATCTCCTGGCGCTGAAAGCTGATACCGGATCCGATTCCCGCCTGCCGGGCATGGTAACGGGCCATGCTTACTGCTTCTGAGTCTCTATCGAATCCCAGGATTCCCAGGGGTTGTTCAGGTCTGGCCAGGTCGCGGGCCTCCTGGCGTGCTTTGTGCCACAAATTTAAAGGGATTACCGTCCACTCTTCGGCATCAAACTTGCGCAATAGTCCTGGCGCCATGTTGCGCCCGATCAAGGCGGCCTCCAGGGCTATGGTACCGGAGCCGCATAAGGGATCGATAAAAGCGCGGTCCGGTTTCCAGCGGCTAATCTGCACCATGGCTGCAGCCAGCGTCTCTTTTAAGGGCGCGGCATGAGTCAACTGGCGGTACCCCCTTTTATGCAGTCCCGATCCACTGGTGTCCAGAGTCAGAGTGGCAATATCATTAAGTAGGGAGACCTCTATCTTGTAACGAGGACCATCCTCAGTGAACCAGGTACGGTGGTGCCGGGCTTTCAAGCTTTCCACGACAGCCTTTTTTACGATAGCCTGGCAGTCGGAAACGCTGAACAAACGTGATTTGATGGATTTGCCCTGCACTGGGAAGTTGGCGTTTTCTGGAAGCCATGAGTTCCAGGGTAAGGCCCGGGTTTGCTCAAAAAGCTCATCGAAGGTCTGAGCCGGAAATTCCCCAACCTTGATCAACAAACGGTCAGCACTGCGCAGCCATAGATTGCAGCGGGCAATTGCCTGCTGGTCAGCCGTAAAGGACACCCGACCATTCTCTAACTGCAAATCTTCATAACCCAGGTTTTTCAATTCATTGGCTACGATTGACTCCAGGCCAAAGGCACTGGTAGCAACTAATTGAACATCGTTCAAACGGAAACCTCCCTGCAGGTGATCTTAGCATCCCGCTTTTGTACTTTCTTATCATATAACCGTTGTGGTTAAGAACGCAACAAAACTGGATGGAGGCAGGCACTTGTCTGAAAGGACCCTTTTGATTTTATCCTCTTCTTGGACAGCATGCCGTTCTTCAGTCTTCCGTTTATTAACCAGTCTAGCTTTCACATAATATGGTTCCCCTGCAGGGCACAATATGATCAAAGACCAGAGCCGAAGAAAGGGAGATCATGAAAAAGAAAGCGGGTTATTCGCTGAAACCTACCTTTTTAGAAAAAATAAAACTCATGGATATAACCTACATTCTGGTAGGCTCATTTCTCCTGGCGGGGGCCATTCAGACTATCCTGGTGCCGGCTCGTATGCTTACCGGTGGGGTGACGGGCATCGCCGTTATCCTTAACTATTTCACCGGATGGGATATCGGACTATGGTATGCAATCTTGAACATCCCCATATTCGTGGCCGGTTATCGCTATGTAAGCAGGCGCTTCGTACTATATAGCCTGATTGGCGCAGCTGCCTTGTCAGCTTTTCTAACCCTCTTGAGAACTGTACAATTTACGCTGACAGATCCCCTTCTGATAGCGGTCTTTGGAGGAGCTTTAGCTGGCATCGGGTCGGGGATCATTTTCCGTGCGAAAGGATCGACGGGTGGAATTGATATTATTGCCGTTTTAATTAAAAGATATTGGGGCCTTAATATCGGCCAAACCACTTTTATTAGCAATCTTCTGGTAATAGGCTTATCCCTGTTCAGCACCAACATCAATTTGACCCTTTATTCGACAATTGCCATTTTTGTTTCTTCCCAGGTGATGGATGAGGTGCTTACGGGATTGCAGTTAACCCGCACTGTCATGATCATTTCCCACCAACATCAAAAAATCGCTGAGGCCATTATTGAAAGCTTGCAACGCGGCTGCACCTTTTTACAGGGGCAGGGCGGCTATACCGGAGATTCCCACCTGATTATCCTCGTTACCGTAGGTCAAACCCAATTTCCGCGCTTAAAAGAATTGGTTTTTCAAATCGATCCCTGTGCCTTCATCATCGTCAATGAGAGCATTGAGGTTTTTGGGCAGGGATTTTTGGGCGCGGGTGCCGATTTCTGACATTGTTCCAGGACAATCCGGCGCATACAGGCCACCCCCAGTCCTAAGCAAAACAACAATTTAGGACTAATGGCGGATAAAATTTCGCGACTAAACGTTCATTAAAATTGAGCCTTTTAGTTGATACCCGAAATATCGCCATGGGTTTAATATATAACTAGACACAAAACCGATTTAAAAATCGAAAAAATTTGGGAGGGATCCATAATGATGAACATGTTTAAAAGGTTGGTCAAGGAAGAAGAAGGACAAGGTATGGTTGAATACGCTCTGATTATTTCCCTGGTAGCCGTTTTGCTAATTGCAGGATTGACTGGGTTGAAGGACGGTATTGCTGGTGCATTTAACAGCATAGTAAACGCTCTATAGAGATCTCGGTAGAGGGGCCCTTCTGGGGCCCCTCTATTATTAACTTGATGAAGTTTAGTATGACGTTTAAAGGATTGCTAAAAGAAAGAACCCAGACCTAACAGAACATTCCTGGCAGCCAATACAGTTGTATACGCAAGGCAAGTAAGCTCTATTAACTTAGGATTTAGAGGTCTTTATGCAGGTCACTTTTGCAATAACAACAGTCTTAACTGCCGGGATTTCCTTATATGATCTCAAGACCCGGCGCATACCCAACGCCGTAATCTTTCCGGCCATATTGGCCGGATTGTGTATCAAGGCGTATTTGGAGGGCCGAGCCGGTTTCCTGGACTCTCTGGGAGGCCTACTGCTGGGTGGATTCTTGCTGTTCATCCCTTTTGTCCTGCACCTGATAGGAGCCGGAGACCTGAAAATGCTGGCCGCGATCGGAGCTTTAAACGGGATCCATCTAACCCTGTACACGTTTCTCTATGGTGCAATTGCTGGCGGGATAATCGCAGTGGGGATTTTATTCTTCTCCGGCCAGTGGAAAAATGTTTTGTGGAATGTATACTTTTTCTTCCTGGATTTGAAGGGAGCAGCCCGAGGGGATACGGAGAGGCCACCGCTGTTTGCTGCTTCAGGGATCCGATTCCCTTATGGCATATCATTCTTTTTGGGATATCTGGCCGCCAACTATTTGATGGGGTGAATACGATGAGAAGTCTGATTAAAGATGAAAAAGCCCAGGCTATGGTAGAAATGGCACTGGCTTTACCGGTATTAATATTATTGTCGTTGGGAATTTTTGATTTTGGGCGGGTTTTCGGCAGCTACCTGGTAGTAAACAACCTGGCCAGGGAAGGTGCCCGTTACGGTGTAGTGGGCCATAGTGATAGCGAAATCCTGGCTGCAGTAAATTCCGAGGCAGCCTTTCTTGACATTACCCGTTTAACAGTCACCCCTACTCCGGCAGGAAGCCGGGCTCGGGGAACTACATTGAAAATCAGTGTTTCCTACACGGTCCCCCTGGTAATGCCTCTTGTGGACTATATGATACCAAATCCCTTCCCTTTATCTTCCAGCTGTTATATGCGGGTTGAGCAATGACCCGGGTGAGGAGTCACAGGTATGAGCAGAAAATTTAGAGCTCCTATGAAAGACCAAAGAGGCACAGTAGCCGTATTGGTTGCTTTACTGCTCCCTGTTTTACTGGGGATGGCTGCCCTGGTGGTAGATGTGGGTTTGGCCTACAATACCCAGGCCAAAATACAGAGTGCCGTGGATGCGGCAGCCCTGGCCGGGGTTCAGAGTCTGCCCAATACCGCCAATGCTTCGGATACAGCCAGGCAATTCGCCATGAAAAACGGAATGCAGGAGAGCGAACTGCAAATTACTACTCCTTACCAGGGCGATTCCTACCAAATCGAGGTGAGATGTACGCGAACCGTAAACTACATATTTGCACCGATACTTGGTATTGATAATGGATCGGTTTCCACCCGGGCGGTCGCACGGTATGGAGGTGGGGATCACATCTTCGACTATGCCGTTTTCTCGGGGAGTAAAACCCGGAATCTGGTTTTTAATGGCGCGTTTATGGATATAACCGGCGATATTTCCGGTGATGTGCACACGAACTGCAATTGTACGATCAATGGGTCCCACCAGGATGTTAGTGGGGCACTGGAAGCCGTGGGAACCATCACTGTGAACGGAAGTGACTTGAATTTTGGGGAAAAGATCCCTCATGCCCCCTACGTTCCAACCCCTCAGTATAGCATGAATGATCTCAAAACGATGGCAGACCATGTATATACTTGTTCCCAGACCTTTAATGGCACGGATATAAACCTCAGTGGCATTACCTTTGTGCAGGGAGATGTGACCATTAACAGTTCCAAGGTGAAGGGAACGGGGTCCATTATTGCCACTGGCAACATAATCATTAATGGCAGCGGGATGAGTTATGCTACTACAAGTGATGCTATCTGTATGTATTCTGGGGGGTCAATCACCGTGAACGGGTCCAATATGCAAGTTGATGGCATTCTTTATGCTCCTAACAATCAAGTAATAATGAATGGATCCAACCAGACTGTAAATGGAGCGGTAATCGGTGATACGGTGACCTTCAACGGATCTCACCTGAGTATTAATCACGACGCCCATGCAGCAGCTTCGGCAGTGCCGGTGAAGGTAGCCTATCTGGTGGTTTGAGAGTAATTTATAAAAAAACAATTCTGCCGGGTACTTGAGAAAAAAGGAGACCATGCGACAAAAATCCCCTCACGGCGACAAACTAAGCGCTGATTCTATCAAAGCAAATGATCCCAGCTGACGATGTATTATATGGAAGCATAATGGTGTTTCGGGGAGGGGTTTACATGTTCAGAGGAACCAGGAAGTATTGGATGATAGCGCTTATCTTTGGGCTGCTGGCTGCAGGCGGCTTTTATCGCTATTTACAGGAAATCAAAACCCACTACAGTCCAAAAGATTTGGTTCAGGTTGTCAGAGCCCGTGAGAATATTCCCAAAGATACTATAATTAACGTAAATGCGGTCCAGGTTGATACCCTTCCTGCACAGTACGTACATCCTGATGCTGTACGAGACAAATCGGCCGTAGTCGGGAAGGTGGCCACCAGCAACATTACTGCCGGAGAAGAAATCCTTCAGCAAAAACTTCTTTCCTCCAATGATACCGAAAAGCGTCTGGCTTATGCTATTCCTGAATCCAAGCGGGCTATCTCGGTGGCTGTGGACAGCGTGAGCGGGGTCTCGGGCCATGTCCAAGTGGGGGATCGAGTTGACGTCATGGCTACCCTGGATATTCCTCAGGGAGAAGTAGTCGGCAAAAGCAACATAGAAGCCTGCACTGTACTCGCTCTTCAGAATATAGAGGTGCTTGCCATTGGTGAAAACGCTATAGACAATTCCGCAAAAAAGGGCGAAATTCAAGCTAAAACCATGACGTTAGCAGTATCCGTAGAGGAGGCCCAGCGTCTGGTATTGGCTACAGAACGAGGCACAATCAGACTACTGCTCAGATCCCCGATTGAAAAGGGACCCAGTACACCAACTCCGTTCCTACTCAAAGATTTTATGAAATAAGGGGGGCGGATTTATGAAATATATTAAAGTAATCCTGGCAGACGACAACGACGATATCCGGGCAGGCATGATGAGCTTATTGGAATTGGATGCATCCATCGATGTTGTTGGTGAAGCCCGGAATGGGATAGAGGCTCTTGAGCAAGTCGCAAGATTGAAACCAGAAATCATCATCATGGATATAAATATGCCGGGCATGGACGGCATTGAAGCTGCCAAATTAATTACCCGGGAGTATCCTGCGGTTTCCGTAATTATTGCTTCGGTGGATGATGAAATAAGTAATTTTCGGCGGGCAATGATGGCCGGGGCTAAAGAATATCTGGTTAAACCGCTATCAGCGGATGAACTGCACACTACCATCCATCAGGTGGCGGAATTAAACCGTAATCTGAGCCGACCCAAAGAGCCTGAGCAATCTGGCATATCCTCAAAAGGATCTTTTAGCGCTAATAAAATCATTAGTGTTTTCGGCACCAAAGGCGGAGTTGGGAAAAGCATCATATGCACAAACCTGGCGGTAGCAGCTGCTCAGAAACATAAATGTAAGGTAGCCCTTGTGGACCTGGATATCCAGTTCGGGGATGTCAGCATTCTGATGAATCTGGATCCGCGCAAAACTATTCTGGAACTGATTCAGGAGGGAGAAGAACCGGGAAAGGAATTGCTAGAAGATTATCTTTATGAGCGCAACGGGGTGAACATCCTGGCGGCTCCCACCAAACCTGAACTGGCGGAACTCGTGAGCCCGGCGGGTGTGGGTAGGATTCTCAAAATGTTTAGAGGTTACTACAATTATACCTTTGTCGACACCCCTTCCTTTATCGATGAGACCACCCTGACCGCCCTGGAGATATCCGATCTTGTACTGTTGGTTATCACCCTTGATTTGCCTACAATAAAGAATGTTAAGAAAGGCATCGATATACTCCGCTCTTTAAATATGCTCAATAAAATCAGGCTGGTGCTTAATCGCTCCTCAGGTATGGCTGGCATTGAACCCAAGGATGTGGAAAGAGTGTTAGAAATGCCGATCAGAGCCGAAGTGCCCAGTGATGGTAAACTGGTTATCGCATCTGTAAATCAGGGCATTCCTTTTGTGAAAATGAACCCCAAAGCTCCTATTTCTAAAGGAATTATTAATACCTTGCAGATTCTTGAGTAGTGGCATATAAAAGGACATATTGACCGCAGGGAGGTGATCTTTTGTCTCTTCTCAGCCGCTTGCAGGGGCAGGCTATGGATGTAGTGCCTATGCCTTCAAAACCGATCGTTAAAGATAACCCGCCTAACCGCTTTCAAGATCTGGTTTATAAGATACACAGGGAAGCGGTGAAAGAACTTGGGGTAGAGGGTCGCGATATCACCGACTCGGAAGCAAAGCGGGAATTGGAAAGGGATATCCGCTTGCTGGTGGAGACGTTGATGGATAACGAATCCACCCATTATACTCGTACTGATCGCGAGGAAATAAGCCGGCAGGTGCTGGACGAAGTTTTTGGTTTCGGACCCATAACTCCATTACTCAGGGATAATTCCATATCGGAAGTGATGATCAATGGACCCGAGCAGGTCTACATAGAAAGACGGGGAAAACTTGAAAAAACCAGGGTTGCCTTCCGTGATGACGACCACCTGCACACGATTATCGAACGAATCATTGCTCCTCTCGGTCGAAGACTGGATGAAAGTTCACCTATGGTAGATGCACGTCTGCCGGACGGGTCACGGGTCAATGCCATCATCCCACCTCTGGCCTTAAACGGCTGCGTTCTTACGATTCGAAAATTTTCCTCTCAATTATTAGGGGTGGATGATCTGATTCAAAACGGTACGTTGTCAGTGCAGATGGCTAAGTTTTTGGAGGCCTGTGTTAAAGGACGCTTGAACATTATTGTATCCGGGGGCACTGGAGCGGGGAAAACCAGTACTTTAAACATCATTTCATCCTTCATTCCTGAAGATGAACGCATCATAACCATAGAGGATTCGGCGGAGTTGAATTTGAAACAAGAGCACGTAATTTCACTTGAAACCAGGCCTCCTAATATCGACCATAAAGGAGAAATCGCTATTCGGGATTTGGTTAGAAACTCGTTGCGCATGCGTCCCGATCGTCTGGTCGTAGGCGAGGTGCGCGGCGGAGAGGCCCTGGATATGTTGCAAGCTATGAATACCGGTCATGACGGGTCGCTAACCACCGGGCATTCCAACTCCCCTAGAGATATTATTTCCCGGCTGGAAACCATGGTGCTCATGGCCGGTATCGATTTGCCCATTAAAGCTATTCGGGAGCAGATTGCATCCGCGATTGACGTGATCGTGCACCAGAGCCGAATGCAGGATGGAACCAGGAGAATTACTCATGTGACTGAAGTACTGGGTATGGAAGGTGAGGTCATCACCCTGCAGGATATATTTATTTTTGATCGTGCCGGAATAGATGAACACGGTCGTGTTTTGGGAAGGCATCGGGCTACCGGTATCAATCCCAAATGTGCAGAGCAGCTCAAAGCTATGGGGATATCCTTCCCCAGCCAATTTTATGATCCGGCCCAATAATACCTTAATAAAGGAGGGGCGAAATGGAGCCAATATTATGTACGGCAGTCTTCCTGCTGGTGGTGTTCCTGGTAGTGGCTGTTCTTAAGAGCCTCTTCAAACGCGACCTATATCAGCAGCGTTTGAATCAGCTGACTGCTGCTGAGAACCCTGGCAGCGTTAAGCACCTTTCTTCTTCAGGATCAATCTCCTTATTGGAAAAGCTATCCAAGCTGCTGGCTTCCCGCTCTCTATTCGAAAAAATCCAGGCAGAATTAATAAGGGCCGGGCTACCTCTTAAAGCTCATGAATATATAGGCCTGTGCACCCTGGTTATCCTGGTGCTTCCTGTAGTCCTTTATGCCTTAACAAGCAATTTCTGGTTGGCTGTCATTGCGGTTATTGTGGGTATGCTGGTTCCCGGATTCTATCTCAAGCGTAAAAAGGAATCACGCCTGCAAGCGCTTAACCAGCAGTTGGGCGATTCGCTGGTTATCATGGCTAATGCTTTGCGGGCCGGATTCGGCTTTCAGCAGGCTATGGGTACAGTCCGCAAGGAAATGCCACCTCCTATATCTACCGAGTTTTCCTGGACTCTTCGGGAGATGAATCTTGGTGTCAGCCAGGAGGAAGCCCTGCTTAACCTGGGGCGTAGGGCAATGAGTGATGATCTCGATATAGTCATAACAGGCATCCTTATTCAACGCCAGGTGGGAGGCAATCTGGCAGAAATATTAGAAAATATCTCACAGACTATTCGAGAAAGAAACCGGATCAAACGGGAAATCCACACTCTCACAGCCCAGGGGCGTATGTCAGGAATGATTATCGGCGGACTGCCTTTATTGCTGATAGGGGCTATGTTGATCCTCAATCCCAGCTATGTAAGTATTATGGTAAAAGATACAAGGGGTATCATATTGCTATTAGTGGGAGCAATTATGGAGATTCTCGGCATTCTGGTAATGAAAAAGTTAATCAATTTTGACTATTGAGCAAATCTATTAATGGGAGGTAGATGGCCTTGGTCTGGATTTTACTTGCGTTTATTCTAATGTCCGTTACACTGATGACTTACGGGGCCATTATTATGATAAAGGGTGAGAAACTGGCTGTTTTGGACCGACTCGACACCTATACTCAGGAATCCAAGATCAGCTCTATGGTGCCCGAACTCAGCGAACCTTTGGGATCCAGATTGCTTCTGATGTTTAGCAGCATCTCTAATAAGCTAATTAGAAGCATAATTAGCAACGAAACCAGAGCCTATTGGGAAGAGAAACTAAGTACTGCGGGCAACCCTTATGGTCTCAATGTCAATAACTTCTTAACCCTCAGATATTTCATTTTGGGTATAGCGGTAGTCATTGGCCTCCTGACAAAGAGCTTGATGGGGTTGATTATTCTTACAGTGATAGGATACATGCTACCCATTCTGCTCTTGAAATCCAGTGAGAAACAGCGCAGAAACTTGATTTTGAAAAGTCTACCGGATATCCTGGACTTGCTCTGCGTTAGCGTTGAAGCCGGATTGGGCTTTGACGGCGCTTTGCAAAAGGTTATTGAAAAGTCGGAAGGACCGCTTATCGATGAATTCGAGAAGACTCTTCAGGAAATCAACATGGGAAAGCAACGCCGGGATGCTTTACGTGACATGGCCGCGCGGGTCAATGTGAATGATGTGACAGTATTCCTGGGAGCCATCATCCAGGCCGATCAATTAGGGGTCAACATCACCAATGTACTGCGAATCCAATCCCAACAGGTCAGGGCCAATCGAAGAATGCAGGCCGAGGAAAAGGCTCAGCAGGTACCCATTAAGATCCTTATACCGCTGGTTTTGTTTATTTTCCCCAGCATCCTTATCGTACTTCTAGGACCGGCAATTATTCAGATCATGGATACTCTGGCTGGATGAGGAGAAGAGTTATGAGTCAAACAAAGGTGGTTAACCAGGAGAATGGACAAATATTGATGGATTCCGGAAAATGGGCGGATACGTTCCTTACCCGCTTAAAGGGTCTGCTAAGATGTAAGTACCTTGCCCCGGGGGACGGGTTGATTATTGAACCCTGCAATATGGTGCATAGTCTGGGTATGAGCATACCCATTGATGTGCTGTTCGTTTCCAGAGATCACGAGATTCTTCATATTATTGATACCATGCGCCCCAACCGTTTCAGCCCGTGTATTAAACAAGCCCGGTATGTTGTGGAGCTGCCAGCCGGGCAGGTCCATACAACGGAGACCAGAGTCGGTCATCGTTTGTCGTTTCTATATAATGATAGATGAGAAATTTCTTTTACTCCGCTTATTCAGGGGTCTCCACCGAATGATTATCGCTGGCCCTTCTTTCATAATCCATTCCATGATTAAGGCCTACTGTAAGTGAATAGGCGCAGCAACATACATGACATGCAAAGTCTTGTCTTAAAGCCAGGCTGCCCAACAATTTCCATGTTGACATTTGTCGAAGCCGGTGTTAATATAATTCTTGCGCGCCGGACAGATCGAGAACCGGATAAGGCTGAAACGCCGAGGTCAGGGAAAGAGAAATCTGAAGCGCGGGTTCCTGAAAGGGGACCAATGATCTTGATAAAATTGAACAGCAAGACTTAAGT
>DATMYR010000063.1:0-22656 GCA_035560815.1 Syntrophomonadaceae bacterium | reverse complement strand
ATATAAAGATATGTTGGAAATAAATCGTCAACATTGTTAGGGAAGACAAATGCAATTCCTCTTGCATAGACATAGGGAAATTGCATATGGGATTCAATTACGGAAACATTCCCGTTTTCATAGTCAGGTCCAATCATTTGTAATATCTTTGATTTATTTAAATTCAAATATTGTCTAATTTCCTTATCAGTCATAGAAGTTATATTATTTTGTGATTTAGGTATACTTGATTTTGTTTCATTTACCAATTGAGGGCCATTTACCGTTTTATCACTTGTTTGGCTATTAGTAATGTTCTTACCACATCCGCCTAATGCTAGTGTCAAACATATCAATAATACAGTTAATCTGAATATTTTTCGCATTTATACTCACCCTACTTTATAGAGTTATAATGATTTTGCCAATCATCTAATGGATGAGATTGTTGTGGGGGAAAGTCTATCCACGGTGTATAATGCAGCTTAGCGTACATTACAGCATTAACAGGGGTTATTTCTTGCCCTTTTTCCATATATTTTACATATCCAGGATTGCTGTTTTGCCACTGTGAAGTACGGTCTCCAAAAACAGCAGTAGTTTCTTTATACGGAGGCCCATCTCTGTTTACTAATATAGGCCCAAGCGCTCCCTTATCCTCTAGCTTCTTTCCTTCTTCAAATAGCCGCATGTAAGTATTAACTGATGCAGCCATTCCTTTTTTACTATCAACGAAAGATATTGGATCTCCACCAGGTCCAACCCCAAAAGCTCTTTGATATGGACCATCAGAATCGTTTTTGCTTTTACACCAACTTTGTTCTTGGGCTAATGTCGCTAATAATACTTTCGGATTAATACCCTTATCCTGGGCAAATTGATAAATAGCTTTATCAAATCCCCTCTTAACTAGTCCAGGGTTATGTTCTTGACAAATCGCCGTAATCTGATCCTGCGTTAAAGATTTCGAATTTACAAATTCGTCGTCTGATATTGTCCATTGATTCGTAATTTTATTTCCATTCTTATCTAAATACGAAAATTCAGCGCTATATCCAGAACTGGAGCTATCAGTTCCCGGAGTTTTAGTAGTACCATTTTCAGACCCATTTTGTATCGGTTTATTTATAATGCCGTTTGACGATTGAGCATTTTCTGCTTTTAGTTTTTTCATACGTAATAGAAAATTCTGAATAAGCTTTTCAAGGCCCATACTGATAGGCATGATCGGGACAATCCCTACAGCCAAATCTACTGAATTAATATAATGTCCTACCCCTTGTTCAATTGATAAATGAATCGGCGATACTTTTAGAGGCGAAATATTTGGTATCCTGAAATTCATTAATAAATTGCGCAGTGCCTCCAACTCCTTGAGCTCCCATGCCTTCAACCCATCAAAAACCTGCGATCCGAAAGTCAGTAGCTGCTGCCAGATATTTTCCAGGCCTTTGCTCAGCTCCCCGGCTTTTTTGGCAATCTGATGATCAGTATTGCTGAACTCTTGGGAAGCCTTATTAACGTACTTCTGCATAGCATCTGAACGTTCATGCAGTTTTTTGGCTTTGGTTCGGGCTCGAGAAATTTGCTGACGAATGGCCTCTTTTTCCGATGCCTCCCAGTTCAAACGGTTCATAGCCCTGGCAATATCTGATTCCAAATGGCCTGTTTCATCTGCAATTTTACCAAAGCGAATCTTAAAATCTTCAATCCCCGCCATGTTTATCATTATCCTGGCCAAAGTAATTCACCCCTGCCTGCTTCAATTATTACATGTGGCTATGCTTTTTAAGCATAGCCACCGTGTATATCTTAAGCGCCGAAGTTGCCCATAGTGGATTTCAGTTGGCTGTCGGTAGTGCTGAATTCCTTGGCGGCTTCGTCCATTAATTTCGCATAACTTTCAAGGTTGTCGGCAAAGGCCTTGATCTGGCTCTGAGCCTGGTCGTATCGGGCATTAAAGGCTGTCTGCGCATCGCCCTTCCAGATCTCGCCAAGTCCGTGTACCAGATTTGTAATCTGAGTCATGGTGTTGGTGTGGTCTGCAATGAGTTTTCTCAGTTCTCCTGATTTTCCTGTTAATAGATCAGGTGTGATTTGGATGTTTGCCATTATAAATCCCGCCTCTCAATAGATGTTTTTTATTTTCGATTATATATACCTATCTTTTTAACAGCAATGACGTCTGACTGACAATTCCCTGACAAGTTCTAAAAAGCAAAGATCATTTCATAGCGTTGCGGGCCCGTTCTTCCGCAGCTCTAATTTCCTGAGCTAGGAGACGAAGGTTTCTACTAGTGCTATGCAAGGAGCCAACCAACTCGTTCATTTCCCGGTCCCACCCAGCACAGATTTGTAGAAAAGACTGGCTGGCATCTCCGGTCCATGATGCTGGAATGCTACCTGTTAGCTGTTTCATTTCACTCAAGTAGCTCTCTGCACGGCTCGCCATTTCATCTATCTGCCTGGCCTCGGCCAGGACCTCCTCATAATCCATGTCGATGAGGGCCATTTGACCACCTCTTTTTCTCTAATCAATTAGGCTTTGAAATAATAAAATAAGTCGAAGCTTCGGATCGGAAGACACTGTCCTTAGCCATCACTCGCCCGTCATTTTTTGTTCCATCCATGACCAAGCCATCTTGTCCATACCTTCGATTATCCATATTAGGGTCAAGCACGTCATACCAGTTGGCTCCATTGTTGTTCTCAGCCCCATACATCACGATAAAATGCCCCTCAGATGTAAAATGGCCCGGTTTCATCGCTGCCACCACCATATGCTTTCCATCACCCAAGGCCGCTTTGACTTGATCCAGGCTATTGGTTTGAGTGCATTCAAGCCCGTATTGTCCTGCTGCCGCCCCAAAAAAACTGTGTGCGGTGCCCTGGTTGAAGGTTCGATACCCGTTATCCAAAGCATAGTCACAAAGAGTCGGCGGTTCAACGGTCTTCCCGGTAAGGGTTGAAACCACCATAGCCATAGACGTTGGTCCGCATGCTGTCGCACCAATGGTTTGCTTCGCGTCATTGTGGTTGCTAAATGACTTAGCACTCCATTGAGAATCCTCCTGGCTGAAATACACCGGGTTGCTGACTCCTCCAGCGCCTGCCTGAGGTGTATCATTGGGAAGGCCCTGCAGTGTGGGTGTTTCGGAAAGTGGGGATCCGTTATGCAGCACCGCCCATGTATCCGAACCTACCTTTCCCTGATATTCCCCAGTATTGCCCAGGTTGTTGTGGTCTTTGAAACTGTCTACCGCAGCCAGAGTTTTCGGCCCAAACAGGCCATCTTCGTCAAGAGGTCCATAGCCCTTCTTATTGAGTTCCTTTTGCAGAGTCTCCACGTCTTTGCTGTATTCGTTCGGACTGTAACCCAGGATGCCGTCAAGAGGTGGAGTCGGGTTGCTTGCAGTAAATATCTGGATTCTCTCATCCAATTTAATGGGACGCCCAATAATATGCTGCCTAAAGATTAGCGTACTACCCATGATCGAATAATCAATAGGTGTTACCATGAAGGGATTTCTTATTTGCTTATCTCCAAACATTTCTTTGAACTTCTTCCAGGCTTCCATCTGTTGTATTTCCCACGGTAGTAATCCTATAATGACTCTGGATTGTATAGTGAGAAATTGCTTCCAAATATTCTCCAAACCTTTGCTCAGTTCATGGGCCTTGCTGGCGCAATGGCTGTCCGTATGACCGAAGTCAACGATGGCCCGGCTCACATATTTGTGCAGAGCATCAGAACGGTTATGCAGCTTTGTAGCTTTGCCTCTGGCCCGTGAAATCTGCTGACGGATGGCTTCCTTTTCCGATGCCTCCCAGTTCAACCGGTTCATGGCCCTGGCAATATCTGCCTCTAGATTGCTGGTTTCATCAGATATTTTGTGAAAGCGGGTCTTCAAGTCTTGCATTCCCGCCATATTGACCATAATTCTAGCCAAGGTCCCTCACCCTCGCTTAACTCAAATTCGATGAAACGGCTATGCACTATGACATAGCCAGGAAAGCTTTCCTTATGCCCCGAAGCTGCTCATGGTGGATTTCAACTGGGTGTCGGTGGTGCTGAATTCCTTGGCGGCTTCGTCCATCAATTTTGCGTAACTCTCAAGGTTGTCGGCAAAAGCCTTGATCTGACTCTGAGCCTGGTCGAACCTGGCGTTAAAGGCCGTCTGAGCATCGCCTTTCCAGATCTCACCCAGTCCGTGCACCAGATTGGTTATCTGGGTCATGGTGTTGGTATGGTCTGCGATGAGTTTTCTTAGTTCCCCTGATTTCCCTGTTAATAGATCAGGTGTGATTTGGATGTTTGCCATTATAAGTCCCGCCTTTCAATTAATGTTTTATATTGACCATTATAAGTAGCTGGTTGTAGCTCAACCATGATAGAGCCATGATATGTGTCTGACAGCCTCCTGAAATCAGGAAGTTAACACTTCAATTTTTATGATTGTTTTAAAACAATGATGCTGCCTTCCCAGATACCTGCCTCTTCCAGGGTTTCATCATCGTCCAGAAACCTTCCCTGATTCTCAGAATAAATACGGGTGTGGGGCCCACGGGGCGGTTGAATTCTTCCGGACATACCAACAACCAATATGACACCTGGCAGAAGCGCTTTGGCCGGCATATCCAGGGGCACTTCCAGATCCAGCATTGCCGGACGGTCTTGTACCTTTACCGTTACAATAACGCTGGCCACTTTAAGCATTCACCCCCAAAAGGGAATTGACTTGAGTCATGAACTCCTTGATAACGTCATTTACGCTGTCTAATGGCACTGGGGAGAAATCATAAAGAGTTTCCTCATCGCTGACAATGATCTTCACCACCCACAGGGCATTTCTCCCTTTAAGCCAGGTCAAGTCCTGAAGTCCGCAAGCCCGAGCATCCTTCATCTGTACAAATAGTATACTGGCGAAATCATCTGGTTTCTTCATGAGCCCGACCATTTCCCCTGCTGTCAAGGCGTCAACCCCAGCTTCTAGCAGCGCACTGCTCGCTTCCTCAATCTTTCCGTCATCGACCAGTTCTCTAACCTTATCCAGAACCTGCCCGGTCAGAGTAAACGTATTGAGGTCGCCGATGATATCATCACCAGTAAACTCTATTTTGTTGAGCACGGACTGTACAATGGCATCAGCTTCCGGCCACACCTGGAAAACACACTCCCCGCTCTTGTCTTCCTGCATCTCAATGCCCAGGTATTGATTAAGATAATACTGAATTTCCCTCCCTCCGGCGTCGACTTTCAGGTACCCATCACATCCGCAGCAAAGGTTGACAACCACAGCCACAAGCTCGTCGACCACAATGCTGCCGTCAAAGTTAACCTCGATATATTGCTTGTCTTCAAGGGTTTTCTGCATGATAGGCAATTCTCTTTTGAATTGTTCCTGGGTAACGGATAAAAAGGGATTGTCCATTCCCACTAACTCGTTATTGCCCAATAAAGCGGCCAGATAAGCAATTTCCTTAAGGCTCATGTGTAACGATACAGTCTCAACCATTCTCCTACTCCTCCCCTGCAAGTTAATCCGCTGTATTTTTTCTTGTCATTGCAATTTTTGTTTTGGTATAACGACCTCTTTGAATAAAATAACCCTCCCCTGTGATTAGAGGTTTGCTTCGTTCCTGGTAGGACATGTTCACAGTAAAGGCGCTGTGCTGTTCATAAGCCCCCCCCAGAATCAAGCCGGTCTGCATATCCGTTATTGCCCGGGTTAGCGAATCAATCTGATTCAACTTATTAATCTCATCAGCCTGGCCCGCTATGAGAAGGCAAATTCCCAGTCCTTTCCCGAAGCGGACGATACGCTCAATATTATCCTTGGTCTCATCGTCCACCACTTTTATCAATTCGTTGAGATTGTCTATAACCACTAACCAGACGGGATACTTAGCGGCTATATATTCTGCTTCATTGAGTTTCCGGCCTGCTTCCCGTTTGGCTGCATTCACATCTTTCTTGCGCGAATTGAGTTCATCAATAAACTGGAGCACCGAATTACGAATCTCTTCAGACTCAGTTATATAAGCTGCAACATGATCATCTTGTCTGGCGCCGATTAGATGCATGTCCGCAGAATCCAGGATGTAGACTCTTAAATTATCAGTGGTAAGTCGTTCGGAACAAAGTTCCACGGCCATAGTCAGGAAAGAACTCTTCCCGCTGTTTAGTTGTCCGGAGACTAAGAAACTTACACTATCTACAAGATTAAAGCCAACAGGTTCTAGTTCTTCTACATCCAGGCCTATGGGAATAAAATAGGGGTCCTTTTTCATAAGTTCTCTTATATCATCATTGTGCAGAAGATCAGTGATGGTAAGAACGTCAGGAAGTATGGGGATAGTCTTGGCCCTGCGACCGGTCCAATGCTGCTGCATTTCTTTAAAGAGCTTTTTCATTAGGAAAGCACGTTCCACTTCGGCATCAGCTTGAACCGGCAAAGCCGTTTGATACTCCAGAGGAGGTTTCCCCTTCATTAACCCACGACCAGGAACATGAGCTGGTTCCAAGCCCTCAGTCCTGCCCACGATGCCTATATAATCGGATTTGTCGGTCATCTGCAAAGCCACCGAACATTTTATGTTCTGACTCACCTTATAACGGACGGAATTGGGATTGTTGGCTGTGATGAGAAGGTGAATTCCATAATTACCACCCTCGCGGGAGAGAAGAACGAAAATCTCCTCAGCATCTCCGTACAGTTCCGACACAGCCGGGAAATTATCCACCACAATGATTAATGCGGGGATCTTTTCATCGGTTGCCTGGCGATAAGCCTGAAGGCTGCTTACTCCGATGTCTGAAAAACGCCGCTTACGGTTTTCCATCTCTTTCTTGATGAGCTTGAAGAGCTTTTGCAGCTTTTCCGCTTGATCATCAAATACAATGCCACCCAGGTGCGGAAGCTCGTTAAACACATTCATGGTCCGTCCACCGAAGTCCAAAATATATAGATTTACCTGCTCGGGACTATGGTCCAAAGTCAGAGAAGTGATAATGGTTTGCAAGAAGGTCGTTTTACCCGTCCCCGGAGCTCCATAGAGCGCCATGTGCCCCTCCCGGCCCAGATCAATACCGACAGGCTCTTGCAACTGATTGGTTGGGTCGTCTACCATGCCAATTATGGGGCATAGCCAGATATCTCCTTCGATCCAACCGTTTTCATGCCAACCACCTCGGTTAGAAGGGTGAAGCGCTTCTAAATAGATATGGTCCGATAACGGCGGAAGCCACAGATCGGGCATCTTATCAATGCCTTCCCGCTTGGCTACATCTGCGATATGCTTTACCACAGCCTTTAATTGAGTTTCTTTTTCCAAGGACAAGACTGATGTTCTGTCCTCTTGAACCTGCTTTTGCCTGCTTCCATCAAGGTTTACTATATATACGTCTTTGGCTGAGGTAACTATTCCGCTGGCATCATATTCCGCACCGCTCCACGAAGATTGGAATTGTTCGAAGAGTTCATTATGGCCAACCAGGATATAGCACCGACCAGGCAGCTGGATACTGGCAGCATCCGGTCTCTTAATCATTTCCTGGCTATCCGCCGGTTCAAGCACCTTAAGACATAGCTTAAAGCGGGAGTTGCTCCAGACTTGATCATCCACAACCCCTGAGGGCTTCTGGGTGGCAAGAATCAGGTGTAAGCCCAAACTTCTGCCCACCCTGGCAGCGCTGACTATTTCCTTGATGAACTCCGGCTGCTCGGTTTTTAGTTCAGCAAACTCATCGGCAAAAATAAAAAGATGGGGAAGCGGTATGCTGGCTCTTCCTTCTTTGAAAAGGCGCTGATAGGTGTCGATATCACTCACGTTGTTCTCATCAAAAATTCTTTGCCGTCTTATTATTTCACTCTTAATGGAAACAAGTGCCCGGTTTGTCTCATTACCGCCCAAGTTCGTGATGGTTCCGACCAGATGGGGTACACCCAGGAAGGACCTGGCCATGGCTCCGCCTTTGTAATCAATGAGTACAAAGGCAACATAATAGGGGTGATAATTGACAGCCAGAGCTAGAATAATGGACTGCAATATCTCGCTTTTACCCGAGCCCACTGTGCCCGCCACTAGACCATGGGGCCCATGACCGTGTTGGTGCATGTCAAATAAGAAGGGATCTCCACCAGCCTTCTTCCCTATAGGAATGGCCAGCGAACGATAAGGCCTGCTGCCTATCCATCGGTCCAGAATGGATAATTCCTCTACTGTGGAAGCTTGAAATGCCCCAAGGAAATCGACTTTCTCAGGCAGGCTTTCTCCCCCGCCCACCTGCCTCAATCGAACTGGTGCCAGATTCCGGCAGAAAGCATCTGCCTGGGTGATTAATGAAGGGTCGATATTAACGACGGTCTTTTCGTAAGCAGATTCACGGAAATATAATTGGGCTGTTTTTGATCCAGCTTCAATAATGCTATGGCAGTTTCGGGGCAGCAATTCCAGACAGTCTACAGCGTAAATAATTGAGATTCCCAACCGGTAATTACCATGAGCCAGATAACGTGTAATGGGTTCATTTTCAATCATTCCCGGGTCGGTTATAAGAAAAACTAGGCGCGGTAAAGGGGGTACCTCATCCCTGGAGCTAGGTTTGATCAATGACTCCCTGAGTTTTAGCTGATCATAGAGTACACCAAGAACTTTATGAGCGGAGTCAGTGTCCTGGGCCAGGAACCGGACCTGGCGGTTGTCATCCCAGACATGAGGCAGCCATCTTATCCATTCCCATTGGGCCAATTCACCGGGCTTAAAAACACCGATAATCTTTACATCTTTATACGAATGGTGAGTAGCAAGCTGAATAATCATATTACGGGCTATTTCATACAACTGTTCTCGGCTCCCCACCAGGCCTACCGCACCTTCAATCACCAATGGAACACAGATAGGCATCATTTTTACCTGGGAGAATTCTTCGACCAGTTTAACCGGTTCGTTTTTCATGGGGTCCTGATCCAGAGAAAAGTCCTGCCTGGGAACTTTTAGAGTCATCCGGAAAGGTTGGAGTCCGGTTCCTAGCCGGAGGCTTAGAAAATCTTCATCCGTTGGGGTTCTTTCCCAGAGTTTGCGATCAAGAGTACTAGCTCGAAGGATGCACTCGTCAATTGGCGGGTGTATTTCAAAAAAAGCCTTCCGCTGTTGCTCCTGCTTTTTTTGTATATCCTCTTTGATGCCAGCAATATAATTCATATAGCTCGTTTTTCTATTGGTTTCTTTGGCGTTGAAGGATTTTATTTGCGAATAGTAGGTGACTACTGAAACGATAACCGTTATCAGGGTCATACCCATGGTGAAATAAACATAGGGCCCTTTTATCATCGTTGCCATATAAATGCTCATTGCAGCCATAGCCGCAGGGGGTAGCAATACCACAAGCCATGAGATCTGTGGTTTATCCCCTCCATACGGTGGAGCCGTTACCTCAATTTCGCCCGTGGGTATTTCAGGAAGAAAGCGTGGAGATCTTAGAAAATAGGGGTAGGGCGCTTTGGAACGGGGCTCTGCAGCCTGGTAACCGGCTAGCTGGAGCTCTCCGGATTCCGCCCTGGTAAATTTCAGTTCATTTTTACCTATTTGTAATGTGTCTCCGTCAACAAGGCAAACAGCGGTAGTAATTAGCTTTCCGTTGACCAGGGTCCCGTTCTTGCTGTCTTGATCCTGGATGGTAACCGATCCATCCCCTTGCACCGCTAGCAGAGCGTGAACACGTGAAACACTGGAATCGCTTAAGACTAATTTGCAGGATGCGCTGTGACGACCAATCAGAACTTCTCCATCCGTTATTTCGATGCTTTTGCCCATATCGGGACCATTAACTACACTGATTCCGCCCAACTCTGTTCGCCTCTCCCTAACTCAACCGCTTAATATTTCGTTCTCCACAAGTTAACTACGTGTTTATGTGAAAGCTTAATAAATATTTAATCTCAGGCCAATTACGATTTCGACGAAGCTCTTACACATTCCTTCACAATTCTCCAAATTCCCCCATGCTATTAGGATGATCTTATTGAATCTGTAGTAACGAATCCAATTAATTGTCTGTATTTATCTATCTGCCTCAATTTTTAGCCTTTATAGCTTCATCTATCGTTCCGTATAGAGTCAACTTATCAAACCGGCAGGAAGAATCGAGTTTTTTGTAGTACCCTTCAATATGTTTGGTTGTCCCATCAAGTTCTTTGAAATACCCTTGTACCCACACAGCCACGTCAGTTGTATGTAAAAAATTACCATAAAACTGACGCCCGTCAGCGTATTTCCATAAGCCATTCCAAATATTTAAATCATCCCAGGATGGCCCTCCAAATTCCCCGGCAATGACAGTACCGTCACTTAATGTAAGTTTCCCATATCCCCCAAGAACGTCATGATATATATATCCTAAATACTTTCCTTGCTGCCAGGGCAACTCTCCATATAACTCAGGATCATTAACAATATAGAAATTAAAATCCTGAATACTTTGATTATTGGTTCTTACCTGTAAAATCCAGTGTCCAACCCGGTATTTATCGTGTGGTAAAACAGAAAAGGTTGAATATCCTAATGAGTTTGGCGCTGCCTTGTTATTCTCCTCCAAAACTAATTCTTTATTGTGATCATCATGTAAAAACTGCCAGTCCCATATTATTTCATCATCCATTTTGTCAGAAAATATTACTTGTGCGGTAACCCGTTCGGATTGAATGGCAATTTTATTTTTGGTATTGGCCTCCATTTGGTCAAATAGAACACCAGTATCGGGATCCCAGCCTCGGTATAGGCTGAATTGTTTCAGTCGATGTCCACTGCTTATGTTTACTGCATTTGTATCAGCATCATAATTAACCTTGCACATACATGCTTCAGCGACTGCTCTAAGCGGTATCATCACTCTACCATTAATAACCTGGGCTGGTACGTCCAGATCGATCTCTTTTTGACCGGCCCAGGCTATATAACTCCCAACCTCCATCCAGAATTTCTCACCATTAACCCCACAAAAAACATGATTTGGTTCTTCCCAATGACAATCCAATCCTAATGGTTCAAATATCCCTCTCATCGGAACTAAAATTCTTCCATCCACAACTATAGGCAACACATCAAATGTAAGCTCCTGCCCGTCCAGAAATACCCTTGGAGTATCGTCTGCTCTTGCTGGTAAAGGAATGATAAACACTGTTAAGATCAAAAAAAGAATAATGCTAATTTTTTTCAAATATACAACCTCCCCTGAGAAAAATAAATGTTGAATATTTTCCGAATAGCTCCACCAATTCACAAGGAATTAATTGTCCTGCTTATTCAGGGTCCATTTAGATGGAGAAGGTTACTCATGGCTCCTTCCGAACCACCTTGGTAAATGTCTGTTACTTTTCCGTTGTCCCATGCAACCCAAGGCGCGTAGTAAAGCCCTTCTAACTTTTTCCCTCGGTCCTGCATTTTCAAAATGGCTTTGCCATAAACACCTCCCGACCTTGCCGCCACACCTGCCATAGAATACTCCCCATATTTACTGTTCTTAAGGGCGTGCAGTTAATGTCAACGCCACAGGATATTTCTGTTTCGTATCCACAACTGCCTATATTCTGTAGTCATAGGTCTCCCCACTAGGGCGATTATCATATGTTTCAGGTTGGGAGGGACTGCTAGTACTTGGTGCAGGGGTGGAGCGAATTTTAGACTTGGTGGAAGATCCGCTGCTAGGAGCAGAACTACTGCCCGTATCTTGGGCTGCCGGTTCAGTTGTGGTATTGGTGCTGGTCGGTTGATTTTCCGTAGTACTGTTCACGGGTTGACTATTAGCACTGCCAGTAACGGATGACGCTCCGGGATCGGTTGTTTGATTGGTTGTATTTACTTGGGCAGGGCTTTGTGTAACGGACTGCTTTTTATTTGAACTAATAACTGCTGCCACAGCGATGGATATGATTAAAACCGCCACCAATGCTACAGCAGTCCATTTGTTCTTCTTTTTTTGTTGTACGGTCGGAATAGCCTTGGGCTTCTCTTTTTCCTTTGATGCCTGGATTGTTTTCGTTGGTTTCCTAACACCGGATTCTTGATCCGCCTTAACTCCTACTTGTTCTTTTATGGATAGGTTTTTTAGAGCTGGATCCATTTGCAGACCGTCCAGTTGCAAAGCAAGGGTACTGGTAGAACTCTCCTCCTGGACGTTTATTTTCGTTTCTTCTCCGAGCTTAATTATGCTATTATCCATAATTGATAAAGGCAGTGTTCCGGTTCTTTCGTCTTCTTTATCTTCACTTTTGGTTGTTTCTGCTGCCAGGATATTTTCACCCTGCACCGATATTGCCCCACCAGTATCATGTTTAACTGCCTCTGGTTCAAGCAGTTCAATATCCGTTGCTTGCTCCTCCACTGCATTTACTTTCTGGGAGTCTAGGAAATTGGGCACATGTCGTTCTTCAACTTTCGTGGCTTGATCAACTGCGTGAGGTTCAGCGTTATCTTCTTCAAATGACAGTGTTCCGAATTGTCCTTGATTCTCTTCATGGTTCTCCAATACAGGAATACCATGTCCCATTTGTTCCATATCTGCTGGACTCCCGGCCTCTTCTCTTAACTCTGCCAAAACTTGCACCGGGTGATTTACCACACCTGGTGGTCGAACGACTGCCCCCAGCACTCTTCTGCGCTGTACTATATGTTCTGGCCAAATCTCGCCGGTGATAAGTTCCCAAAATTGCGCAATATCTCCGGGCCGGTTCTCCGCTCTAAACTCTAAGGACTTCATTATGGCTGCATTTACGCGAGGGGATACTGCAACGTAATGTGCTGGTTCTTCGAAGATGAAAGGGCTTGATTTGGGATCCACCCCGGTTAACAAGAAATGGAGGGTCGCGCCCAATGCGTAAATGTCAGACCGGACATTGGTCTGGCGGTCGCCATATTGCTCCGGTGGGGCAAACCCTGTAGAACCGTATGCAGCCGTATCCGACCCGACTCCCGGCCGGAAATGGCGGGCTATGCCAAAATCGACCAGTTTGATCTGACCCTGAGGGGTAAGCATAATGTTCGAAGGTTTTAAATCGCGAAATATAATCGACGGGTCTTGCCCGTGTAAGAAGTCTAATATTTCACAGATTTGATGAGTCCAATCCAACACTTCCGGTTCCTCAATATGTCCACGCTCGTTGATAACCACAGAAAGGTTTTTACCTTCTATGAAGTCCATGACCAAATACCAGCGATCCACGCCCCGGGGGAAGAAATCAATCACCCGGGGAAGGGCTGGATGGCGCAGGTCTATCAAAATAGCCGCCTCTTTTTTAAAAGATGAAATAGCGGCCTGGAGATTGCCTTGCCCAACAGCATTGGTGCTCATCTCCTTGATGGCCACGCGCATATTATTCAGGCGCTGATCCAAAGCCAGATAAACCGCTCCCATACCCCCCCGCCCAATGGTCCTGATAATTCGGTAGCGGTTTTCCAATAAACTGTCCGAACTTAATCGTCCAGTTAGGTTTTCACTCAGATTAACCCCACATTCTCCGCAAAACTTCTTGTCATCAGCATTTTCACTGGTACAGACCGGGCATCGGATCACTACTACATCCCCTTTTGCTAGTACTTGTTGCGTTCCATCAATAACTTATAATCTCCATTATTATGACATTATTTTCTTACTATTCGTATTTCTGCACAAAAGGTATTTTAACCTTCGACAATTTCACTTTTTGCCTTTCAAGACAAAAATTTCGACCATCAGGCTTCATCCATTTTATGCCTCACGCTAAACTTTTTCCATGACAGCTCCATGATAAAACCATAAAAAGAACCGCAGGGATTATTTATCGGAGATAATTCTCTTTGCTTGAAGTAAGTATAGGTGCCGAAATGTGCCGAAGAAATTAGGGAAGGATGGCAAGGAGGTGAACAGGGTTAATAAACAGCAGTACTTATAGTTCTATGTCAAGGCGATAACCAAAGCGCGGGATAGTGACGATACAATCGCCTTGCTCTTTCATTCGTTTACGCAAACGATATATGAGGGAATTGATTTCATCAGCTCCCACATCGGGGATACTTGTAATGGGATCAATGGATCTTTCCGGCCAAACGCGCTGCTTAATATCTTCGATGCTGGTGGCTTGATTGGCTTTCTCGTAAAGAACCAGCAACAGTTCTATCTCTTTGCCAATAAAATCGGTCTTTTGCCCTTTAATATATACCTCACGCTTTTTAGGATCGATTACTATCGAGTTCACCCAAAACTGCGCGGGAGGTTCTTCATTATCTATGTCAAATTGTAAATCGGTGGTTTGCTCGGCTTCACTCTCAAAATGCACGTTTAATCTAAAGGAAACTACTCCTTTAGCTAAGGTGATCTGGTCATTGTTTTTAAGTGCATAACGTTTTCGTGGTACGATATCAGTTCCATTCACCTGAGTGCCGTGCTTACTATCCAAGTCAATGAGAGTAACAAGCTCATCTTTAATAATTAATTTAGCATGTTGCTTACTAATATGAGGACTTAAGAAATGCAGGTCTGGTTGGTGCTCTTTCCAGGGTCTCCCAAGAACCACCGATCCGGGAGCAAGAATGATTTCAGTACCATTCTCGTAAGGTTCGCCTTTTTCAATGATTATACAACTCTTGTTCCTGGTCATATTTCCTCCTAAATATACCAAAAACTTGCCGTTTCAATTATAACTTAAAACCTTGCGCATGATAACCCTTTTACGCTGACCCTCTGTTTTATTTCTCTTATCAGGGATTTATCAGATATCTATCATTGCAGAAAACATTGACATCATTATAATTACTATCAAACCACTTTTATAAAAGGAGAACCCGTGTGTTGGATAAATGCATTACCGATACATTGCAAGCAGCAGCCATAAGTGATTTGGGGCGCAAAAGGAGTAATAACGAAGATAGATGGCTAGTCTCCTATCCTGGGACCTTGAAAGAGAAAAGAACCAAAGGATATCTCTTTATCGTGGCAGACGGAATGGGTGGCTGTGCTTCTGGGGAAGTGGCGAGCAGTTTGGCAGTCAGCGAAGTAGAAAAGTACTACTATTCGGCTAACGAGTCGGATCCCCTTGATGTATTGGAGAAAGCTTTGATATCTGCACATCGACAAATCAAGGTAAACGGTAGTAAGAATAAAGAAAACTCAGGAATGGGAACTACATTAACTGCTGTGGCATTTATCGGTGAGCGTCTTTGTCTAGCCCATGTTGGTGATAGCCGGGCCTATCTGATTCGCAATAAGAATATCAAGCAATTGACCCATGACCATACCGTTACTGCGTGGCTAGCGGCGAGAGGGAAAATCAGTCCTGAAGAAGCTCGAATACATCCGCAACGCCATATCCTTACACAAGCGGTAGGGGGTATCGATCATGACCCGGCACCAGATATAGCTGAGTTCGAGTGGAAAGATGATGATATCCTTCTGCTCTGTACGGACGGGCTTTATTCGCTCATAAGCGATGAGGAAATAAGGCAATCATTACTTGATGCTGTTGATTTACAGCCATGTATCGCCAAACTCATTGATCTAGCCAATGAGCGTGGGGGCCCAGATAACATTACCGCACTGGTTATAAGGAAAAGAACAAAAGCTCCGTTTCTAGGCCGGATGCTGAATAATCTCAAGGGTCTTGTTCGAACCGGGTTGAGCGCCATTCTGTATTTGATAGCCTAAGAAAGCTAACATGATTGGAGCCTGTACTATATGTAGTTATAAAGCCATTATCACTCGGTTTCTGCCGCCGTGTTTGGCCTGGTACATAGCCTGGTCGGCGAGCTGGACAATCTCTGCTAGTAAATCCGCCCTTCCGGGCACCAACCAACTAATACCCACGCTGACCGTAACATAGGGAGATATACTAGAACTTTTATGTTCCAAACAGAGAGATTCAATCTCTTCTCTGATCCTTTCTCCCAGAAGCGAGGCTTCTTCTTTGCTTATTCCGGTAGCAACAAATAAAAATTCTTCCCCGCCGAACCGCGCTACAAAGTCTTGCCCTGCTCTGAGGCATTTGCTCAACACGTTAGCTACTGTTTGCAGGCAATGATCGCCTGCAAGATGCCCATTACAATCATTATAAAGCTTAAAAAAGTCAATATCGATCATCATAATGGATAAGGAGAATTGATCCTTAACCGCCGTGTCCCATTTTTCATTGAGGAACTCGGCTAACTTACGCCGGTTGGGGATTCCTGTAAGGGCATCCAATGAGGACACGGTTAAGAGCTGCTCATTAGTCGTTTGTAGGTTTTCATTGATTTGGGCGAGTTGAGCTGACTTTTCTTCAATTAGGCGCTGGTTAATGTAATTCTGAACATAATTATTATAATTGGTCTTGGCAATTACCCAGCAGAATACCATAAAGATACTTGCGTTAATATAGTGGCCGACCAGTATATTTCCCGAAGATTGAAAATAAGGTAAGCCGATCATCAGAACAGCGGCAGCAATTAACTGCGAAACATGTATACGGGTATGCTTCATAGTAAACATAACTGTGCCGACCAGTATGTTCACCATAAAAACAGTAATATTGCCGTATATAGACTGATCCATAAGAGAAATAACCGAACCCCATGTCATTAGAAATATTAAAAAAGTAGTTGCAGCAATATTCAGTGCTTTTATGATGTGGGGACCTTGATCTAATTTGTGTTCCAAATAAGAAAAGATAATCCAATCCAGACCGGTTACAACGACCATAAGAAGGTACATTCGGGTATACCAGTTGATTCTGACACTGGTATTAACAGAATTGGAAAGAAGGTCAAGCAACAAGATCATAATTTCAATTGAAAAAATAATGGCTGTAAATAATTTTCCCCGATGTATGTTTAAACGCGCAAGTTCAATAAGAAATTGCGTTTGACATTTGGACTCAATGTGTGGACTCTTTTTCAAGCATAGTACCCCAATCAATATTATCTCTATTTAAACTAGATGCCTTGTGAGTTGTAAGGCAGGGGATTCCAATTAAATAGGCCATTTTTATTGTTTTCGTTTACACCCAGACAATTCTTAAATAGAATAAATCATAAATGGTCGAAAATAGTCGGCGTATTGCCTATTTATCGTCGTAATTCAGCTTTTTTGGACTATTGCATTAGTTATATAGTAAGATCCTACTTGTCAAGACACGGTACTACCCTGTGGTTAGCCCGCTGTAGAAAATAGTATGGGGGGTTCGACTATATCAGCGAAACCCCTGGTTTTCCCGGAGTGGCGGAGAAAGAGGGGTTCGGCAGCCAACGGTTTAAAGTGTCTAACAACTTCCAAATATCAATCGGTTTGCTCACATAGTCATCCATACCTGCTTCCGCACAAAGTTTCTTATCCTGTTCTGTAGCTCTGGCAGTCATGGCGATAATAGGTACATGTCTATCGAACCCAGCTTCAGCCTGTCGTATAGTTTTCGTAACTTCGGGTCCATCCATAATCGGTAGTTGATAATCCATAAGAATTAAAGAATACTCGGTACTTAAAGCTGCAAGCAATGCTTCACTGCCATTGCTTGCTACCTCAACCTTCCATCCGAGGTTAGATAATAGCGCTTCTATGATCTCTTGGCTGATCTGGTCGTCCTCAACCAGTAATATTTTGCAATCCGGTGATTGTGGCATTGATAAACGCTCAAGTATATCTATGTCCGTTTGGTCTTTACGGGGCTTATCAATTGACGGCAGGAGTTTTCCTTTTTCTTTCGCTGTAATGTCCTGGTTATGCATCGGTAAAATGAACCAGAAAGTTGATCCATTATTCGGATTACTGGTTACACCGATCTGCCCTCCCATATCCTCGACCAGCTTTTTGCAAATCACCAACCCCAGACCAGTACCGCTGTAGAGCCGTGCGTCAGAATTATCAACCTGAACAAAGGGGCTAAAAAGTCTGTTCTGATCTTCCCCAGATATTCCTATACCGGTATCGTTTATCTCAAAGCGGATCTTGGGATGGTCTTTATCTTCATTTTCCAGAATAGCCTGAAGGGCAACCCTGCCTTTATGCGTAAATTTTATGGCATTGCTCATAAGGTTAAATAATACCTGGCGGATCCGCAAGGGGTCGCCATTTAACACTGTAGGGATTTCAGGATCAATAAAAGATAATAGCTTCAGGCCCTTTTTACCAGCTTCCAGTGAAAGCGGATTAATAATGTCTTCATAAATGTCGGTTAATTTAAACTTCTTATTCTTAATGGTCATTCTTCCTGATTCAATTTTGGAAATATCTAAAATATCATTGATAATGTTTAAAAGATGCTGCGCTGAATCAATTACGCGGGTGGCAAATTGGTGTTGTTCAGTATCTAATGAAGTGCTCAAGAGCAGTTGCGTCATACCAATGATACCGTTAAGGGGAGTTCTTATCTCGTGGCTTACATTTGCCAGGAACTGATTCTTCGCCTTATTAGCAGCTTCAGCTGCCTCCTCTGCTCGTTTACGATCGCTGACATCTCTAAACATCCCAAGAAAATGCGGTTCTCCATCAAGTTCTATTGTTTCCGCGGAAACCAAATAATTCCGAATTTCTCTGTTTTTTGTTTGAAACCTGGTTTCAAAGTTGCGGATACTCCCATTTTCCTGTAATTGCTTCATCAAAAGGTCTCGTTCTGCCGGAACCACCCAAATGTCTAAGTCTATAGGAGTAAATCCTATTACCTCCTGTCGTTCATAACCGGTTGCTTGTAAAAAAGAATCATTTACTTCAACATAACGCCCTTCTCTGCCAGTTGTAATAGCAAGACAATCAGGAGTACTGCGGAAAGCTCTGGAGAACTTCTCCTCGGACTCCTTAAGGGTTTTCTCCATCCATTTACGCTCAGTAATATCCTTATGTACACCGAGGAGATGCGAGCTATCGTCAATAGAAATTATTTCGAACGAAGACAGGAAAATCCTAGCCTCTCCTGATTTCATTCGAAACGAGGTTTCTAAATTCCTAACATACCCTTTTGTCTGGACTTCTTTTAATATGGGAATTCGCTCTTCCATGCCAAAATAAACACCTAATTCAATGGCAGAACGCCCTATGGCTTCATGTTTTTCATATCCGGTGGTTTCGACCCAGGCATCGTTCACATCAACATAATATCCAGTATCGAAATTCGTAATGGTAACCGAATCAGGAAAACATTGAAACGCTTTTAAAAACTTTTCTTCGGCTGTCTCTATCTGGCGTAATCGCTCCAACCCCATAGAAGCAAGCACTTGTCCCAGTTTTGAGTAGAATTCCATAATCGGTTGAATTTGTTGTTCCGGTACAATGTTAACCTTGTGAAGGGCCTCAATATAAGCCTCTTCATCAAACCCAAACTCTTGTGCCTGCCGGCGAAAAAATTCCTCATCGGGTGGTTCGTGCAGCAACTGTCCCATAAAAATAGTGGCGAGATGCTGGCCTTCCACGATTATGGGTGTGGCATAATCCATGAGTCCGTTTAAACACTGATAACCAATATATGGTCCATCGCAGAGATGGTCAGCAATATAGCTGTCGCTTCGCTTGCACCTGCATTGTGTCTGCGGGCAGATACGATGAAAATTATTGCATATATCATGCCATCCTGTACTGCTCAGAATATTTGTATCAACATCAAGAAAAGCATGCATTATCCCTGTAAGTTTATAAAATGAATCAAACAATTGTTGAAGAACAGGAATGTCTACGAGATCAGAGATATGATAGTTTTTCGGTTTATCCACCGGTTGGTCATGAGCAGTCCCTACCGAAACAGAACCATTCGATATCTGCTGAGGAATTTTAGAACTGATAGGTCGTTTTTTTTGGACAGCCTCCAGTTCTATATTTCTCTGTCGCAATTTAACCAGCTCGTTTATAAGCTGCTCTTTTGTCTTATTCTCATCCTTCACAGGAACACCTCCTTGATCAAGCCGAGCCTCTCATAATACACAATTGAGCAACATTTTCACATTGACGAATAAGTATTTTTTGTTATCAAGACACGTAAATTTTAATACGAATTACTTCCGTCTTATTCTTCAGCAAATAACTCGATCGCTTTTCTAACCAGATCGGGATCAAACTGGCTTCCTGCGCATCTCTTTATTTCCATCCATGCTTCTGCCCTACTCACGGCTTTTTGATAGGGCCTCCCATTTAGCATAACGTCATACGTATCAACGATGGCTATAATACGGCAAATAAGAGGTATCTCTTCGCCTTTTAGTCCCAGGGGGTATCCTGTACCATCCCAGCGTTCGTGGTGGTGCAAGATGGCTTCAGCTATGGGAGCCATTTCCGGCGAACTAAGAGCAATTCGGTAACCGATCTCGGGATGCTTCTTAATAGATTCCCATTCTGCCAAAGATAGTTTCTCTGGCTTATCCAAAATGGTGTTGGGTATAGCAATCTTGCCTATATCATGCAGAACAGCAAGGAGTTTTACATTATCTAATTCGCTATCATGAAGATCGATAGCCTGAGCGATGTTTTGGGCCATTTCTTGCATGCGCTGGCAATGTGCTTGTGTTTCATGGCTTCTTGTCCATAGGGTCTTTTCAAGGGAAGTTAGAAAAGAACTGCGGGTACTTCTTGTCTCCAACAGCTTATTACGATACATCTTATCTTCGGCTTCTTTGATGATTACTTTAATATCATGAGTAATATTATTTTTACTTGCCAGACCCACGGATAGACTTGTCTCAATCGGTAAGTCATTAATATGCTTACAGGCATTCTTTATTCGATCAGATATTCTTGAAGCAATATCAAGGTCACACCCCGGCAAAAGGATTATAAATTCATCTCCCCCCCAACGGGCAACGATATCTTCCTGTCGACATGATTTTCTTAATATTTCCGCGACAGTCTTTAGAACCGTATCCCCTTCCTGGTGTCCCAGGACATCATTGATCAATTTCAGGCCGTTTACATCTCCCATAATTAAGCTTATCGGCAACTGCCTAGGTGTATCAATGCGTTTTAATGCCTCTTCAAAATAGGCTCGATTATATAGGCCGGTTAGTTTGTCATGAAAGCTTAAATATTTTATCTCTTCTTCCGCTTTCTTGCGCTCGGTTATATCTACAGCCAGTCCGACATAATATAATGAGCTGCCAGCCTCGTCTTTAACCGGCGCGCCACTGGAAGTATGCCAGCGCCAGGTTCCATCCAGGTGTTTTACCCGGTATTCCACTCCTTTTAACGGTTCGCCGGTGGCTATCACCCTTTCCAGGAAGTCTTTACATATGGGGATATCATCTGTATGGATAAAAGATCCAAAGAACTGGTCCTTTACCTCTCTAACATCATGCCCCAGATTTTCCGTCCATCCCCGAGAAACGAAAATGAATTTTCCTTCCGTTGACAATGTGTAGATGATTCCATTCGCATTCTCAAAAATAGTACGCAGCTCTGCCTCACTCTCACGCAGTCTTTCTTCAATTATGCGCTGCCTAGTAATATCTTTTGACACTCCAAGAAGGTATGGTTCCCCGCCTATATCGATGATCTCGGCTGATATAAGAAAATTCCGAATTTCTCCAGCTTTCATTCTAAATGTTGTTTCAAGATTGCGAACATTTCCATGTTCCTGAATTTGTTCTAACAAAAGGTCTCGTTCTTCTGGGAAAGCCCAGATTCCCAATTCCTGTACAGTATGGCCAATGACCTCATCCCGCTGATAACCAATAGCTGATAAAGCGGCATCATTTATTTCTATATAACGTCCTTCTCTCAAATTACTGATTGTCATCCAATCAGGGTTACTGCGAAAAGCTTTGGAAAACTTCTCTTCTGATCGGCTTAATTCCAGTTCCACCTTTTTGCACTCTGTAACGTCAAGACCGAAGCTAAGAAGCAGCTCTGTACCGTCGACATCGATGAAAGGATAATCATAAACCTCATAGGTGTAGCCATCAGGGTATGTCCATTCCCCTTGTTGAATTTCGATTTTACCTGCCGTAAAGGTAGAACACTGTTCACAGGGCTCTGTTCGATTATGAAAGACCTTATAGCAGGGATCGTCTCCAGGCTTTCCAAAGCGTTCCTGGAAAAAACGATTCGAAAAGCGAAAAGAGTGATCTGGGGCAATAAGATATACTTGAGCGGGTAGCCCATCTAAAACAGAAAAGAGTCGCTGCCGTTCTGCTAGCAATTTTTCTTCGGCATGCTGCCGCTTAATAATTTCCTTGTGCAACCCAGCCAACTCTCCCTTGAGATGGGCTTTTCTCTTATCTTTATCCTTCAAACAGATACCTCCCAGCCAACAAATTGCTATTCTGGCTAGTATTTCATCATTATTACGTCCTCCATCAATTATACTGTAATCGACAATTGTGCGCTATTTTGTCAATCTTTGCGGTAAATTGTGGTGTTTTGATGAAGAAAGTCCTTATTGGTCCTTTATGCCAGACTCTTTATCTTAGGTCCCACCCCTATATGGACTTGGTGGAAACTCCCCCCGTACAAACAAAAAAGCCACTATACCTCAATGGATTAGTGGCTTTTTGACTTAAACTACCCGGTGGGTAATTATGGGGGCGGTCCGTTTAATGTAGGGATAGGACCCCATAATACTGACCTTGCCCGTGTTTGATAGACACAGAGAATACCCCTAAAATAAAAAACGGGAGGTATTCAAATGGCACAGGCAAAGTATGATCGTGAATTCAAAGAACTTGTGGTTCAAAGAATCTTAAACGGAGAAACCACAACTG
>DATMYR010000062.1:0-57459 GCA_035560815.1 Syntrophomonadaceae bacterium | reverse complement strand
AGAGATGGTAATGCCGGGGGACAACATCCAAATGGCATGTGAACTGATTACCCCCATCGCCATAGAACTAGGACTGCGCTTTGCTATTAGAGAAGGCGGCAGGACTGTTGGTTCCGGCGTTGTTACCAGCTTCACCGAATAAATAGCGAAATATCCGGGGCCAGGTGAGGGGCTTGAAGGTTCGGGTCCTTCACCACTACACACCCGGTGCCGTGTATAAAATGTACCCAGTCTAAGGAGGTTTTAGTCATAGTGAGTGGCCAGCAAAAGGTAAGAATCAGACTCAAAGCGTTCGACCATAAGCTACTGGACCAGTCATCGCAGAAAATTGTGGACACTGCACGTAAGAATGGATCCAGTGTTTCCGGTCCCATTCCCCTGCCCACACAGAAGAGCATTTATACTATTTTGAGGTCTCCTCATGTCAACAAGGATTCCCGCGAACAGTTTGAGATGAGGACACACAAGCGTCTTATCGACATATTGGATCCCAATCCAAAAACCATAGACGCGCTGATGCACCTGGACCTGCCATCTGGAGTTGATATAGAAATCAAGCTATAGGCCGGGCCCAGAGCTGAGGAACCAGTGGGAAAAAGGTTTCAAGGCAGCAAACGAAAGAGGTGAAGTTGGATTTCCGCTTCCAACCGCTCACCAAGAGAAAGAGGAGGAATAAAGGGTGTCAGCAGATATCAAGAAAGCCATAATCGGCATTAAAGTAGGCATGACCCAGATTTTTGATGAAGTGGGGAAAGCGGTGCCGGTCAGCATAGTGGAAGCCGGCCCTTGCACCGTTCTACAAAAGAAAAAACTGGATACTGACGGATATAACGCTATCCAGGTAGGCTTTTACAACCTGAAGGAGAAACTGGCCAACAAACCCCTCAAGGGGCATTTTAAAAAGGCTAATGTCAAGCCCTTGCGCTACATCAGAGAATTCCGTATGGAAAATGTGGACGAATATGAAATAGGCCAGGATATAAAGGTTGACGGATTTGCCGCAGGCGATCTGGTCGATGTTGTCGGTACCTCCAAGGGAAAAGGCTTCGCTGGTGCAGTCAAGAGACATAATTTTTCCCGGGGATCCATGGGGCACGGTTCCAAATACCATCGCCGTCCCGGTTCTTTGGGAGCCAAGGGCCCGGCCCGGGTTTTTAAGGGCCGCAAGATGCCAGGGAGACTTGGAGGAGAACGGGTTACAGTCCAGGGCTTGCAGGTAGTAAAAGTCTATTCGGACAGAAACCTGATTTTGATTAGAGGTTCCATCCCCGGTCCCAAAAAGGGGCTGGTAATAATAAAGAATTCGGTAAAGTCCTAACGCTGCACAAAGGAGGTAAGTAATGATGCCTAAAGTTCCGTTATACAACATGAGCGGAGTCCAGATCGGAGAATTGGAACTCAACGACAGCATCTTTGGCATAGAGCCCAATGAAGCTGTGTTATATGACTTTGTAAAGATGCAAATGGCCAACAAACGGGTCGGAACCGCCTCAACCAAGACCCGCGCCCAGGTTAGCGGCGGAGGGAAAAAACCCTTTCGCCAAAAAGGAACCGGTCGGGCTCGAGCTGGCAGCACCAGGAGCCCCTTATGGCGGGGCGGGGGAATTATCTTTGGCCCCCAACCTCGCGATTATTCCTATCGTCTGCCCCGGAAAGTTCGGCGCCTGGCTATGAAGTCAGCCCTTTCCAGCAAGGTTAAGGACGACAACATCATCGTCGTGGATGAACTTACTTTCGAAGGACCCAAAACCAAGTTAATGGTTCAGGCTCTGGAAAGTTTAAAGGTCGGTAGGAAGGCCTTGATTGTTACCGCAGACGGAGATATAAACGTAGTCAAGTCAGCGCGCAACCTGTCTGGAGTGAAATCCTTACGGGTCGATTTCGTAAACGTGTATGACCTGCTTCATTACGACACGCTGCTGATTACCAAAGAGGCAGTTGCTCGGATAGAGGAGGTATACGCATAAATGAAGGACTATAGAGACATTATTATGAAGCCCATCGTGACTGAGAAATCCATGAATTTGTTAGCAGAAAACAAGTATACCTTTATCGTTGATAAGGGTAGTAATAAGACCGAAATCAAAAACGCCATTGAAAATATATTCAGTGTTCGGGTTGAAAAAGTTAGCACCATGAATGTCAAGGGCAAACCCAAAAAAATGGGTAAATATGAAGGCAAGAGGCCTGATCGCAAGAAAGCCATCATTACATTAAAAGCCGGCCAGAAGATTAAGCTTTTTGAAGGTATGTAGGCCGGAGCCAGACTGTCGCTTAAGGAGGGTATCAAGGAATGGGCATCAAAAAATATAAGCCTACAACAGCTAGCAGAAGACATATGACCGTGCTCACCTTCGATGAAATAACTAAGAAGGAGCCAGAAAAGAATCTGACCACCCCCCTGAAGAGGAAGGGTGGACGCAATGCGGTTGGACGTTTAACGGTCCGGCATCATGGCGGCGGGCACAAGCGTTTATACCGGGTAATTGATTTTAAACGCACAAAAGACAATATACCGGCCCGGGTAGCGGCCATCGAATATGATCCCAACCGCTCGGCCAATATTGCCCTGCTCCATTATCTGGATGGTCATAAGGCATATATCCTGGCTCCCCATAATTTGAAGGTAGGGGATCTGGTGGTATCTGGGCCAGAATCAGACATCAAGGTAGGAAATACCTTGTGTTTAAAGGATATCCCGGTAGGTTCATTGATTCACAATGTTGAACTCAGGCCTGGAAAAGGCGGCCAGATGGTCCGCTCCGCCGGTACGGTGGCCCAGTTGATGGCCAAGGAAGGTGCCTATGCCCATGTACGGCTTCCTTCCGGGGAAGTACGCCTGGTCCATATAAACTGCCGGGCCACCCTTGGCCAAATTGGGAATCTGGATTACGAGAAGCAGAACCTGGGCAAAGCCGGTAGATCTCGATGGATGGGCATCAGACCCACTGTTCGCGGATCAGTAATGAACCCGGTGGACCACCCCCATGGTGGTGGCGAAGGCCGAGCTCCCATAGGACGTAAATACCCGGTTTCCCCCTGGGGCAAGATTGCCATCGGTGGAAAGACCCGTAAGAAGAAACCTTCTGACCGGATGATCGTCAGGAAACGCAAGTAAAGGAGGTCTTTAAATGGCCAGGTCGTTAAAGAAGGGACCTTATTGTGAAGAAAAACTGCTCAAGAGAATTGAGGATATGAACCAGACGGGCCAAAAGAGGGTTATTAAAACCTGGTCTCGCCGTTCTACTATATTTCCTCAAATGGTAGGCCACACTATGGCCGTCCATGACGGAAGAAAGCATATTCCGGTCTATATCACCGAAGACATGGTAGGTTTAAAATTGGGCGAATTCGCACCGACCCGGACTTACCGGGGTCATGCCGGGAAATCTGAAAAATCCAGCAGATCACGCTAGAAGGGGGGACCAATGAGATGGAATCCAGAGCAATAGCCCGTTACCTGCGGGTGTCTCCTTTTAAGGCGCGTCAGGTAGCGAACCTGTTACGGGGAAAAGATGTCAAAGAAGCTATCGGCATACTCCGCTACATTAATAAAAAAGCTGCTCCTTTGATTAACAAGGTGCTTAAATCAGCCGTAGCCAATGCTGAGCACAATTTTGACATGGATTCAGATGCTCTATTTGTAGCCGAGATCTATATAAATGAAGGACCGACCATCAAGCGCATGCAGCCTAGAGCATACGGAAGAGCTGATGTACGGCGTCATAGAACCAGTCACATCACCGTTGTACTGAAGGAAAAGGAGGTAGAATAGTGGGTCAAAAGGTACATCCTAAGGGATTCAGAATCGGAATTATCAGGGACTGGGATTCCAACTGGTATGCTGACCGGGAATATACCGATCTGCTCCATGAGGATTACAAAGTTCGCAGCTATATAAAAACCCGCTTCTATGCCGCCGGTATATCCAAAGTGGAAATTCAGAGGACTGGCAACCGTATGCGGATTACCATTCATACCGCCAAACCCGGTATTATCATCGGCCGCGGTGGCACCGAAGTGGAAAATTTAAAAGTTGTGTTGACTACCATGACCGGTAAGAACATTAATATTAACATTCAAGAGATCAAGAAGCCGGAATTGGACGCCCAGATTGTGGCGGAAAACATGGCGCAACAGTTGGAGAAGCGGGTTTCCTTCCGCAGAGCCATGAAACAGTCGGTGGGTAGAACGATGCGCATCGGCGCAATTGGAATCAAAGTAGCCATATCCGGACGTCTGGGAGGAGCAGAAATTGCTCGCTCTGAATGGTATGCGGAAGGAAAGGTGCCTTTGCACACTCTGCGGGCTGATATTGATTACGGATTTGCTGAGGCGAACACCACCTACGGGAAAATTGGTATTAAGGTTTGGATTAACCGAGGTGAAATCCTACCGGCAGCAAAACAGCGGCCCAAACAGAAAGCAACGGAGGAGGCAGATAGCTAATGCTTAACCCGAAAAGAGTTAAGTTCCGGAAACAACACCGGCCAGGCCTCAAAGGGAAAGCCAATAAGGGCAATACCATCACCTACGGGGATTTCGGACTACAGGCTCTGGAAACAGGATGGATCACAAACCGCCAGATCGAAGCAGCACGTATTGCCATAAATCGGTATGTGAAAAGGGGCGGAAAGCTTTGGATCAAGATCTTTCCTGACCGGCCTCTCACGGTGAAACCGGCCGAGACCCGGATGGGAAAAGGAAAAGGATCCCCGGAGCACTGGGTAGCTGTTGTAAAACCGGGACGAGTGATGTTTGAACTTTCCGGAGTCAGTGAAGAGGTAGCAAAAGAAGCCATGCGCCTGGCTTCACATAAGCTGCCGATAAAATGCAAATTTGTAAAACGAGAAGAAATGGGTGGTGAGGCTAGTGAAAGCTAACAAGTTGGGAGATTTTACGGATGAGGAACTGGAGAAGCAGGTTTCCACATTTAAGGAAGAGCTCTTTAACCTCAGATTTCAGCTTGCAACTGGCCAACTGGACAACCCGATGCGCATTCGTGACGTACGGAAAAACATAGCCAGGTGCAAGACCTTACTCAGGCAAAGAGAATTGGCGCGAGAAAACGAGGGCTAGAAGGAGGTCTAAGAGTGGCTGACATTCGTGGAAACAGAAAGGTGCGGATTGGAACCGTTACCAGCAACAAAATGGAAAAGACTATTACCGTCAGTGTGGAAACAGTAAAACAACATCCCCTATATAAGAAGACTGTTCGGACCAGTAAGAAGTACAAGGCCCATGACGAGAACAATGAAGCGCAGATCGGTGATGTTGTGAGAATTATGGAGACCAGGCCTTTAAGCAAAGACAAACGCTGGAGACTGATTGAGATTATGCAGAAGGCCCAAACTCTGGAATAAGGCACGTTATTGAAGGAGGTTACACAGTGATTCAACAGGAGACCATGCTCCAGGTAGGTGACAATACTGGAGCGAAACGGGTGCTGTGCATAAAAGTATTAGGCGGTTCTACCCGCCGCTATGCTACCGTTGGGGACATTATCGTGGCCAGCGTGAAAGAAGCAGCCCCCGGCGGGGTTGTCAAGAAGGGCGATGTGGTAAAGGCGGTAGTGGTAAGGACCAGGAAAGAGATTAGGCGGCCCGATGGATCCTATATAGCCTTTTCAGAGAACGCCGCTGTTATTATAGACGATAACAACAACCCGAGAGGGACTCGAATATTTGGACCTGTGGCAAGGGAACTGAGGGATAAAAACTTTATGAAGATCGTATCCCTAGCCCCCGAAGTCCTTTAGGCATTGGAGGTGGAGGAATGAGCATAAAGAAAGGCGATACCGTACTGGTTCTCACCGGTAAGGATGCGGGAAAAAAGGGGAAGATTCTCCGAGTCGTTCCCAAGGATAATCGCATCGTAGTAGAGGGTGTCAATAAGGTTAAGAAGCATCAAAAACCCAATCGGGCTATCCCTCAGGGGGGAATTCAGAAAATCGAAGCCCCGTTAAACGCTTCAAATGTCCTGCTGATTTGCAGCCATTGCGGCAAACCAACCCGCATCGGCCAACGGGTCCTGGACAGTAATGAAAAGGTCCGTATTTGCAAGAAATGTGGGGAAATACTGGAATAAAATAATCCAGGAAAGGAGGCAGACGTTTGATGGCGCGACTTTATGAAAAGTATAAACAGGGAATCGTACCCAGTCTGATGGAAAAATTTCAATATAAGAACGTAATGCAAGTGCCCAAGATCGACCGGGTAGTTATGAACATAGGCGTTGGCGAAGCTATCCAGAACCCCAAAGCGTTGGATGGAGCAGTCAGTGACCTGCGGGTTATTGCAGGGCAAAAACCGGTTATCACCAAAGCCAAGAAGTCTATAGCTGGCTTTAAGCTGCGTGAGAATATGCCCATTGGCTGCAAAGTAACGCTGCGCGGGGAAAGGATGTATGACTTCCTGGATAAGCTGATCAATCTTGCCCTGCCCCGGGTACGCGACTTCCGCGGGGTTTCTCCCCAGGCTTTTGACGGCCGCGGCAACTACTCCCTGGGCATAAAAGAGCAGACCATATTTCCCGAAATCGAGTATGACAAGATTGATAAGATCAGAGGGTTGGAAGTGATTATTGTCACTACAGCTAAAACCGACGAGGAAGCCCGCGAGTTGTTAAGAGGCATGGGGATGCCTTTTAGATAATAGGAGGTAAGCGGAATGGCAAAAAAGGCGATGATAGCCAAGCAGCAAGGCACCCAGAAGTTTGAGGTGCGTGGATACAATCGCTGTAAGATCTGTGGACGACCCAGAGCTTATATGCGCAAATTTGGCATGTGCCGTATATGTTTTAGAGAACTGGCCCACAAAGGGGAACTGCCCGGAGTCACCAAGGCCAGCTGGTAGGCTCCACCGAAAAGGAGGTATTGTTTATGGCCATGACTGATCCCATTGCCGACTTTTTGACCAGAATCAGAAACGGTAATATGGTTATGCATGAGACCGTTGAAGTGCCCAGCTCCAGAATAAAGATATCCATAGCCGGTATTCTGCGAGAAGAAGGGTACATCAAGGATTATGAATATATCGAAGACGGGAAACAGGGTACCATAAGGCTCTATTTAAAGTACGGGCCCAACAAACAAAAGGTCATCACCGGTCTGAAGCGTATCAGTAAGCCAGGGCTGCGGGTTTATGTCAAAAAGGACGACATTCCCAAGGTTTTGGGCGGACTGGGTACTGCGGTGATATCAACTTCAAAAGGACTTATGACAGATAAGAAGGCTCGCAACGCTAAACTGGGCGGAGAAGTCGTCTGCTATATCTGGTAACTGGAGGAGGGCTGAAAAGTGTCTAGAATAGGCAAAAAACCGATCAATCTGCCCAAGGGAGTTCAAATTGAGCAGATAGAAGATGTGGTCACAGTAAAAGGGCCCAAAGGAGCACTTTCCCAGGCGCTTTCTCCAGCTGTGAGCATTGAACAGGAAGAAGACCAGTTGCTGGTTAAGAGAGCCAGTGACAGCAAACAGCACCGGGCACTACACGGCTTGAGCCGGGCTTTATTGGCCAACATGGTCGAAGGTGTAACCAATGGTTTTGAGAAGAAATTGGAAATGGTAGGGGTGGGTTACCGGGCTCAGATGCAGGGAAGCAAACTGGTTATCGCCATCGGATTCTCTCATCCCGTTGAAATCGACCCTCCGGCAGGAATTGAATTTGAGGTGCCGGTTCCCACGCGAATTACCATAAAGGGTATCGATAAACAACTGGTGGGAAACACTGCCGCACATATACGTGCCATCAGGAAACCTGAGCCATATAAAGGCAAAGGTATTAAGTATGAAAACGAGGTCATTCGCCGTAAGGCTGGTAAAGCCGGTGGGAAGTAGGCCAGGAAGGGAAGTGAAACGACTTGATTAAGAAGCCCAGTAAGAATTTATTGCGCAAGGGCAAACAGGCACGGGTTCGCAGGAAAATATCCGGGACCGTCGAAAGGCCCAGGCTTTGCGTTTATAAGAGCCTGAAGCATATTTCTGTACAGATCATTGATGATGAGAACGGACGCACCCTGGTCGCAGCTTCCACCATGGAAAAGGCTTTACAAGACCTGGCCTCCAAGACCAATTCCGAAGCTGCCAAACAGGTTGGTGCTTTGATTGCTCAAAAGGCTAAGGAACAAGGCATTGCCAGCGTTGTTTTTGATCGCAGCGGTTACAAATATCATGGATGTATTGCAGCCCTGGCTGAAGCAGCCCGGGAAAATGGACTGGAGTTTTAGAACTGATTTTATATGGTTAGGAGGGAAATGATGATAGACAGGGAACAGGCCAACCCGGAATTTATTGAAAAAGTCGTAAATATTCGCCGGGTAGCCAAAGTGGTTAAAGGCGGACGTAGATTCAGTTTTAGCGCTCTGGTAGTAGTAGGCGACGGTAAAGGCAAAGTCGGCGTAGGCAAAGGCAAGGCTACCGAAGTGCCTGAAGCTATTCGAAAAGCTATTGAGAGTGCCAAGAAGACCATGGTTGAAATCCCTCTCATCGATGATAGGACCATTCCCCATCCCATTCTGGGTCGTTTCGGAGCTGGGCAGGTTCTGCTCAAGCCCGCCTCAGCCGGTACTGGCGTAATTGCCGGGGGTCCGGTGCGTGCGGTTTTGGAGGCGGCAGGGATTAAGGATATTTTAACCAAATCGCTGGGATCCTCCAACGCGATTAATATGGTGCATGCCACGATGGAAGGGTTGAAAAGCCTGAAAAGGGCTGAAGATGTAGCCCGCCTGCGGGGCAAAACCATTGATGAGATTATCTAGGGAGGCAGTGTACGTGGCCAAACAAATAAAAATAACCTGGAGTAAGAGTTTTATCGGTTATCCCCAAACCCAGCGAGCAACGATTAAGAGCCTGGGTTTGAAGAAGTTAAACCAGACGGTAACCAAGGACGATAGCCCGGAACTCCGCGGGCAGATCAACAAGGTAAGCCACCTGTTGACTGTTGAAGAATTAGATTAGGAATAGGGAGGTTTTAACGTGAAACTCGAGGAGCTTAAATCTCCACAAGGAGCCAACCAACGTGTAAAGCGGGTTGGCCGCGGGACCGGTTCTGGGCATGGCAAGACTTCCTGCCGGGGACACAAAGGGCAGAACTCCCGGGCCGGAGGAGGAGTCAGACCCGGTTTTGAAGGCGGACAGATGCCGTTACAACGGCGGATTCCCAAACGCGGTTTCACCAACATATTTAAAAAGGAATATGCCATCATCAATGTCAAGGATTTGAATGTCTTTCTGGATGATACAGAGGTTACACCCGAACTTATGCAGGAGGCAGGTCTTGTTGGAAAGTTCCGGAACGGGATCAAAATTTTGGGTGACGGTGACTTGGAAAAGAAGCTTATTGTAAAGACGCACAAGATCAGCCGGCAGGCGGAGGAGAAAATTACCGCCAGAGGTGGCAGGGTTGAGGTGATCTGATGTTAAAATCGTTTCAGCAGGCCTTCAAGGTAGGCGATCTACGATTTAAAGTACTATTTACCGTCTTTATGTTGCTGATCTTTCGCTTGGGCGCCTTTGTGCCTGTGCCGTTTATGGATCATGCGAAAATTCAACAGTTACTAGGCGGACAGCTTTTTGGTTTTTTTGATATTGTATCGGGTGGGGCTTTTAAGAAATTCAGTATTTTCGCCATGAGCATCACACCCTACATCAATGCCTCGATCATCATGCAGCTTTTGCAGGTGGTCATTCCCAAATTGGAGAAGCTTTCCAAGGAGGGAGAAGAAGGCAGAAAGATTATCGCTCAGTATATTCGTTATGCAACTGTGGTTTTGGCATTCATCCAGGCAGTTGGTATGTCTGTTGCATTGGGACGCAGTGGTGCGGTGCCCAACCCCAATATTGGGACATATTTGCTCATTACCATCACCTTGACTGCAGGGACTGCTTTCTTGATGTGGATCGGTGAAGCGATAACTGAAAAAGGAATTGGAAATGGCATATCCCTTATTATCTTCGCTGGGATCGTTTCCAGAATGCCATCCCAGGTAGTTGGTGTTGGGCAGGAATTAGCCGGAGGAATTATCGGCGCATTTAATGTGCTTCTTTTCATCGTGCTGGCTCTGGCGATTATTGCTGGCATCATTGCAGTTAATGAAGGACAGCGCCGCCTCCCGGTTCAGTATGCCAAGCGGGTGGTGGGGCGTAAGGTTTATGGTGGGCAGAGTACATTTTTGCCTTTGAAGGTCAATGCTGGGGGTGTGATACCGATTATCTTCGCCATATCCCTGATGATGATACCTGCCACTATAGGATCATGGATGAGTCAAACATCAAACTTTAACGTTTTTGTACAACACTGGTTTAGATCTGACAGCGTGGTGTATAACGCTGTCTATGCCTTGTTGATAGTTTTCTTTACCTATTTTTATGTGGCGATTATTTTCAACCCGGTAGATGTGGCGGACAATATTAAAAAGTACGGGGGATTTGTTCCCGGGATTCGGCCGGGACGCCCGACAGCGGAATATATCGACAGGGTGCTTTCCCGCTTGACCCTTTCCGGCGGTATTTTCCTGGCCCTGATCGCCGTGCTGCCCAACATTATTATAGGCTTTACAGGTATAACCAGCCTTCAATTTGGCGGTACATCCCTGTTAATTGTAGTCGGCGTGGCCCTAGATACCATGAAACAGATTGAGTCCCACCTCTTATTGAGAAATTATGAGGGGTTTGTTAAATAACAGGAGATGAACAGTATGAACATGATTCTGATGGGGCCACCGGGCGCCGGGAAAGGCACCCAGGCTGAGTTTATCAAGGCCCAATATCCCATCCCCCACATATCGACCGGGGACATCTTTCGAGAGGCGGTAGGTAACAAAACCCCTCTGGGAATGGAAGCCAAGAAGTATATGGACCAGGGTAAACTGGTGCCCGATGAAGTCACCATCGGGATCGTCGCGGAGCGACTGGCCCAGGCTGATTGCCAACCGGGATTTCTCCTGGATGGCTTTCCCCGCACCATTGTTCAGGCTGATGCGTTGCAAGAAGTGCTGGTCGGGTTGGAGAAAGGGATCGATGCGGTGATAAATATTTATGTACCGAATGAGATCCTTATATCCCGCATCACGAACCGGGTAAGCTGCCGGGAATGCAAAGTGGTTTACAATCTGCAGAGCAACCCACCGGCCCAACCGGGTGTTTGTGATAAATGTGGTGGTGAGCTGTTTCAGCGCAGCGATGACCAGGGAGACACGGTGCTTAACCGTCTTCAGGTGTATTCAGAGCAGACTGACCCACTTTTAGATTACTACCGGAGCCGGGGACTCTTGCATAATATTGATGGAGATCGTGAGAGCAGCGTAGTCTTCGCAGATGTTCAAGGAATTCTGGAGAACCTGAAATGATCATTTTGAAAAAACGGGATGAAATAGAGAAAATGAGAAAAGCCGGCCAACTGGTGGCCCAGGTGTTGAGCTTGCTGGAAAAAGAGGCCAAACCGGGAGTGACCACGGCAGCCTTAAATGCCCTGGCGGAATCTCAATGTAAGAAGCATAAAGCCATCCCGGTATTCAAGAACTACCCCCATGCTCGGGGAGGAGTAGCCTTCCCAGGTGTCATCTGTGCTTCTATTAACGAAGAGGTCGTGCATGGTATTCCTGGATCTCGCACACTTCAAGAAGGCGATATTATCAGCATAGACTTTGGTGTCCTTTTAAACGGCTATGCTGGAGATTCAGCCATCACTGTAGCAGTGGGTTCAATAGCTCCGGAGATTCTTCAGTTGATCAAGGTGACTGAGGAGTCTTTGATGCTGGGTATCAAAGAGGCGATTCCAGGCAACCGTCTGGGTCAGGTGTCCAATGCGATACAAAACTATGCTGAGAGCCATGGATTTTCGGTAGTAAGGGATTTTGTGGGACACGGTATTGGCAGGCAAATGCATGAGGAACCGCCGGTGCCCAATTTCGGCAAAGCAGACAGGGGCCCGACCCTGAAAGAAGGTATGACCCTGGCGATTGAACCCATGATTAACATGGGCACGTACCGGGTGTATACCAAGCCTGATGGGTGGACTGTAATTACTGCTGATAAGGGTTGTTCGGCACATTTTGAGCACACGGTGGCGATCACCGAGCAGGGGCCGGAAATACTTACCTTGAGGTGAAGGGGGCGGCCGGGTATCGATAAAGACCTGATAGGCAGAGTGGTATTATCCCAATCCGGGCGAGACACAGGCAAGGTTTATGTAATCCTCAAAGTGTTGAATGAACGCCTGGTGGCTATGGTCGATGGAGAAAGTCGCAAGATCGACAATCCCAAGATCAAGAACCTCAAACACCTGAAGGTCACCAATCGTATTGTGGAAGAGATTAAGGCTGTTCTGATGAACGGTCAGACACTGGATGATCAGCTTATCAAAGGCAGCCTGAAAAGGATAAATGAGGCCAGAGAATGTGATGGGAAGGAGGTCTGGTAAATGGCTAAAGATGATGTCATTGAGGTCGAGGGTATAGTATTGGAACCATTACCCAATGCCATGTTTAAAGTTGAGCTGGAAAACGGTCATAAGGTCCTCGCCCATATTTCTGGCAAGATGAGAATGAATTTTATCAGAATACTGCCCGGGGACCGGGTTATGGTGGAATTATCACCTTATGATTTAAATAGAGGCAGAATTATCTACCGGTTTAAATAAGTGATAGACCCCATTGCATAAGGAGGTAAGTAGAGTGAAAGTGAAACCTTCGGTAAAGCCCATGTGTGAGAAATGTAAAATTATCAAACGTCATGGCAAAGTGATGGTAATCTGCGAGAATCCCAAGCATAAACAAAAGCAGGGTTAATAGAGCAGGAGGTGATTGAATTTGGCGAGAATAGCAGGAGTTGATTTACCGGGAGGTAAGCGGGTTGAGGTTTCCCTTACCTATATATTTGGCATCGGACGTCCTTCAGCCCAGAAAATCTTAAGCTCGGCAGGTATAAATCCCGATACAAGAGTAAAAGATTTAACCGAGGAAGAAGTTGCCAGATTAAGGGATATTATAGAAAAAGGCTACACGGTGGAGGGAGACCTTCGCCGCCAGGTAGGCATGGATATAAAGCGCCTGATGGACCTGGGTTGTTACCGGGGGATCAGGCACCGCCGCGGTCTGCCGGTCCGGGGGCAGAACACCAAGAACAATGCACGCACCCGTAAAGGACCAAAGCGGTTGGTCAGCGGCAAGAAAAAATAGGTGGGAAAGGGGATAAGTAATTGGCACGGAGAGCAACCACAAGGATTAAACGCCGTGAGAAAAAGAACATCGAACATGGCATCGCTCATATTAAGTCAACATTTAATAACACTATTGTCTCTATAACCGATAAACAGGGAAATGCGATTGCCTGGGCCAGCGCCGGCACATCGGGATTCAAGGGCTCCCGTAAGAGCACGCCCTTTGCCGCCCAGCAGGCCGCCGAATCAGCAGCCAAGTCTGCTATGGAGCACGGGCTCAAAGAAGTGGAATGCTTTGTGAAAGGGCCTGGTGCAGGCCGGGAAGCGGCGATCAGATCCTTACAAGCGGCTGGTTTGGAAGTTAGTATGATTAAGGATGTTACTCCCATTCCGCATAACGGGTGCAGACCGCCCAAAAGAAGAAGAGTTTAAGGAGGTAGTGGGATAAGTGGGAAGATATATAGATTCAGTCTGCCACCAGTGCCGCCGGGAAGGAGAAAAGCTGTTCCTGAAAGGCGACCGGTGTTACTCAGAGAAATGTGCTGTGGAAAGAAGACCTTTCCCACCGGGCTCGCACGGTCAAGGACGCCGACCCAAAACGAGTGAATATGGCATTCAGCTGCGTGAAAAGCAAAAGACCAAACGAATTTATGGTCTGATGGAGAAACAATTCCGTAATTACTTCAAGAAGGCTGAAAGGCAGCAGGGCATTACCGGGCAAAACCTTCTGGTTTTATTGGAAAGACGGCTGGATAATGTAGCCTATCGCCTGGGCCTGTCGACCTCGCGCAAAGAGGCCAGGCAGCTTATCACCCATGGGCATTTTCTAATTAACGGCAAAAAGGCCAGCATCCCATCCATGCTCATTCGAGTAGGGGATGTAGTCCAAGTCAAAATCAGCAGCCTGGATTCACATAAGTTCCAGGAAATTAAGGATCAAGCGGCATATAAAACACCACCGGAGTGGCTGGTGTTGGACGCCGAGAATTTGATGGGCAGGGTATTGGCCTATCCGCTGCGCGAACAGATTGATACCACGATCAACGAACAGCTGATAGTAGAGCTCTACTCTAGATAAATAACCTCTAAAAAAAGGAGGGGGTAGATGGATGCTAGAGATGGAAAAACCCCGCATTGAGTGCGTGGATAAAAGGCCTGAGACGAATTATGGGAAGTTTGTTATAGAGCCTCTTGAAAGAGGTTACGGGACCACCCTGGGCAATTCTCTGCGCCGGGTCTTGCTGTCATCCTTACCAGGAGCGGCAGTGACTTCGATAAAAGTTGACGGGGTTCTACACGAATTTTCCACCATTCCCAATGTCGTAGAGGACACCACGGAAATTATTCTGAACATAAAGAAGTTGGTTCTAAAATACGACGGCAATGAACGTAAAATTATTCGCCTGGAACACAACGGGAGCCGGGAATTGAAGGCCGCCGATATTGACCAGGATGCCGAAGTGGACATATTAAACCCGGAACAGCATATTGCTACTCTGGATGAGGGCGCCAAGTTGTACATGGAGTTGACTGTGGAGCGGGGCCGGGGCTACGTAAGCGCAGACCAGCAGCCGCAAAAGAATGATGATATCGTGGGTTTAATTCCAATTGATTCGATATTTACCCCGGTCAATCGGGTCAACTTCTCGGTAGACAATGCCCGCGTGGGCAAACGCACCGACTATGACAGTCTTACCCTGGAAATATGGACCAATGGAAGCATAAGCCCGGAAGAGGCGATTAGCTTTTCGGCCAAAATATTAATTGATTATTTGAAGCTTTTTACTGAGATCGATGATACTTATGCCCAGGTGGAAATCCTGGTGGAAAAGGAAGAAGAAAAGAAAGATAAGGTTCTGGAGATGTCCATTGAAGAACTGGAACTTTCGGTTCGGGCTTCCAATGGTTTAAAACGGGCTAATATTAACACCGTCGGGGACCTGATCGAGAAGACCCGGGAAGAGATGAGTAAGATCAGGAACCTGGGACAAAAATCACTGGAAGAGATTGAAAGAAAATTGAAAGAACTGGGACTATCCTTTAAAAAAGCCGAGGACTAGAAAGGAGGGCCTCCGTTGAGTTACCGCAGATTAGGACTCAGGAGCGACCATAGACGGGCAATGCTAAGAAACGCAGCCACCTCATTGCTTGAGACTGAAAAAATAGTCACAACCGAAGACCGGGGCAAGGAAGTCAGGAAAGTGGCAGAAAGAATGATTACCCTGGGCAAACGGGGTGATTTACATGCCAGGAGACAGGCCATGTCCTATTTAACCACCGATGCGGTAGTCCATAAATTGTTCACTGCTCTGGCAGAGCGTTATGGCGACCGTCAGGGGGGCTACACACGATTGACCAAAGTCGGCTTCCGTAGAGGCGACGGTGCATCGATGGTAATTATTGAACTGGTAAAATAATAACCCGGACCCGGGCAGCGAAGTCCCATTCATCAGGCATAAGCCAGTTGCATCGCGGATTTCACTGCCACGTTGGGTTGATAAGTTTAAAACCACTTGCACCGCCTGGGTGGATGAGGAAAAAGAACAAAGAGCAACTACCGGTCGTAAACGGTAGGCATGGAGGATTCACTGCGTATATCCTCCTTATCTTTTGTACGGGGATGAAAAAGCGGTTTGCCGGTGTAAGTAACGATATCATTATTTGCATATTGTCCTTTTAAGGAGAGACCAGGTGGAGACGAGGATTCGTTTGACCCTAGAATACGACGGGAGCTCTTATCATGGGTTTCAGATGCAGAAAAACGCCCTGACGGTTCAGGAAGTATTGGAAGAGGCGATTTTCAAGTTGACAGGGGAGAGGATCAGCCTGGTCTGTGCAGGGCGAACCGATGCCGGAGTGCACGCTCTGGGCCAGGTGGTAGCCTTCAACAGCTCCTCAACCATACCTGCAGCCCGATGGAAATTGGCGTTGAATACACTGATACCTGAAGATATAAGAGTCGTGGAAAGCCAGGCCACTCATTCCCGGTTTAACCCGCGCTATGACGCTCGGAGTAAACGCTATGTATACTTGATCTATCGCTCCGCTTTGGGGAGCATCTTTTATCGCCATTATGCTCTTTGCACCAGCGAGGCATTGGATTTGACTGCTATGCAGGAAGGGGCCGGGCTATTGGTAGGCTGCCATAACTTCCGGGCTTTTTGTGCCAGCGGTTCCTCGGCAAAGACATTTGTGCGACGAGTCATTAAATGCCGCCTGGAGGAAAAAGGGCCTTTTATGAGGCTGGATATCGAAGGCCAAGGATTCCTGTATAATATGGTTCGGATTATTATGGGAACTCTGCTGGAAGTGGGGCGGGGCAAACATCCCTCCTCATGGATTAAGGAAGTTTTGGAATCCCAAGACCGCAAGGCGGCGGGTCCCACTGTTCCTGCCCAGGGTCTATACCTGGTCAAGGTTTTCTACCCAGATATACAGAGTGAGCCCGAAAAATCATGACCGAACCAGTTTGGCGACTTCTGGTAAAACATTCACCTTTCCTTGACAAGGAGGGTGATATTTGGCTAATATAAAAAGGTAGTCTCTAAAAATATGCCTACCTCGCCCCGTGGGCAGGCATAAATAAGGGATTACACCTACTTAATAATATTCTTGATCAAGCTACAGGAGGGAACGACTTGAAGACGTATGTGGCAAAACCTGCGGAAGTTGAACGCAAATGGTACATTATAGACGCCAAGGGCCAGACCCTGGGACGGTTGAGTTCTGAAGTGGCCTCCATCTTACGAGGCAAACACAAACCTATCTACACTCCTCATGTGGACACCGGCGACTTCGTTGTCATCATCAACGCCGCAGAAGTGGTGCTGACCGGAGATAAATTGAATCAGAAGAAGTTCCGCTTCCACAGCGGCTACCCAGGAGGACTAAAGGAAGTTAGCTACCGCGATCTCCTGGCCAAGAAGCCGGAAAAAGCTATTGAAGCAGCTGTTAAAGGGATGCTTCCCCACAACAAGTTGGGAGACAAGATGTATAAAAAACTCAAAGTATATCGGGGAAGCCAGCATCCCCATCAGGCGCAAAAAGCCGAAATTAGAGAGCTCAGAGGGTAAGGAGGATCGAGATGGTAGTGAAAGCAGAGTATTTAGGTACAGGTAGAAGAAAAAAAGCCGTTGCCAGGGTCCGTATGGTGCCCGGTGAAGGTAGAATTATTATAAACAATCGCAGCTTTGAAGAGTACTTTCCCAACCAGGTGAGCCGTCTCGTCGTTCAGCAGCCTCTGGTTATCAGCGAGTACAGTGGTCGTTTTGATATTCTATGCCGGGTTCACGGCGGCGGCATCTCCGGTCAGGCAGGAGCAGTTCAGTTAGGTATTGCCCGGGCTTTGACCCAGGCAAATCCGGAAATACGCTCAGTTTTGAGAAGAGGCGGCTTCCTGACCCGTGATCCACGCATGACAGAGCGCAAGAAATATGGTCTGCATAAAGCCAGAAAAGCTCCCCAGTACTCCAAACGCTAACCAGAGCGATTACAAAAACGAATATCTGCGTTGCTCAAAAGCCTGCTCGGTCGACGTACTACATGTACGCCTCGGTCGCAGGCTTTTTCGTGCCTTGATCTTCGCTTCCGTAATTCGCTCTGGTTATGCCAGCTTACAGAACCGAATATCTGCGTTGCTCAAAAGCCTGCTCGGTCGACGTCTATATGTACGCCTCAGTCGCAGGCCTTTTCGCGCCTTGCTCTCTGATTCTGTAGCCTTAATTGTGAGCTTATCCCTTACTTCATGCCTGCACATTCCTGCATCAGATCCTGACGCCGATAAAATTTCATTAAAGCTTTCAGGTCCTGTTCAAAATCTTATAAAAAGTATGGCCCTCGCATATATAAGAACTAATATATCGGGGGCAGGTGAAAGATTTGTGGAAAGAAGCTAAAGATAAAAGTCCGAGGCAGCCCGTGATTATTTTATTGGGCTTAGTTGTTTTGGGAGTTCTACTATGGCTAAATGGCAGCCGCCAGGAGCAAGAACAGATGGTCTTCTCCTACGGGCTGTCCGGGCGGGTGATTGTCATCGATCCCGGACACGGGGGCCTGGATTCGGGAGCCTCCCGCGGGGATTTGGTGGAGAAAGAAATCACACTGCAAATTGCTAAGAAACTTGAGCATATGCTCAGTCAATCAGGAGCACTGGTGGTTTTGCTGCGTGGAAATGAGAGCGACCTGGCGGGAGACGAGTTTACTGGAGCGATCCGGGAACATAAGCAGGAAGATATGCGCAAAAGAGTCAAATTAGCCAATGAGGCAGGTGCCGATCTCTTTATTAGTATTCACACCAATGCGGTTCCCAGTCCTTCCTGGTCTGGAGCCCAGGCCTTTTATAAACCTGGCAGTCCAGAGAGTAAAGCGGTTGCTGTTGGCATTCAGAAGGAATTACAAAGGATACTGGGGAATACTAAGCGTAGTGCTGGAGCTGGTAATTACTATGTTCTAAAGAACGTACAAATGCCCGCAGTGCTTGTGGAGGTAGGCTTTATATCCAATCCCGAGGAAGGACGGCTTTTGGCCAACAGTCAATATCAGGACCGGGTGGCCTATGCTATTCTGGCCGGCATGGCGTCTTCCCTGTTGGGCGACAAATCACCTGCCCCGTCTCAGTGACAAGGTCTGCTTCCTGATTCCATTTGATTGGAGATGAAGAAACATGATTAGCTATGCAGCACTGGCTCCCCATCCCCCCTTGATTATTCCGGATGTGGGGGGAGCGCGGATAAACGACGTTTCTGCCACCGTGTCGGGCATGCGCCAGATGGCCCAGGCTGTGGTGGAGAGCAAACCTGAGACGATTATATTTTTAACCCCCCACGGCAATGTATTTGCTGATTGTCTTTCCGTCCTGACCGCTCGGGAATTGCGGGGTGGAATGGCGTCATTCGGAAGTCGTTGGGAAGGCGGTGCGCCGAATGATCTTGAATTGGTGAAGAAAATCGCTGAGGCATCTGCAGCGCAGGATATAGGACTGGTTCTACTTGATTCGGATACCGCCAAAGGCCACCATTTGAATACTGATCTGGATCATGGCATCCTGGTGCCATTCTATTACCTACAGGAGGCCGGCCTGGAGAATGTTTCCCTGGTGGCCATCAGCATCGGGTTCATAAGTGAGCTGGAATTGTATTCATTTGGCCAGCTCATCCAGCAGGCTGCCCGCGGTCTGAACCGCCGCGTGGTAGTGCTGGCATCTGGCGACATGTCCCACCGCCTTAAGAATGATGGACCGTATGACTTTCATCCGGACGGGCCTGTCTTTGATCAAACCATCTATCAATACCTGGCTGGTAAACAGGTGCAGGCGATTTTGAAAATGCCAGAGAAATTACGATCCAATGCGGGAGAATGTGGATTCCGATCGATTGTCATTATGCTGGGAGCCCTGGATGGGCTGGAAATTGAAGCTTCCATATTTAGCTATGAAGGACCTTTCGGTGTCGGATATCTTACAGCCGGATTTCAGCCTGGGGCAAGGAAAGACAGCCTATTAGCGGAATTGCAGGCTCAAGAGCGCCAGGCCCGGCAGGCTGCCCAAGAGCAGGAAAGCCTCCAGGTAAAATGGGCGCGAATGGTCTTAGAAAACTATGTGACAAAAGGAGACATGCCTTCACTGCCACCCGAGTTAAATCAACTCGTTCAGGAGGAGGGAGCGGTTTTCGTTTCTCTAAAGAAAAATGGACAATTACGAGGCTGCATCGGCACGATACTGCCCGCCTATGACAATCTGGCCGAGGAAATCGCCGCCAATGCGGTAAGTGCCGGGACGCGAGATCCCCGATTCCTGCCGTTGAGTAGTTCCGAATTAGACAGCCTGGTGTATTCGGTGGATGTTCTGGGAACTCCTCAGAGCTGCAGAAGGGAAGAGCTGAACCCCAAGCGTTACGGGGTTATTGTTAAAGTCGGGAACCGCCGGGGGGTCTTGCTGCCTGATCTCGAAGGGGTGGATACGGTTGAGGAGCAATTGAATATCGCACTTCAAAAGGCGGGAATTAAGCCCAATGAGGATTATGAGATTGAGCGGTTTGAGGTCAAGAGATATCACTAGTCTAGATTGGTAATCCAGATTATTCTCATGAGCATATCTCGGTTTAACGTGGTATGTAAGTTGTTTAGCGCTATCTTTTTAATTCACTTTTCAGCCTCCCACTCGCTCCAAAGTTTCCCACGGGGACTTCCTTCGCTCCCTTTGGTAGCTTTGGTCGCGTCACCGGCAAGGCGCAAGGGCTCACACGCTCTTTAAAGCGGCCAACCGGTGAAACCTGCCTCTCCCTAAAGGGACTTCCTTCGGTCGCTGCAGGTACACCGGCGGCCCGACGTCACGTCGGGCTCGACCCGCTTTAGACTCAGAGCGTATTCGCCGGGCCTTGCTCGGCTTCTCACAAAATCGCTCGCTGGGAGAGCTGGGGATCCAAATCTCATGGTGTGAAACCAGTGACAAGGAATAATGCTCTCGGGAGGTGATGGGTATGCCGGCACAAAAGGCCTTGTTTTATGAAACCCTGGAAGAGGGACGGGTGCGGTGTCTGTTGTGCCCGCATCGCTGTAAGTTGCGAGACGGGCAGACGGGCATCTGCCGGGTTCGCATTAATCAAGGGGGAGAACTCTATACCTTAAATTATGGGGAAGTAGTGTCCATCGCTCTGGATCCTATCGAGAAAAAACCGCTTTATCATTTCTGCCCGGGACGCCGGATCCTCTCGGCTGGAACCTGGGGCTGCAATTTGAAGTGTGGTTTCTGCCAGAATCATGAAATAGCGCAGGGAAACCCGCCAACCGCTCAAGTAGCAGTTGAGGAACTGGCTGAACTGACCTTGCGTAATGTTCAGAATAATTCGGTAGGACTGGCGTTTACCTATAATGAACCGAGCATTTGGTATGAATATATCAGAGATGTAGCCTCAAGCCTGAAAGAAATGGGTTTAAAGGTGGTTTTGGTTACCAACGGCTTTATTGAGAATAAACCTCTGCGAGACATCCTCCCTTTAATAGATGCTATGAACATTGACGTAAAGTCATTCAGGGAGGAATTTTATCGGCGTCGGTGTAAAGGAGGGCTTCATCAGGTGCTTCAAAATGTGGAGACTGCTGCCGCTAGCACTCATGTAGAAATAACTACCTTACTTATACCAGGTGAGAATGACAGTGAACAGGAGATGCGGGAACTGGCTGCTTGGTTGAGTACCCTGAATAAAAAAATACCGCTGCACTTGTCTCGCTACCATCCTGCCCATTGCTTTACCCTACCCTCTACGGATCCGTTCATCTTGGAAAGAAGCAGGGAAATTGCCAGGCAATACTTGGACTTTGTTTATCTGGGCAATCTCCCTGGGGAAGAAAATATTACAGCTTGTCAATCCTGCGGCCAGGTTTTAATCAGACGCAATGCCTACCGGGTTTTTATTGAAGCCTGGGAACCAGGTCGATGCCAGGCGTGCGGCAATTCAGTAGATTATATAAAATACTAGCTTGATAGGAACTCCGGCAAGACCTGTGCATAATTTCAATTCCCTGCCGACAAATAGGGATGTTCAGATTATGGTATTTTAAGGAAATACTGGAACATTCACACCCAATAATTTAAGATGAAGCGATTCTCTGGTCTTCCTGGCTGTAATCGTAGAAGTATACAGTATAATAAAATATTTTCCTCTTGTATTCAGGAAAACGGATGCTATAATATATTGGAACCGAAAATGAAATAAAAACTGAGGACAAAGGCGTCCTCCAGGTGTACGGGAAAACGTAGGCTAGGAGACGTTTTTTTTTTGGCCCGATAACAGGAGGGAAACCAATGAGCATGAAGAATGGGTACCTGGTTTTGGAAGACGGAGCAACGTTCGCAGGCAGCTTGATTGGTGATATATCCAGTACCAGCGGAGAGGTAGTATTTAACACCAGTATGGTAGGATATGACCAGGTAATTACTGACCCGTCCTATGCTGGCCAAATTGTAGTCATGACCTATCCTTTGATTGGTAATTATGGGATACGCATGGAAGCCTTGGAGTCTGCCGGGCCTTGCCTGCGGGGTTTCGTGGTTCGCGATCTTTGTGCGGAAGACGGCTCTCAGCATTATCAGCAGGAGATGAGCCTGGAGCAGTATATGATAAAAAGCCACATGCTGGGCCTGGTAGGGGTGGATACCAGGGCCATTACCCGCATAATTCGAACCCATGGAACGATGGGCGGAGTTCTTACCACTGATCTGCACGATCTGCCCGCCCTTATGGACACGGCGCGAAAGGCGTTGATCCCACCGCAGCCAGGCTATGTCCTTCAAGTAACCAGTAAAGAGAGTAAGCACTTTGGGTCCGGAAACAAAAAGGTAGTTCTTATGGATTTTGGAACCAAGAAGAGCATTATTAACTCGCTGACAGCTCGGGGCTGCCAGGTTATTACGGTTCCTGCCGACACTCCGGCCCAGCGTATTATGGAATTTGAACCTCAGGGATTAGTGCTTTCTAATGGGCCTGGAGACCCTACCGAATGCCCTTACGCTATCGATACCATTGGCACGTTGGTGGGACGTCTTCCCATTATGGGTATTTGCCTGGGGCACCAGCTGCTTGCCCTGGCGTTGGGAGCCAATACCTATAAGTTAAAATTCGGGCACCGGGGGGGCAACCAACCGGTGAAAGACCTATCCAGCGGGCGCATCTATATTACCGCTCAAAACCACGGGTATGCCGTGCAGGAAAGCAGTCTTGAAGCTTCCGGCGCCCGAGTTTCTTTCATAAATATGAATGATGGTACAGTGGAAGGACTCATTCATCCTCAGCTCAAGCTGAGCTCAGTGCAGTTCCATCCCGAAGCCGCCCCGGGTCCCGAGGATACCCGCTACTTATTCGATGATTTTATTCAGGCAGTTTCCTGACAGAGGCCTAACGAAGCCCTGGACGGATGACGGTCGGATAAAAGCCCTTTTTCGAAAGGGGAGTTGAAGTATGAGCAGCTTCGCCAAGTGTTCAACCGGTGTGGAAGCCCTGGATAAAGTTCTGGATTCTCTGCGCCTGGGGGATAACGTAGTATGGCAGGTTGATGCCGTAGAGGATTATGCTTGTTTTGTCCGTTCCTTCTCCGAAAATGCGCTCCGGGAAAATCGCCGCCTGGTTTATGTGCGCTTTGGCGAGCACCCTCCTTTGGTACCTGAGGATCCGAGAATCAAGATTTATCAACTGGATCCTAGTGCGGGCTTTGAGAGTTTTTCCGCTCAGGTCCATCACATCGCTACAGAAGAAGGCCGGGGAGTCTACTATGTTTTCGATTGCCTGTCCGACTTGCTTTCCACCTGGGCTACCGACCTAATGATCGGCAACTTCTTTCGGGTTACCTGCCCGTACCTCTTTGAGTTGGATACAATTGCCTATTTTTCACTGCTGCGTGGCCGCAACTCCTATGATACCATCGCTCGCATTCGAGAAACCACCCAGCTCCTTTTGGATGTCTATCGCCGGGAAGAACAGGTCTTGATGCATCCTCTCAAAGTGTGGAATCGCTATTCCCCCACGATGTTTCTGCCTCATGTCCGGGTTGGGGACGATTTCCTGCCTATCACCAGCAGCATGGAAGCTTCTCGCCTGTTCTCTGATTTTCATCTTCAGGGACCGGGCAGTGTAGAGCGGAAGCTGGATTATTGGGATCGTGTTTTTATGAAAGCCCAGGAGATCGTGCTGCGAGCCGGGAGCGGGGATTTGATTTCTTTACGAGAAGAACGGGAGATGCTGGAGCAGCTATGCCGTATGATCATTGGCCGCGAAGAACGAATGCTGAATTTGGCTCTGCGGTATTTGTGTCTGCAGGACTTACTGGACATCCGCAACCGGCTTTTGGGAACAGGATACATTGGCGGAAAGTCGGCGGGTATGCTAATCGCGCGAAAAATACTGCAGGCTGACCGGGAAAGAAATTGGGAAGCCTTGATGGAGCAGCATGATTCTTTCTATATAGGTTCAGATGTGTACTATACTTATCTGGTCGAAAATGGCTGCTGGAATCTACGCCTCGAACAAAAAACGGAAGGGAGCTATTTCAGCGTCGCTCCCCGTCTGCGGGAAAAGATACTAACGGGAGAATTTCCCGCTGCCATCCGGGAGCAAATCTCTCAGATTTTGCAATACTATGGGCAATCGCCTATCATCGTCCGCTCCAGCAGTCTTCTGGAGGATGGATTCGGCAATGCCTTTGCCGGCAAATATGAAAGCGTGTTCTGTGTCAACCAGGGTGACCTGACGGAACGTTATCAGATACTGGAGAATGCCATTAAAACCGTATATGCCAGCACCATGAGCGATGATGCCCTGGCTTATCGCTGGCAGCGGGGGATGGCCAACCGTGATGAACAGATGGCGCTCTTGGTGCAGCGGGTTTCCGGCTCTCATCACAGCAAGTACTTTTTCCCCGACCTGGCTGGTGTGGCCATGTCCAACAACCCTTTTGTCTGGCGGGATGACATGGACTCCCACTCCGGAATGATGCGGCTGGTCCTGGGGCTGGGCACCCGGGCGGTAAACCGGGTGGAGGAAGATTATCCGCGGGTGGTGGCTTTGGATAGGCCCCTACTGCGCCCGGAAAGCAGTGTTGAAGAACGCGTCCGTTATTCCCAACACAAGGTAGATCTTCTCGATACATCTGTTAATGATCTGGTCTCTATGGACCTCAGAGGCCTGGCCGGTCTGGCCGATGAAATCAAGCCCTGGGATTTGGTGGCCGAGCGGGACCATGAAACCAGCCGAAGAATGAAGGAAATGGGTCTCGGGCAGGATCAAGCCTGGATCCTGACTTTCGACCAGTTGTTGTCTTCAACTCCTATTCCGTCATTGATGAATGAGCTTTTGCAGGTTCTGGAAAAAGCTTATGTCTATCCGGTGGACACGGAATTTACTATTAATATGATGCCCGACCGGAGTATGCGCATCAATTTGCTGCAATGTCGTCCCTTACAGACCTGGAAAAGGTCGAGAAAAGACGGTGCGCAGACAGATGAACACGAGGGTGCAACCCTCTTTTCCACCCGGGGACACTTTATGGGCGGAGACGACCTGCCTGTTATGGATAAAATTCTGTATGTCGAGCCCCAGGCCTATATTGCTCTGCCGCTCAATGAGAAATATCAGGTGGCTCGCCTGGTGGGAAAAATCAACCGGATCTATTCCAGCAGTCCTCGATGCCTGGCTTTCATCGGTCCGGGCCGCTGGGGGACCAGTACTCCCTCCCTGGGGGTGCCGGTTTCCTTTGCCGAGATCTGCCAGGCCGGGGTCCTGGTAGAAGTTGCTGTAAAGCAGCAAGGTTTGATGCCCGAACTTTCCTTTGGAACACATTTCTTTCAAGACCTGGTGGAAACGCAGATTTTCTATGCCGCTCTCTTTCCCGGTGAAGAGGGAGTAGAGTTCGATCCTCAAGTTCTCGGCGGTTATCCCAATCAGTTAGCCGCTTTGTGGCCCCAGCAGAGCCGATGGCAGGAAGTCATAAGACTGGTTGATCTCCAGGCCGCCGGGCAGGCGCTATTCCTGGAAATGGACTGGCAAAGCCAGGTTTTTCGTGCCTATATAGATGTCCATATGGAATAAATCCTGTCGTTGACCATAAATAATGTTATCATAGAGGGAATCATGAAAGCCAAAGAAGGCAAGGAGGTTTTGCGTGTGAAGAAAATTGAAGCCGTCATTCGACCCGGAAAATTGGAGGAACTCAAGGCCGCCCTCAACGACATGGAAGTCCGCGGAATGACCGTTTACAATGTGCTGGGCCGGGGCTTGCAAAAGGACGTGAAACAGTACTACCGGGGGCAGGAAGTGAATGTTGATCTTCACTCTAAAGTGAAGTTGGAGATCATCTGTCGTGACCACTGGCTGGAAAGGATTGTGGACCTCATCGTCAAAACATGCTCCACGGGGCAAATCGGAGATGGAAAAATCTTTGTCTATCCGTTGGAGGAGATTATCCGGATAAGAACCGGGGAACGGGGAGACGCAGCCCTTTAAGCAGGTAAGGTCTGCTCTTCATAATCAACACCAAGCAAAGGCGCTCATTCGGATCCTGGATTCGGTGAACGCCTCTATGTGCTTTCTGAAGACTTGTTAAATGGAAGCCAAATAAAGTGGATCGTGCTTCGATCGCAACAAGATATAAGTGCGCGTTTTTTAATCGAGAGTAGTGATACTGCGAGGAGGAAAGATGAAAGCACTAATTATTCAACACACCAAAAACGAAGGACCGGGTTTATTAGGGCAAATGTTAACCGAGAGGGAATGGGATGTAGATATTTGCTGCCTGGAGGAGGGAGCATCCTTGCCACGGGGATTAGGGAACTTGAACAGTTTGGTTATCCTGGGCGGGCCGATGGGTGCCTATCAAGAGGAAGAATATCCGTATTTGATCGAGGTCCAGGAACTGATCCAAAAAGCGGTTCAAGTGGGATTGCCAACTCTGGGAATCTGCCTGGGCGGGCAATTGATGGCCCGTGCACTGGGGGCTAAGGTAGGTCCCAACCCCGAAAAGGAGATTGGCTGGTATTCATTGGAGGTTCTTCCCCAGGGTTCTGCGAGCCCTTTGTTCAATGGTATTCCTTCCAATTTCATGGCTTTCCAGTGGCACCAGGATACCTTTGATTTACCCTTGAATGCACAGCTTCTAGCCAGCAGCCCGGCCTGCGTCAACCAGGCCTTTCGATACGGGGACTGCCTATGGGGATTGCAGTTTCATCCCGAAGTGTCGCCGGCTATGATCATACAGTGGTTGGAAGCCGGTCCTGAGGACTTGCAAGGTTTACCAGGACTGGATCCAGCGCAGAACATTTTAAAAATGACCCGTGCAATCTGGCCGCAGGCACAGGAGATTCAAAGTAATCTATTGAACAACATAGAAGTCTTATTACATCCATAATACATTTATGGAATGCCTTCCCCCCAGGGGGTCAGTGTGGTCTGGATAAAGCCAGTTCCATTTTTTCCTGTCCTCTACTGACAGGAACCAGGGAAGATTCTAGTGTGGGAATTTGTGCTCCCAGTGGGCAGCAATAGGCATTCTCCTACCCCAGCCGAAGGCCTTGCTGCTTACCTTTAGGCCCAGGGCTGCCTGGCGGCGCTTGTATTCATTGCGATCCACCTGCCGGACTACCCATTTAACGGTATCCTCATCGAATCCCCGAGCGGCCAGCTGTTCAGTGGATAGATTCTGTTCGATATAAAAATACAGGATTTGATCCAAAATTTCATAAGGAGGCAGGGAATCTTGGTCTAGCTGCCCCGGTCGGAGTTCAGCTGAAGGAGGCTTGGCAATAATCTCCTCGGGAATAAGCGTTTGGTTCTTATTGATAAAGTGGGCCAGCTCATAGACCATGAATTTGGGCACATCAGAGAGCACGCTCAAGCCTCCGCTCATATCTCCATACAGGGTGCAGTAGCCCACCGCCATCTCGCTCTTATTTCCGGTGGACAGAACCAGATACCCCAGACGGTTTGAAAAGGCCATCAAGAGATTACCACGGATGCGCGCCTGGATATTCTCTGCGGCCAAACCTTCATCGCCAGCCGGCCAATGGGGGATGAGCAATTCGCGATATGTAGAAAAAACTTCAGAAATAGGAAGGACATCGAATCCTATACCCAGGTTCTTGGCCAGTTGACGGGAGTCTTCCACACTGCCAGTGGAGGAATAAGGAGAAGGCATGGATATGCCCAGGACATTCTCCGGCCCCACAGCAGAAGCAGCCAGGCAGGCAGTAATCGCTGAATCTATTCCTCCAGACAAACCCAGGACCGCTTTCCTAAAACCGGATTTAGCCATATAGTCATGAATACCCAGGGTTAAAGCCTGGTAAAGTGATTCGGTTTTATCCTGAGGGGTAAAATCATATCCTGCCAGGGAAGTCTGAAGATCCAGAGTCTTCAATTCTTCACAGAAAGGTTTTCCCACCCAGAGAGCCTGCCCCATCCGGTCCAGCATCATGCTGCACCCATCAAAAATTAATTCATCATTGGCTCCGATCTGGTTTACATAGATAAAAGGCAGGCGGTGGCGGCGAGCGTGCCCGGCCAACAGGTGATAGCGCATTTCTTCTTTACCCACCTGGAAGGGGGAAGCCGACAGGTTAATCAGCAATGTTGCGCCCTGGTCGGCCAGCTCGGAGATCGGGTCGCGAGTGTAAACCTGTCGAGGCCAGAATTCCGGATCATTCCAGGCATCTTCACAAATGGATATACCCAGGAGCTGATCCTTGAAGGGGATTACGGCCACCGGGCCGGCGGAATCAAAATAGCGAGTTTCGTCAAAAACATCATAGGTGGGGAGTAAGGTCTTATCCTGGCTTCCCACAATTTTCCCGGCTTGAATGAGCAGGGCAGAATTGTACAGCCCTGTGCCGGTGCACGTGCTGGGCCGGGGAAGTCCAAACAGGATGCCCGTCTCAGGGTAGTGCGATGAAAGCGTTAAGACCTGATCAACGGCCTGATCAATTTCTTCTATGAACCAGGGCATTTGCAGCAGATCCCGAGGTGGGTAGCCTACCAGGTATAATTCGGGAAAGACCAAAAGGTCGCTGCCTTCCTGATGCGCCGTATCCAGGGCTTTACTCATCATTTCCAGGTTATGACGTATATCCCCAACCACCGGGTTGAACTGGGCGACGGTTATTTTCATCTCTGACCGTCCTTTCTAAATGATTCCTCCATCTACATTTACAGGGTATCACCGGAGCAACGGTGAAGCAAGTTTAGTATGATCTTGATTCTGCCATTCATGCCTGGATTGAAGCTCAGGTAAAGAATACATGGTGAGGGCAGGCACTATTATGGTCTTTTTTTCATATCTTTTACCAGGCAATGGCGCCGGGGTTAATCCCCAGGCGTCGTTTTTATAAGAATTCGGGGGTGGGATCCGGGATGTGTTGTAACCCGGAAGCGCTCCAGGTCAACAAAGGAGTGAATCAAAATGTGTGGAATCTGTGGATGGATTGACTGGGAGAGGGACATGAATGGGCAGGGCCACGTCCTGCAGGCTATGACCCAACAACTGATCCAACGCGGTCCGGATGACAGTGGCTATTTTTCCTCGACCCATGCCGGTCTGGGGCATCGGCGCTTGATCGTGGTGGACCCACTGGGCGGGGTGCAGCCCATGAGCCGCACTCGGGCCGGGCGAACCTGCACCATTGTTTATAATGGTGAGCTTTACAATACTGGGGAAATACGAAGTGAATTAAAATCCCGGGGCTGGCAATTGGAAACCCGCAACTCGGATACCGAAGCACTGCTCATGGCGTACATGGAATGGGGACCGGATTGCCTTTCCATGTTAAACGGCATTTTTGCCTTAGCCATATGGGATCACCAACAAGAAACACTGTTTTTGGCCCGGGATCGTCTGGGGGTCAAACCCCTCTTCTTTGCTGAGCGAGGCTCAGGGTTCCTTTTTGCCTCTGAAATTAAGGCTCTTCTGGCCCATCCTGATATCGAACCCGTTATAGACGAAAGCGGATTGGCCGAAATACTGCTTATGGGACCTTCACGCACCCCCGGTCATGGGATATTCAAAGGTTTAAGAGAATTGAGACCCGGGCAGTGCCTGACCTTTGCCAGGCAGGGAATGAAGCTCGCCCGCTACTGGCAATTAATAAGCAGTCCACATCCGGATGGCCTGGATGCAACGATTGAGAAGGTGCGCTGGCTGCTTACCGATACGATCCACCGGCAAATTCAAGCGGATGTGCCGGTGGCCACCTTTTTATCCGGGGGACTGGATTCCAGCGCTGTAACTGCTCTGGCCGCTGAATATCTTCGGGAGCAAGGCGGGGAAACGTTGAAAAGCTTTTCCGTAGACTATGCAGGCAACCAGGAGCATTTTCAGGCCACCCTCTATCAAAAAGATGCCGATTTCATGTGGGTGGATGAAGCGGCCCGGATGTTGAAAAGCCAGCATCATTCAGTATTGATTGACAGCCGGGAATTGGCAGATGCCCTCCAGCAAGCACTGATGGCTAATGACTATCCGGGAATGGCAGATATTGACTCTTCCCTTTACTTGTTCTGCCGGGAGGTAAAAAGGGAAGTTACCGTGGCTCTTTCTGGTGAATGTGCTGACGAGATCTTTGGAGGCTATCCCTGGTTCCATTGGGAGGACCTGGGGGAGGATGGGTATCCCTGGATCAGGTCCGTAGACGAACGGCTGGCTATGATTCATCCTGGCATGGGAGCGGGAATGCCAGGACATCTCCGAGAGTACCTGAATAATAGCTATCACCAGGCTTTGAATGAAGTGCCGACGCTCCCGGGGGAAGCGCCGCGGGATGCGCATAAAAGGGCTTTGTTTTATCTTTGCATGACGCGTTTCATGCCCACCCTGCTGGATCGTAAGGATCGTATGAGTATGGCCAACAGTCTGGAAGTTCGGGTTCCCTTTGCTGATCATCGCCTGGCAGAATATGTGTGGAATGTCCCCTGGGATATGAAGAATTGTGATGGGCAGGGTAAGGATCTTTTGCGTCGCGCATTGCAGGGAATATTGCCCGAATTTATCTTAAAACGGCCCAAAAGCCCCTATCCCAAAACTCATAATCCCTTGTATCTCAAAGTTGTGGGAGAAAAGGCTCGGGATATTCTCAACAACCCGCAGGCGCCGGTATGGGATTTGTTGGATAGGAAGGCCTTGGAACCATTGATAAAAGGGCGGACCCAAATATTCTCGCGACCCTGGTTTGGTCAATTGATGGGGGATGCCCAGTACCTGGCCTGGATCTACCAGCTCAATACCTGGTTGGAAACCTATTCTGTACAGTTGGGATAATGTATTCTAATGTTTAGCCAAGAAAATCTTCTGGCTTTACCACTCATCACGGTGGCAAAATAAGGGCCTTAATCAGATCTATGTCCTAAACCCTGCCGCCGTAGGCGGCACCCCAAGGGGACATTCCTCACCCGAAGGGGAGGAGTGTCCCCTATCCTTAACCGGAAGTATACAATATTTCTGGAATACACCACTTGTAGAAACGGCACCAGGCTTGTAGAATAATAACGGAGCCGCAAATAATGCTGCTTGACAAGTGAATGTATTTTGGGCAATGGCGTCCTTAGATAATCGGCAAAATCATTTTGACGGATTTATCTCAGGTCGTTCTTTTTTTCCCATAAGGGTTAAGCTAGAAGCAAAGGATGGAAGGCTGGTGGTGCTATTGGTTGGGAAGATTATTGTAGCCAATCCCTCAGCTGCCGAGCGCAAAATGATTGTTGAGACCCTCCGTAAGGCCGGGAACCAGGTGGTTGCTGAAACCAGTGACATGGGAAATACATTCCGGAGAGCGCGCTCTCTGTTCTGCGATCTGGTCATCGTTGATAACGAGTTAGAAGGAGGCACCGGACTAAAGACCGCTACCATTATTGAAGAAGATCAACTGGCTGCGGTGCTTCTTCTGGTGAACTCAGACAGTGATCCCCATGCCAAAAGATTTCATTATCTTATTAAACCGCTTCATGACTACACCCTGATTCCAGCAGTTGAATCAGCACTGTTGTTCTGGAGTCGGCAAAGCGAATTGCAAGCCCGGATCAGACGTTTGGAGGACAAACTCGAGACACGCAAAATGGCAGACAAGGCAAAAGGAATTTTGATGCAAAAGCTGAACCTGAGTGAAAATGAGGCCCATCGATTCATACAAAAGGAAGCCATGCAGAGAGGTGCTACATTACGCCAGGTAGCAGCCGAAATCATTGCCAAATGGGCGCCAAAAGGTTAATTAACGCAAAGGAGAGTTGATCAACATGATGAGTAAAGACAAAAAGGCGGAAGTAATGGAAAAGGCTAAGGAGAATGGAGTGCGTTTCATTCGGCTGCAATTCACTGATGTAAACGGGATGATGAAGAATGTGGCCATACCTTTTAGCCAGTTGGAAAAAGCACTGAATGATGAATTGATGTTTGACGGATCATCCATCGAGGGTTTTGCACGCATTGAGGAGTCGGATATGTTTCTGATTCCTGATCCGGATACCTTCGTGGTTTTTCCCTGGAGACCAGCTACCGGGGCAGTTGCCCGGATGATCTGTGATATTTATACACCGGAACCCAACAAAGTACCTTTTTTGGGCGACCCCCGGGCTAATTTGAAAAGAATCGTTAAAGAAGCCGAAGATATGGGATACATTATGAATGCAGGACCGGAATGCGAGTTTTTCTTGTTCCTGGTTGATGAGAAGGGCCATCCGGTGGTTTCAACTCAGGATGAAGCCGGGTATTTTGACCTGGCACCAGTAGACCTGGGGGAAGATGCCCGTCGTGATATGGTCTGCACATTGGAGGATATGGGCTTTGAAATTGAAGCTTCCCATCATGAAGTAGCTCCTGGTCAGCATGAAATTGACTTCCAATATGGCCCAGCGTTAAGAATCGCTGATGATATTATGACCTTTAAACTGGTGGTGCGCACCATTGCCCAGAGACATGGGTTGCATGCCACCTTTATGGCCAAACCCATCGCCGGGATTAATGGATCAGGGATGCATACCCACCAGTCTTTAGCAAGTCTGGAAGGGAAAAACCTGTTTTATGATCCCAACACCCCCAACAAGCTCAGTGATTTAGCCCGCTGGTATATGGGCGGGATCATGCAGCATGCCCGGGCTCTGACGGTCATTACCAATCCCACCGTCAACTCCTATAAGCGTTTGGTACCCGGTTATGAGGCGCCGGTTTACGTGGCCTGGTCAGAGCAAAACCGTAGCTGCCTGGTAAGAATTCCTGGTAAACGCGGCAACTCCACCCGTATTGAGGTGCGCCATCCCGATCCCATGTGCAATCCTTACCTGGCCCTGTCAGTAATGCTGGCTGCCGGACTGGATGGAATTAAGAACAAGATTGAACCCCCGGCTCCCGTAGATGCTAACATCTATCATATGTCTCCTGCAGAAAGGCTTAAATCAGGAATTCCCAGTCTACCCGGGTCTCTGCCCGAAGCCCTGGAGGCCTTGAGTCAGGATGAAGTGATTAAGGCTGCACTGGGTCCCCATATTTATGAAAAATTTGTAGCCGCCAAGGTTGCTGAATTCGAGCGCTACAACCTGGATGTTCATCCCTGGGAGATCAAGGAGTATCTGAGAAGTTATTAAAATAGTATCGGTGTAAAAAGACTATTGCACAAATCAAGCCTTTTGGCATTTATCTTGCTCCAAAGGGCCAACTACGAAACAAAAAGAGATGGGTACAATATGACAATAATAGAAGAGTTTAGAACAATTGCAGGCGATATAAAAATTATCGACAGACCGGAAGAGAAAGAGATGTACAGCCATGACATCGGCGACGTACCCTCTTTCATGACCAAACTGTTATTTAAAACGCAGCCATCCTTCGTGGTGCAGCCTAAAAACGTTGCAGAAATCAAAAAGATTTTAGCCTTTGCCAATGAGAAGAAGATCCCGGTTATAGCACGGGGAGCTGCTTCATGGGGATTTGGCGGCGTCATCCCCACCAGGGCCGGGATTGTGGTTGATCTGTCCCCTTTCAGAAAAATCATCGAAATCAACCCGGAACAAAAGACCGCCCGAGTTGAAGCAGGTGCGCGCTGGAGCGATATAGACATCGTGGCCAAAAAGCAGGGGCTGTCCTTGATGACTTATCCATCAAGCAAATTTTCCACAGTGGCGGGATGGATTGCAACCGGCGGCTATAGTATCAACAGTTTCCGCTATGGCCACCTGTCAAAACAAATTCAGTCCATGACCATGGTGACCGCCTCGGGTGAATCCAAAACGCTGACTCCGGCTGATAAAGAATTTGCTTATTATATCTCTACCGAAGGCGTCTTCGGCATCATAGTGGAAGTAACCCTCACCCTTAGACCAACACCGCCGGCGTCTTTTTCGCACCTGCTCTATTTTAAAGATGCGTATGCCGCTTTTGATTTTATTGATCGCTTTGTAAACAGTAAAGAGAAAGCAAACATCAGCGTGAATGTCATCCGCTTCCTGGATCAAAACCATATGAGCGATACCAATGAGGTCATGCACGATAATGTGTTTAAAAAGAGTCCCGCCGTTCTGGTAGAATTGAGCAGCGCGGATGATGATCAGAAATTTGTGGCATTCTTGTCGAAAATGACCAGTATTGATGAAGCGCCAGATTATGCGGCCAGCTATTTATGGAACGAGCGTCTCTTTGGCGCCAAAGCCAAACGCCTGGGTCCGAGCATCCTGAACACTGAAACCATTATCCCCATCCAGAAGGTGGCCGCCTTTATCGAGAAGGCCCAAAAAATGGGGACGGCTTTCGGGGTGGAAGTGTGTGTTGATTCCTACATCCTGGACGAAAAACGCGCCCTGGTGCAGACCCCTTATCTGTGCGATTCAAGAAAATTGAAATACTCTATAAATATGGCTCTGGTTATGATGTTGACCCAGACGGCTGTAAACCTGGGCGGCGAACCGTATGGCCTTGGCATCTGGAATGCCCCTTTTATCAATCATTTATACAGCAAAGACAAACAGCGGGAACTCCGGGCCTATAAAGCCAAGGTTGATCCGAACAATATTATGAATCCCGGCAAGTTTTTTAGAGTAAAATCCAAGTTCTTTAACATTCCGGCCCAGATGTTTAATCCCTTCTTCTTAGGGATAAGCATGCAGGTGATGATCTTCTTGGCACCAGTTATCGGCGGGGTGGTCAGAATGATCTTCGGTAAAGACCAGAAGCTCGATAGCCTTGATGCTGAACTCAGCACACATGCCTGCGCCAAATGCGGCAACTGTATAGCCGTATGCCCGGCTTACCTGATAACCGGCAATGAAGCGATGACAGCCAAGGGTAAGTTGGCCCTGGGCAAAAAACTGCTGGAAGGCAAAAACGCAACCCCGGAAGAAGCAGCCCTGGCTTTCATGTGCATGCACTGCAAGAGCTGTGAAGAGATATGCCAGACCAACCTTGAGCTCATGATGCTCTGGGATGCGCTGGAGAAAAGGATTGAAGGGACATACGGCCGTCCGGATGCACAGATTGCCGATTTCCTAAAAAATGTTGACCAAAGCAAGGAATATTGGGAAATGGTGGACAGCAAGGGTTAATTTTAAGCAACAAGAAAATTACTCTGCAATCAGTTCCAATAGACAGCAATTTTCAGTACTTTATTCCTTAATCCTTGCCAAATATTTGGCAAGAATCATATGTTCCTAAAGTACAAAAAATTATAAAGAAGAGATGGAAAAAGATTATGCCAAAGAAATATCATATTCATCCAAAAGTTACCCCGCTGGAGATGGAATATCTCTATAAGTTCAAAATCAGCCGGGGAGAAAACTGCATCAACTGCGGAAGGTGCACCAAGGTCTGTATCTATGAAGCCCATAAGCGCAGAAAAGGTGATCGGCGCAAAATGGCGGACCCCAATACGGTGGTGTGCCGGAACTGCTTCAGGTGCATTCAGGAATGCCCGCGCGGAGCGCTGGAAAAGTCCCTGCACCAGGATTATGTCAATATCAGCGGCTCCTACTGGAAAGCGGACATGTTCCTCACGCTCTGGAAGCAGGCTGAAGACGGCAAGGTTCCCGTGACTGGCGCCGGATACCGCGGGCCGTTTAGCGGTGAAGGCTTTGACAGCATGTGGACCGACATGTCGGAAATCGTGCGCCCCACGCGTGACGGAATTCACGGCCGGGAATATATCAATACCGGTGTAGAACTGGGCCGCAAGCACAATCATCTGACCTTTGACGCCGAAGGCCGCCTGTTGTCGCAGCCGCATCCGACCGTTGATATCCCTATTCCTATTCTCTTTGATATACCACCAATGGAATTAAGCCCAAATGTTATACTTGCTCTGATCAAGGCCGCAAGCGAGATCAACACCTGCGTTATTTTGCCGGCGGCGGATATTAAGCCAGAGCTTAAAACATACATTGCCAATATCATCCCATTCATTACCGAGGGTGAAATTGACAAGTATGCAGACATACTGAAGAGCGCCCGTTTGGTCGCTATTGATTATAACGATGCCCTGCCGGAAAAACTCGCAGCCCTAAAAGAGCGCATCAAAAATATCAGCAATGCGGTAACCATTATCCGCGTACCGGCTATCAGCGGCATTGAAGGCATCGTTTCCAAGCTGGTAAACAGCGGCGCGGAGGTAATCCAGATCGTAGCGGACTATCGCGGCCAGGAGATAAACAAAGACAAGCAAGCTAACTTCAAACCGCGCCTGATAAAAGATATCATCCGCTCCGTCCATTTGAAGCTGGTCGAGGAGAGAATCCGCGATGAAATCACCCTGATCTTCTCCGGCGGTATAGCCATGGCCGAGCACGTGCCTAAATCAATGCTCTGCGGCAGCGATCTGACGGCGATAGATATCCCGCTGTTCATCGCCTTAGGCGCCCGTTTATACGAAAATCCGGAAAAGCTGCTGCTTCTGCCGGACGGCCTCGAAAAATTATCAGTGGATATCATTACCCAGCGCATGGTCAACCTGATGGGCGCATGGCATTCCCAGATTCTTGAGATGATGGGCGCCATGGGTATCCGCGAAGCCAGAAGGTTACGCGGAGAAACTGGCCGGGCCATCTTCTTTGAAGAGATCGACCAGGATACATTCGGCAAATTATTTAAACATTAATAGAAAAATGGGTGAATAGAATATGAAACCATCAACAGTAAAAATTAAAAACATGCCTTCCCGGTTTAAACACCAGGTGCCCAAGTACAAGATTACCCGGTCGGATGACTGTATCAACTGCGGCACCTGCGCCAAGACCTGTCCGTATGGCGTGCATGAACGGCCGGAAGGGCATAACAGGGTTAATCGGCCCATCGATTACAAATGCATCGGCTTTGAATGCCAGTCCAAGGAATTCTGCTGCATTGCCCAGTGTCCCCGTAAGGCTTTGAGCCTATCGCTCAATCCCATGTATGAAACGTTGGGGGATTACCGCTGGACCGCCGACATGATTACTGGCACCTGGATCATGGCCGAGACAGGCTATCCGCCAGAGCGTACCGACCTTGAATATAACGTGGGCAACTCCGGCGGCGGCTTTGATAAATTGCGCTTAAAGTTCCCGGCCAATCCGCCCAAGGTGGATAAATCCGAGATCTCAACCGAGATTCCACTCAACCGCCGTAATGACGGAAGAGCGCCGGTGGTCATTTCCACTCCGGTCTATGGCGGCGGTATGTCATTCGGATCCGTCAGCCTGTCGACCATGGTTTCCAAGGCCCACAACGCGGCTATATGGAATACCTTTACCTGCACGGGAGAAGGCGGCTATCCGGAAGTTTTAATGCCTTATGATGATCATGTCATAACGCAGGTTGCCACCGGTCTGTTCGGCGTGCGGGAAGAAACCATCCAGCGGGTTAAAATCATCGAATTTAAATACGCCCAGGGCGCCAAACCCGGTTTGGGCGGCCACCTCTTGGGCGAGAAGAATACCGAAGGTGTTGCCAAAATGCGCGAGGCAGTCAAAGGAACTTCCCTTTTTTCACCGTTTCCTTTCCACTCGGTATATTCCATTGAAGATCACAAGAAGCATATCGACTGGATCAAGGAGATGAACCCCATTGCTCTCGTTTCAGTCAAAGTTTCCACGCCCAATGATGTGGACATGGTGGCGGTCGGTTCCTACTATGCCGGCGCCCATATCATCCATATCGATGGCGGCTACGGCGGCACCGGCGCAGCGCCGGATATAGCCAAGAAAAATATCGCCATGCCCATTGAGTACGCTATTGCCAAGGTGCACAATTTCTTAAAGGCCGAAGGCGCAAGAGATGTGGTAACCCTGATTGCCTCGGGCGGCATCCGCACTGCGCACGACCTGGCCAAGGCCATCTGCTTAGGCGCTGATGGTGCGGTAATCGGCACGGCGGAAATGGTTTCTTTAGAATGTGTGCGCTGCGGCAACTGTGAATCCGGTCGCGGCTGCGCCCGCGGTATCGCCTCAACCGACTCGGAACTGGCGGATCTATTTAACGAAGAATGGGCCACCCAGCGTTTAACGAATATGTATCATGCATGGAATGTACAATTAGTAGAAATCCTGCAGAAATTCGGCATGAAGAGTGTCAAAGAACTTGTTGGCCGTACAGACCTGCTGGAACATATCGATTACAGTAAATAAATGGAGAAGGATTAATATGGATAAAGCTGACAAAATATTAGAATCGCGTAGTGAGCTTTTACGTCAGGTACCGCCGCTGGCCCCTAACCCGGAAGAGGAAGGCGGCTGCGGAGTTACCGGATTTATCAGCTCAATTCCGGTTACCGGAAAAAACATCTTTGAACCTTCGGTACAGATGCACAACCGTGGCAACGGCAAAGGCGGCGGCATCGGCGCAGTCGGTTTTGTGCCGGAAGCCTTGGGCGTTTCCCGCCAGGTCTTGGATGATGACTACATGCTCCACATTGCCCTGCTGGATAACAGCGTGGCAGCAGAGATCGAAGAGACTTATATCAAACCGAACTTTACCATAGATAATTCCGGAGAGCTTGACACATTGGGTGACTATCAGTCCATCGGTCTGGAAGTAAGACCTCCGGATATCATGCGCTATTTTGTGCGCGTCAAGGACGATGTACTGGATGCCTTCATCCAGGAAAAGGGCCTGACCTTCATGGAACGGCGCGATGCGGAAGATGAGTTTGTGTATCAGAACAGCTTCAGGATCAATACGCGCTATTATGCCTCGCTGGGCGAGAAACAAGCCTTTGTCATGTCGCATGGCCGCAATATGATGATCTTAAAAATTGTGGGGTATGCCGAGAATGTAGTGCGTTATTACAAGCTGGATGATTTCAAGGCGCATGTATGGCTGGCTCACCAGCGCTATCCCACCCGCGGACGTGTCTGGCATCCAGGCGGTTGCCATCCTTTCAGCGCGCTGAACGAGGCGTTAGTACACAACGGCGATTTCGCCAACTACCAGTCGATATATGAATACCTGAAACAGAGGAATTACCAGCCCCTGTTCCTGACCGATACCGAGGAAGCGGCCCTGTTGCTTGACCTGTGCAGCCGCGTATACAAATATCCGCTTGAATATATGATTGAAACCATGGCGCCGACCTCGGAAATGGACTTCGATATGCTGCCTCCTGAAAAGCAGCAGATATACAAAGCCATTCAGACGCATCATGTGGGCGCCTCACCCGACGGTCCATGGTTCTTCATCATCGCCAGAAATGACGTGCAGGATGGCCAGTTCCAGCTGATCGGCATTACCGATACCGCCATGTTGCGTCCTCAGGTATTTGCCTTGCAGGAAGGCGACGTGCAGGTGGGATTGATCTGTTCGGAAAAACAGGCCATTGATGCTACCCTGATCTCGCTGGTAAGGGAAGATGCCCGCTTCCGGCCCATTGCCGACAAGTATTGGAATGCCCGCGGCGGCAGCTATACGGACGGCGGCTCCTTTATCTTCAGCCTGAAGGATAGCGGCGACGCCAGCGGCAATAAAAAGCTGGTCTGTACTGATAAATTCGGCCGGGTAATTGAAACTCCCAGGGATAAAGAAATCTGTGATGTTGCCCAGCCGGTTGAATCCAATGCGGCCTGCATGGAGATCGAGAAAAGGCTTCAAGGCTTTTTTGCTGAAAAAGATCCGACAGCAGCCACCCGGAAAATAGTGGCCTATATTCAGGAAAATATCGGCGGATTCGATGCCAACAGCCTCAGGTTCGCTGCCCAAACCATCAAAAAGCATGCGGATGAAAATGATGACGGCAAGCAAACCGCGATTGAAAGTCTGACTCTATTGAGCGACTTGCGCTATAATACCGGCAAGATAAAGAGAAGTTCTGTCCAGCATGTCATCAAGATCGCTCTGGATGCGATATTTGATGAAACCACCATGATTACGGGGAAACCCAGCTCCCTCTTCAGCCGGATTGATTTTGCCACGCGAGGGGAAATCCGTGCTCCGCAGAATAAAGAGAAGATCCTGGTTATTGATGCAGAAGCCTTTGAACCGGAAGGCGATCTGTGCGACTCAGTGATGATTGTCAAAGCCTACAAACTGGGCTGGAAACGCTTTATTGTTTACAAGTACCGCGGCCAGCGGTTTACCGGGTGCGGCTTCGGCCCGGCTACTCAAGGCGTGCGGATTGATGTCTATGGCTCTTCCGGCGATTATCTGGCCTCCGGCATTGACGGCATGGAAATTTACGTGCACGGCAATGCCCAGGATCAGCTCTGCCAGATTATGAAAGACGGTAAACTGGTGGTCTACGGTGATGTCGGCCAGACCTTCATGTACGGAGCCAAAGGTGGAGTCGCCTATATTATGGGCAATGCCGCCGGACGGCCGCTGATCAATGCCGTAGGCAGACCGCGCGTGGTTATTAACGGTACGGCACTGGACTATCTGGCGGAATCCTTCATGGCCGGCGATCCGCTTAACGGCGGTGGGTTTGTCGTCTTAAACGGCATCGGCTTTAATGATGAGGACGGCTCTATCCGGGAATATGACTCACCCTACCCGGGCTCTAACATTTTCTCACTTGCCTCCGGCGGCGCAATCTATGTCCGTGATCCGCAGAAAAAGCTGGTTGAAGAACAGCTTAACGGCGGTGAATTTAATGAACTCAGCGATGCGGACTGGGATCTCATCCTGCCGTACTTAGAAGAAAATGAAAAACTCTTTGCAATCAGTATAGATCGACTTCTCACTGTGGATAACAAAAAGAAATCCCCCAAAGAAGTCTATCGCAAGATAATGCCGCACCACTAAAAATACCGACGGCTAAAGCGAAACCCTGTAAACAAGGAAACCCCCCCGATGCGAACAGAACCCCAGAAAACAGACAATGAAGTAAAATCCCCCCTGTGGTAGAATTCAAAAAACTATTAAAGGGGGGATTTGTTTTGACTAAAGATGGCAGTAAGCACTTTGGTTCTGCCATTATTGAAGAACACTTTGCGAGGCGAGCATGATTAGAGAGCTGTCACTATTCGTCTAACCTAACATAGCCAGTCGATAATTGTTCTTGATATTTATGGAAAATTACGGCACCCTATATAGAACCATGTTCTGTATAGGTGTGATTACACATGATACCTGCCCGTATTGTGAAGGCTGAGGTATATAATCCCCGAACCCCTCGGAAAAAACCAGTATTACCGATGTGTAGAAGCACATTTTGAAGAACTGGCGGGCGTATGGGATGATAGGTATCAAAGGGATTATGGTTATTGGCGGCCTTATATACTGGACGTCATTTATAAATACCTGGACTGTGGCGACCTTCACTTGGATTGGCTGGAAAGCAGATTTGCGGGTTCGTGAGGATCCGTAGCGCAGGGGTTTGTAAGCCCCAGTCTCCTATTCTGCGTGGGGGTCTGGCGATCGTAGGCTCGTTGGAAAGCGGTCTGAGCGGGCAAACCCTTTTCGCCAAATCAGTCCTGGATGGGATTGCATCCATTGTTATGGCATCTTCTCTGAGCATTGGGGTGCCTTTTTCAGCAGCTTCGGTCTTCATCTACCAGGGGCTCATTTCCTGGCGGCATCGGCCCTGCAGCCGTTCCTGGTCACAGCCGAATTCGGGAAATGTCGGCGGTGGGGGGCCTGCTCATCATGGCTATCGGCTTCAACCTGCTTGAATTTCCCAGAATTAGGGTCGGGAATAAGCTGCCCGCTATCTTTCTTCCTCTCATCTATTATATGCTGCAGCCCTGGTGGTACAGCCTGAAGGCGTTTATATAACGCTGGTGGAAAATTATATCAAATAAAAAGGAGGGAAAGCAGCAGCTTTCCCTCCTGGTTGACACGGTATAATTGGTTCTAAGCCCGCCTAACTAAATGCTGAAGGAATCAATCATGGTCTGCACAGTTCCTGAATGCTTATCATAATTAGCCGGGAGGCTGGTATAGGTAAATACGTAGGCCTTTTTATTCACAATTGTCATCACCTGCATGAATTGTAGATCCATGTTTTCCATATTCCCCGTGTAGACGATCTTCTGAGCCGCTATGCTGCCCATGGTGGTAGTGGTGGAACTGATTAATTTGTAGTTTTTTACTCCTTTTTCGATTTGGGACAGGGATGCTTTAACATAGTCAGCCAAACTTATCGAATGCTGGGAAAGGTCTTCGGAAACGACATTAACGTTTTCCATATCGGGCGAGGAAAATGCAACCAGGGTGCCGTCCTGTTTTTCCTGCTTCCAGTCGGCGGGATATTTCATGGTAAAGGCGTTAGTAGCATCGGTATAAGTCTGGTAGTCTTTAGTGGCTTCGATGTTTTGGGTACTAGGCTTGATCTCCTCTTTGGCTGGGGGATTACTAGAGCAGCCAGCCAGATATAGGACCATAATAAACATAGCTAACAATGCCCATATTCTCAGGGCAGGAATCCTGGAACTCACCTTAGAATTGATCAATAACGTCCCCTCCTACAAAATGATTTATTTTTCACTTTAATATCGTCATTTGATACCCTTTCCTTTATATATTCGACGGACTGAGTGAGACCTGTAAATAAGGACACCCCCCGGGTGCGAGCTCGGAGGGTTTGAAAAATGATCGGTTCAGACGGTTATACCCCCTGGCCGATCATGGTAGCAGATTTGACGGTCTGGAAGGTGCCCCCTTATGGGCGCCTTTTATCATTTTTTAGCAAAATAAATTTTCCTGAATTCGACACTTTGCGAGGCGAGCAAATCGTAACTCAATCACAGCCAAATTGTAAAGGGGACGGGATTGGCGCATTAGAAGAGTGCAACAATCCCGTCCCCTTTTACAACCTCATAATAGCATTACTTCACAATGAAAGTCTGACATGTCTCTGGGGATAAATACAGATCCTCTTCCATTTCTACGTATCCTTGTTCTGCCTGGCAATTGATACACGGTGTAACCGTGTTGCCGGAACTAACTTTGATGGATGCACGCCGCCATTCTGGCTGCCGGGTTGTGACCGGGGAATCATTCCCGTTCTGTCGAGCCGTCCTACCTTCCCTTACCTTTTTTAACATTTGACATAACCTCCAATAATTCAGGATAACCGTACCCTCTTGCTCTGGTTTGGTTGACAGCGGTTGGCCAATTGTGGTTCTACCATTTATCTTATGTTGACATGATGAATAGCGACACACCTGGGTGCTGGTTTTTGCCTCATTTAAATGATCTGGTTAGAACTGCACATGGATTGCGCTTACACCAGAGTGACCGGCGAATGGAATGAATTCCACAGTCTCCAAATTCTTCAGAAAATATACCCAAACAGGTTGTAATATTATACATGCGAATGTATAATTATAAAAGTTATTCTTAAATAGGGTAAAGGAGGCTTTTCCCGGTGTTTAAAGTAGGTATCATCGGAGATGGATATACAGCTGCCGACTTGATGAGGCTGCTGGCCGGGCATGACGGCATGGAAGCGGTGGCTATTTTGTCCACCGAAAATATAGGAAGGCGGGTCGACCAGATTTATCCCCATTTGACTGGTTTTAGCTCCCTGGTTTGCCAGGAGAGTGACCCGGCAGTTTTGAAGGGCCGATGTGATGCGGTGTTTCTGGCCCTGCCGCACGGGCTTTCCGTAGCCATGGCCAGCCAACTGCTTCCCCTGGGGATCAAATGTGTCGACCTGGGGGCAGATTTTCGACTCAAAGATCCAGCCCTCTATCGGCAATATTATGAATTGGAGCACAGCGCACCTAAAATGCTGGAGGAAGCGGTCTACGGCCTGCCCGAGCTATACCGGAGGCAGATTCGGGCCACCCGCATTGTCGCCAACCCGGGCTGCTATCCGACCAGCGCAATTCTGCCTCTGGCTCCCCTGCTGCAAGCTGGCCTGGTGGAAGGGAAGGGCATCATTATTGATTCCAAAAGCGGTGTGACCGGAGCCGGACGCGAACCCAAAGCCAGCAGCCATTTCTGCGAAGTTAATGAAGGGCTGCATGCCTATGGGGTAGGGACCCATCGCCATGCACCGGAAATCGCGCAGGAGTTGTCCCTGGCAGCCGGGGAAAAGGTGGAGATGTTCTTTACTCCCCACCTGGTTCCGATAAATCGCGGCATGTTGAGCACGATATATACCCGTTTGAAACCCGGGGTGGCGGGGCAGGATCTGCGCCAGGAACTGGAAAAGAAATACGGTCCCGAGCCTTTTGTGCAGGTCTTGCCAGAAGGAACCATGCCGCATACCAAATGGGTGTATGGCAGCAACCAGGTGCATATCGGACTGTATGTGGATGAGGAGCGCGGTATGGCCATCCTGGTTTCAGCGCTTGATAACCTGGCCCGGGGAGCTGCCGGCCAGGCCATTCAGAACATGAATCTTTTACTAGGCATGGAAGAAACTCGGGGCTTGCAATTCCCTGGGGTACACCCTTGATGATCCCGGATGGGCTTCATGATGCTTTCGGATCTGAGAGTACACAATTTATATACATTATTCATATAAAAGATGAGAGGAGTTCGTAATGAAAGTAATTCAGGGATCGATTACCGCTCCCCAGGGGTTTCTCGCCCAGGGGGTGTGCGCGGAAATAAAGAAAGCCGACAAAAAAGATGTAGCGATTATCTATTCTCCGGAAGTCTGCAACGCTGCCGCAGTCTATACCACCAACAAGGTGCGGGCCGCCTGCATCGACTTGTGCCGGGCCCACCTGGCTGACGGAACCATCCAGGCAGTAGTGGTCAATAGCGGCAACGCCAATGCCTGCACAGGAGAGCAGGGTCTGGCTGATGCAGGACAGATGGCGGAGCTAACCGCCGAGTTGCTTCAGCTCAAAGCCCAGGATGTACTGGTGGCTTCCACCGGGGTAATCGGGGTTTTCATGCCCATGGACCGGATTGAATCAGGGATCAAGGCGGCTGCAGCCTCCTTATCTCGGGATGGAGACCACGAAGCAGCTCAGGCCATCATGACCACCGACTTGATCGGCAAAGAATTGGCGGTGGAGATTGAAATCCAGGGGAAGGCCGTCCGGGTAGGCGGAATGGCAAAAGGTTCAGGCATGATTCATCCCAATATGGCCACTATGCTGGCTTTTATTACCAGTGATGCGGCAGTCAGCAGCTCGTGTCTGCAAAAGATGCTGAAAAATACGGTAGACAGCTCCTTCAATATGATCAGCGTGGATCGGGATACTTCCACCAACGATATGGCGGTGGTGATGGCCAATGGATTGGCCGGCAACCCTCTCATCGACGAAGAAGGCTCAGCCGAGTACCTATTGCTTCAGGAAGCTTTGCATTTCATATGCACCGGCCTGGCCAAAATGATCGCCCGGGATGGAGAAGGCGCTACCCGGCTCATCGAGGTGCAGGTGAACAATGCATCTGACCAGGATACAGCCCGACAGATCGCCCGTTCTATAACCGCATCCAATCTGACCAAGGCCGCCGTTTTTGGAGAAGACGCCAACTGGGGGAGGATCCTGTGTGCTGCCGGGTATTCCGGAGCCGATTTCGACCCCCAGCGGGTGGATATCTTCCTGGGGGCGGTGAAGGTGGCTGAGAATGGGATGGGGTTGTCTTTCGATGAGGATTTGGCCCGGGCTGAGCTGCAGAAGGACCCGGTGATCATCACCTTGGATATGAAACAGGGATCACAGCAGGCTACTGCCTGGGGCTGTGACCTGACCTATGACTATGTGCGTATCAACGCTGCTTACCGGACTTGAACAAGGTCCGGTGGGGAATACATAAAGCCTGCCCGGTGCAGGATAGTGAAGGATCCGAACCTAAGGGGGATATAATAATGGTGAGTTCAGCGATGGAAAAGGCTGAAATTCTTGTAGAAGCCCTGCCCTATATTAAAGAGTTTCACGGCAAACGGGTGGTAATCAAATACGGTGGTGCTGCAATGACCGACTGCAACTTAAAACAAAAGGTTATGCAGGACATCGTATTGATGAAATATGTAGGTATGCACCCCATCGTAGTGCATGGCGGGGGGCCGGAGATCAACAGCTTTTTGGCCCGCCTGGGCATCAAAAGTGAATTTATCAACGGTCTGCGGGTCACGGATCATGAAACCATGGAAGTGGTGGAAATGGTATTGGGCGGGAAGGTGAACAAAGAAATCGTTGCCGGACTGAATGCCATGGGAGGTAAAGCCATAGGGCTTTCCGGTAAGGATGACCACTTGATAAAAGCCGGTTTAGCCGATCCCGGGGGAAAGTTGGGCTTTGTTGGCCGGGTCCAGGAGATCAACCCCCAGGTCATTGAGACCCTCATTGATAATGGCTATATCCCTGTTATTGCCCCTATTGGGGTGGATGATCAACAGCAGAGCTACAACGTCAATGCCGATTGGGTTGCCTCTGCCATCGCTGTGGCTGTGAATGCGGATAAATTAGTCCTGCTCACCGACGTACCTGGCTTGCTGCAGGATCCCCAGGATCCGGGCAGCCTTATCTCCATACTGCGTGTCAGCCAGGTGCAGGACTATATTGAGCAGGGAGTGATTGCCGGAGGCATGCTTCCCAAGGTGCAGTGCTGTGTGGAGTCGGTCACCGGTGGGGTGGGCAGAACCCATATCATCGACGGGCGAATCCCCCATTCCATACTCCTGGAGGTATTCACCCGGGAGGGCATCGGGACTATGGTCTTAAACCAGTAATATGGGAGGAAGGAACATGACCAATCAAGATATTATCAATAATGGGCAGCAATATGTGATGAACACCTATGGGCGGTTTCCCATCGCTCTGGTAAAAGGCCAGGGTGCTTATGTATGGGATGCCAATAACAAACAATATTTGGATTTCGTGGGCGGGATAGCGGTTTGTGCCCTGGGGCACAGCGCCCCTCAACTGATAGAAGCTCTGGAACAGCAGGCCCGGACTCTGTGGCATGTTTCCAACCTGTATTGGATACAGCCCCAGGTGGAGCTGGCCAGGAAGCTGGTGCAGATTTCCGGCTTGGGTAAAGCCTTCTTTTGCAACAGCGGTGCGGAGGCCAATGAAGCAGCCATCAAGTTGGCTAGGAAATACTTTTTCCGCAAAAAAGAAGGCGGCAAGAACCGGATCATCACTTTTCAAGATTCCTTTCACGGTCGTACCCTGGCTACGGTGACCGCCACCGGGCAGACCAAATATCAGGAGGGTTTCGCCCCTTTGCCTGACGGCTTTGATTATGCGGTTTACAATGATCTGGCCTCAGTGGAGAAGACGGTCAATGAGAGCACTTGCGCCATCCTGGTGGAACCTGTGCAGGGCGAAGGAGGAGTAAGGCCGGCCGATGCTGCCTTCCTCCGGGGCTTGCGCCAGATATGCGATCGGGAAGGAATCCTGCTTATTTTCGATGAGGTACAATGCGGTTTGGGCAGGATGGGCAGCTTTTTCGCCTACCAGTCTTTTGGGGTGACACCGGATATGGTTACACTGGCTAAAGGACTGGGGGGAGGCTTCCCCATAGGAGCTATGCTGGCCAGCGATGAGGCGGCCAGTGGTTTTGCCCCCGGCGATCATGCCTCCACCTTTGGCGGCAACCCTCTGGCCACGGCTGTTGCCAACCGTGTGGTGGACATTATTGGGGAACCGGCATTCCTGGAGCAGGTGCGGCAGCAAGGTAAAAAGCTCATGGACGAATTGAAAAAAGTGGCTGACAGCCGCATCGTAACACTACGGGGCCAGGGTTTACTCATAGGCATGGAGTTCAACTGCCCGGTTAAACCGCTTATCGACCTGTGCATGAACCAGGGCTTGCTTTTGGTGGGCGCCGGACCGCAAGTGCTGCGTTTCGTGCCGCCGCTTAATCTGCAGGACAAAGAAATCAAACAGGCAGTGGGCATTTTGAAACAAGCCCTGCGGGAATGGCCGGAATAAGTTTTTCAGAGGAAGGGGCTGGGCTTGAGGATGTAGAACTCCTCTAGCGAGGACAATTCCCTAAATTATAGGAGGGAGTGGAATAGAATGATAAGCTTGAAGAATACCCTGCGGGGCCGTGATTTTATCTCTATTCATGATTTTACCAGTGCTGATGTAGAAAATATGTTGAATGTAGCGGTGGAATTGAAACGGATGCAAAAGTTGGGCATACCGCATTCCTATCTGGCCGGCAAGACCCTAGCCATGATCTTTCAAAAAGCTTCAACCCGCACCCGGGTGGCGTTTGAAGTCGGTATGTATCAATTGGGGGGCCATGCCCTGTTTTTGAGCCCCCGGGATATTCAACTGGGGCGGGGCGAAACCATCAAGGATACTGCGTTAGTCTTGGCCCGTATGGTGGACGGGATTATGATCCGCACCTTTGATCATGAAGAAGTGGTGGAAATGGCCCGCTGGTCTGATGTGCCGGTGATCAACGGCCTGACCGATCTTCTCCATCCCACCCAGGTGATCGGGGATCTTTTAACCATTCTGGAACACAAAGGCCATTTAAAAGGACTGAAAATGGTATTCGTGGGAGATGGCAACAACGTAGCCCATGAACTGCTTTTTGGTGGTGCCAAGGTGGGCATGGATGTGGTCATTGCTTCGCCGGGAGGCTTCGAACCGGACAGCCGGGTCCTGGCTCAGGCCATGGAAGACGCCCGAGAAACTGGAGCCCGGCTGCAGGTTATGCAGGATCCGCTGGAGGCTATCAAGGATGCTGATGTGGTGTACACCGATGTCTGGGCCAGCATGGGCCAGGAAGAACAGGCGGAAGAGAAGGAAAAGCAGTTCGCTAAATACCAGGTAAACGCCCAGCTCATGGCCCTGGCCAAAAAGGATGCCATTGTCCTGCACTGTCTGCCGGCCAAACGGGGCAAAGAAATAACCGACGAAGTCATGGATGGACCGCAGTCAGCCATTTTCGATGAATCAGAGAATCGGCTGCACGCTCACAAGGCCATCATGGCCCTGACCATGTAGCATGACTTTGGCGGGAGAGAACCTGAGCAGCCCGGTATGGACCTTGCGCAGAGCGCAGGAAAGCGATATCGAAGCCATGCTCAGTTTTTGGAGCAGTATTCAAGAAATCCAGTCATCCCTTGCCGATTCCCGGAAACAGGTGCAGCGGTTTTTAGCAGACAACCCCTGCAGTTTTCTAGTGGCCTGTTCAGAGAACCGCGTTGTAGGCACAGTGATGGGAGGCTATAACGGCTGGCGAGGGAGCATTTACCATCTGGCTGTTCAGCCTGAGTATCGCGGCCAGGGTATAGGGCGAGCTCTATTACTGCAGTGCCTGGAGATCTTACAGCGGCGGGGAGCGCCCCGTGTCGATCTGACAACTTACGCCAGCAATAAAAATGCCCAGGCGTTTTACAGGAAATTGGGCTGGAGAGAAAGAACCGAAATCAAGAACTTCTCGTTTGAATATACCCATGATACTGATAACCCTGAACATTAATATTACGACTATTTTAAAAGGTGGGATAAATGTCATGGCCAAAATCATACTGGCTTATTCGGGCGGATTGGATACTTCTATCATTATCCCCTGGCTGAAAGAGAACTATGGCTACGACGTGGTTGCCTTTTGCGCTGATCTGGGGCAGGGCGAGGAGCTGGCTCCACTCAACGAAAAGGCTATTAAAACCGGTGCAGTGGGCATATATATTGAAGACCTGCGCCAGGAATTCGTCACCGATTTCATCTGGCCGGTGTTGAAATCAGGGGCATTGTACGAAGGCAAGTACCTCTTGGGAACCAGCTTTGCCCGACCTCTGATTGCCAAAAGGATGGTGGAAGTCGCCCATCAAGAAGGAGCGGTAGCCGTAGCCCACGGTGCCACCGGCAAGGGCAATGATCAGGTGCGCTTTGAACTCACGGTGAAAGCCCTGGATCCGGATTTGCAGATCGTAGCGCCCTGGCGGGAATGGGATATTCGCTCCCGGGAAGATGCCATCGATTATGCCAATGCCCGCAACATACCCATCACGGTCACCAAAGAGAAGATCTACAGCCAGGACCGCAATCTATGGCACCTGAGCCATGAGGGCGGGGACCTTGAGGACCCCTGGAATGAACCACAGGGATCCATGCTGCAGTTGACCGTTCCTCCCGAGCAGGCCCCCGACCAGGCCAGCTATGTTGAGATCGAATTCCAGCAGGGAGTTCCGGTGGCCGTTGACGGCGTAAAATTGGGTCCAGTGCAACTGGTTGAAAAACTGAATCAGATAGCCGGAGCCAACGGGGTTGGTGTGGTCAGCCTGGTGGAAAACCGGCTGGTAGGGATGAAGTCTCGCGGTGTTTACGAATGTCCGGGTGGGACCGTCTTATTTACTGCGCACCGGGAACTGGAGAATCTTACCCTGGATCGCCGCACTTTCCATTTCAAGGAACAGGTGGCGGTTCTCTACGGTGAGTTGGTCTATGACGGCAACTGGTATTCCAAATTAAAAATTGCCCTGGATGCCTTCATCGATGAAACCCAGAAAACCGTAACCGGCACCGTCAGGATCAAGCTCTACAAAGGGAACTGCACCGCTGTGGGGGTGAAATCGCCTTATTCCCTATATCGCCATGACCTGGCCACATTTGGTGCAGATGATATCTATTCGCAGAAGGATGCCGAGGGCTTTATCAACCTCTTCGGTCTGCCCCTCAAAGTTCAGGCCTTGATGGAAAGAAGTATAAAGGAAGGCAAATAGCGGAAGATTGCCTGACAATTGAACGCGAGTGATAGAACAGGGACCGTAAAGTCCCTGTTCTATCATCTCTCCGGAGGAAACACTGCTCTGAGGTCCAGTACTTCTGGGCGCAAAGGGATCTGCGCGGACAGCAAAACCTGGCGTAGTTCATCTATATTGCGCATGGCGACATTGCCCATCTGATCACTAAACCAGATATAAGCGCTATCCCCATTCTGGCTGTGGATATAAAGCCCCGGGGAGTCTGATACGGACAGCAGCATTCCCTGACCAGCAGTTCCCGGGCTGGGTGCACCGCCCAACAAGGAAAGAATAATCAGCCAGCGCGGAGGGCGAATATGGGCCGGTTGCACATAGTCTATCTGAGTGAAGATAAAGTCCTGCCATCCCGACAGGGTAAAGATCCTGATCTGGTCAGCGCCGATAAAGATCCGGTATTTAGCCAGCCGGATCGCCCAGTTGACCAGGAGCAGACCTGGAGCAGCCATCAGCCAGAATACCAGGGTAAACAGGATGTATTCGGTCAAGGCGGCCTGGGTGCTTCCCACTACAGCCTGGGGAACAACGAAGAACATGGAAAAGAGAACAAATCCTAGAATATCAGCCAAGATCATTCGGGGCCGTTTATATTCCACCAAATGGTCCTGGTGCCGGGGCCAGGGCAGAGCAATGTAAAGCAAGGCGGCTGCAGCCAGGAAAAACCAGCCAATGCGGCGCAGGGGATAGGCAAAGGCACCAGGAATATCGGGAGCTGCTGCTCCTAAAGGGCCCAGCTCAGGCTGCTTGTAGTAAACCTCTATAAAGCGCGCAGGGTTTTCCCCCAGCTGCAGGTAGTATGTAGCGCCTGGTTTCAGTGAAGGAGGTATCGTAGTAAGAGGCGCCTCTGATGGGTGAAAAAAAAGATGTATATGATAGGCATATTCCTGATCCATTGGAGAAAGACGGTGTTCCCACTCCTTGGTCGGGTGGCCGCTGTTAAAGGAATTGAAGCACTGGTAAAAAAAATTCTCCCATTCAGGTCCCTGCACCTTGATAAGACTGCCTTGAGTAATCCTGGCAATGTACTGATCTAGGGGCAGTGCGGCCAGCGCTTCTTCCTCATCAGTCCATTGCTTGAGGGATTTTTGCTGGCGTGCGAAATCAGGATCTCTAAGGCTTAAAATGGGGGAAAGATCGGTGTAGAATAATAGAAAAACAGCCAGGATAATGAATAACAGGGGGAGCAGTCGACGCCAGAGCTCAAAAGGCGTTCCAGATCTATCGGGCATAAACATCCTCCTTGAAAACAGATTTTCCCCAGGTCTTACATTCCTCACAAAAGAGGATAAACCCTTTCTAAACGGGCAGAATTTAGACGAATTGTATTAGGCCATTGTTCCTAAAAAAAAGCAGGATTATTGGCCTGCTTGGAGCTAGTGCCTGTTTCTGACATAATAATAGAAAAGGCCGCATAGTTCTCGTCACTTCAACATTCTCCGAATAATTCTATGTTTTTTTTCAATTCCCCTCTCATTCAAGAAGGAACTATCTTTTTCTTGTAGTATACTTAATATAGTAGTATGATGTTTTACACATACAATATATTGTGCATAGAGAAGGGGGAACGTGTATGGATATCAGTCAAGTAAAAAAGAGAGATGGGCGGACGGTCGCCTTTGAAAAAGACAAAATCACGAAAGCCATCTGGAAAGCAGCCCAGGCGGTGGGAGGGCAAGATCACCAGACGGCTGTGGATTTAACAGATAAAGTAGTAGAAATTGCTCAATACGTTGGCGGTGAGGAGCTGGCCACGGTGGAAAGCATCCAGGATCTGGTGGAGCAGGTTCTGGTCAAGAACGGCCATTATAAGACTGCCAAGGCTTACATCCTATACCGAAAACAGCATCAGGACATGCGGGAAACCGCCCATTTGCTGTTTAACAACAAGCTGATTGAAGACTATCTGGGCCGTAATGACTGGCGGGTGCGGGAAAACTCCAATATGACCTATTCCCTCCAGGGCATGAACTTTCACATTTCCTCTTTAGTTGTATCCCAGTACTGGCTCAACCAGATCTACCCGCCTGAGATCAAGGAAGCGCATAACAGCGGAGATTTCCATATCCACGACCTGGGCATCCTGGGGGTATATTGTGTGGGTTGGGATATTCGCGATCTGCTTTTGGAAGGGTTTAAAGGTGTGCGGGGCAAGGTGGCCAGCGGTCCAGCTAAGCATTTCCGCTCCATACTCGGGCAAATTGTTAACTTTTTCTTTACTCTGCAGGGGGAGGCGGCTGGCGCCCAGGCGTTTTCCAACTTTGATACGCTCCTGGCTCCCTTTATTCGCTACGATAATTTGGACTACCGGCAGGCCAAGCAGTGCCTGCAGGAATTCGTTTTCAATATGAATGTTCCCACCCGGGTGGGATTCCAGACTCCCTTCACCAACGTGACCTTGGATCTAAAAGTGCCGGAGTTCATGAAGGATGAACCAGTGGTTATCGGCGGCAAAATCATGGATGAGGTCTACGGCGACTTCCAGGAAGAGATGGATATGTTTAACCAGGCCTTTGCAGAGGTCATGATGGAAGGGGACGTGGAGGAGCGGGTTTTCACCTTCCCCATACCGACCTATAACATCACGGAAGACTTTGATTGGGGCAATCCCAACTATGATAAGATCTGGGAGATGACCGCACGTTACGGCATTCCCTACTTTTCCAACTTCATCGGTTCAGATATGAATCCCGAGGATGCCCGCAGTATGTGCTGCCGCCTGCGTCTGGACAACCGGGAACTGCGCAAGCGGGGAGGGGGATTGTTTGGGGCCAATCCTCTGACCGGATCGATCGGTGTCGTAACCATCAATATGGGACGCCTGGGCTATTTGGCTCGTGATCGTGAAGACTTTTATGAGCGCCTGCTTCGGATCATGGACCTGGCCTGCAGCAGTCTGGAAACCAAACGCAAGATCCTGGAGGGGGAGACGGAAGCCGGCCTCTATCCCTATTCCCAGTTCTACCTGCGCGATGTCAAAGAAGGTTTTGGCCAGTACTGGAAGAATCATTTTTCCACCATCGGCTTGATCGGTATGAATGAAGCCTGCCTCAATTTCCTGGGCTCGGATATTGCCAGTGAGGAGGGTATGGCATTTACAGAAGGGGTCATGGACTTTATGCGCAACCGCCTGGTGGAATATCAGGATGAGACCGGAAACATATTCAACCTGGAAGCGACTCCGGCTGAAGGGGTTAGTTATGGAATCGCGCGCAAAGACAAGACCATGTATCCTGATATCATGGTGGCCAATGAAGCCGATTATCGACGGGGAGCGGAGCCGTTTTACACCAACTCCACCCAGTTGCCGGTCAACTATACCGATGATCTGTTTAAGGCGTTAAGCCTGCAGGAACCTCTACAAACTCGCTATACGGGTGGTACGGTCTTCCATATCTTCCTGGGCGAGTCGGTTCCTTCCATAGAATCAGCCAAGAAACTGGTGAGGAAGGTCTGCCAGCAGTTCACCCTGCCTTATTTTACACTGTCGCCGACCTTTAGCATTTGCCCGCAGCACGGGTATTTGAATGGCAAAAATTTATTATGCCCCCATTGTGCTGAAGAGGGACGGGAAACCGTATGCGAGGTTTATTCGCGGGTAGTAGGTTATCTGCGGCCCATAGACCAATGGAATGCCGGAAAACAGGCTGAATTCGAGAGCCGGAAACTATTCGACCGAGCACTGGAACCGGCCGAGGAGGCCCGAGTCGGATCACCGGCATGATTATTAAATTCCCGGAGGTTGCTGCCACCATGCGTTTTGCCGGGCTCATCAAACAGAGCTTGATCGATTATCCAGATGAGATGGCCGCCGTGCTCTTTACCAGGGGGTGCAATTTTGCCTGCCCTTTTTGCCACAATGGCCACCTCCTCTACAAACCGGGGCGCAAAACGGGGCCGGATCTTGGTATGGATGAAGTCCTGGACTTCTTGCGGGAAAGAAAGGGCTTCCTGGATGCCGTGGTGTTTAGCGGTGGGGAGCCCACCCAGGACCGGGAATTGGTTCAAGCGATCCATGTAATAAAAAGACTGGGTTATCTGGTTAAACTGGACACCAACGGCAGCAATCCGGATATATTGGCCGAACTGCTAAACGGAAAACAGCTTGATTATGTGGCTATGGATGTGAAAGCTCCGCTGGAATTTAAAAAGTACCAGGCGGCCTGCGGCGGGCGGCTCAGGCCTCAGGACTTCCTCTCGGTTCGCAACAGCATCCACCTGTTGTCAGAATCCTCCATAAAGGTGGAGTTCCGCACCACGGTGGTGCCAGCGTTGCATAGCCCCGATGACCTGGTTGATATTGCCCGCTCTCTGGAGGGAGCCCACCTCTTCACGCTGCAGCAATTTCAGCCGGAAAACGCACTGGACCCGGCTTTGACAACCGTGCAACCCTATACCCAGGGGCAGTTGGAGGAGATGGCTCAAGCCTGCGCTCCTTATGTTCAAAAGGTTCGGGTTGTGAACCTCTAAAAGCCATCCGGTCCACTGCCGCCGCCTGTACAGGGGCAGGGCAAAGTAATATAATATTTTTAATCTCAGAAGCCTTCCGCAGGGGGGCTTTTTGATAAATGCGAAAATTTTCGGCAATTTATTCGGTTGCCGGAGGGGAAGAGTGACTGAAGATATGAAGCTTTGGAGCGGCAGGTTTTCCAAACAAAGCGACCGGTTAACCGAAGATTTCAATGCCTCAATTTCCTTTGATAGGCGTCTTTACCGCCAGGATATTCGGGGCAGCATAGCCCATGCTTCCATGTTGGCCAAGCAGGGCATCATTTCCCCGGAGGAGGGGAAGTTGATCATTCAAGGGCTGGAAGAAGTTCTGCAGGAGCTGGAAGACGGCCAGCTGGAGTTTACTGTGCAGGCCGAAGATGTGCACATGAACATTGAAACCTTCCTGACCAAAAAAATTGGAGAGGTAGGGAAAAAACTGCACACCGCCCGCAGCCGCAACGACCAGGTAGCCCTGGATATTCGTCTCTACCTGCGGGAAGAAACCAGTTTAATCAGGGATTTAGTCTTAAAACTGCAGGAAGTATTGCTGGATTTGGCCGGTGATCATGTTCAGACCATTATGCCGGGCTATACCCACCTGCAAAAAGCCCAACCCATCACCCTGGCTCACCACCTTCTGGCCTATTTCGAGATGCTGCGCCGGGATGTGGGCCGCGTGGAGGACTGCCGCCGGAGGATGAACGTCATGCCACTCGGTTCCGGGGCTTTGGCTGGGACCGGTTTCAACCTGGACCGAAATTATGTGAAAGAGCAGTTGGGTTTTGCAGAGATTACCCGCAACAGCCTGGACGCGGTCAGCGACCGGGATTTTGCCATTGAGTTCTGCAGCCTGTCCAGCATTATCATGATGCACCTATCGCGCTTCTCCGAGGAACTTATCCTCTGGTCCAGTGATGAGTTTCGCTTTGTAGAACTGGATGATGCTTTTACCACCGGATCCAGTATCATGCCGCAAAAGAAAAACCCCGATCTGGCCGAACTGGTGCGGGGCAAGACCGGTAGGGTCTATGGCGATCTGGTGGCCTTGCTCACCCTGATGAAATCTTTGCCGCTAGCCTATAACAAGGATATGCAGGAGGACAAGGAAGCTCTTTTTGATGCGATCGATACCGTAAAAAAATGTCTGCTGGTCTTTGCCCCCCTGTTAAAGAGTGCCCATTTCCTACCGGAGAGGATGGCTGCTGCCGCACGGGGTGGTTTCACCAATGCCACTGACTTGGCCGATTATTTGGCTGCGAAAGGCCTGCCTTTCCGGGACGCCCACGAGGTGGTAGGTCGGGCTGTGCTATACTGTATAGAAAAACAGATTTCCCTGGAGGACATTCCCCTGAGCGACTACCAGCAGTTTAGCCCTTTGATTTCGGCAGATATCTATGCATTTATCGATGTGGCGGCCTGCGTAGCCCGGCGGCAGGTTCCGGGAGGACCGGCTCCTCTGGCGGTGAATGCAGCCCTGGAAGAAGCTCGGCAGTGGGTGAGGAGGATGAATGATGTTTCAAGAGAACAGGTTTGAGATGATTGACGGCGATTCGGTTGCTGACCAGGCGGAAGAATGGGCCGATACATTTTTCTTTAACTTAATGAATATAATAAACGTATTTTTTGCCCAGATAAGCATCGAGGAGACTATTATCCGGTTAAAAAGCATTGATTTTGCAGCCTTAGCCCTGGATCAGTTGGAAAATGAACCGGAGGAAATAAAAACCATCGCTTTAGCAAGGGTGAGCGAATTGGCCGAGACAGAGATATCATTCATTGAGGCCTATGCTGAGCAGAGCGAGTAATGATATCATCGTTGACCACGGAAGGGAAGCGGCGCGCGGGTTATAGATGAGGCTCAATAACGAGCCAAACGCTAACATGTTAGATACATAGGTGACCCGCTCAGGGATGATTAAAGGAGAGATATCATGCAAAAATGCTACGCCTGCAGTAAACAGTATCCCGAAACTGCGATGAGTAAAATGGTGCATGTCATTGAACGTAAAGCTTATATTAAATGTATATGCCCGGCATGCCAATCCATAGTGGCCAATAACCCTACCTATTATTATCTGGTGGAGGAGAAGGAGACCACCACAGGATCTAAATAACCCGCGCAGCGTAGATTCTGAGGCAAAGGCATAACCTTGACGCTTGCCATGAATCCTGCTATCATCTATGTGTTAAGATTAGGCCGATGTGGCTCAGTGGCAGAGCAGCTGATTCGTAATCAGCAGGTCGGCGGTTCAAATCCGCCCATCGGCTCCA
>DATMYR010000061.1:0-36536 GCA_035560815.1 Syntrophomonadaceae bacterium | reverse complement strand
GCGAAGCAAAAGGTTCTGGCTTTGAGCTTACTTCGATAATCCATACTTTCCCATTCGTGTCTATGCCGATGTCGATTGACAAGACAGCTAAAGATAATCCCAGCTTTTTCTCAAGGACCTGGGGAACTGCCTGATAAAGGTGTGCTAATTGCTCATTGATCCCACTTTTAAAATCTTCTGACCGTGAAATATTGTTAATAGTCTTTTTGAAAGACACTCTGGTTCCATAAACAGAACCGGTGGTAGCGATTCGGCCTTTTTGAGCCAGCCGGGCTTCAATCCCAGTAAACACCCACTCTCCGTTGCCATCTTTTTGAACTTGGGCGCGGAAATCAACAATGCGCTCATCAACTTTGCAAAGATCAATTCCCATTTGCACCACATAATTATTGGGATTCTTGATGAAAACGCGAAGCTGCCTCCACAGACCATCGAAACAGACGCGCCTTTCCCACTGGGGTGGAGAGCTTTGCGCCTGGCAATAAAGGTAAACTCCGGGAGTTCGTACGACCTTGACAATCCCTCTGGCTGCGTTATTCCTTCGAGGTTTTATATAAACCATTGATCGTCTGCTCAAATAATGTTTGAGATTGGCGGAAGATAATAATCTTGTCCGGGGAACCATATCCGATGTGGTCGGATCACTTAGTAATACTTTATAAACTTCCCATTTATCGAAAAAGCGGCGGTTCAATAATTTAATATTCGGATCATCATAGAGCCTTCTCAATAGCTGTTTTATTGGGGGCTGCTTTTCAATTTGTCTATCGCGAATACGATTGTAAACGATATCGGGAAAAGGGAAGGTCCGTTTTACCCAGTAACCCTTCTTCCCCGTGCTCGATATAAATTGGCAGCCAATAATTGTCTTATTCTTCCAGTTGATCCCATCAGGATAAAAAATAAACAGGTTTATCCCATATTTTTTAGCCATGGCAAACTTTTCTTTAATGATTTTCGTTTCCTTACCCACTGGGAAACCCTTTTGGCTTCGTGTTACGGATGCCAGGATTCCCACCGTTGGTGGAGAATAATACTCATGAGGATTCATGTTATGCTCACCCAATAAACATTTATAGCTTATATATACTATTCAAAGCAGTCATGCGTGAAACTTGTTAGCGACCGCACGGGGTATTAAAGAATGTTGAGTGAAGATGGGGATAGAATGTATGCTTGATCGTTATTACGGTACCGTGAGGTGGGAAGCGAATATTTAATGCAGACCCTCTATTTCACTTGATTCGCAATTTCCTTGAGCGCCCTCTTGGATTGATTGAAGCGGCAGATACAGAGGAACAATCGGGACCTGAGACTCCTCATAAGACAACCAAGGAATCAGCTTAATCGGCTCCTTCATATATTTGTCAATTAATGCAAAAGCCGTTTCAAAGCTTTCATAAAACATGACAATTAAATCCCCTGGAAAAGCATTATAAATGGCAGTTTCTAAAGCATCAATTTCAGATATTATGATCTCAATATTTTCTTTATGGGCGCCTCCGCTTAGAGCCCCCTCATAAAGAAGGCCGGCAACTTCACCGGGGCTTCGCCCTCTCAGATCGTCATCTTCTTTTATGTAGATTTTAGAAAAAACTTGACCGCAAATTTGGCCCACATAGTAAATACTGTTGTCAAGGCGGTCTCCCGGCATTCCGATCACCCCGACCAGTCTAGAAACATCTAAACTTTTGATAAATTGTATAACGGATTGGTAGCCACTGGGATTATGCCCATAATCGAGTAGAACTTGAAATTCACCTAAATCAAAGAGATTAAATCTTCCAGCGTTAATAAAAGGGTCTGGCTTAAAGGTCATCATTCCAAACTTTATAATTTCTTCCGGTAAGCCTAAAGCAAAAAGACAGGAAACCGCAGCTAATGAATTTTCAATATTGCATAGTACTTTTCCACCAAAAGTTATAGGTATATCCTGAATGCTTAAGACCATAATTTTTTGGTTATTTCGGTATAGCATTAGCTGCTCGTTTTCAACAACGACGGCTGTTCCACCGTGCCTAATGTGCTGTTCAATCATGGGATTACTACGGTTCTGGGCAAAGTAAATTAGATTACATCTAATTCCTTGAGCAATGTACTCCGTCATGTTATCGTCAGCGTTTAATATTGCGTATCCTTCTGGCTTTACGGCTTCAACAACCAGTGATTTGGCGAAAGCTAGATCTTCTAAGGTATATACTCCGTCCACTCCCAGATGATCCTCACTAATATTGATGATGATTCCCACATCTGCTAAATCATATCCCAATCCTTTACGAATGATTCCACCCCGGGCAGTCTCCAAAACAGCCGCTTCAATTTCCCGATTATATAAAACGGAATAGGCACTTACAGGGCCGGTATTATCACCTTCCGAAATACACTCATCCCCAATATAAGTTCCACTGGAACAGGTCATGCCTACTTTTTTCCCGAAGAGTGAAAGTACATGCCGAATCATTCTGGTAACCGTTGTTTTGCCATTTGTGCCGGTGATAGAGACAATGGGAATGGAAAAGGGGGTTTCTTTCGGATACATATAATCAAGAATATCTGCAGCCACATTTCTGGCCTCCCCCTCCTTGGGATAAAGATGCATTCTTAATCCAGGTGCTGCGTTTACTTCAATGACTGCTCCGTTTAATGGGGTTAACGGTTGGGAGATATCATCCATAACAATGTCAATTCCTGCGATTTCAAGATTAATTGCCTTTGCAGCCTTTACGGCCAAAGCCTTATTGAAAGGGTGAACTTCCATAGTACAATCCCGGGCGCTGCCCCCGGTGCTCAGATTTCCGTTTTCTCTGAGATAGATCAATTCTTCAACCTCGGGAATCGAGTATTCAGTTCGTCCTGAGCGTCTTAATAATTCTCTCGCTACTGAATCAAATCGTATTTTGGACAGAGGTTTCTCATGGCCTATTCCTCTTTGAGGATTTCTGTTTTCCTGGGCAATTAGTTCAACAATGGAATGAATTCCGTCTCCTATGACATAAGGTGGTCTTCTTTCTGCTGCAGCAGAAACTTGATCGCCTACAACCAAAATCCGATAGTCTTTTCCCTGAACATGCTTTTCCACAATCACCCGATTTGTATAAGCGTTTGCAAAACGATAAGCTGCCCGAAGTAGCTCTTCATCGCCGATGTTTGTCGTAACACCTTTCCCTTGATTGGCATCATAGGGCTTAATCGCAATGGGATACCCGAATTGATCTGCTATAAGAACAGCAGCATCCTCTGAATCCACCACGACACCCTCGGGAACAGGAATATTATATTCGGATAAAATATCTTTAGCCAATTGCTTGTTTTTTGCTACATCAACCGCAATGCAACTCGTATTATCAAGTAAGGAAGCTTGAATACACCGGAGATGCTTTCCGTACCCAAGCTGTAATAAACTGTCTTTATCCAATCTTCTAACGGGAATATGACGCCGAACAGCCTCATCAAAGATAGCCTTGGTGCTGGGGCCCAAATCGGATTGAGACACAATTCTTTGCAGTCGATCCATAATATCATTAAAGGGTACAAATTCATTTCGGGCCAGAGTTGAAATGATTTCTACGGCTGTCCGACCAAAATCCGTCGCGCAATATTCATTGAGGTATTCATAAACAATACAATATAGTGAAGGTTCTTCTGCGATCCGGGTTTTGCCAAAATAAACATCATAGCCCATGATGCATTGTAATTCAAGGGCCAGGTGCTCGGTAACATGAGAGACCAAGGTCCCTTCATAAAGCCTTTCAACAAATCCCCCTTCGTAGCCGGTAGAGCAGCAGTGGGTTTCTAACCCGGGAAACCACTCCAGCAATTTCTCATTGAAACCCTCAAGCTCGGTGGTTTTTTTCTCAGTCAAATCACCGAGATCCACCATCATTTTTACGACCGGTTTATGAGAAAAGATGTTTCTACCACGATAATTCCGTATATTAATTATTTTCACTAGAGTATCCTCCATGGAAAAAGCTTATTAATGCAGTCGTAAAACTTCCCGCCGCTTAAAATCAAATCCATAACCACTGGATAAAACATGAAGACTGGCATTGGTAATAGATAATATCTCATCTGGCTTTGATTCTGAAACATTGGTGCTCTTGATTGATTTGCCATCGATTACAGTTACCGCATTCGTTCCTAGTACTTCGAAATAATCTTCAGGCGAAACCAGAATCGCTGTATCTTCATCAATACCGACACCTAAAATACCTGGGTTCTCCGCTACACCGCACAAAAGGCGGCCCAGCCTTCCCCGTTGATCAAAATGCTGGTCAATAATCACTCCATCTAAGAGATTTAAACCTGGAGCCATTTTTAGTGTGCATTTCCTGGCCGCATCGTTGTTATTTCCTTCGACAATCATGGTACTACACATGACAGAAGCGCCTGCACTGGTGCCAATTACAGCCGTTCCCTGATTAAAGGAATGATACAAAGCCTCATAGGCTCTAGTACCTCCAAGGATGCTTGTGATTCTAAGTTGATCTCCACCGGTAAAGAAGAATCCCGTTGCATCACGGATTCTCCGAGCATTGTCTTCCAGATTGGCTTCATCTCGCGAGTTAATATTTAGGATATCTGTTTGTTTTACTCCCAGTCGCAAAAAAACATCTCGATACTCTTCACCGACCTCCTCAGGATGTTGGGTAGCGGTCGTAAGGATACCTACTCTGGCATCCTTGCCTCCGATGATCTGCACCACCTCTTCAAGAATTCTGCTTTCCCCGTATTTATCTTCAGCACCACCAATGATCACCAGTTTTCCTTTATTTGTATGTCCCATGGTTCCTCCTCCCATCTCTTAAAAAATATCTATCCTTTATTTCTCGTATTTTCCCTTTTTCACTGCTTTTTGCGCTTCGACCACTACCTCCCCTTTGGCTAATAAACGGTGGATGCTCAGGTCATATTCTTTTAATACCAGAATATCTGCATCACTCCCAGGTAAAAGGCTCCCTTTTTGAGGATGCAATTTTAATACTTTGGCGGGATTTACAGTCACGGTCTTGATTACGGAGGCAAAATCGATTTTGTTTTCTAAAACGCAGACTCTCAGATCTTTTAACAACTGATCGACACTGCAGACTGCTGAATCGGGAGCAGAATTTTTGGGAGCACTTCCATTACCATCGGAAGAGATCGTCACTCTTTCCATACTAATGCCCTGTTTTATCAGATGGGCTAGTGAGTCAGCCACACTGTAGCCAATGGTTTCACCTGCGGTTAGATCAACATTTCCACCTTTTTGTAGAAGTTCTAAGCCCTGAGCAAAGACTTTGGAATTGCGATTGATATGAGTCGGCACAAACATCTCAATAGGAAAATCGGATTCATTAATTAGTTGAAATAAGGAATCCAAGCCTTCTTTCCCATCACCTACATGAAGATGGAGAACGCCTGCTTTGCCTCCCAGCATTCCACCTGCGTTAGCTTCTGAAGCCAGGGTTCGTAAGTCCTGCAGGGTTGGATGGAAGGACCGGTAATCGGATATAGCGACTTCCCCCACGCCGATCACCTTATCCAGTAATACGATATCGGAAAGCACCCGACCGGTTAAAGTCTCAGTAGGGCTGCCGTAACTGCCGGTATAGATATACGTGGTGATACCCTCAGCTTCTAATCCTCGGGCCTTGGCCAGTAGTCCGGCAATACTGCGAGAAATACTATCAAAACCCAGAACGCCAACCGCCGTCGTCACGCCAGCCTGAACCAATTCACTGAACATGATTTCGGGTATTCTGCTGACTGGGCCTTGTTCTCCTCCTCCACCGGTAATATGGACATGTTGGTCGATGATCCCCGGGCAAATAAAACAATCTTGACAGTCAATCATTTCTACATCCCAAAGGTTTTCTGGCAAAATTTCATTTTTAATGTCACATATTTTGTCATAAGCTACCAAAATGTCCTTTTTGCCCATATCATCCGGTACGAAGCACCGACCATCTTTTAAGAGCTTAAACACAGAAGCCTCCAAATTAGCTTATTTTATTGCATATATTTACCCAGCGGGCGGCAATTGATTCTTTTGTTTCAATGCAAAAAGTTACACTATATCCGACGTTTGCCAGAGAATTCTTTGAACTGAAATCTAGTTAAGGTGGGATAGAGGCCTAGTAAGATCAAGGGATGGCGGAGAAGCATGTGTTTTGATATAGTTGAGAGTATGTTGAAGAATTCCTAACAAAAATGCATTATTAAGGTTATTCACAGGATTAGTGCGATATAATGTCGACTGAAGGATTCAAATCCACTGAATTAGATAAGGATAGATTAATATGGATGCATTGCTGCAGCGGTTGAAGGCAGCGTTTAAAACAGTATTTCACTTTACTATTAATAATGTTATATTATGGACCGTTTTCGCGATTATATGTTTAAAATCGGTGATACTAATTGGATTCTTGGTGAATGGCGACCATTCCACTTATAGCATTATTTCCGGGCTAAGAAGCATACCTTCCTTACCGGTTTACCTTAGTTTTATCACCGCCACCCTGGCATTTGCCTTTTTATTCAAAGGGAAACAGCAGATATGGTTTTTAGTCGGAATCGATGTTTTCATTTCAATGTTGTTTATTTTCGATTTGATGCATTATCGAGCTTTTGAATCTTTTGTTTCTCCCTATATGTTAGAAGAAGTTGGAAATCTTACCAACCTTCGCGCCTGTGTGGCATCCATGCTAAGATCAGCAGATATCGTCTTTCTTTTGGATATACCGGTGCTTATCTTATTGATCTATTTTTCCCGACATCGCATTAAGATAATAGAACGAAACGTCATCCTTTTCATATTTATCCTCATGCTATCACTTGGGACGATTTCACATCTGCGGTACGAATATGATATGAATAATCCCGGGGCTCAAGATGTCTTTGCCGTATCCTGGCGCCCCCAAAAAACTTTCACGGATCTTTCTCCCATCGGGTATCATTTACTGGATTCCTACATGTTTTTTGATGAAAACCGCACGCTCGACTTGAGTCCTATGGAGGAAAATGAAATTAAACAATGGTTTACAGATAAGAAAGAAAATATTCCGGATAATAAGTACCGGGGTATTTTCAAAGGAAAAAACTTGATTGTAATACAGGTTGAATCTCTGGAGAATTTTGTGGTAAATAGGAAAATCAATAATCAGGAAATAACTCCCACTTTAAATCGATTGATAAAGAATAGTTTATATTTTCCCAGGTTTGTAGAACAGGTAAATGGAGGGGTTAGTTCAGATGCGGATTTGATGACCAATACATCAGTATTTCCGGTGCGCAGCGGCGCTACTTTCTTTCGCTATCCCGATAATACCTACAATTCTTTACCCGTCTTATTACAGAAACAAGGTTACTCAACCGTGGCGATTCATCCTGACCGAGGTTCATACTGGAACTGGATGCCAGCCTTACAGGCCATTGGGTTTCAGAAGTGCATCGATTCAACAAACTTTACTATGGATGAGACCATTGGATTGGGTATTAGTGACGGCTCCTACTTCAAGCAGGCGGAGAAGGAAATCGTAAAAGAAAAATCTCCCTTTTATACATTTATGGTTACTCTGAGCAGTCATGCCCCTTTCCAGATGCCAGATGTCTATAAGGAGCTCAAACTGCCGTCATATCTGGAAGACACCAAGTTGGGCGGATACTTTCAGGCGGTTCATTATACAGATAAACAGATTGGGAACTTTTTGACCACGCTTGATGCAGACGGGCTGCTAGCCAACACGGTAATTGTCATCTATGGTGATCATACTGCGGTTCATGCCTATTATAATGATGAAGTACAGAAAATTGAGCCTTCTCAGCGCTGGTGGTTGAAGGATTATAACCGCATCCCCTTGATTATCTATCAGAGCGAAATGAAAGGGGAATTAATTAATGTAAATGGTGGGCAGGTGGATACGCTTCCAACAGTAGCTTACCTGATGGGTATTGATGAAAAAAGTTTCATCGACACTGCCATGGGACGTAACCTCCTAAAAACCAACAAAAGTTTTGCGGTGGCTTCCTATGGAGTTTACTATGACGACAGCAGCGATGCGAAGCAGAAAGACAATGCTCTAAAAGGCTTGGATATAGGGGATATGATAATAAGAAGCAACTATTTTAATAAACAATAGAGGCCTACTAGTATTCTTCATAAAAAGCCTGCTTTTCTTGACAATGAGAAATTTTTTTGCAGCAGTTACACCTCTAATCATTTCTAAAACGTTTTCATTTTTCACCAAAACGCCTATGAATGCCAAATATATCCTTAAAATGATATTATAAGTAAATAAGGGTGGATATTTTGATGGCATTTTTGATAATTTCGAATATTGACAATGATGATGATCGACATTTTATAGAACAGTTATACGAGCAGTATTATCCCATCATGAAAAAGAAAGCCTATGAGATTTCGGATGATTATAATATTGTGGATGATCTAATTAATGAGGCCTTTATAAAGTTAATGGAGAAAATTTCTCTTTTAAGGTCTTTAGGATGTTGCAAAAGGACCTCTTACATTGTCCATACTATTAGGAATATTTCCATTAACCATAACAAGCGGCATGTTGCAGAATCTAGAATCATGTTTTTGGGCATATCCGATGATCTCGTGGAATCCATTCCTGACCCGAAAGTTATAATCGAAGAAATTGCTGCTGCGAAAGAAGATTATTTAGAATTAGGGCAAGCAATACAACAATTACCGGAAAGAGATCGATATTTACTATTTTGCAAATATAATCTTGATCTTAGCGACCGGGAAATAGGGAAAATTCTTAACATTTCATCAAATAACATTCGGGAATATTTAGCTCGGGCACGACGAAGAGTAATAAAAATTTTGACAAAGAGAGGTGCCGAATGAATAACGATAATCAACCGATGGATGGGAATAAGTTAGACGAACAATATGAAGAAATTTTAGTTAAACTTGCTATGGCTAGTTATGCAGAATATGATGGACAACAGCTTATACAAGAAAATGAAAAATTAAGAAATGACTCGTTTTATAAACCTACTGCCGAAGCTAAACAAAAATTTATGAGAATTATCAATCATCAATACCATAAGCAAATAATAAAGAACTTGTTACAGTCATCGTACAATTATTTGAATAAAGCTGCGGTATTTCTTCTGGTGCTGGTGGCTTTACTGGCGGTATCAGTAGTAACAGTTGAGGCTGCGCGCATAAAAGTATTGAATTTTTTTGTCAACATGCAGGAGAAATATACGCAAATACATCTGAGCGACAAAACGGAAGAGCCTGTAGACAATTCTATCAACTGGGAAGATGCCTATGTTCCCACAGATATACCCTCAGGTTACTCGATTCATAAATCTTTGAATAACAAAGGTCTTAAGACAATCGAATATGCAAACGATGACAATGGAGTGATTGTCTACCAACAGTTTAATGAGAATTTTGAGTCAAATATAGACACAGAGAATGCAGACGAAATTAAAAAAATAACTATTCAGGGGCACAAAGGATTGTTCGTCAGTAAAGGCGATAAACGGATGATTACCTGGAGTAATGATACATATGTGTTTTTAATAACGACAAATCTTCAAGAGGAATCTCTTATAAAAATAGCTGAAAGCGTAACCTTGAAAAAATAATATTAACCTGGCTGTTACAAAAGGAGCCCTGGATTGTCTTTATATAATAAGAAATATTTAAGGAGGGTTCCAAATGAAAAAAGCAATCGTTTATATGACACTAACCCTATTATTAACGTTGGCGCTAAATATCCCGGTCTCTGCAGCTAGTCAGGAATCAGGCAGCGAGCCAAACGTTAATGAGCAGCAGCAGCTCCGGTATACCTATATATCTGCTATGGGTTCAGGCCTATCAATAGAAGGCGGATATGCAACTTGTTTAGGTTATGTTACTTTATTGGAGAATTACGATTCGTCTATAACCATTACACTCCAACGTTCAACAAATGGAAGTAGTTGGTCAAATGTAAAGGCATGGTCAGGCTCTTTTTCGGGCAGTGGCGCGCACAGTATTGAGAAAGGATATTATGTATATTCTGGTTACATATATCGCGTGATGACTTCAGTCAAAATAAAAAGTGGTTCAACTGTTATCGAAACAGCGACCTGCTATTCACCACAAAAATCATATTAATGACTCAACTTTCACCATTCCATAATTACACTATATGTATTAATCCGATATAAGCTATCTGTTAACAATACTGCGGAAACAAATGGTTTTAGTAATTAATGCTTAGTTTATTTAGGGAGGTGATAGAATGAATTGTTTTGTAAGAAGATCGCGATACCCGCCTCAAACACAAATTAATAGTGACTCGGTAGGCAATAAGGGAACAGAATTTGAAGCCTTTGTACCCAGAGTAGCCTGGCCAGAATCACTATTTATCTCATTAATAAACTATTATGTAGTTCTGTGTCAATAAAAATTATGGTGGGCTTTGTTTGATATTTTAGACAACTGCAATAGTTATCAATACAACAATAATGTAAGGAGGGTAATTCTATGTTTAAGAATAGGGGGAAAAAAATACTCTTTGGAAGCGCCTTATGTTTGATAATGTTATTTGGAACGTCCGCTATCGCGCTTGCAGCGCATCAATTTGAAGTCATTGTTTCAACTTGTTATGTCAGAAGTGGTCCCGGAACCGGCTATTCTATAGTGGGCCATATGCATGACGGTGATGTAATGTGGATGGATCCTACTGGCGATCGTACTTACGCTAATGGATATTATTGGATGAAGGAATACAGAAGTGGTGGACCTAACGGGTGGGTCAAGGAAAATGAAGTAGATAACATTTCGAAGTAACATTTCCAAATGCTGATAGAAGGTTAATTGGGATAGAGTAAATTATGATTCATTGGCTCTTCGAGGTATCAAGAAACCAATACTAGTTAACGAAGAGCCAATGACTTTTTATGGATATAACGGGAGGACGGAAATTGGTGAAAAAGCGTTACATTTATCAAGTAATTATATTAGCTCTATTATTGTTTATTACCGATCTACTGCTTGGATATCATAGCGTCTGGAGCAGCACCAATGCCATAAGAACGTTTAAGGTTAAAGCCCCGACGCTTAATCTTCGCTCTGGACCGGGAACTAATTTCAATAAGGTTGGTGAAGTCTACCAGGGAGACCACTTGATTTTGGTGGAAGCAGCCGGCCCCTGGTACAAGATAAGAAGCAATGGAGGCATAGAGGCCTATGTATTGGCATCCCTGATCGAGGAAGAAGTAGCGGCAGGCGAATCAACCGTAAATACTACGGGAGTACAGGTGCTTCTTAATCAAAAAGCCCTTAGCTTTGATGTACCACCCGTAATAGACAATGGCCGCACTTTAGTTTCTATGAGAGCCATTTGTGCATCGCTGGGAGCTGCTGTGGTTTGGGATGAGCGCAGCCAAACGGTAAGAGCTACGCTTGAGGGGAAAGTTGTTGAATTAGAAATAGGCTCTTTTCATTTTACCGTAGATGGACAGGATAGAGCGCTGGATGTTCCAGCTCGGATAGAAAATGGACGTACTCTGGTTCCTTTAAGGTTTGTATCAGAGGCATTTGGTGGCCAAGTTGCCTGGGACGGAAGTAAAGGCATAATCAACATTTCGACTGCCCAACCAGTCATTTCAGGGCTCAATGTCCTGCTAGTTGAAGAAGATTCTATTAATCTGCGCAGCGGGCCAGCTACTACCTATGATATAGTAGGTACTGCTTTAAGAGGTGAGAAGATGGAACCCCTGGTTCAATTGGGAGATTGGTATAAGGTTAAATACTGGGGCAAGGAGGTTTGGGTAGCCGGGTGGCTTGTCACTCCACTGTGGCAAAAAGCAAATACTAATCAAGCTATCCCAGCTGTATCTCAATTAACAACACAGGGAACGCAGGAGAAGGAAGTCTCTTTGGATTACCGCTATGATTCTGATGGGATTCGACTTACAATGCTTTGCGGTAGTCAACCAGATTTAAAAATAAGCGAAAAAGATAACCTAACCATCTATCGTTATCCTGGTTTCTTTGTAAAAGAAAACAAGACCTGGGAGGAAACGACAAGCGCTGGACGCATAACGATAAAAGCCAGTAATCAAGACAATGCAGTGGTAGTTGAAATTTCTTTGCCTTCAGGTTTCGAGAAAAAGCGTAACGAAGAAGCAGGCGGAAAGAAGCAGGTATTCTTTATACCCAACAGCGTATTAGGGGTGGAAAGAGCATCCTTTGGTGTCAGCGGGGAACGCCTGCTTATCAACACTCTTTTACCGATTACCTATACCAATAATTTAAGTGGAAACATCATGAGCGTCAAGTTGCCCAATGTTAGCAAGGGGTTGGCCCAATCAAAATACAAGTACGATAGCCCCTCCCTAGCGGTTCTGGATTTTGAACAATCAGGTTCAGATATGACTATAAAGGTCAACACTCATGAGGAGGCTAAGTTTAGTATTGGTCTAAGTAATGGAGGAAAATCACTACATATACTCCTGATCAGCAAGAGCGACCTGCCGGTACCCCAAAACCTGGTAGTACTGGACCCGGGACACGGGGGTACGGAATATGGATCATCTGGACAATACCTGGCAGAAAAGGATGTTAACCTGTCCATTAGTCTGAAAGTAGGAGCTATATTAGAACGAAAGGGAATTCAGGTAAGTTATACTCGAACAGACGATAGCTATCACACTTTGGAAGAAAGGCCAGCCCTGGCTAATCTCTTGAATGCTGCGTTATTTGTCTCCATCCATAATAATAGCTTTGGAGATTGCGCTGCAAATGGAAGCGAGACATTCTTCTATGCTCCACTGGAAAACCCTCAATTGTATTTACTGAAAAAAGAACGGGAGCAAATAGCTACCCTTATCCAACAGAAGCTCATAGCTGCATTGGGGCTTAGAGATCGAGGAGTCAAAGACAAGAATTATTCGGTACTACGAAATTCTCAGGCGCCTTGTGCACTCACCGAGATTGCTTTTCTTTCTAACCCGAATGAAGAAGGGCTGCTGCAGCAGGAAGACTTTCAGAATAAAGCTGCGGTAGCTATAGCAGAGGCTATAAGTCAATATATGCAGGATGCCAAATAGGCTATTCTATTTTTAGAAAATCAAAGTCATTCTAAAGCAATATTGAACCAATAAAAGCCTGCCGGTTATCATATCGGCAGGCTGAATTTCGCTTACTAAAGCTTTGCGAAAGCTATCCACAGGATGTACAGGAGTCACAACCGGCACTTTCCCCGGATTGTTTTGCAGCATCGATTTGAAAGAATAGTTGCTTTCCTCGCCGAATCGAGGTAAGGGTGAAAGGCCCTAAACTATCATAGAGCCCGCTTTCAACGACAAATTGGAGGCCCTCGTGTTCTTCTACTTTATCACCTTCAACTGGTTCATCCAGAACCAGATTAAATGACATGCCCCCTCAACCGAGACTTGCCGTTATCCGCAAAGTGGTCATCTCAATGTTTTGCTCGTTTATCAATTGTTTTAAATCCTGAATAGTTGAAGATGTAATGTTAAAAATTTCCACAGTAATCCACCTCTTTCATTATTATGCTCGTGTTATTATACCCCCTAAGGGTATAATAACACGAAGCTATTACAGATGCAATGGGAGTCTAATGCCCGTTGTTTTTTTCGTGAGATTTAGACGAAGAATTTCTACTTGTATTATGAGTACCGTGCGATTGATCGGACTGATTTCCATTATTACTTTCCCTGTTTTGCCCAGCAGACTGCTGCCCTTCCGATTTCTTGGTATTCGAGCTTGAATGATTATTGTTGTTATCAGTTTGGTTATTGTTGGTTTTACCAGAATCATTAAGGGAATGGGAACTATGTTTTTTGACATATTCTTCGATGGGAACATTCTGACCGTTATCATCGACTTCAATTTCCGGTTCCCCGTTGGTTTTGGGTTTGTGGAAGGTGATTTTTTTGTAGTTCGGCAGCAAATCCATTTTGTAAGTATCAATTAGCTGGTGGATGGTTTGCTTGTGTACATCGTCAACACTCACCTGGTTTCCGGACTTGACCAGCTGTTCGTAGATCAGGTATTTTCCGGGGCTCAATTTCTGACTCTCCGCTGCAGTGCGAAAATCACCGCTGGCCGAGTACACTATAACCTGACCATCAAGACCACTTGAATAGATAGATTGTTCCAGGACTTGACAAACTGCTTCCTGATCAACCGGGGTGGGATCCGTTCCTGGCGAGCTGATGGTCGATACCATTAAATTGTCCTGTCCGGGTTTAATGTAATTCTGCTCGATTGCTTTGTCGACTACTGCCGTCAATGCATCATTTAACCCTTTCCCTTGAAGGGGAAGCTGCTTAACCAGGTTGGCGGCATCGTCGTTGAAGCACTGCACATCAATCACCCGCATGTGTTTGTCCACCGACATTTCTAAACTGGGATTGATATCCAGGGAAACATAAGCAACGGCTTGGGGCAGTATTGCCTGTTGCAGCAGGGTATAGCTTATAAGTAGAAAAAGGATTGAGGCAACCATCAGCTGAGGTTTGTAAGCTGAGGAAAACAGGGAATTATAATAAGCAACCTCTGCACCGACTTGTGTACCTTGCGCGGGTAGGGGTATTTTTTTATATGTCCCATCCGGGGTTACGACGATACAGGTCTTGTCACTGATTTTGGCGACAATCCCCCGCTTTTCAAACCACATCATGATCTCCTCTTTCGTTAAGGATAGGGGACACACCTTCCCCGGTCTCCAGCTTCTATATATGGCTTTCATGTTTTGCGCTGCTTTGCATCAGCCATTCGTCAACTCTAGCAGCGGTAAGGAATGTCCCCTTGTGCCCTTCATTCCTTTAATATGTCAGCAAGCTCTTTTGCAGGCGGGACACACCTTCCCCTGGTTTCCAGCTTATAAATATGCCTTTTCATGTCTTGCGCTGCTTTGCTTCAGCTATTAATGCTCCCTGCGGTCGCATGCCCAATGATTTTATTTAAAGTTAATATACGAGCGCAGGTATACAAATTGATCGGGTCTGTTGAGGATTAAGGCGCTCGCAATGATGAACTTTCTACCTCTTTCCAGGGTTTTACGGTTTACTCTACAGGCTTTCCCCAACTCATTCAAAGGCAGTTGTTTCTTTGTGATCAAATGCTCCATCAGGTTATCCGTTTCTGAGAGTTTATGAGCCACCGCAAACAAGGTTTTTCGGGAATCGCGATGCCTGGGTGAAACCTCAACAAGATCCTCAAAGCTGATTGAGAATTGGCTTAAAACATTCTCGAATTGCTCAAGTTCATCGCGCCGTTCATCCTCGATGGTTCTCTTGAGGAAATCGTCCAGTGCTAGTTGGCTCTCAACAAAAATCGCGACAGTTTCATCATCAAGCTGAAAGTGATTCTGATGTTTTACTTCCTTGCGAACGTAATCTTTGAGCCTGTTTGCAATTACAATTCTGCAGTACGGCAGAAAAGGAACCTGTTTCTCTGCATCAAAGGTATCAATGGCAGAGTTAAAGGCTATCAAGCCAATACTCAATTCTTCATCACGGCCCCAATCAAGCATCCGTTTGCAGAACTGATTCACCGTCTTCAGAATAAAAGGCCGATACTCTTCGACAAGCTTTTCCAGGGCGTACTGATCCCCGTCTTTGATCTTGGTTATAGTTTTTACAAGGTGCTGGTAAGCAACCGAATCCATGCAAGGGTACTCCATAATGCTGGTCAATTGTTCAGTAAGATCCCCTACTAATATATACGCATGTCCAGCCAATTTTTAGAGGGTGGGGTACCCCCTAAAAAAACAACAATAACTCGTATCTTTTATTAAGCCAAAATAAGGAGCAAATGCCAACACATATTTTGATGCCAGCATAATTCATGCATTATCTGATTCACTAAAATTCATGGGAGGTGGTGTTTTTAATACTTGAAAATGATCAGTGCAGTTAGGAGTTAGATACAGGGGTTTTAAGTTTTCTATAAATAATGAAAGTGAATCAATTTTGATTGGAGGGAGAAACTTGTTCATTACCAAACGCTCAAAATGGTTTTCCATGTTAGTTCTTGCAGCAGTACTGATGTCTACGCTGGCGATGCAGCCGGGGGTGGCAATGGCCAGCACGCAAGCCCCGGTCATTACACCCGGTGGAGGTACTTTTACATCTGCCCAAAACGTTACTATAAACAATATTCCTGACGGAGATCAGGCCTATTATACTATCGACGGTTCCAACCCCACCAGCAGTACCACTGCAGTTCTCTATTCCGATGCATTTACCGTGAGCGAGTCTAAAACGGTGAAAGCTGCTGTTCTTGATTCAATGAGCGGCTGGAGCAGAATAGCTTCTGCAGCCTTTGTAATTAGAGATGAGGATACTGTCCAAGCTCCCGGCATTTATCCTAATGGAGGGACTTTTACTTCTGCCAGAAACGTTACCCTGAACAACATCTCGGCCGGGGATCAGGCCTACTACACCACTGATGGGTCCAATCCCACCAGCAGTGCTACCGCTACCCTGTATGCCGGACCATTTACCGTAAGTGAGTCTGAAACGGTCAAGGCTGCTACGAATGATCCGGCAGTGGGCTGGAGCACCGTGACCACGGCTGTGTTTGTAATCAAGGTGCAGAATACCGTTCTGACACCTATCATTTATCCTCATGGAGGAACGTTTTCGACTGCTCAGAACGTAACGATCAGCAACATATCAACAGGAGATAGTGCCTACTACACCACTGACGGTTCCAATCCTGCCAGCAGTGCTACCGCCATTCTGTATGCCGGACCTTTTACCGTAAGTGAGTCTGAAACGGTCAAGGCTGCCGCTCATGATGCAACAGCAGGCTGGAGCAGCGTTGCCTCGGTCGCGTTCACGATTAACGCTTCCAGTCTGGTTGAAGCGCCAGTCATAGATCCTAACGGAGGCACTTTTTCTTCAGCCCGGAGCGTGACAATCGGGAATATTCCCGATGACGATTACGCTTACTACACAACCGACGGGTCCAACCCGACCACCAGCAGTACTGCTGTCATTTATGATGGAGCTTTCACCGTCGATCAGTCCGAAAAAGTGATGGCTGCTAACCATGATGCAGTGAATGGTTGGAGCACTGTGGTTTCGGCCAACTTCGTAGTTGGCGAAGATCAAACCGGCAGTACCAGTGATGATCTTGCCCAGTTGAAAGAGGAATTTGCTGATGCTGTAAACAATAATCAAATGGCCCAGGCTATGCGGATATTACAGGAGATTAAACAACTGAAGAAGCATAATACGAGTGAAGACCATCTGAATAAGCTGAAAGAACAACTAATATCCGCAGTTGACAGCAACAACTGGAACAAGGCACAAGCGTTCTTAAAGCAAATTATCAAGCTGGAAGGTTCTGATTGGGCTTATTCCCAGCTGGGGAAAATATATCAGCAAGAGGGCAATGATAATGTGAACGTGTTTAGCAATGGAGACCAGCTTGATTTTGATGTACAGCCGATTATCGTGAACGGGCGTACGCTTATCCCGATCCGGAAAATAGCCAATGCGTTTGGTTTGTCTGACAACGACATTCAGTGGGACCCCAAAGGCATTGTCACTATCAAGAACGGGTCCAACAAGATCAGTATTGGAGAGAATGCCCAGCAGATATACTTAGATGGTGTAGCTTATCCCATTGACGTCCCTGCCCAGGTTCATAACGGGCGGATGATGATTCCGCTTAAAGCCGTTGGCCAACTGTTCCATAAAAAAGTGCAATGGTATCCTAATGGCAACATTGTAGCAATTTCATAGCGGGATACCGAAACGAAGGTATCAGCTAACAATGCGGGGTAGGCTTGGCTGCAAGCCTCGCTTGTAAACAGACCCAGGAATCATTTGATTCCTGGGTCTGTGATTTATTTATATAAGAGGCTCTTGAAAACTCTATGAAGTCCGTCGATGCCACCTTAAACAGCGAATAGTTTAAGGCCTTTTCTAATAACCTTTAAAATAAAAAGGATCCTGGTAAAGTGATGAAAAGGTATGTGAGAGATCCACATAGCGATATTGCGCCTTCAGAGGGGCGTACTGTGCTGGGTCGCTGGATGGTCAATTCTGGAGATGGGGAATTAACCTGGGAAGGTAGTTCCTGGTCTCTTGGAGCAGAACTTTTAGAAAGCGCAGCCAGGGGTGAACGTACCATTCAACTTCAAGGCATCATTCGCCCGCAGGGCAGGTCAACCCCTTCAGCCGGATGGATAGAGCTTGAAACAATAGCCGGACGAAATCCGTCCATTGAGGATCTATTCCTGGTAGGAACCCGGCCCTTACCACAAGAGAATATCACCTGCATGTGCCGCCACCCTATCTATAAAGAGTACCTGGTGGCCGGAACGATGGACTCTTATCTGCTATTATTAGATGCCCGCCTAAACGCAAATCTTGCGATATTAGCACAGACGAGGCTGACGGCTCCGGTAGTATCTTTGGTTTGCTGTGGAAAACGCCTGTTAGGCTTAGAAAAATATCCTGGCAACACCGTCTTGGTCATTGATACCACTACCACGGGAAAGCTGCTCCCGACCTTTTTGCCCATAGGACGGTTCTCTCTACCCTTATCTTTGACGGTGCTGGCGGAAAACGACTCTTTTTCTGCCTGGGGTCTTACCGGAGAAGGAGCGGTCTACCATTTAGAAGTGCCCAGTTTGCAGCGTTTGTCCCAGCCACACCCTCTGGTGCTAGAAGAAAGCCTAAAAAAGATGTGTAGTCTGGGGCATAGAAAGATCGCTATGGCCAATATTTCAGGCAAGCTCAAGAGTACTTATCGAGCGATCAAAGACAAGCAATTATCATGGCAGAGCTTTTGTTTCAGGGAGGGCCCCTTTTTAGGCTTTGCTTTTGATGGAAAACATTATTGGTCGTTTCAACAATCCTTTCACAAAGAAACAGGGGAAATACTGCTGTTATATAATCAGGAGGGGAGCTTGATCCGCTCTTTTGGCGCTCGACCTGAGGTATCACTATCTTCCCTTAGTTACACCCATAACCATCTGTTGATTTTGGATTTACAACACCAGCAGCTGCATCAATATCATCTGGCCGACACCATGGAACCGGTGACCGGGTTGACGCCTCTTGCTTCTCACCACCCCGGTTATCTTCCTGGCGGCACCCCGACCACCGGGGGTATTCATGACCTTTGCCTGTTATACGTAGGCGGAGAAGGAAAAGCCAGCGTCCATCGCTACGATATCACTAAGCTGCGGCCGCTGGTTGGGTACCTCACACCCGGAGGAGATGTGAAGGACTTCTTTATGGACGGGTTTTTGCTGCTCGCCCAATATTCGCCGCTGTTAAATGGCCGCTCATTCGGAACGGATCTGGACGGTGAGCCCTCCCGCAAAGAAGATTGGATGGCTTTGTTTCATGAATATTTCCACCCGCAGGCCAACCTCTGGGCCCTGGAAAACTGTGCAAAAGAAATTAACCGTTGTTTGAATGTCAGTAGAATGGGACCGATAAAAGTGGTTCTCAGTATTCCCACCGCAGATCGACGTTGTACCGACTGGGACCATTCAGGGTTTTCCCTGGCTGTGGATTCACATAGAGTGGAGGTTACCCATTGGGCGATGCAAGAGCTTATCAAGCGTTGGAAAAGGACAAAATTCCGGCACCTGGTGCTGGCGGGTTTTTACTATATGACCGAGCAAGGATTCTGGGACGACCTGGTCTTGCATACGTTTCCTAAGCTATGCCAGAATTACGGGCTCTGCTCCTTTGCAATTCCTGGTATTACCTCCTCCTGGATCACCGAATTTAACCGCGCGGGTTTTGACTGTGTAGCCCTCCAGTCCTCCCATGCCTTCTGGCAGCCACCCGATCGCCCGCCGCATTATTTGCTGAAATGTGCAGGCCGTATCGCCCGTGAGTTCGGGATGGGTATGGAGGTGGAGCTGCCCTATGATGTCTTGGAACCAGCCGGGCTGCAAAAAGCCCGTGACTACCTGGAAATGGCCGCCATTCAAGGTTGGGCGGGTGCGTTCAAGGCCTACTTCCAAAGCTACAATCTGATAAAAACATTGGCCGAAAGTGAAATACCCGCCTGTCGGCAGCTCTACGACGAGCTATACCGCATGAGCCGGTTGGCCCGCCGACAAAAAGGGAGTCCCGCCCACTTATCCCGTAATACAGTAGCCATTGACTGTCGGGGAAAATGGGCGGGAGACTCTGACCTGGAGTTCTTTCGCCTTAACATTGAAGGCCATCAGGGGGTCTTTACGTTGACTGGATTGTCCGTGGAGTAGCCCGTTATGTCTTTCAAGTTGCTTGGATACAAATGCAAAAGGGAGGGGATCTATCCCATTATGAAAAAGGTTCTTGGATTAATCATATCCCATAGAAAACTCGGGAATAGCGAGCTTTTGGTCAAAGAGATCATGAGCAGTATACCGGAGGAGTGCAGCCGGTCACTCATTCGCCTGACCGACCTGAAAATCGAGCCGTGCAAGGCCTGCTATCGATGTCTTCAGCCGGACACTGATTGCCCGATAAAGGATGATTTCAATTTTGTAATACGAAGAATTAGAGAGGCAGATGCCTTGATTATTGGGGTTCCGGTATATATCCTGGGGCCGCACGGGTATTATAAGATGCTAATGGATCGACTGGTGGGAGCTGAAAACTATGCGGAAGGAACCAGGGGTAAACCCTGTGTGATCGTAACGCCTTTCGGGACAAAAGGGTGGGAAGGTTACAGCAAGGCGGCTTCCCTGGTAATGCCCAGACTTCTGAAAATGAAGCTGGTAGACTGCTGGCAGGTTCACGCCACACTGCCAGGCGAATCTATGCTCAATTCTGACAATGTGAAGTATGCCCAGGATCTGGGACGTGATCTGTTCAACGGCCGCGAATACAATTCCGGGACCCGGGAATGTGTTTATTGTGGGTCTGATCTCTTTCGATTGCTGGAGGGGAACAGAGTAGAGTGCCCGGTCTGCGGCGCCCAAGGATTTTTGAATAATGATAATATGCCGGACTTTTATGATGCTGAATACTGCCGGTTTTCCAGCAAAGAGATGAAGGAACACTTCAAAGATTGGTTGGTAGAAATGAAACACCGGTTCTTTGCTGAAAAGGAGCGTTTAAAAGATGTGCAACAAGAATACCGAAATAAAGATTGGTGGATTAAACCCGGACAATAGACCGGCTTATATCGAAAAGGGAAAGGCAGTCTGCATATTATACTCCCAGGACGAGACGTAAAATATCGATAAAAATCCGGGTTTGCTTCATAAGCATACGAGTCAGATGTGCCTTATTGCAGAAAAAGCGGAGGACCAACAACTACAGGACGTAGTGTCGGTCCTCTACTTTTGTGTGGTACTGCTCACGTAGCCAGTACCTCCTTGTGGGAATTATTACCCTGATCATTGGCTGCCTGGCTTTCGCCTCCGGTGCAGCATTTGCAGCTGACCTCCGGCACCGCTTCTTTCAGGGTAACCACCAGTACTTGCCGGAGCTTTTTCCTGGTAAATTCATTCTATAACCGGTCTGCAAAATGGTCAAGAATTGTGATTGCTTTCTTTTTCATTTGTGGAATCGCTGGACGAATTGCCGTAAAGGGCTGGCAGATCATAGTTATAAGCGAAAAAGAGCACGATGTGGGAAGGAGTGAAGCAGCTGCCGGGTCATCTGTTGTTTGATTCCAATCAATAAAAGTTAAGTGTAGTACCTGTTCACTTTATCGATGAAACCCTGGTGGTCAAGATTGCTGTAAATGCCAATGCGGTTAAGGGCAAATGGGTCGTCCGCGTTGGTTACCGGCTCCGGATTAACGGTGGTGGCTGCTCTGAAGCCGCTTTCCTGCACCAATTTTTCCACGCTCTGGTTATGTTCTCCGTAAGGGTAGGAGAAGATCTCAATTTTCTTTCCCAACTCTTGTTCCAACACGTTTTTCGAGTCGGCAATCTGACGCTGGGCTTCAGCCAGGTCGACCCTGGTTAAATGTTCATGGTCCAATGTATGGCAGCCGATGGTTATACCGCTGTTTGCCATTTCTCTGATCTGGTCCCAGGTAAGCATATTGTTATCTACATTTGCAGGAGCAACAGTGTTGGTTATAACGAATAGAGTCGCGGTAAAACCGTATTTCTGCAAAATAGGAAATGCATATAAGTAGTTGTCGCGATACCCATCATCCAGGGTAATTACAATGGGTTTTTCCGGGAGTTTCTGACCTTGTTGAAAGTAGTCCAAGACTGCATCTATACTGATGGTATGGTATCCATTATCGTGCAAATATTGCATCTGCCAATCAAATTCATCGGGCGTAATCCGGTATAATCCACCGCTGGAATAAGGGTTGATCTTGTGATACATCAAAATGGGAACAGCGATAGTTTGATCCACCGTTGTTGGGGTTGCCGGTTGGACGGGTGCGATGGACAATGGCGCCTGAGCAATTACAGGTGCGGCTTCAGCTTGACTGGCTTGAGCCGGGGGGGCGGTTTGGGCGACGGCGGTTTCCAGTGAAAATAGACTAGATGGGGTTGGATAGTGGTTGGGCGTTGAATAGGTCCAAATCGTAAAAGACACCAAAAAGTTTACCAGGAAAATTGCCAGAGCACAGAAATATTCTTGTCGCCTTGTCATGGAAATCCTCCATCTAAGTACTATTTTTCCACTAAATGATTGTCTCGGAGGTGCAGCGAGCGATCTTCGTAGAGGTCTTCCCGGGATTTGCGAAATTGTATTGCGCTCCGGATACTCCCCGGTTATACCATGTCTTGCACAACAGGCGACTTCTCCAAGATGTTTGACTAATCACCAATATTCTCCATGAAATGCCTTTTCCCTTTAAAAAAATTAAAATTTCGCTGTGATATAAGGGGGAATAGGTTGGGTAAATAACCCAGGGGGCAGATATACAGTTCAACATGCTGGAACAGGAATGGTCGGATTGACTGTTACGGTCCGGTTTACTTGTCATACAGCCTAAAATTCATTGATGTATATGTAGCCCGTTTTGTAGTAGTAATCAGATACCATGCTAGAAATTTTGGCCTGTAGCTTCAACTGATCGGCATTTGAGATCCGAACACAACCGTTGGTCATTCGCAAAGGAGAATAGCTTTTTGATGGATCGCTGGCGGGATCTCCGCCATGGATCCAAATTCCGCCCCGCCCAGATGTTTCCGCCAGGCCTGATATTCCTGTCATATTGATGACCTGATATGGACCATAGGAATGGGTGGGGGCATAGGGGCCGTCCAAGTAGCCCCGGTATTCTCCGGTAGGCGTATTGCCATTGGTCTGGCTCATGGTTGTTATGCTGTGGTACTGGGAAAGACCTAAACAGGCTGCACGCATCAGAACTGTCCCGCTGGAGCTGTACAGAGTCAAAGTCCCTTTAGTGAACCGGTTTTGAGGCAAGGCGACAATGATTTTCCAGTAGCCATAAACTACAGCGGCATTGGTGCTTTGCCTCTGAGAAAGCTGGGTTCCCCCGGAAGTGGAATATACTTTAACCAGGGTAGTAAGAGGACCGGTTTCCCAAAAAGACAGTCGGAAGGAAGTTGTGACGGTTGAGTATCCCGGTGGGATTTCAACGTACTTAGATGAAATAAGATATGCGCTGCTATTTCTTACACCGTATACTTCCACCCAGTAACTCCGCGCTGTCTGTGTAGCTGTAGTTTCGCTAAGACCAAAAGTAAGATCTTCACCCTGGCCAGCGACCAGTGGGCTTGATGAGTAATTTATTGAACCAATAAGCGGTGTCTGTGTTGAGGCCAGCCCTAAACCGGGCGTCAGGAGTAATAGCACCATGCTTAAGAACAATAGAAGAAGAATTTTTGTGAAACGACTGATGCCCAGAATATCTCATCCCATCTCATCCCGATTTTATCAAAACCAGTGCGCGGTGATGCCCGCCTATTTTTTAGACGCTTAAAAGTCTTGCTGTAATATTGTTAGCTTCTGGGTGTTATGGAAAAGACCTTGGGATTATGAAGTGGCAGCGTGAAGGATCATTAGGTCAGAAGAAGCAGGAAATCTCCCGCTTCTCGTAGATCTTGTGATTTCTAAAATGATTAAAAGCCAACTAGGTCAGGCTTTTCGTATAACCCGCCCCTCAGCTATGGCCACGATTTGATCATTCTTATCAGTTACTTCCATTCTATACAGGCCTGTTTTAAAGGTAAGATTCTCTTCTCTGGCCGTAGCCTGTAATATTTCTCCGGCTTGGGTTGCTTTGACAAAGGAAATATGGACATCCAGGGCCAGGGCCACCGGGCCATGAGAATTGCTGGCTGCTCCAAAGGTTACATCAGTCAGGGCGAAAAGAGCTGCCCCATGGGTTATTCCCAGAGCGTTTAAAAGTTCAGGTTTTGATTCCATTGTGGCTTTAGCATAACCAGGCCCTACTTCCAATAAGGTGATACCTAAGTGCCGGGCTAAAGGATCGTTTTTTGCACGAAAAGGGTTGTTATCGTAATCTGCGTTCACGGGTTTCACATCCTTTGACAATATTGAAAACTATTATTACTCCATTTTTCTATTATATAATAAACCCTCTTCAGCTTGGGAAGGCATCATCTTCAACCAGTGATCTTACAAAACATCAGAGAAATACTTTAGGAGCCGGACCTCCGATCCTTCCGGTTTCAAAGGAGTCATTGCTGGCAAGTCTAGAACGAGTTTTCCCCTTCATCTTTTGGGATTAATCGTTTATGCAAACTGGTTAATACTTCTTGATCACAGTATAATAAGCAAAATGGAAGATTTGTATATCTTTTTCAAGCAAAAAGAGTTGTGCATATCAACGGATATGCATAGTGTAGTCTGGCAGAATTCGGTGATAAAACGTACGAATTGTGGCAAAGGGTGATAGGGGAGATCATGAATGAATTATTATCTGGGCATCGGCCTTACCATTGTATCCAATATCTTGTACCATGTTTTTCAGAAATCCATACCTGGGAACATAAATCCACTGGTTTCGTTAATAGTGACCTATTTAACAGCGACTTGCGCCTGCTTCTTACTCCTTGCTGTCTTTCCAAATCCAGGTGGGGTCATGGCTGCAGTAAAGCAAATTAACTGGGCCAGTATAGCCCTGGGTTTGGCGATCATTGGTCTGGAAGCTGGTTTTTTGTTTGCCTACCGGGCTGGTTGGCAAATAAGCTTGGCCGCAGGCATTTCAAATGTAATCGTAGCAGCTCTCCTGGTGTTTATCGGGCTGATTTTTTATCGGGAACATTTAAGCCTTCAAAACATCATCGGGGTCGCCTTGTGTTTAGCCGGGCTTTTAATGATACAGATGAAATAGACACCTGTACAAGGTGATGGGATGGTAGCCCGCGGGGTTGCTGTGTGGGTCTTGGGCATGAAAAAAGCCAGCCTCCAGGTGCAAGATGGATTATATTCCTTTGCATCAGCTGTCATTCTGGCAGTGGATTAAATTTTCACTAGCCAGCTTTTTCAATATCAGATTCCGGTCCGTGTCTTATTTAAGAACCTGCCTCCTTACCAGGAGTTTACCCCCGGGGGAGCAGGCAGGTTCGTTTCATACTGATGCCCTTGAAAAAGGCCTTCCAGAAGTTCCGTGGAGACCCGACGATCAGCCTCCCAAAAGCTGGCGCCGCTGGCCGGCGCAAAGTAATGATAACCCGGCAGGGTCTGGGTAACAATACTGTCCTGGTTGAATTCCATGGCCGTGCGCGTCAGGAGGAGCATATCGCCGGCGCTTAGGTTGGTGGCGACACTTTGCCGAACCTTGGGGATCAATTGGGGCAGCCGCGGCAGGGTTTCTTTTTGCATGACTTGCTGGGCCAGTGCTTCCAGTAATTTTTGTTGCCGCTGAATTCTGCCTATATCCATATCCGGGTTGTTGCGAAAACGAACATAGGCCAGTGCTTCCTTCCCTGTCAACTGCTGGTACCCCTTTTCCAGGAACACTCCTGAAGAATAACTTTGCAGGCGAATATCTACATCCATAGACACGCCACCCAGGGCGTCTATAATCTCTTCAAACCCGTGAAAATTGGTAAGCATGTAATATGCTACATCGGTATTGAGCAGTTTGCCCACCTCCCGGCACAAGTCCTGCGGTCCTTTGAGTTGATTCACCATATTGATCTTCCTGTTTGAGCCCTGGAAGACGATCCGTGTATCCCTGGGGATGGAAACCAGGGCTGCTTTGTGAATGGAATCTTTTATGCTGACCAGAATGAGTGTATCGCTGCGGGCCTGAACCTCTCCAGGACGGGCATCAATGCCGATGAGTAAAAGGTTGATCGTTTTCCCCTGCTTAAGCCTGTCTTGCAGGGTAGTTGGATAAAGACTGTTCAACTCGGCGCTGAACAGAGTCAAGCTGATAATTATCCCGAGGATTAGACGCGGATCTTTGAACACTCTCATGCTGCTGCCCCATCGAAAAGCTTTAATCATATGATTATGCATTACCTCTGGTCGTCAGAACCGCTTGTACATTGTCTTTAGATGTATGCTCCCATTACACGCTGTTCAGCATAATGCTTCCCGGGCCGGGAGTTAAGCAGGAAATAGAGAGGAGCATTGAAGATACAACCAGGTATATGAGGGTTGGGGGAGAGACCTATAGGTAAGACCGCCCAAATAGCTAAAAGTCTTTTCCTAATCTCCAAGCTGTTTCCAAATGAGCTTGTTCTAGGAGGGGATCTTGAGCCAGCGTTCCGCCCAGGATGATCAGTTGAGCCTCCTGAATGCCAACTCCCAATAAGCGGTCATCAATCATGGTCTTGCGCATGCTTGGGGCAATGCCGATCTGCTCCAGATACGCAAGCGGGTGCCCAGCGGGACAAATCACCAGAGCCTTCTTGATCCTTTTCAAGTTGTTCGTGAAATGCTTCCCGGCTTCACATCCATAGGCATAGCCCAGGGTATATACCCGATCAAACCAGCCTTTCATTTTGGCAGGGCAATCACTCCACCATACCGGATAAATAAACACCAGACCATCTGCTCGATTAATTTTTTCATGCTCTAGTTCAATATCCGGGGGCAAGGGTTTATCTGCTTCCCGGCCTGATTCTCTGTAATACTCCTCTTCATTCATATCTGAGCGAAAATTCATTCTGTATAAATCGGATAATTCATAGCTGTGTTTTGATGTTTTCAAGCCGCGAATAAAGCTATCAAGAAGTGTGCGGGTAAAGGATACATCGCTGGGATGGCAATAAACGATAAGCAAGTGCATATTTGATGCCTCCTGTAAACTTTTGTAAATTAAGTTTATTATAATACCAGGGCAGAAACATGGTAAATATGTTGCGTTCATAAAAAAATGTTTAACCGAGTGTCTTCGGGTCCGCCTTTACAGTATGATGTGCTTGGTTTTATACTAAAAAAGATATTGCAGAGGCATAGGGACGGTCCTTTTGGGCTTTTGTCCAAAAGGACCGTCCCTATGCCTCCGTCGGGGAGGATTATTTATGTTAGGCACCGTTGTTAACACCGTGGCGATCATTGCCGGAAGTTTACTGGGCTTACTGTTCAAAGGCGGGATTCCCGAATCCTATAACCGGACGGTGCTGAAATCAGTGGCCCTGGCGGTTTTACTAATTGGGCTTCTCAATGCCCTGAAAACCGAGCAGATTTTATTATTAATCTTCAGCCTGGCCATCGGAAGTCTGCTGGGAGAAGTAATTAAAATTGAGGAATGGCTGGATCGGTTGGGAAATTGGCTGGAAAGCAGGTTTGCCAGTTCGGGAGGATCCGTTGCTGAAGGATTTGTAAGCGCCAGCCTGTTGTTCTGCGTAGGAGCCATGGCGATTGTAGGCTCACTGGAAAGCGGTCTGAGCGGCAGCCACCAAACCCTTTTCGCCAAGTCAGTTCTGGACGGGATTGCGTCCATTGTTCTGGCTTCTTCTCTGGGCATCGGGGTTTTGTTTTCAGCGGCATCGGTTTTTATTTACCAGGGGCTTATTACCCTGGCTTCATCGGCCCTGCAACCGTTCCTGGGTGCAGCCGTAATTAGGGAAATGTCGGCAGTTGGTGGGCTGCTCATTATGTCCATCGGTTTCAACATGCTGGACTTTCCAAGAATTAAGGTGGGAAACATGCTGCCCGCTATCTTTATTCCACTCATCTACTATATGCTGCTGCCGCTTTGGAACAGCCTGAAGGTCTTCTTGTAAGGCAAACGATACCCGCAGATACCCATTATTCCTTGAATCTTCGATCCAGTTCCAGGTATTTATCCAATGATACCAGCTGGTTAAATTCACTGAAATTTACCATGTGTTCCTCACATAAGTTGGTTGAGCCGGTGTCTCTCAACGATTGAAACACTTTCTCCAATATACGAGCAACAGAATAAATTGCCGTACAGGGCCAAAAAACGATTTTAAAGCCCAATTGACGCAGCTCGATGGCTGTCAGAACAGGAGTCCGGCCTCCTTCCACCATATTGGCGATTAGTATGGTATCGGGAAATGCCTTGCCGATATTCTCCAACTCATTTATACTCTGTGGGGCCTCTATAAAAAGAGCATCCGCTCCCGCTTGCAGATATTGTTTGCCTCTCTCCACAGCCGCAGCCAGCCCCAATACTGCTCGTGCATCGGTCCGGGCTACAATCAGGAGGTCCTGACCTTCTTTTGCTTCACAAGCAGCTCTTATTTTTTGTACATGGTCAACAGCGGGAATAACTTCTTTTCCTTGCATGTGACCACAACGCTTGGGAAAAACCTGATCCTCGAATATAACTGCTGCCGCGCCCACCTTTTCGTATTCCTGAACTGTGCGCCTAACACTCAAAGGATTGCCATAGCCCGTATCGCCGTCGGCGATAACCGGCAGTTCCACAGCATCGGTGATAATCTTAAGGGCAGCGGCCATTTCTGTCATGGAAAGACAACCCACATCAGGTTGGGCAAGGCGGGAAGCGGCAATACTATATCCTCCCATAAGCATAGCTTTAAAGCCCACTTGTTGGATTATTTTTGCGCTCAGGGCATCGTAAGCCCCGGGGACAATCAGGATTTCTTCTTCTTGCAATAGCTGACGAAGCGTAGTAGATTTTGCCTTCTTCAATGCTGTTACCTCTTCCTCTCTTCCAGGGCTCCACCGGAATCGCCTGGACGATTACTCCTATATTCCATATAAAAAAACCTTTTCCCTGCCGATGATCAACCAATAGGCCGAATTTTCGCTGCCTCGAGGTTGCAGGATTCTATTGCTAAACGGGTATGGCCGTTTTCTGATATAAATATTAGAAAAAGAGGAATTGCATAAAGCAGTTGCCATAGGCTTCCAGTGCGATATACAATGATGACGGTAATCCGATAAAAATATCTATTTTGGAGGACCTGAATGCCTGCACGATCCACAAACTTATGTATTTTGGCCTGCCTTCTGGCTGTCATTATATTCGCAGGGGCGGAATGGAAATACGAAACTCAGACCTATTCGCCGGTGGTATCGAAACACATCTTAACACCACCTGCAGATGCAAAACTGCTGCTGCTGCCTGCTGCTGACCCTCAACCCGAGGTTGATCAGCCTGCGGTGGCACAGGACAAGCCGCCCCGAGGTGTGCCGATTCTCATGTACCATAAAGTAAGCCCCGATCCAAATGTGGGGGGATTGACCTACAGAGTGCCGCCTGATGATTTTGACTGGCAAATGCATTATTTGCAGGAGAACGGCTATCATACCGTGGACATTGGGGCGGTCGTTGACCATTTTCAAAAAGGTGCGGATCTGCCGGAAAAAGCGGTCGTTATTACCCTGGATGACGGGTATCAGGATAATTATGTATTCGCCTTTCCCATCCTAAAAAAGTATGGACTTACTGCGACCGTCTTCGTTGTTACCGACATCGTAGGTGGGGTAAACGAATTTGACACTAAAGCGCACAGGCAGCCTAGAACCTCGATGTTGACCTGGGATGAAATCAAGGAAATGGATGCCGGTGGTATCACTATAGGCGCACACACTCTGGACCATTCGCAATTATCGAAAATCAGCCTTAAGGAAGCAAAAAGGCAGATTGTTGAATCCAAACAAGTACTGGAAAAAAGGTTAGGGAAGGAAGTCCAGTATTTCTGTTATCCGTATGGACAATATAGCAGTGCGGTGGTCAGACTGGTCAAAGATAACGGGTTCCGGGCCGCCACCTCTATTGAACCCGGTCTGGTTACATCTGTTAAGGACCCATATTTACTAAAACGGATTGCCATTATGGGTCAATACGATCATCAGAGATTTATCAAAGAGCTGCATCGGGATTGATAGGTTGAAACGATTGCTCACTCTTTATCTTTGCTTAAGACCAAATACACTTTCAGCTTCCTTTCTAAGAGCGGCAGCTTCTGATTCGTCACATAATTTTTCTACAACACCGAATGAGCCATCCAAGAATCGGGATTATCGTCCAGACGTATTGAGATCTTCCAACAACGCGGCCATGTCAGGGGGCAAATCAGCCTGGAGATAGAGGTGGGTTCCGCTGCGCGGTTGCTGAACAGAAAGCTGCCGGGCGTGAAGAGCCTGGCGGGTGATGAGTTGAGAGGGACGGCCATAGAGAGAGTCGCCACATACCGGATGGCCCAAGTGGCTCAAATGCACCCGAATCTGATGAGTGCGGCCACTTCCCAGAGTGAGGGCCAAAAGCGTATATCCCGGATATCTTTTTATAACCGTAAAATGGGTAAAAGCCGGTTTGCCGTCGGGCTCCACCGAGCGTTTTTGACTGTGCTCTGGATCGGGGTGGGCAATAGGTAGATTGATAGAACCGCTGTCCTCTTGAACCAGACCTTCTACCAGAGCTTGATAGCTGCGATGCAAAAGACCTTGTTTTTGTTGACGAAAGATGGCTTGGTGGGCATATTGGCTTTTGCCGATGAGAATAAGACCGGATGTTTGCTTATCAAGACGGTTAATGGGCCGGAATAGTGAAACATGGCCCTGTTGAGCCCAGTAATTCGTCACAGCGTTGGCCAGGGTTCTGATTGAACGGTCTTTACCGGGATGAACGGCTAGACCCGGAGGTTTGTTTATAACCAGCAAATCGATATCTTCATAGACAATATCCAGAGGCAGGTTCATGGGCTCGATGTTGTTCTTCTCATTCAAAATAATATCGACTGTGATCCGATCGCCGGTCTGCAGTGTGTAATTGGTTAACGCGGTTACACCATTTACCTTGATTTTATGCTGGGCTTTCAATTTCGTCAGTAAGGAATGGGATATCCGCATTTGTGATTTTAATACGTCCCGCAGAAACCGGCAGGGATCGTCTGGACCGACTATATAATACAGGAAATTCTCATTCATTTCCTCATCCGTCCTGTCTTCATAATCTTCAGGCAATAGCCCAACGATACACTCATTTATAACAGGATTTCCATGCTAAGGCAAGCGGGTGCCTGTCGGCCTTCCCGTATACCTGAATTCAAGGTTTTTTACTATAGAAACCTCGATGGAACATAAATCTCTCCGGGAGAGAGGCGATTATACACAATGCAGGGAGGAAAATATTGCTTTAAGGTGAAATATGAAAGAGAAAGTAATTATTATCAGAATTACCGGCCTGTACGATGAATAATAAGAGAAGGGGGAATCAACTTGCATCAAATTAAACGGAACCTATTCGGGTATCGCCAGGAAGATGTAGACCAGTATATTCAGGGTTATGAGCGAGAATCGCAAATCCGGATCAAGGGTAAATATGAGCAACTGGATGATATCCGAGAGAGTAATCAAGATAATAAATTGAAGATTAAAGCTACGATCAAAAAGATAGAAGCCCTGAATCAAAAAAAGGATGATATCTTTAATTCCTTTGTTGAACAGTTGACCATCATAGAAGATGCGCTTAAAAGCAACCAGGAGGAAGCCAGGAAAAATCGGCTTCTAGCCTTGACGAAATTGCAGCAAAAAGTTGATGAGGTTGAGAACTGGTATAGTCTGTTAACGCAGTGTTTTATGGATATCCTGGCAGTTCAGGAGAAATATCAATCAGCGAACCTTCAAAAATAAATGAGAGCAGCAGGTGATTGCTATGTTTAAAAGGGCCCTCTTCGGCTATAGCAAGGCAAGCATGATTCAAACCAAAATGCGCATTGAGCAGCAAGTGGCTGAGCAGGAAAAAGACATTGAAAAGTCATTAGATGAAGCAGGAGCAGAACAGGCTCAAATACTGAATGAACTGAAAAATGCAACGACCCGGCTGGAGGAGACGCGCTGCAATACCGTGTTGGCCGAGAAATTTCAAGAGAATATCGCCACAGTTATCGGCGAAGTAAAGGCATCCCTGGAGGACATAAATGCTAAAAAGATAAAGGAATCCAAGGATTTTTGCTGTGAAATTGATGAGCAAATTGCTGTGCTTGATGGGCAGATTGCCACAATCAAGCAACAGATTCGTGCTCTGGTGCAAGGCCTTTCCGATGTAAGCAAGTCGGGGAACAGTGTTAAAGCCGATGAAGAAAATTTCAGGACCGGGTTTAAAAACATCCTTGACGGTTTTGCGGTTCGAGTCGAGGATTGTGAAGATTTGGCCATATCCACAGAGATCTTAAAGTTTAAAGGTTGGCACCGGGAGGAGGTGCCGTTTCGGGAAGATAAAGAAGAAACAGTCGAGCTGGTTGTGGAGTCTAGTCCGGATGTGAATTTGGATTTCGAAATATCCAGTCCTGCTGAGGATGCCATGATTGAGGGAAGAAATGATCAAGACGAAAATCAGGACCGGCGGTTTTTTGATCAAATGCGGCAGTCACTAGAGAATAGTGCTACGTTATATATAAAGTTGAAAGAGGAGAAAAGCATTGTTGAAATAGACGAGGAATACGTTCAAAGAGCCCAACAATTTTTGGACCATATGCGGCATTACTGGAGAAGTACGCCGTTGTTAAGTACTCCTGCTGCGGAGATTGTAACGAATCAAGAAGATGAGCAGTATGCTGTACAGGCCGAGCAATTTTTGGAGGGCATGCGAGCGTATTGGCGCAACCCTGTGGATTCTTCCCGGCAAGAACTTGCCGCAGTTCAAGCTGATGAAGCCTATCTAGTGCAGGCCGAGAGATTTCTGGACAACATGCGAAAATATTGGAAGGGTTAACGAATATAACCTCCCTGTCTAGTCCAATTAATTTCGTGATATTTAACGCATAATAACAGCAGAGCTCCAGATAATTGAGCATTACAAAGGAGGTTTCTGCTGTGCACAACATCAACAACCAATCCCCCCCTGAATGGCTGATTACCAGCGCGTCAGGGATTCTAGAATGCAGCACCGATCCACAGGATTGGATCTATCATGGGGAATACATGAATTCGCTGCATTCTCTCAGCTGCCAGCATGATACGGAATTGGTACCGGTCAATATGTTTGAGGTAGTCCATCAAGGCAAAAACCTGGCAGGAGTGGGCAAATGCCCGATATGCGGTAATGTGCACTGGCTCTCCAGACACAACAAGGGCTGCGACGGGGAAGGGATACGCTCTTAATGTCGCTTTTCCCGGGTGATGACAATAAGAGTCGGAGATTCACTACTGAGGCCGGTTTGATTTACAGGATGGTCCGGGGCTGATAGGTTCGCTTGAAGCGGCCCGTCATCTTCCAGGTCTGGCGCAGGTCAAGTTTTTCATCCCAGCACTCGCCATTTTGAATCATCGCATGAATCGGTGCCAGTTCACCGGCATATTCCTGATACATGGCAGTGCTGCAAATTTTCGACCATATTTCATGAAAAACAGGCCGGAAGTATTCCTGGTTTCCGTGATAAAAGGCTCTTTGTGCAGCGGGTTGGACCAGGTAATTCTCACTGAATTCCAGGTAATGACTGACCACAATTTTGGCCAAGCATAACACTCCCCTGGTAATCTCGGGAGAAACCAACCAGCTTCCCAGAGTGCGGTATTCAAAGCCGCCGTAACTCTTGGTGCGGAAATTACCCAGGGTTCCGTAGCGTCTTCGACGTCGTACTGCGGATAAAGGGTTTTCGATGAGGAATATGGGAATAGCCAGGAAATTATCCAGGGTTCTGAGCAAAGCAAAATTCAGTTTAACCTTACTGAAATGAATGTGACCACCTATAGCAAAACCGCGGGAAGGCTGACTTCCTGCCACCCACTTAATGTTTCGATAGGGAGCCATACGGGCAGCGCTGAGCAGCGCTGCTTTTACATTGTCGGCCAACACCAGAGGAGAGACACTGGGATGAGGACGGATCTCGGCAATGGGATGCTGCCGCTGGATGGGGTTTCTCAGGTTATCATAGCCTACTCGGCCATGGCGGGGAAAAAACTCGGAGGCTGCGATCATCCTGCCAGATCTAGAATGGAAAAGCATGAACTCAGGATCAGCCCCCATTTTCACCTGGGTTTCCTGGATCATCTCAGGGTCCTTCTCATGTAGTCTTTTTAAGCGCATCATGAGCCGGTCGAGATCTTTGGCCCTCACATGGGAAGGAGAAGGGTCTATATTTATCACAATATACTGTTTGTTGCCGACAGGAGCGACCCTGACCAGGGCGTAATCGAGTCCCATATGATACATGGCTCGCTTAGCCGTTTCAGCTGCCAGAAAGCAATTGCGCTCCCTGAGATAATTGACTTGCTTTTTGCCCCAGGCCCGAACAGTCTGTCTAACCGAAATAGTATATAGATCAAAAAGCAGAAAGTCATAATACCTGATTGATTCCCGGCTCGGTCTCCTGAGAGAAAGTCCGTTCAGACTGAGAATCTTACGCATGGTCTCCCGATCTCTACAATTTGCCTGGGCTGTTGGGGAATTAACAACTCGTTTTACAGAGGATGCCGGGCCTTGAATGTTTATAGAGAGAAAAGTATCGTGGAGGGATGGAATCTCCCGTGAGGTTACTGATGGGAAGGCCAGTAAAATACTTTTTAAAAGCATCTCCCCATCCGGATTAGCTTTGTGAATAAAGTTAATATCAATCATGAAATACTCTTTCTGGGACGTTCCCCGGGTCGAATCGATTGGCACCTGGTAGATGTAAATATATATATTTCATGATATGAGATGTACATATTGTCAGTGATAAGGTAACAAAATTATTAGATCACAGGGAAGGATCCCAAAATCCATTTCGATTTGGTGAGAGAACACAGGGTAAACTGTGTAGTGCTGAATTATCCAAGTCGGATTGGCTCCTATAAATGGAGGAGAGCAGGAATAAGCATTATCCAGGTGGAGAACCTGGACCAAGCCTATATTCGCCTGGCCAAGTTTTACAGCAGCCAATTTCCCATTCCTCGGATTGAGGTTATTGGCAGTTCCGGTAAAACCACAACCAAAGAAATGATGACAATTTTAATGCCAACCCTGATTCCACGAGATTGCTAGTAGATGAATTGACCAGTCTGGCTCGTAAATACCCGATGGTCGTGGTAATCGGAGATATGGAGCGCCCTTCCCGGTCGATTGCGAAGTACGCCCGAAAAGTCCATTACCATATCGGTGAACAACTTGCGCAAGGGGATTTTACTCATGTGTTAGCCATTGGCCGCTGGGCCAGGGAGTATCTGCGCGGTGCCGTGCGGGCCGGGTTCCCCACTGACAGAATATCTTATTACCGGGACGTCCAGGCTGCCCAGAGCGATTTAGAAAGACTTCTCACACCGGGATCCATAATCGCCCTCAAGGCCTCCCCCTACACAGATCTGAGGCCCCTGCGGGATAAAATCCTGGGGGAATAGAGTTTGATCGACTGATGTAATTCCTCAATTCCTTATCATGAATCTCTCAAATCACACTCATTACTGGAAATTTAAAGATAATTAATATTGCGATACACCCTGCAATGGATACAGCCCAAGCTGCTAAGGGTTTATAAAAATGAAGCCTTAGCAGGAGAAAAATAAGAAAGTTAAATGCCACCGAATACCCAAACTTCCACCCGTGATAGTAATGGATTTCAGCTAAATATAAGTTAACCAGTTCAAGGGTGGCAAAAATAGTAACCCAAAGGAATACATTGGCTATCCTTTTTACAAGGCTTATTGGCAGGTAAGGTAAATAGAGCATAACTACAGAAGGATAGGCAATAAAACTAATGATTAAATCAGAATATGTGTGTTTGAACAGCGGATGATCTAATCGCCACAATGGATAATTGACCGTCATATAGCTATACAATAATCCCCAAATTATAAAGAAAAGAATGGTAGAATAATATTTTTTCCAATTTCTCCAATCACCCCACTTCCAACAAACCAGGGCCATGGTTAATGGAAAGACTATTTTCGATGCAAACCTAAGAAACTCGTAGATGCTAACCAATCCTTCCTTAAATTATAAAGTTTTGATTTCATATTTAGCGCCGGTGTATGTTTTTTCATCCCGGCCATTCCAGATCAATAGCAGATGGTTGCAACAAAGGGGATGTAAACAAATAGATCGGTCAAGTTCATTGATCTATCCTGCTATTAAAAAGTAGTATTATTAGAATGCCCTCCTAAACAGCTGCACTATTCCACAAATTGGCTAGACCAGCCTTCCTGCTTACCAGCAGATATTTTTCTATGCGAAAAATGAATTTTATTATTGACATCCCAAGGAGAGCGGAGCAAAATTAACATATAATTACACATCTGTC
>DATMYR010000060.1:0-33861 GCA_035560815.1 Syntrophomonadaceae bacterium | reverse complement strand
AATAAGAGCAGTATTTACTCCCGCCGTTTTGGTCAGTTCTCTTACGGATACTCCGTCATATCCCTTAACTGCAAATAGAATTGTAGCTGCATCCACAATTTGGTCTGATACAACTGATTTTTTAGGAAGTTTTTCGTTCATTCTTCTCTCCTAAAAAGAATTATTTAAACGTTTGTTTAAATAATTTATATCATTTTTAACTTTATTCTGTCTACATGCAAAATCACAATGAGAAATTCCATAAGTTAATAATAAGGATGAATTAACGGTGCACAAGCAACATATAACGACCGAACAAACATTTGACACAAATGAGGAGGGGCAAAGGAGATAAAAAGGGCTTTTAGAGGGCGATAAAGGGATAAAGTGAATTTATGAAATGCTTAAATATGGGATTATTAATTTTTGTTACTCTTTTTGGTATGCTAATATTGGTTAAACCAAATAATTCTCGATAAGAAAAAGCCCTCCTTCCTTTCTTTAAGAAACAAAACCATATATGGTCATATAACAACCAGAGAAATGAGGCTGAATCAATTGAATGATACTGTAAAACGCATCATGGTAGAAAAAAGACCCGATTTTGATGTTGAGGCTCAGCATTTGCACCATGATTTAAATGAAAACCTGGGCATTTTCCATCTTGAAAGAGTCAGAATCATCAACCGCTATGATATTTCTGGAATTTCCGATGAAGCTTATGAACAGGCCAAAAATACTATATTTTCTGAACCTAATGTGGATTTTGTCTATGATGAAACCATTGAAATAGAGCCTGACGTAAAACACTTCGCAATGGAGTATCTGCCTGGCCAGTATGACCAGCGGGCAGACTCCGCTGCTCAATGCATTCAGATATTAACCCAGGGAGAACCACCGGCCATTCTTTCTGCCAAGCTGATTCTACTTTATGGGGATATATCCGAGGACGATTTTCAAACCATAAAAGACTATTGCATCAACCCGGTTGACTCCCGCGAGGCCTCCCTCCAGAAGCCTTCTTCACTGGACATGGAAACCATTATACCTGAGGATGTCGCCATTCTGGATGGTTTTATCCAAATGGAGGAAGCCGAGCTGGCCTCATTTAAAGAAGCAATGGGACTGGTAATGAGTTTCGAAGATTTCAAGTTTTGCCAGGCTTACTTCAGAGACCAAGAAAAAAGGAACCCCACCTTGACTGAAATTAAGGTAATTGATACCTATTGGTCGGATCACTGCAGGCACACTACCTTTTTAACCAGCATAGACAAGGTATCCATAGAAGCAAAGGGGCTGGGCCGGCCTGTAAAGAAAGCATATGAAGCCTACCTGAAGGACCGCAGCTTTGTGTACGGTTCTGAGGAAAGGGATATCTGCCTCATGGACATCGCTGTGATGGGTATGAAAAAGCTGAAAAAAGAAGGCATACTTCAGGATTTAGACCTTTCAGATGAGATCAATGCCTGCAGCATCGTAGTACAAGCTGATATCGACGGCAAAAAAGAAGATTGGTTAGTTATGTTTAAGAACGAGACCCATAATCATCCCACCGAAATCGAGCCCTTTGGCGGGGCCGCCACATGTCTGGGGGGCGCCATCAGAGACCCTCTTTCCGGCCGTGTTTATGTTTACCAGGCCATGAGGGTAACCGGCAGCGGTGATCCCCGCGTCAGTATCTCCGAAACCTTGCCGGGCAAGCTGCCTCAACGAAAAGTCACCACCGGTGCAGCCGCCGGGTACAGTTCCTATGGCAATCAGATTGGATTGGCTACCGGACAGGTGGCAGAAGTCTATGATGAAGCCTTTGTTGCCAAACGCATGGAAATCGGGGCAGTCATTGGGGCAGGACCGAAGAGCAACGTCTTCAGAGAAACTCCCGCCGCCGGCGATGTAGTTATTCTTTTAGGCGGTAAAACTGGTCGGGATGGCTGCGGCGGAGCCACCGGTTCTTCTGTGGAACATACTGAAGAATTCATCTTTACCCGCGGGGCTGAGGTTCAAAAAGGCAATCCCCCGACTGAACGAAAGATACAACGGCTGTTCAGAAACCCGCAGGCCAGCCGGTTAATTAAAAAATGCAATGACTTTGGCGCAGGCGGTGTTTCAGTAGCCATTGGGGAATTGACGGATGGTTTGCTTATCAATCTGGATGCAGTACCCAAAAAATATGAAGGTCTGGATGGGACTGAACTGGCCATTTCCGAATCTCAAGAGAGAATGGCAGTGGTTGTAGCCAAAGAAAGTGCGGATCACTTCATGGCACTGGCTGATTCAGAGAATTTGGAAGCCGTTGAGGTAGCTGAAGTAACCTCGGACAAACGGCTGAAAATGTTCTGGCGAGGCACACCTATCGTAGATATTACAAGGGAATTTTTGGATACCAACGGAGTGAAACAGCATACGGAAGTCTGCGTTCAGGAGCCTTCCGCCGAAGATAACTACTTTATAAAAAAGACAGCCGGCATTCCCCCAGATGTTAAAGAAGCCTGGCTGAACAATCTCCGGGACTTAAATGTCTGCTCGCAGCGTGGACTGGTGGAGCGTTTCGACAGCTCTATCGGGGGCGGTACGGTTCTAATGCCTTTCGGCGGCAAATACCAGGCAACTCCTTCTATTGGAATGGCCGCTAAATTGCCGGTGGAATCCGGAGATACCACTACCGGAACACTCATGGCCTATGGCTATAATGCCCAAATAGCCAAGTGGAGTCCTTTCCATGGCGCTTTGTATGCTGTGGTCGAGGCTGTTTCCAAAATTGTCGCCATGGGGGGCAATTATCAGGCCATACGCTTAACTCTTCAGGAGTATTTCGAAAAGCTGGGAATGGACAGCAGCAAATGGGGCAAGCCCTTCGCTGCCTTGCTGGGTGCCTACTATGCCCAAATGGAACTGGGGATTCCGGCCATTGGAGGGAAAGACAGCATGTCCGGCACCTTCAAAGACCTGAATGTCCCGCCCACTCTGGTGGCTTTTGCAGTCGACACGGTGGATGTCAGGAAAGTGATTTCTCCGGAATTTAAGGGCACTGACAGCCAGGTAGTATTTATACCTATCGAAAGAGACGCTTGCGAGCTGCCTGACTTTGCATTGTTAGGTGAAACGTATCAGCGCATCACCCAGTTGATTCATGACGGCAAAATACTGGCTGCCTGTCCTGTACGCGGGGGCGGCATTGCTGAGGCCATCAGCAAAATGTCTTTTGGCAATCGGATCGGCTTCTCCCTGGCAGACCAAGCATCCAACACTCTGCTGTTCTCTCCGGATTACGGCAGTCTGGTTGTGGAGATGCCTCTGGATGTGGATATCCAGCAAGCCTTGGTCTCTCTTCCTTACCGAATTCTGGGTAAGACCCAGGAACAAGAAGCCATTGAAATCGGCGGCATGACTCTCAACCTGCAGGAAGCCCAGGAGGCTTGGGAAGCACCCTTGGAAAAGGTATTTCCAACGAAAACGGCTGAAATTGAACTGCAGGCTCCCCCGGCCCTGTCCTATAACCGGCGCGGACGGGCCAAGTCTATAGTAACGATGGCCAGACCCCGAGTATTGATTCCCGTATTCCCCGGCACCAACTGCGAATATGATACGAAAAAAAGGTTTGAATTAGCTGGAGCCGAAACCGATGTATTCATTATCAAAAACCTTACATCTTCGGCTATAGAAGAATCCATCAAAGTTATGGCCGCAAAAATTAGGGAATCACAAATCATCATGCTTCCAGGCGGCTTCAGTGCCGGCGACGAACCCGATGGTTCCGGCAAATTTATTGCCACCGTCTTCCGTAACCCGCGCATACGGGATCAGGTGATGGATCTCCTGAAAAACAGAGATGGTCTGATGCTGGGTATCTGCAACGGTTTTCAGGCTCTGATTAAGCTGGGTCTGGTTCCCTATGGTGAAATCCGGGAAATCGACGCAAGCCAACCCACGTTGACCTATAACAGAATTGGCCGCCATATGTCAATGATGGTGAAAACCAGAATATCTTCAGTTTTGTCTCCCTGGTTCGCCCATGTGCAGGCTGGAGATGTTCATCAAATCGCCATCTCACATGGTGAAGGCCGCTTTGTGGCCAGTGAGGCGGATATGAAGCAAATGATGGAGGGCGGTCAAATTGCTGCTCAATATGTGGATAATGAGGGTCTTCCCTCCCATGGCATCCGATTTAGCCCCAATGGATCCGATTATGCAGTAGAGGCTATTACCAGCCCTGACGGCAGGATATTGGGAAAAATGGGGCACTCCGAAAGAATCGGCAAAAATCTTTATATTAATATCCCCAATGAAAAAGACCAGCGCCTATTTGAGGCTGGGGTGAACTACTTTAAATAATGAGCTTTCTTTGCGCTATCCCCGATTGATTTCCCCTTAAAGCACCTCGGAGGAGGAAGGCTTCAGGGTACCCTAACTTCCCTTATCAGGATAAGCGACTCGCAGCTCGCCCTTCGGGCTTCACGCTCTCTGCTTAAGTGACGCCCTGCACCAGGGTCAACTAGACATAATAACCCTATTGTTTCTTTGAAGGGCTGGGGTAGGTTTTTATAGAGAATATAGATGTTCCCCTGTCAATGGGTCGAAGCAGAAAACATTACACATCTCATTCAAAATTTGTATATTTGCCAGGCCGACATTCATAACTGTATCATTTCCGCCATAATATATTGCTACCGTATCGCCCTTGCCAGTTAATGCACCGCAGCTGAATACTACATTAGGAACGTGGACATAATCAGTCTCTCTTACTAAACAATCACTTGCACTGGGCATTAATATCGGTTTGGCACTAATACGAATTTTACTTGGATTTGTTGGGTCTTCAAGGTCATGGAAAGCAACACCCAGGGTATAGGGGTTTCCAGCCATGGTTGAACGCACACCATGAAAGATATTCAGCCATCCATATCGAGTCCGAATAGGCGGGGCACCTGGCCCGATCTTAGCCTGAAATGCACTCGGCCCGTGACCGCTTCTCATGATTACATTACCGATTTCCCATGGTCCGGTAGGACTTGGTGCGAAAGCTACGCATATTTCTTCAAATGAGCCACCAATGTGACCGGAGTCGGAAACTTCCCTTACTTTGTCGTTTGGACGAAGCAAGGCTCTCCATTTTTTATTTATATCAGGTTCAGGAAAAATAACCACATTGCGCATATCCTGTTCGGAAATTGGACCATAGCGAATAACAGTCCTAAAGTCCTCTGTTACGGCCATCATAACCTTGACTCTATCAGGAATCCGTTCGTGGTATGCACTGTAAGTCAATACATATAAGTCGCTCCCAACGGGATTAACCCGAATGTCTTCCACACCGCCGGCCTCAGATTCAATAACAGAGTTCATATCGACGCCTGCAGCATATATATCATTCTCTGTAGCAGGTAATAAAAATGGTCTGGGGTCTACCATCCAACTATTTAGGCCATTGTCACTTACAGCTTTACCTATTACACTACGACCATCAGCAATGTGGGAACGAAAAAGCATGATTATTTGATTCTTGCCATTCGTATTTGTCACTTCTGCCATTCCTGCATTATGAACCGTATATGTATATAAACGGCCATCGGTACCCCAGACTTTATTAACGTCATGGCATGTTAATATTGGGTTACCAGGGTAGCGTAAAACCGGTTCATTAATTGTTACTATCCCCTCAAATCCATTTAACTCAACATTTGCTTCCGTGCGGCCCATTTCAATTCTCCTTTTACATCGCGGTATAATTAGTAGATTGTGTAAATTTACAAACTGAAATTCAACATTTTTTTATTTACCGTATGCAACTTAAAAGAGACAAAGTGCCTATTCCTTCGTCCCTTTTAAATTTCTTTTAAAGCAACTAGGCGTGGGGTAAGCGACTCGCACCTCACTCTCAGGAGTTCGGGCTCCCTGCTTAATCCTCTGTCCGAAAGGTAGACCAGCCGAGTATCTCGGAGCGCAGTTCGTGATTTAGGTTTCGCCCGCAGAACGCCCACGAACAAGCTTTCTTTGCGTTATCCCCGATTGTTTTTCCCTTAAAGCCCCTCGGTGGAGGAGGGCTTCAGAGAGATAACGCTTATTATAGAGTTCTCACAGGCCTTGCTTCAATATATCCTCGCTCTCCGACTGGTGCAAGTTGAAATCTCGGGCCATCCTCATCTGCCCATTTAAACCCGTAAATCTCCGGATTATAGGTCTTCATAATCTGCCATAAATCGCTAATTGCCTCTACGAATTCCTCATCCTTAAATGGCGGTCCCTGGAATACCATAACCATACAAGGAGATAAATCGATCAATTCATAACCCCCCGGCAGTTCACCCGTATATTCGGTAGGTACTTCAACCCCTTGAGCGTATTCTGATGTTCCAGGATTGCGTAATTTTTCCGGCAGCCACATCCCAATAGGCTCGTAAAGTGCCTGTTTAATACTGCACAATTCGCCCTATATATCACAGCCAACCTCACTACAATAATCAAAATAGTTATCTGCTTTGACTCCCCTTTTTAAGATAAGCTTTCTCGCCGGTCTATCCACCACCTGTACAAAGACGGTTTTAGTATTCGTTTTCTCCTGCACTTTGATCGCTCCTTTCTGTATCATGAGGTAATAATCACGGATACGACTGGGCATAAAAAGCGGTATCATTGGAGTATTTTTGCGATAATGTTTTGGTGTAATACCAAACCTATCAGAAAATGCTCTAGTAAAACCCTCATGAGAGTTAAACGAAAAGTCAAGAGCTACATCTATTATGCGTTTGTTATCATCCCACAGCTCTAATGCTGCTTGGGATAATCTCAGTAAACGGGCATATTCAAGGGGTGTTTTTCCTGTGTACTCCTTAAATATCCGGGATGTATGCCACGGGGAATAACCCGCTTCCCTGGCAAGCATATAGAGTGTTATTGGCTCACTAATATGCTCTGCGATGTAATTCTGAACCCTCTGTACCGCATTTATATTGTCCCAGTTCTCCATGTTATCACCTCCTGAATGAAGGATAGCAGATCACATGAGCGGTATTCTTGACCTATCTTGTTAAGTATACTAGTGAGTAATCTCGGGGTACAGTGCTCACACCTGCTAACCTCGCCAAACCTATAAAATATAACAAGGACCCTTGCGGGTCCTTTTTTAAAGCAATTACTCGCTATTTAGCTGGTGGAGCTCAATTCTCCATTGTTCCTTTGGAAAACTAAATAAAACATTCCTTTAGGCTCATTTAAAAGGGGGACATTTACTCATATTGATCGAACCCTTCCTGTTCGATATCAAGCTTTTAATTATAAAAGCTGCATGACATTTTGGGCTGACTGACTAGACAACGACAGTGATTTTATGCCGAGGGTTTGTTGAGTTTGCAATGCCAGCATATTTGCAGCTTCTTCATTCGTATCAGCCAGTGTTAGGCTATCAGCATTCTGCTGAAATTTTTCATATGCCTCCGGGCTTATGCTTAGTCGGTCGGTTTTTGCATTGAAGGAAAGCGGGGCAAAGTAATTAGTTGGATTATCCATAGCGGTGTTTACCTTTTTGCTCGTCGATAAACGTTCTTGAGTTTGTGATATCTGTTTACTGGTGTTTTGCAGACTAAGAATATTATGGCGCATAGCTGCACTTAAACCTACTTGATTTGTGCTCATATTCAACATCCCTTTCCTGTTACGCTACTACCCCTTAACTGATCAACAGCAATAAGTCCTTAATTGATTATAAATTTAATTAATTTAGACCGCAAGTCCTATTTTGATAAATTCTCAGGACCGGAACGATGCTTAATATATACCCCTTACGGTATATATCCAAGTTCTCTGCGGATAAACGTATATATTGACATTTGTTTATTATTAAAGGTTACGTAATATGTGTTGTGGGAATTGATAGGGGACACGGGGACAGGTCGAACGGTCCCCTGTTCCTCTTCATAAAAGATGGGTTCCAAATAGAAAACCCAGACCATTTTCGTCACATCAATAAAGTTCGTTAGTTCATATTTATGGGGAAGATAATGATATAACAAAAGGAAGGGTTTTCTACCCTCCCTTACATTGTTTGAACTATTTCAGCTCGCTAAATAACTGTTTTAATTTGCTTATAAAAGTATATACCTTGGTATCGGGTTAGTGTCTTTTGTGTTTACTTCTTTGAAAATTGAATTCTTCCTACTTTAATTATAACCCTTAAAAAGCCGTAAATATAGACTATTTGTTCCCATTTGCTACTGCTATAATGCAATAGCACGTTTATGCTATTTGTTTATTGTGGAATCCCAAGGAATCAAAGAAGGAATTGCCTAAGGAGGGAAACGCATGAGTTCCATTGTGCTTGATTTTCAGGATATTGACAAAACAAAACTCATGGTTGTCGGGGGTAAAGGCGCGAACCTGGGGGAACTTTCCAAGATTGAAGGAATACGTGTACCGGATGGCTTTTGTATTTCTACTGAGGCCTTTAAAAGAACATTCTCGGGAACATCGTCGATTAACGAAAACCTTGATCAGTTATCACTTCTAAAGGTGGAAGAACGCGATAAAATCGGTGAACTTAGCGGTGAGATTCGCTTACGTCTCGAAGGGATAGCTATCCCTCAAGACATTAATGAAGAGATCACCCGCCACCTCTCCCGGCTTGGCGAAAATAATGCCTATGCCGTGCGTTCCAGCGCAACGGCAGAGGATTTACCGATGGCCTCCTTTGCTGGCCAGCAGGATACGTATTTGAACATTATCGGTAAGGAGGCAATCCTAAAGCATATCAGCAAATGCTGGGCATCGCTATTTACCGAGAGGGCAGTAATTTACCGGCTTCAAAACGGCTTCGACCATCGTAGCGTCCACATGGCTGTGGTTGTTCAGAAGATGGTCTTCCCGCAGGTAGCAGGCATCTTGTTTACTGCCGATCCCATTACTTCTAATAGGAAAGTATTATCCATTGATGCCAGCTTGGGACTTGGTGAGGCCATGGTCTCCGGTCTGGTGAATGCCGATAACTATAAAGTGTGTAACGGCAAGATTATCGATAAGAAGATATCCACCAAGAAACTGGCTATTTATGCCTTAGAAGATGGAGGTACGAAAGAACAGGAAATTGAGCCTGATAGCCAGAATAGGCAGGCGTTGACGGATGAGCAAATTTTAGAACTTGAGCACATAGGCAGAAAGATCGAAGCGCATTTCGACGGCGACTACACAACAGACGAATTGCAGGAAGCGCTTCGTCCGATAGCTTCACTAATCAGTAAGTCTGAAAAAGCACAGCAGAAACTGGCGCCGGGAACCTGGCAACATAAGATGCTGCGAGACAACCTCAAAGCATTACACCATGCGTCTGCGCTGATGAACAAGAAGACTAACGATACGGATAATTTCACACAGCACGATCTACAAGAAGCCCTCCGCGCGTTTGCTTCTATGATAAGCAAGACCGAGAACGCTCAGGCAAAATTTTCTCCGGGAACTTCCCAGCACACGTTGCAGCGAAACAGACTCAAAGCGTTGCGCATAGGCAGAAATATCACAGCACATTTCGGTAGCCCCCAGGACATCGAATGGTGTTTAGTTGATGATACATTTTATATTGTACAGAGTCGGCCAATCACTACTTTATACCCCATCCCTGAAGCGAATGATCAAGAATATCACGTCTATGTATCTGTCGGGCATCAACAAATGATGACCGACCCCATGAGACCACTAGGATTGTCTTTTTTCCTGTTAACGACTCCTGCACCCATGCGCAAGGCTGGTGGAAGGTTGTTTGTTGATGTTACACCTATGCTGGCTTCACCTGACAGCAGAGAAACTTTATTAGGTACCATGGGACAACACGATCCGCTCACAAAAGACGCACTCATGACCATAATAGAGCGAGGAGATTTTATAAAATCGTTATCAGATGATAAAAAAGAACTCAGTACCGGAAAAAGCAATAAAGTTATTTCGTCGAAGGGTTATCGAACACAAGTCGAAAACGATCCGACCATCGTTTATGATTTGATCAAGAGCAGTCAGACATCGATAGAAGCGTTAAAGCATAACATCCAGACGAAATCAGGAGCGGATTTATTTGATTTTATTCTGGAAGATATCCAGGAATTAAAGAAGATTTTATTTGACCCACAAAGTTCAGGAGTGTTTATGGCCGCTATGGATGCTTCATCATGGATCAATGAAAAAATGAATGAGTGGTTGGGTGAAAAAAATGCAGTTGATACGCTTTCTCAATCTGTACCAAACAATATTACTTCGGAAATGGGTCTGGAGCTACTCAATGTCGCAGACGTGATTCGTCCTTATCCTGAAGTAATTGATTATTTACGACATGTAAAAGATGATTATTTTTTGGATGAACTGGTTAAGTTTGATGGTGGACGGGAAACCCAGGACGCTATCTATGCTTATCTGAGCAAATATGGAATGCGATGTGCCGGAGAAATCGATATCACTAAAACTCGTTGGAGTGAAAAACCAACTATACTTGTTCCCATCATTCTTAGTAACATCAAAACTTCCGAGCCTAATGCCAGCAATCGGAAATTCGAGCAAGGGCGGCGTGTTGCTTTGAAAAAAGAACAAGAGTTATTAGATCGATTGAAGCATTTACCGGATGGTGAACAAAAAGCCGAAGAGACAAAACGAATGATCAGCCTGGTCCGGAATTTCATCGGTTATCGTGAATATCCAAAATACGGTATGGTTAATCGCTACTTCGTTTATAAGCAGGCTTTACTGAAAGAAGCCGAGCAACTCGTTCAAGCAGGCGTTATTCATGAAAAAGAAGATATATACTACCTCACTTTTGAAGAACTTCACGAAGTCGTACGCACAAATAAACTGGATTACCGGATCGTAAGCCTTCGAAAAGACGAGTACAAAAACTATGAGAAACTAACTCCGCCACGTGTTATCACGTCTGATGGTGAAACACTCTCCGGTGAGTACAAACGAGAAAGTCTCCGATCTGAAGCTATTGTAGGTCTACCTGTTTCTTCCGGAGTTATAGAGGGACGAGCACGTGTCATCTTAAACATGGAAGATGCTGATCTGGAAGATGGAGATATATTAGTCACCTCCTTTACTGACCCGAGCTGGACACCATTATTTGTATTCGTAAAAGGCCTCGTCACCGAAGTTGGTGGACTGATGACCCACGGAGCAGTTATTGCACGTGAATATGGCTTACCAGCAGTTGTCGGAGTAGAAAATGCTACCAAACTGATAAAGGATGGGCAACGAATTCGCGTACATGGAACGGAAGGGTATGTAGAAATCCTATAATGTGTTACGCTGTTACGCTGGGACGTTCTTTCTGTAACACAGTACAACTTAAGAATTTGAACAACGGAGCTAATTATTAGGCAAATGCTTTCTCCCATAGTATCTTGCGAGCAAGTTCCAGATGATCGCCCTGGTAAGGAAATTCTTTTCTGGAAATTAATATTGATATGCCATGCACCAGGCCCCAACAATATAATACCAGAGCATCTTGATCCATACTGTTATCCGTATTACTTTGAATCACTGTCTTGTAGCGTTCAACTGCTCTATATAGTATTTCGAATGGATGTTCACTAATTTCCTTATCCGCGAAGCAATGGCCACCATTTGAATCCTGACTACTATTATTGATCCTTTTATTTATGTCACTTAGAAAAATCAATCGCAGGTACTCCGGGTTTTCCGTAAAAAACTTGATATATGAGTATCCCATTTCCTTAAGCTGGCTTCTGGGGTCGTCCGGATATTGGTTAACTGCGTTTTGTAGGCTCTGGCTGAATTTAGCCATGGCTTCCATACCAATGGCTAAGATCAGTTCGTCTTTGTTCTTGAAATGTCTGTAGGGTGCAGCATGGCTTACATTACAGGCTTTGGCTACCTTGCGCAGCGAGAAGCCCTCGTATCCTTCTTCATCTAAAAGTTTTAATCCCTTTTCAATTAATTCGGATTTCAGGTCATCGTGATGGTAATTTTCCTGCACCAAGCAAATATTCATCCTTTCTCAAATACCAATCGATTCTGTAATTCTAGTTTCATGAAATGATTATACAGCACAATGTTGACAGAGTAAACATAGCGCCATATAATAATGTTAACATCGTAAACATTGATGGAGGGCCAGTATGAAAGCAACTGTTATTACAGATAAAGACTACCAGACCGAACTCTTTCAAAAATTGATTAGCCTGACGGTGGGGTTTTTAAATGACAAGGGCCTTACAACAGAGCAAATGAATATTGGGAGAGATGATCTGGCATTTTGCCGGGGTTGTTTTGGCTGCTGGGTTAAGACACCCGGGGAGTGCATCATCAAAGATATGATGGTACAGGTCAACCGTAATTTTATGAACAGTAATGTTGTCATTTACCTCAGTCCGGTGATCTTTGGCCAGTTCAGTGCTAATATTAAGAATGCTCTCGACAGGTGGCTTCCGAATATGCTGCCGTTTTTCGAGACGCGCCCGGATGGCTCATCCATGCATCCTTCCAGATATGATGCCTACCCCCAATTGATCATAATCGGATATGGTAATGCGCTTTCAGAAGAGGATGCACAGCTTTTTATCGATATAACAAAAAAACATCGAAGAAATGTTGAGATTCTGGTTTATCAGGGTTCTGATCGGGATATTACTGAAGCTTTGAATAAGATGGATTTTAGAATGGTAGGTGGGCATTTATGAAAAATATCGTTTTAATTAACGCCAGCCCGAAGGTTAATGAGCCATCTACATCTGAATACCTGGTTGATGCGATAGGGAAGCATATTGATGATGCTACAACTAATAAATTTTTCATAAATGTTCGGCACAGCATTGCCAAACATAAAACCCGGGAGGATTTTGAGACCATTTTCAACGCCGATGCAGTTATTATTGCTTTCCCCCTCTACATCTTTTGCATGCCAGGCATTCTAACGCGATTTTTAGAGGATTATTATAAGTTCTATATCGAGCGCGGAGAGGCTACCAGCAATGTCAAAGTATATGCGATTGTCAACTGCGGATTCCCCGAGCCAGAAATCAACCTTGAAGCGATTCGAGTAATCAAAAGTTTTTGCTATCATATCAATGCACATTTTCGTTTCGGCATACTTATTGGAGGCGGAGGTATGCTGCATGGAGCCAAGGATGCACCGTTCATGAAAAAAACCTTAACAAATTTGAATGATGCCTTTTTAACCATTGCCAAGGACATTGAAAACGTTGAATTAAATAAGCTCGAGAACCTTAGTATTGCTGTTAATTTCCCCAGGCGACTCTTCTTTTTTATGGGCAACAGGAATTGGTATGCCTGGGCCCGCAGAAACGGACTGAAAAAGAAGGATCTTTATAGGAAGCCTTATCGCTAAACTATCAATTACCTTGTGGATAAAAAAGGACCGGAAATCCGGTCCTTAAAAGCGATTACTCGCCTATTTAGCCGTTGGAGGCGGATGGGAAACTTGTAGTGGCGTCACATTTTGTTCCGTAACGCGTCTATTGCGTTGCTAAAAGTATCATAATTTTGTGATCCCACATATGCGTATTTTATTATTCCGTTTTCATCTAGAATAAACGTATCAGGAATGTATTCTATATTAAACGAGCCCAATGAGTCTGCATATCCGATAGGCATGGTGTACGAATAGTGTTTCGCAAATTCGGAAGCAGTGTTTTTATCCTCCTGCAGGTCAATTGTCAAAAATACCACACTGTCCCCGTATTTTGAGTATAATTTCTGAATATCGGGCATTTCTTGCATACAAGGCGAACACCATGTAGCAAAAATGTTGATAAATACCGGTTTCCCTTGGTAATCGGAAAGAGTAGCGCTTCCTCCGTCTATGGTGCTCACTGTGAAATCCGGCATAGCATTACCAACTTCGTAACCGCTTTTGGCCGAGGATGATTTTGCGGTATGTCCGGACTCGGTGCTGCTAGATAGAATTACAGCATTATTAGGTTCATCCCAACTAACAGTATATCCAAATGCTCTAGCTATTGCCCCTACGGGTAACATCGTTCTATCATTTAAGATTTGAGGTGCAACATCCATAATTGTAACATTACCGTTATTTAATAATTGGGTGCTGCCAATTATTATTTGAACAACTGTACTTCCTTTCTTTAGGGTTACTGTCTGATTTGCATCATCCCACACAATATTAGCATCTGTAATTCCAATAGCATTGCCTACAGTATGAATAGACAAAAGAGTACGGCCTTCAATAATCTGATAGTCTGGATAAGTTGCATGTCCGTTTACAATTAGTTTAAGAGGGGTATCCGCTAGGACACTAGAACAAACAAATACAGAAATCAATAAACTTAGAATTACTCCAATACGAACCTTCTTCATTTTACTCATTACAATTATTTCCTTTCTTAAGGAATGGCGAAAGACCATTTCCGCTCACTCATAGCCCAAGGGGCAAGGGAGAACTAATTCCCTATCGATATAGTTCATTAAATTTAGATAGCTATGGGCCAAATTATGTGCAATCCTTATTAGGACCTTGAACTTTGGCATCCTCTTACCCTTCCCAAGTGCGAAATAATATGAAATCCTCTTTCACAATTATAAATATTATAACCTCTTTTCCCTGAATCTTCCTCGACAACCTTTCCTCTTCCCAACCTCTTCGCATACTAGCGAGTAATCTCGGGGTACTTCAATCCCAATAACCGAAAACCTAAGGGTTACATCGGATTTCACGTATCTCTTAACCTCATTTCGCTTAACAATGGCTGACCAAATTCACAATTAGAAAGCGCTAATAGATTTAGTGTAAAATGGCAATCGATTTAAATATGATACCATTTCATTGTGCATCTATAATTATTTTGGCTAAGGCCATGAAATATTTGCACTCCCTGGTTCGTTTCTTAAACATAGGGGGCAGATAGGGGGCGGTGGCTTGCATGACAATGAAACGGAAATTATCCTAAGAGCCCGTTCCGGTGATTGGCCCGCGCTGGCTCTGCTCATTGACGAATATAGCCCGGCTATTTTTAAGTTTGCCCGCTACCTGCTGGCGTCTGAACAAGACGCCCAGGACGCCGCTGCTGACATTATCGTGCGCCTTTATGAAAAGCGGGATAAAATTCCGGAACAGGGCTTCCATCCCTGGTTGATGCGGGTAACCTATAACCACTGCCACGATATCCTGCGCCGTAGACAGGTCCTCGGTCGGATACTTCCACGTTTTTACCGCCAGCAGGCCGCTTGCGAACCGAGCCTGGATGAGGCGCTCCGCGAGTCCGATCAAAAGGCGCTGGTGCAATGGGGACTGGTCCAGCTGCCCGAAAAAGAACGTGCGGCATTGGTACTTCGTTACTATTATCAAATGAACTATGAAGAGATAGGGTCGATACTCGATGCTTCCAGTGCTACGGTCGGCACCTGGCTGCACCGGGGCAAAGAAAAATTAAAAATGATTATTCCAGAGCAAATGAGGTGGAAAGTATGATATGCCCGGATTCTGTCAAATGGAACATATACCTGGACCATGAGATTGATGATCTTGACCAGGCCCAGTATGCCGCTCACCTCCTGGAGTGCGCTGCCTGCCGCCGCATGGTAAGCGGGCTGCAGGAGCAAAATGAACTCATAAGCCTGGCTGTGCGAGAAACCCATGTTCCTGTCAATCTGGAAAATATGGTCAGAATGCGGCTGGCCGGATCAGCCCGCCGCCAACATCGGACCAAGGTGGGAGCATCACTGTCATTTCTTACCCTGGCCATAATATTGGGAGCTTTAAATTGGTGGTATTTGCTCCCCGGGATACAAAGCGCAATAAACTTTTTAGGGGGGCAAACCCTGGCGTTGAAGCTGGCTTTTTCTTTGGTCAGGTTCCTGGTTACGGTCGGTGAGGGAGCCCTAAGGGGGAGTCCTGTTTTGCCGGCTTTTACTCTTTTGACCATAACATCATTATGGATAGGTCTGCATATTAAAAAGGGAGGTTATGTTAATGCTTAGACAACGCAGATACTTGTTGGGGGTGTGGCTGGCCCTGCTATGTGCCCTGTTTTTTACCATGCCGGCCTGGGCAGTCCAGATGCAGAGTGGTGATACGGTTTCCGTTCCTCAGGGAAAAATAAGTGGACCGCTCTTTGTTTCCGGCAATTACGTGGTAATTAATGCGGACGTTACTGGCGATGTATTTGCGGCAGGTCAATCAGTAGTATTAAATGGAAAGGTTGACGGTGACTTTATTGGGGCCGGGCAAACAGTCCGGGTTAATGGCAGTGTTAACGGTAATGTCCGTACTGCTGCCAACCAGGTGGAAATCAATGGTCAGGTGGAGCGCAGTGTGACTGCTATAAGCAGCTCCATCAACATTGGCAGCGGCGCCCGCATAAATCAGGATGCCCTGCTGTTCGGCAACAACTTGCAGGTTGCCTGCCCCGTGCAGGGCCAGGTTCTGGGCAGCGGGAATGAAATCAGGCTGGAAGGACCGGTAGGGGGAGACGTCAGGATTTGGGGGGTACAGAATCTGAGCCTGGGACCGGCGGCCGTAATCGGGGGAACCCTGACCTATACTTCAAATAGCCAGGCCGATATTTCTCCCCAGGCTAAAGTCAACCAGGTTTCACGGCTGCAGCCCCAGCCCAAGGAAGTTAAAAACCCGCGCCAGGACGGATTCTCCTGGGTGGAAGAACTGACCTGCTTTCTGGCAGGGTTGCTGCTCTGGGCAGTGATTTACCTGCTCTTTCCCCGATTTTTACCCAATATGGGCCGTGTTGTGGAAAGTTCGCCCGGACCTACCCTGGGGTGGGGATTTCTAAGTATACTGGTTGCTCCCCTAGCCGGGTTGATCCTGTTGATTACCGTGATCGGTATCCCTCTAGCTATTATTTTGTTTGTACTCTATGCCCTGATTCTATTAACGGCAAAAATCACGGTCGGCGATGTTTTGGGACGCTTCCTTTCCCGCCGCTTCAATTGGGAAGGCCGGGTGCCCTTCACCCTCTCCTTTATCGGTGCTTTTTTGGCTCTGATCCTGTTAAGTAAAATACCGGTAGTCGGGTTTTTCATTAACTTAATTGTTTGTTCTCTGGCTTTCGGTATGGTGGTGCTGTATTATTTCCACCGGCACAAGCGTAAACCGCAGGATATAGAAACCATTATTCAGGAATAACAGCGGGGAAATAGAACTCAAAATCCATCATGACAATGGCCTATTAAAACACAGGAAGAACGTACCGGTGTAACCCCTGGTGTTTATTTAAAGTAAACAGAATGACCCAGACCACGTTTAATGGACTGGGTCATTGTTTTGTAGGTCATGCAAGAATCCGAGGTTGCACAGTTTCTCTAATTATCTTCTTAATAAAATAGCTCCCAGAGGCGTAAACCCTTCTCCTGGATCATGACGAATGCTATACCCACCCATCCCGCCAATGCTAATACTCCCAAGAGTTTGTCCAACAACGACATTGTTGCCCCCTTGGTCGCAATATAAATGATAATAACAATAGCATAAAACGCGATAAGACCAAGAGCGATATAAAATAGGCTATTCCATCCGGTTTTTTGCCATCCCAGGATGAAGCCAGCTATTACCAAGCTGATCTCGAATATTGAACTGCGCATGATCGGTTCCTCCCGCAAGAACTATTCAATATCTGGTTGATATTTTCCTTCCTTCGGGAGAGCAAGGAATCAACAATTTTGGATGATATTCAACCCACCCTGAATCTCGGGTCCTCAGAAAAGGAATCACTCAGGATTGTATAAATACAGCCTCGAAATCCATTCCATATAGTATGTAGATCAGCGCATCGGCTGTGGTAAGATTGTTTCAGGGTTCTGCTGTGCAGGTTGATTGTAAGGAGGCGTTTTATGTTCAGGAACAGCTTTAGGCCCTCCTTGAAGAGAGGTGTCTTATTCGTACTCTTGACGGTTTTAATTGGTTGGGGCAACCCGCAATCTGTTTCAGCAGGCAATATCAAAGTCGTTTTAAATGGTGAAACCATCGTCTTTCCCGATCAGCAACCCTATCTGAGCGCCAGTAGCCGTACAATGGTACCAGTGCGCTTTGTCGCCGAAACCTTTCAAGCCCAGATGACCTGGTACGATGCAGCAAAAGTGCTGAAAATTGAGATGGGCGATCCAATCGTCATTATGCAGGCAGGCAGCCGGGAGTCAGCCATCAACGGCAAATCCGTTCAGATTGACAGCCCGCCGGAACTTATCAATGACCGCGTGTGCGTACCGCTGCGTTTTTTGTCGGAAGCCATGAAGCTTTCCGTCGTCTGGCATGCCGAAACCAACACCGTCGAAATAAATGGTGCTCCGTCCGGAACCGAAGAAGATCAATCCACTATAAACGAGGCTTCAGCAGTGTATCTGGAGCAGCTTCTAAATCAAAAGCCGCCCGCCGGGCAAAACATACCGGACCTGGGGCCAAACGCCAGCTTAAACAGGTATCATCTTTTTCCGGAGGACAATCCATGGAACCAACGCATTGACGGTTTACCAGCCGATCCTAATTCTACCCGAATCCTGCAACGGATTGGTTTTGACAAGGGCTTGAAAGCCGATTTCGGCGCCAACTGGGACGGAGGCCCCTTTGGGATTCCTTATGTCGTAATTGACAACAGCACGCCGTTCGTCCCTATAACCTTCGATTATGGCGGTGAAAGCGATCCCGGACCATACCCTATTCCCTATAATGCACCGATTGAAAAGGGCAGCGACCGTCATATCCTGGTTCTGAACCGGGATACGCAGAAGCTATACGAAACCTGGGATACCACGGCATCAGGCAACGGATTTGCCGCCGGTTCAGGGGCCATTTTCGATTTAATGTCCAATGTCCTGCGCCCGAAATACTGGACCTCGGCAGATGCCGCCGGACTCCCCATCCTTCCAGGGCTGGTACGCTATGACGAAGTGTACGGGCAAGGTCTGATATGCCATGCCTTACGCGTAACCGTGGACGAGACCCGCAGGGCTTTTGTCGCGCCAGCGACGCATTTTGCGAGCGGCAATGATGATCCTTATTTACCTCCTATGGGCACTCGCATCCGCCTAAAGAAGGATTACGATATCTCGGGATATCCACCCTGTGTCCAGGTCATCCTCCAGGGTCTGAAAACCTATGGCATGTATGTGGCGGATAATGGCAGCAGTATGTTCATTTCCGGCGCCCCTGATGCCAGATGGAACGATGACGAATTATCGGCTATCCGGCGGGTCAAGGCCTCCGATCTTGAAATTGTTCAAATGGGGCCCATAACGGCGGACTACGAGTAGAAAAGATATAACATATTAATACATTCCTTGCAGAGTATCTGCGAGCACAGTTCGTGATTTAGATTTCGCCCAGAATGTCCACGAACAGGCTTTCCTTGTGCTATCCCCGATAAGTTTCCCTATAAAGCCCCTCGGTGGAGGAGGGCTTCAGCGTACCCTAACTGTCGCCCATTACCTAGGCAGCTCTGGACAGCACGTCTCTGCGTCGGGGCAGCAGCAGGATAGACACAGTGTTAATCAATGACGGAGCTACATACTCCCCTGACCCGGCTTTTTTGAAAACACTCTTGAGCATACGCACGATACTCGTTGAATGATAGGCCTGTTCCTCAGTGGAGCGGCCTTTTATGAGTCGGGTTCCCACCTGCAGGTTTCTTATAACCAGATAGAGATTCAGAAGATCACTCAGGAATTTATCCTTTATGACCACCAGTCTAGGTGCCCTCCCCTTCCATATAATCAGTCCCCTAGGAAGCCCCCTTTTCCACAGCACATCCTGAATATCCAACCTGCTGATCTCGGCCGGAGAAAGACCGGCCCGGTAAATTAGCTGGATTATAAGCAGGCTGCGCAAGGCCCTAACTGAGAATCTCTGGCTGCGCAGGTACTGGGTAACCATTAATTGATTTGGTTCTTGAAAACTTGAGGCTTTAACGCCTGCCTTCATAATTATACGGAATTTTAGAACTGGATTATTCCTGAGTAATCCCCTTTTGATTAGAAATTCACTGTAGGATGACAAGGCCGACATTCGTGTTCCAATCGAGCTTATCCGGTTATGGCGTACATTAATTAGATAGGATTGGAACCAGGTAATATTCTGAAGGGTAAGAAGCGTAAGCAGTTTATTACCGCCCTGGTCTGACCCTATGGAGCGAACATAAAACTTTATGCTCCTGAGGTAGCTTAGTACCGTTGATGAACTCTTGCTTTGCTTCTGCAAGTATCGCTTATAGTCTGTCAGCAACTCCAGGAAATCGGCAGATCCGGATATAGTATTTTCATTCGAACCGGCTTTGAGGAAACCCGTTCTCCCCGGGGACAAATCAAACTTCTCATTATCTTGGCTTGCCCGCTTCATTCTTCTCCCCCGCTCTGGTATATCAGACCAGTCTATGCCAGCGCCCGGAGTTTGGTTAAATCCGGTTAATGATACATAGGTAATCATGCCTTCAGAGGAAAAAATACCGAATTAAAATATAATAATTGAATTACATTTATTAACACATAAATGATTTCACAAACATTCTGTAGAAAGATAAAGATCTATGTTATTAATTTCGATTTATATAGAGGTAGGTTTAGAACGTGAAATAATTTACAAGGAGGTTTGACGACTCAAAATGGATTCTCAGAATTCTGAATAATGAGGTTAATAGGGTTGGACATAAAGACCGGCTCTTGAAACCACCACCAAGATTTTATAGATATAAAGAGGAGATATAAGAGGTATAAATTATTGGGGTAGAGGTGGAAGAAAATGGCGAAGAAATTACAGCAACCATCTAGAAAATCTACTGGAATCTCGGTTAAGCTGGAGGACAACGATATTGCTCTTAAAAGGGAACAAGCCAAAAAGATGGCCCAGGAAAAAAACCGGGCCCGTACCATGGCCAAGCAGCAGGCTATGGCGGAGAGAATAGCTTCAGCATCTGACCAAGTACTGGCGGGAATCGAAGAATCAAACAGCGCTTTACAAGAGTTTGCTAAACTTATGAATTCTATGGAGGACTCTGGTAAAAAAGTGCAGAACCAAGCCAGCGGACTTCGGGAAAAAGCCAATCAGATTGACCAAACTGCCGCCAACTTATTTGTGGCTTTTCAGGGACTTTCTAGCGATTGTCTTATTGGAGCAAACACCCTTAAGGAATCTATAAAAGGCATGGGAGATATGCTCAATCAGTTGAAAGAATCAGCTGAGAAGAACGCACAATCCGGCCAACGCATAGGCGAACTTGAGGCACAATCCCGCCAAATTGGAGATATTGTTCAGGCGGTAGTAATGATCGCCGACCAGACCAACCTGCTGGCCTTGAATGCTGCCATTGAAGCTGCCCGGGCCGGGGAGCACGGACGGGGCTTTGCAGTTGTAGCTGACGAAGTTAGAAACCTGGCTGAAATATCGGAGCGCTCCGCCCGGGATATCCGTGGAGTTGTCGATGAGATCCGCGCAGAAATTGATGAAGTGGTTAAGGACATTAATGAAGTCGTAGCTGATTTTCAGGGCTGGGAGGGAATATCGAAACAGGCCAATGAAAAATTCACCGAAGTTGGCCAAAATTTTGACGGTTACTCGCAGAGGGTAAATCAAGCCGCTAAAATGATGGAAGAGGTTAAAGATAAATCAAAGAAGCTTCTAGCTGGTAGTGAAGCGATCGCTGCTGCAGCAAAACAAGCGGAAATCGGCATCGAAGAATCCGCCAAAGCAGTTGCAGAGCAAAGTAAGGGCATGGCTGAAATCAATAGCGCTACACAGGACTTAAGCGAAATGGCGGAAGAATTAAAAGTGTCTACCAATATCAATAAATCGGCCGAGGAAGTTGCAGCCACGGCTGAAGAATTGTCGGCCAATATCGAAGAGATTAGTTCTTCAGCTACGGAGATCGCCAGTGCTTTGGTTCAAATGAATGATGGCTTAAGTACTGCAGCAGATGAAGCCCAAAATGCCGCTATCATGATCAAAAATGTGGACGATTTAAGGCTTGAAACAGCTAAATTAGGTGGTGAAGCAAGTGGGTTACTAAATATAGCCACACAGCTGCTTTCGGATGGACGGGCTATGGCTAAGGAAGTGTGGATGGGCATACAAGGACGGGTAGAACATTATGGCTCCATAACTACTTCAGTAGAGTCTCTGCAAACCAAAATCCGGCAAATTGATAAGATCGTGAGCACCATCAATAATGTTTCCATCCAAACCAACATGCTGGCTGTCAACGGATTTGTAGAAGCAGCCACGGCGGGGGAACACGGCCGGGGCTTTGCTGTGGTGGCTGGAGATATACGCAATTTGGCCAGCGAATCAGCTGAAAATGCCGATAAGATTACAGACCTGCTTCAAGACATTCACTCCCAGATGGATAAAGTGGTGCTCGAAATTGCACAGTCCGAAACCGCATCAATGAAGGCGAGCGAGACTTGCTCTGTGACGGCTGGCAACAATCAGGCTATAACCCAACAAGTGGACACTATGAATACGAATCGAGTCAAGGTGTTGGATGGTTTAAACCAGATAAAGATAGTAATTGAGGAAGGCATGGAAGTGTCTGCGGCAGCGGCCGACGAAATCGCAATAGGTGCGCGAGGAATAGCAGAAGCTTCCAATGTGGCACAGGAGCAGGCCAAGGCTATTGATGAGCAGGCCAGGGCTATCGAGGATATAGCTTCCATAGCAGATGAAATGCAGCAGGATAGCTAGGGCCAGGGAGGGAAGAAAGGTAAAGTAGAATTAGAATGAGACTAACCTGGGGGGCCACATTTTTCCTGTAATAGATACCCGGATCAAATTCGGCATGGAAGGTGGAAATGAATGAGTCCAGCCGTGTGATTGTGGTTGATATAGGCGGAAAGGCCGTAGGCCTGAATAAAAAGGGAGCCATATCGGCCCCCAGTTTACCAGGACTATATTTGGGCTCCCCTGCTCTTTTTGAAGGCGGCATCATGCTGGGCAAACTCCCGATGTGGATCATGTGCTAAAATGCCTTCCAGTGCCCTTGGGTTTGGCGTCATTTTGTTCTTAAATGCGCTAGCTTTTTTCACGAAGCTCATCACCTCCCAAAAAAGTCCTGGGCATATTTTGCCCTCTTGAACCGTTTTGTCCTCAACCACTTTCTGCTATTCCTGCAACTTTTGCCAACAGGTTACACCGGGACATTATAAAGCTTCAAATCACCGTTTGCTTACATGCAACTGAGTACTTCGTCGGCCTGGGAAACTTCGCTGGTTCGCCTTCTATAAGCTCTTATCCCCAGTCCAACGGCAATGTATAGAGCAGAAGTGATGAGGCCATTAACCGGAGAGATAAGAATTTCTTTTCCGCTGGCAATGCTGATGTACCCTGATATTATTAAATGGTTGATCAGTGAATCCTCAACCATGTGCATTAACACACACGGCCAAGCTGACCTTGTTACCCTGAAAAGTTCGGTAAACATAACCGCCCATGATAAATAAGTAGTAAAAGCAATCATGATATATATAACACGACTGACAGGCATTATCGCTTGAATATTCGCCTCAGGTAAAAAGACCAAGTAGTAGGGAATATGCCATGCCGTCCAGATACAACCAACGATGAGATATAGCTTCCAGTCATCAAGACCAAATTTCAAGAGTTGTGAGGTTAAATAACCACGCCAGGCACCCTCCTCAAAGATATCAATAACAAAATTAACCAGCAGATTTGCGCAAAACGCCAATATGAATGGTTTGAAATTAAATGCGGACAGATCTATCCAATTGGTTGAAGCTCCAATTGCCAGGACTATTGCGGTCACGACAGGATATATCAAAATAGCAGCCAGATACCATTTTATGTTGCCTTTGAAGTTGGGCTTGCCGCCAAAGTCTTTCCAACTTGCCTTTGAAAATAACATGATTATAAATGCCATCAACAAAGGCAGCACCAACCAGACCCCCATACCCATAGAATCACCCTGCGCCGGCTGCCCGGTAAGCAAAGAGTCCACAAGAACTCCTATCCACCCGCTGACCATAACTACAAAAACAAACAATCCAAGATTGCGAATAGCTTTTTTATCCATGGGAAAACCCTCCTCATGCGCCACCCCCAGCGCTCCCCTTCCAGGAAAAGAATCAACCGTTTTTAAACATACCCAAGCTGTGATTTAGAAAAATACGGGCTACAGATTGCACCTGCTGCACATCTCACCTACTGCTAGATTTAAAAATAGTCCGTAATGGTGCCTTTCCCGCTAAAATAAACCAGGTCGCCATCATCATAATTCCAGATCGCCTGAAAAACCGTGGGCCGTTTAATACTGTTTATTTCCTTATATTCATCACAAACCACCGACCATCTCACTATTTCGCTTGTACCATCCGTGGAAACAGCTTCCCGGTCGTCAGTTGCAAACGACAGCATTTGTCCCTTTTCATTAAATGTAAAAATGCCGCTGGCAGACATACCATAATAATTTATGGTTGCTTTAGCATGTAAATCATCGATAGCTTCCCAAACCATATAATCCTGTAAAGCTGCACTGGGAATCAGGAGACTCTCCGATAAAAAAGTAACCAGGCTTGATTTATCCATAGTTTTTCCGGTCTGATGAAATAGGGTGAAAAGCTTCGCTGTTACACCTTTCATTGAACCGTTTCCACCGACATACGAATCCAGCCCTTCAAAGGGAACCCCATACCTGGAACTGTCAATATAGGCAATTCTGTTTGGCTTTTTAACATAGTTGTACTGGGTGTAATCAATCTTGATAATTGATTTATTCTTTCCGAATGAAAAATCAACGTCTTTATAGGCTATTTTTATCGAGTACATCTTCTGTGTGCCGATATAGCCGCAATGTCTGAAATACTTTTGAACAGGTACAGGCAAACCAGCAATATCTTCTTCACTGAATACGCCTTCTTCGTGGTCTGTTTTGGCTGTTAAGTTCCTCACCATTTCATCAAATTCCGTTTTCGTTTTTGAACACGGCATATTAAAGAGAATAGTAATACCTCCAATTATGCCGAGCAAAATTCCAATGATAATAAGCATTCTTTTCCGGCTCCTCTTTTTCATATCAATTCTCCCCGGTTTTGCGGAATCAATCATTAACCATCATCGCTTCGATATTTTCTGCCAGCTTGGTTAAGCCTTGATAAACCCCATGGGTTAAATCAGTATCAAATCCAGTAAACAGTTTATCTAGAAATACTAATTCTATTTGGCTTCTACTTATAAAATACTCTATGCACTTCTGAGTTAATGAAATTCGCAAAGCCCGCGCATCACTTTTATCCTTCACTATCGTGATATAACCCCGCTCATCCAAAGCTACTGCAATGCGTTTTGCATTTTGACGGGAATATCCAATATAATTAGCCACTTCGCTCACTGTGGGCGGCTCGTCAAACTTTGAAACACCTACGAGAAAAAGCCATTGTTTGATAGTAATGTTTTTATCAAAAGCGTCCCCCAGCACCTGCAACTTGTTTGACAAAGCAAATACTGCTCCGAAAATATAAGCTTTTTGTTCCAAATCATCCATTTCCGTCCCTCCAAATTATAGGCAATATGTTACCTATATATTACGTAACATATTACCATTTGTCAACCATTATTTTACCCCATGTTTTGGACTATTTATATATTCCGGCTATGTACCCTATTTCGGATACTCCAGGGCAAAGTTGAACCGCAATCCATTGATTAACCTGCTACGGCTGACTAAGATATAAGTGAAGGTTAAAATGGCAGGGAATAATATCAAAAAACTTTCTATACAATCATTTATGCGAAGGGCGGGACATATCGTGTTAATCACGCTTTTTGTTTTACTGGTTTGTATACTCATTCTTGCTGGTGTACTGCTGGTATGGAGCCCAGGTAAACCAAAACCATATCTCAATGAGAACGGAAAAGTGCTGGCAGGCAGTATCTCTGAAAAAATCCATGTCAGTATCAATGGGGTTGAGCAGGGGATGTTCATTAAGAGCAAGAACGAAGCGAACCCGGTACTGCTTTTCATTCACGGGGGACCTGGCATGCCTGAGTACTTCCTTGCCCAGAGTTACCCTATTGGCCTTGAGGACTATTTTACCGTTTGTTACTGGGAGCAGCGCGGCGCCGGACTTTCCTACAGCTCTGACATTCCGTCCGAGACCCTTACCGAGGAGCAATTAATATCCGACACACGAGAGGTAACCAATTACCTCCGCCAGCGCTTTGGTCAGGAAAAGATTTATCTAATGGCACATTCGTGGGGATCCTTTATTGGAATCCAGGCGGCGGCACAGGCACCGGAGATGTACAGAGCTTACATTGGCATAGCTCAGACATCACGACCGCTTGAATCGGAAAAACTAGCTTACAAATATATGATGGAACAGTATATGACAGCCGGGGATAAAAGAATGGTGCAAAAGCTTGAGGAGTTTCCTATTACTGAAATGGACTTCGTGCCAAACTCATACCGTTCCTTGCGTGATGAAGCGATGCACAAGCTTGGCATTGGCACGACGCACAATATGAAATCGGTCGTCAGTGGTATCTTTTTGCCATCATGGAAATGTCCAGAGTACACATTGAGCGAGAAGGTAAATATATGGCGCGGCAAATGGTCCGCCCACTCCACCAACATGTGGAATCAGATGATTGCAGCGGACTTAACCGCTAAGGTTCAGAAACTTGATATTCCTGTTTATTTTTTTCATGGCATATATGATTACACATGTAGCTACGCTTTGGCAAAGGACTATTTTGAGAGGCTACAGGCACCCTCGAAAGGATTTTACACCTTTGAACAATCTGCTCACAGTCCATTGTTTGAAGAACCCGAAAAAATGCAACATATTTTACAGAAGGACGTATTGGTAGGGATGAACAACCTTGCCGATGCAAAATAAATGGTTTTGATATGGCAAATTTCAGTACTTGTATGTCCTATTCATTGTAAACCGCTAGTTGGAAGGCATTATGATATACTTATGACAAAAAAGTATAAAGGCGCTGCTAATTCAAGTTTGACTGAAACTCGGGACTTTTCCTTTATGTCTATAGTATCCACGGAATCTTTTATATCTTGGGAATACTCAGAAAGTGCTTTTTTGACTGCTTATATCATAATTAGTCAATTAGAAATCATGTAATGTCCTTATAAACATCCGCTAATCTATCGACGATTTCCTCGTCAAACTGACAGCCTGCTTGAGACACTATCTTGATTATCGCTCTTGGAAGTGTCGCAACTTCTTCCTTTTGGGAATTGATGGTGGTCATGTTGTCGATAGCATCAGCAATAGCGATGATTCTAGCTTCAACAGGTATGGCCCTGCCCTTTAATCCACAGGGATATCCGCTGCCATCCACCCATTCATGATGAGATAGAACGATGGGAATTAATTCAACAGTTTCGGGATGAGCGATCGCTGCTATCAGTTCACAACCGTCTTCCGGATGGCGACAGAGCAAATTCCGTTTATCTTCGGTCAATCCACTGGTTTTATGTGTGCCATCTTTGGGCAATAGTATTTTCCCCACATCATGCAGCAGAGCGGCATGAAAGAGAAGGCTTGCGCGCTTCCTGGAGAGCTTCATGATTTGTCCAATAAACATGCTGTTTGAGGCGACTTTCTGACAATGATAATAGAGATCCGCATCATAGTCGTATATGCGGTTTTGCAGGTGTGAAAAGCTTGAAGGTAATTCCTTCGATGATCTCGATTGATAAACACTCATCAGTAATACATCTCCTCTTATGCTCCTCTTTGTCGGCTGCAAAAATTGAACGCAAAACCACCACCCCATTTTTCACATCCATACCGTGGAATGCCTACAATCTAGATCCATTCCATCTCTGTCAGAGTGCTATGTCCATGAAGAATTCGCAAGCATACTGGTCTATGATCAACCTCTTTGACTCGTCTTGAAAATCAAGTAGGAAAAGCTTCCGGTTACGTTTTTCCTAAATTGTTTCAACCTTTGATGCTTCTGATGCTTCAATGGGTTGATTTACTTTATACCAGGCCGCATACATGACTGGTAATACAATCAGGGTTAAGACGGTGGCTGCCGCAAGCCCACCGGCCATAGCTACCGCCATGGGTCCCCACAAGACACTGGTAGTCAAGGGAAGCATGCCTAAAATGGCGGCTGAGGCTGTCAGCATAATGGGGCGAAACCTCAATACAGTGGCGTTTATGATAGCATTCCAGGTCGACTCTCCAGCCGCCAGTTGCTTTTCTATCTGGTCAATCAGGATGATGCTGTTGCGCATTATGATCCCCGCCAGAGCAAGAATGCCGCATACGACAACGAAGCAGATCGGTTGATTGGTGAGCAAAAGGGCGGGGCCGACACCGATAATACCCAACGGGGCGGTCATCAGGGTCAGAAACATTTTCGGTATGCTTCGCAGTTGTAGCATAAGCAATATTAGTATTACGATAATCATCAAAGGCACCGGTTCCATTAAATAACCAATTGCTTTCTCAGACGTTTCCCCATTGGCTCCAAGTTGGATGGTATATCCGGAGGGCAGATTGCCGCGAATTGATTTAAGACTGTCGTAGACCTTATTGGAGGCTTCTATTTCAGTAATATCTCCGGCCACTTCGGCTTGCGCGGTTATAGTGGGTTTCAAATCGCGCCGTCCAATCAATCCCTCTTCAGCATCATAACTAATTTTTGCTACCTGGTCCAGGGAGACCCATTGGCCATTGGGCAGGGGTATGCTTAAATTCTTAATATTATCCAAATTAGTTCGGTTCTGGTCATCAATACGGAAAACGATACTAACCATCTTATCCCCTTCCCGGTACTCGGTTATCGGTGCCCCGGAAAGCTGGGCTTGCATCAACAAGGACAAACTCTGGGTGTTAACTCCCAGAATTCTGGCCTTATCCTGGTCCACTTCCAAATGCAGAACCTTGCTTTTTTCATTCCAGTCCAGATTCACATTGCGGAGGTAGCTTTGTGTGCTCATGACGTCCTCCACCTGTTTGGCAATTTCCCTGACTTTGCCTTCGTCCGGGCCGGTCACCCGCAGCATTACGGAATAAGGGAACATCGGACTTGACTGCAGCAGCCTGCAGTTGGCCCGGACTGCCGGAAACTGCTGCGCAACCAGACTGTCGACCCTTTTTAAGACTCTGTCACGGGCCCCAAGATCTTTGGCTACAATGATAAATTGGCTGTAATTGGTATCCGGGCGCGACGGCACAAATGACAGGAGGAAGCGTTGAGCACCTTGCCCGGTATAATAGGTGTAGTAGCTGATATCCTTGTCGCCGTTCAGGCACTGGGCAAACCTTTGGGCTTCTGCATCGGTGGATTTTATCGATGCGCCTTCCGGGAGTCTAAAATCCACCACAATTTCAGGCCGGGAAGGGGGAGGGAAAAAATCCTGCCTGGCCAAACTCATAAGGGATACAGCCAGAACCAGGGCTAGTCCGGTCAGGCCAAGTACTAATTTGCGTCTGTTCAAACAAAAGGTGAGCATATGTTTGAACTTTCGGTAGAATTTAGTATTATAAATATCTCTCTCCTCATCACTAATGCCAATATCTAAAAGAAGACCCTGGTCTTTACTATCAAACGAATCATTTGCATGCCTTGCGGATCCTTTAACTTTAATAAGGTGGTATCCCAGTAAAGGAGTGGCGGTACCTGCCACCAGCCAGGAAATCAGCAAAGCCATGGTTACCACCCACAGCATGCAGCCCAGCATCTCGGCAGTTGAGCCTTTAGACAACCCCAAGGGAATAAAACCGGCGCAGGTTATGAGAGCTCCGGTCAATCTGGGCCCGGCGGTAGACGAAAAAGCAAAACCGGCTGCCTCATTTCTGGTCGATCCCTGTTCAAGCTTGACCATCATAGACTCTATGACAATAATGGCGTCATCGACCAGCAGTCCCATGGCCAGAACTAAAGATCCCAACGAAACTTTGTGCAAATCGATGCCGAATATATTCATCCCGGTCAACACCCCGGCGATAACCAGGGGAATACATATGGCCACCACGCCCCCCGTACGCAGCCCCAGGCTTATGAAGCAGACCAGGAGAACGATCAAAATGGCCAGAGCCAGAGTTATAACAAATTCATTTACCGCATCCTTCACTATACTAGACTGGTCGGCCACTTTATTAACTTCCATCCCCAGCGGCAGATCCTTTTTGATGTTGGCAACGGTACCGTCCAGTGCCTTACCCATATTTAAAATGTTCCCGCCTGTATCCATGGAAATATTTATCCCTATGGCCGGCTTGCCGTTGAAATACATCTCGGGTTCCGGCGGGTCGGCATATGCCCGTTCAACTTTGGCTATGTCTTCCAGACGAAAAGTGCCCGTGCTGCCGTGTATAGGCAGGTTGCGGATGCTTTCGATATCGTCGAACATACCTGACACCCGCAAATAGACGCGGTCGGACGCAGTCTCCACCATTCCCGCCGGGGACATGGCGTTTTGCCCCTGCAAAGTATTAATAATGGCATTGGGATCAACACCCAATTTCGCCAATTTACTGCTTTCTATTTCTACATAAATTTTTTCCGGTTGGACCCCACTCAGCTCGACTCTTTTTACATCCTTGACGTCCAGTAAGGTTCTGCGGATATGTTCCGCCTCGGCCCGCATGTCTTCATAAGTAAACCCGTCCGAGGTGACAGCGTAAATAGTCCCGAAAACATCGGCAAAATCGTCGTTAAAATAGGGCCCGACCACTCCGGCGGGCAGGGTGTCTTTGATGTCATTGACCTCATTGCGAACTTTAAACCAGGTTGGCTGGAGTACGTTGGCATTAGCATCCATTTTTAAATTGACATAAATTATGGCTTGACCCGGCATGGAATAGCTCTCCAGAAAGTCAAGTCCGGGAGTGTTTTGCAGTTGTTTCTCTATTTTGTCGGTAACCTGCTCTTCAACCTGTTTGGCGCTGGCTCCCGGCCAGCCTACCGACACCACCATTTGGCGGATTGTATAATCAGGAAACTCCATTCTTCCCAAATTTACATAAGAAAATATCCCCGTACTGAATAATAGGATAATAAAGAAGTAAATGACCGATCTATTCTTAAGTGACCATTCGGCTAAGTTGAATTTCTTCATTTGTACAATTACCCCCAAGCTGGTTTTATCTTTGAATGCTGCGCTCGATTGAAATATGTTTATATGTCCTTAGCACCCTCATTAATGAGAACTTTCTGCCCTTCATGCAGCTTGTGTACGCCCGCGGTTACAATGATATCTCCGTTCTTAAGCCCTTCCGAGACTCTCACCTGGTCATTTTGGTAACTGTCAGGTTTTATCTTTCTTAAACTTACCGTATCTCCATTAACAATCCATACCGACGGAGTGTCACCGTTTTGGTAAACAGCCGACAGGGGTATTACTGCACCTGCCGATGAATCTCCCGGGCTGTTAAACACTACATTGGAAGTCATACCCAGCTTGATTTCTGGAGGAGGATTCAACAGAGTGATTCGCACTTTGAAAGTCCGTGCCACGGGATCGGCCATAGGAGAAATCTCTCTCGTCTGCCCGGCTAAGGAGACATTAGGGAGGGCCCAAAAGGAGACCTTTATTTGTTTGGCTTTGTTTAAATCCTTAATACGGTTTTCCGGCACGTTGATTTCTACTTCCAAATCTTGATTCTGGGCGACCGTCACCACTGTTTGAGCAGTGGCCATTGCCATCACTACTTGCCCAACATCAGCGAAAACACCGGTAACCACTCCATCCCGGTCAGCGCGAAGACTTGTATATTCAAGTTGATTCTCATAAAGATTATGTACAGCTTGTAACTGATTTAGCTGGGCTGACGCGGTGTCGTAGGCGGTTTGGCTCTTGTCTAATTCCGCCTTACTGAGAGCCCCAGCTTCGTACAACTGTTTACAACGAGCCAGGGTATCCCCGGCGAGTTTTAATTGAGACTCGACCGAAGCAATTTGAGCAGCATAACTGTCAACTGTTTGCTGGGCATCCCGGGAATCAATCTGCATAAGGACATCACCCTTATGAACGATACTTCCTACATCGACATAACGATTTATAATTTTCCCACTGACCTGAAATGCCAAATTGCTTTCATAACGACTGCGAACCTCACCTGCGTATTTGTAATCCTGGGACCCATCCCCTAATCTCACAACTTGAGTTCGAACCGGTGGGATGTCGGTGCTCACAGTTTTTGGAGTCGAGCAGGTCTTAATTGCGATCCCTGCCCCCAGACAAAGGACGAAAAGCAACAATATTGCACCGTAAGTATGACTATTGTTTTTTAACCACTGCATCATAACACTCCTTGAATTCAACATGACGAATTTTACACATAGTATACACTATATGTATACTATGGTAAACCCATAATTATCACTATCAGTTTTTGAAGAAATGAACAGATCGAGTATTATTAAATAAACAAATGTATATTAGGAGAAAGATTCATATGAATACAGATGAAAGAATTGTAAAAACTTTTAAGGAAATGGCGCGTTATAAAGGATTTAAGGCCTTAAGCCTGGAAACGCTGGCAGCTGAAGCGGGTGTCACCAGGAGAACCATATACTCCTATTTTTCAAACAAAAATGATTTGATCGAGAAGGTCGTTACGGCTTTTCTTTCCGATGTGGATTCCCAACTTGAGGATTTAATAAATAAGTCAGACCTGATAGACAGTTTTGCTGCCACCGCGAAGTCCATTCTTAAGGATGGCGCTTTTCTTTTTAATCTTCAATCTCTTAAAGACCTGCAGGTTTATTATCCAAAGACATGGCAACAAATTGAAGATTTTCGGATCAATTTAATTAATTCCTTAGTAGAAGTGATTTTTAAACGGACCAAGAAAAAATGGGTTTTAGAAATGAATCCACGAATTCTTAAAGAAGCATTACTGGCCATAGATAGACGTTTTTCTACTCCGGAATTCGCTTCCGAAATAGAACTGCCGATTGAGGAGCTGACTCTAGAAATGGCAAAATTAATGATTTACCCCTATTTATAAAACGAAAAGCACCGTCTCAAACGATGCTTTATCTAACAATCAGGAAACGACAGCTCATCAGAATGTTTAGACAGATAGATCGGGTAGGAGGCAATGTTGCACGGCGATCGGATGGATCGGGAATACGAACAGGGAAATTGTCCTTTTCCAGAACATCTACAAACTGGGTGACTGTACGTGCTCTAACTCCCAGCTATTCACACCCTACTTGACTTCCAATTTTGTGAACCAATCTGTTAGCTATTCTCGGCTAACCTCTTCTATTGTCTCAATTCTAGAATTTCTGCCCTCTATCGTTCCAGTGTTTTGCAGCTATTCGCGGCTATTATATTCCGCTGACGTTAACTGTGACCAGGGCATAAGCGCAAACTGCTTATCGCCCGTACCGGAAACTAAATTAGCGGCAACCGCTGCATTGACGGCCCAATACCAGTCACCGGCGTTCACATCCTTAAACTGGCGCCGGTAGTGCAGTAGTCTTCCCGCCATTGCTATTCAGCAATATTTTGTTGCTGATTGACATTGTTGCTAGATTCCGAAGAAGCCTCCTTTTCTCCTTTTCTCCGAGCAACCTCAGTATTATACTGACTCTGCGTAATAGTGTCTGATGAAAGCATCTTTTTTAATTGGTATTCCGTGTATTGTGACAAATTATTTGTATTCGTTGAGCTGGTCGTAGTAGTTGAACTAGTTGCAGAAGACGATTGGCTCGATGATGTGGTTTCAGTAGTTGTTGCAGTATTTGAAGATACGGTACTATTTTGAGCTTGCTTGGCTTCTTGACTTATTTCAACTGTGTCTGCATTGGTTGAACTATTTGTGTTTGCAGAAGATTGGGACGAAGTGTTTTGAAGGGCAGTGGAATCATTTGCTGTTTTCGAATTATTCTGTATGTTCTGTAATGAAGTATTAGTTGAATTTGTACTTCCAGAACTAATAGGATCAATCATAATTACACCTCCTATAATTTTAGAC
>DATMYR010000059.1:0-16597 GCA_035560815.1 Syntrophomonadaceae bacterium | reverse complement strand
ATACGTTTGTTATTAAGTTTTATTATTCAGAATTGGGGATTTTCCTATGCTTAAGTGGACTGATCCATCAATGAACAAGGATTTGTTTTTAAAACAATTGGAACAATCCGCTCGGGAGAAAAAAATTCCGCTTAATGGTGCATTTGAACTGACACCGCGTTGTTCTTTGAAATGTGAAATGTGCTATATTCGTCTGGATGGCGACCAGGTGTATAGGTATGGACGTGAATTAAGTGCAGACGAATGGATTGATCTGGGTAGACAGGCTGCCGAAATGGGGACTTATAATCTGCTTTTAACCGGGGGAGAGGTTTTTATTCGGAGGGATTTTTTTCGGATTTATGAAGCCCTCTCTGAAATGGGTTTCAGGATTTTCATTATATCCAATGCCACTCTTATCACACCTGAGATTGCAGAGCAATTGGCAAAGCGCCCCCCGGATGAAATTAAGATAACTCTTTATGGTGATTCCAAGGATACATATAGGAAGATATGCGGTGCTGCCAGCGGGTACGATCAGGCCCATAAAGGCATAGAAAACCTTTTGTCCGTTGGCTTGCGGCCTGCCATACAGACAACGGTGACTTGTGAAAATCGAGAAGATGCATTCGCAATTGCAGCGTATGCGGTCGATAAAGGATTAAGTTTTACTTGGGACTGTATGCTTTTTAAAGAACGTAAAGAAACGGATCTTTCAAGTATGCAAAAACGTCTTTCTCCAAAGGAAGCAGCTTTTTTTGATGCAGCGATGCGAGAACATATGAGTAGCTTGTATTCACATAAGAGTCAGCCCCAGGAAAACGGTTATAAAGAAGAAACTATAGTTTCAACTGATTTAATGCATATAGCAGATGAAAGTCAGAATCTACAAATACCTTGTGCTCTAGGAAAGAGTGTTTTTTGGATTACCTGGGACGGCAAAATGACCCCCTGCGGGCGGGCTGATTTTCCTAGTTCAAATCCATTAGATTGTGGATTAAAGGAAGCCTGGGAAGCATTCATTAATAAGTGCGGCAGCATATGCATTCCACAACAGTGTATTCGCTGCCAATATGAAGAATACTGTAAGTTTTGCCCTTGCGCTAACGCCGCTGGGACCGGTGAATATGGCCAGGTCGATCCATATTATTGCGAATACGCAAAAACTGCTTTTCAGATCAAGGCGGAACAAGGTAACAAATACTAAGTAAGAAATAAATTACCACCAATAAGAAGCTTTAAGAAAGGAGGATTACGGATGAAGAAACGATATACTGCCCCCGAAATGATGGAAATAGAATTTAGGAGCACTATTGCAATAGCAGCCAGTGGCGAGCCCAATAGTGCATGGAGTGGCGCACCCTGCACAAACTGCGTATTTAGTGATAAACCGAATACTAAAGGATGCGAAAAGCAATGGAATGTATCAAGCTGGACCTTAACATGTTAACGATCCTTCTTTAAATTCAGGTATTTCCGTAAATTATCGTAGCAAAAAGGTTGTAATTTATACTTAAATATGCTTCGGGGACGGAGAAGGGTTCTCCGTCTGTTTTTGCATAATGGTTTAAATCCAAGAAATTAAAAACAAGGGGACGATTCTCCCGTTTCCTTATGATTGTATCGCGCTCTGTCTTTTTCATATGTTGAAGACTATTAAACGGGGTCTATCTTCCATTATGATCGTATTGCGCACGACCTCATCACTTACTTACTCGTTTTCCTATCCTCGAGACATTGGTCATCGTTTCCCTCTTCCATATATTCCATAAATATTTTCCTGGATCTATCCTTATCGTCTGAGAGCTGATAAAGAATTATTTTTAGGTGAGTCTATCCTTGACAACGAGGGGGGGCACTTTCCTTTGCCGCCCAAGCTGCTATGGTGTCTAATCGTATTGATGATCTTCTTAATACGATTGGAGCGGCTATGTACGGTGTATCAAGCGCGTGCGCTTCCCAATGTCCGGGGAACAGATTTTGTTGTTCTAAATGAAGGCATCTCCCTATAGAGAACACAGTAGAAGCGGCGACAGGGGGTTGGCGATATAGCCGAAACCCCTCTTATTATTTTCTGCAGCGAGCTAGGATTTGCGACTAGAGTCGTGTTTCGCGGTTGAGCTTTTTCACCGTTATTAAATAGACATATGGCTGTTGGAGCAACAGGTGGGTTGGGCCCTTTTTTAGAAAAATTTGAGCAAGGATTGGACTAAAACTCGTATAATTATTTTAGACCATATTATGGATAATACCCTTGTGCCACCTATCCGATAGAATGAGGTAATTTCTATTAACAACCCTTTATATTTTTGACGGACTCCTAATGATTTCCATAAATAATGACGGCAGATGTATTGAGAAATTAGCGAAAACCCTAAAATGGAGGGCGGATGCAATGCCAAAAAATATCTATGCCTTGATTAAAATATATCCGGTAAGTGGGAGAATTGGTTGGGGAAAGGGGAGGAAACAATATGACTGCCGAGCGTAAAGCTATATCAGCAAGTATAACGTTAATCATGGCCCTGGTTTTCCTGATACCAGGATTGTGTTGGCCCTCCCGGGCTGCAGCCAGAACCTATGAACCGGATGTAACGACGAACAGCGCCACGGGCATAAGCAGTGATCATGCCACACTCAAAGCCACTCTGGATTCGGACGGCAACGAGGATATAAACGAATACGGTTTTTACTGGGGGACCAGTTCAGGTTCGCTGACTCATCACAAGATAGTGGGCTATGATGATATCAGCGAAGACGATGATTTTGATTATAGACTCACCGGGCTTATTGAAGGAACCACTTACTATTATAAAGCTTACGCTGAAAACGATGAAGATACTTCCTATGGGAGCGTCAAGCATTTTACCACCACAAGAGTAGACGGTGGCGGTAACGCGCCGGAGGTTACGACCAACAGCGCCAGCAGTATAGGCAGTACGCAAGCTACTCTAAATGGCTATATAGATTGGGAGGGAAGTTCCGGTATCACCGAATACGGTTTTTACTGGGGGACAAGCAGCAATCCCACCACCAAGCATTCCCTCTCCGGTAGTGTTTCCGAAGGCGATGATTTTTACTATGATTTAAGCGGTCTGGATGAAGGGACGAAATACTATTTCAAGGCGTACGCAGAAAATAGTGAGGATACTTCCTATGGGGACGTCCTGTCCTTTACCGCTGGGTGGGATAATAGCGGGGATGCCGAGGTCGAAACCGACAGTGCCAGCAGCATCGATGATGATAGAGCTACGTTAAATGCTAATTTGGTATCTGACGGTGGCTCCGATATCACCGAGTACGGCTTCTACTGGGGGACCAGTTCAGGTTCTCTCTCTCATCATAAGATAGCGGGCTACAATGATATAAGCGAGGGGGATGATTTTGACTGCCGCCTCACCGACCTGGACGAAGACGAAACGTATTATTATAAAGCCTACGTTATAAGTGACGGTGATTACTCTTATGGAAGTGTAAGGCACTTCACCACGGATAGCGATTACTATGACAATAATGATGATGATTACTATGGCAGTAGACCCTCGGTGACTACAAAAACTCCGGATAGCGAATCGGGATATGCCAGATTATACGGGGTTGTGCGTTCCCGTGGAGACTCAAGAGTACGTTCTTATGGCTTTTACTGGGGTACGGACAGTAGTCCGGATACCAAAGTGGAAGTGAATGACAACAACATATCACCAGGTAGTACTTTCAGTTATCATCTTGATGATTTAACGGATGGAAGCACTTATTATGTAAAAGCTTATGCCACCAACTCGCACGGTACGTCCTATGGCAATGTATTGAGATTCAGGGCGACCGGCGGCGGCGGGGAGCTGGCGGACCTGACTACCAATGTTACTGACATAGGAAGTTCAAGCGCAATATTGATAGGAGCGATTGGGGGTGAACCGGTCAGAGAATACGGTTTTCTCTGGGGAAAAAGCGGAGGAGTGCAGACTAAGGTTAAACTGGGTACCACTATTGCTGAAAACACAATTTTCACCTATGCTCTGAGCGGACTACAAAGCGGCAGCTCCTATTTTGCTAAGTCTTATGCGATTACCGCCTCGGGAACCGCTTATGGTTCCGAGGTCGGTTTTACACCCGGTGCCGGCGGGAATCTCACACCGTTTGCTGCCGGTGGTGGAGAAGCTCCGGTAGTGACCATTAGCAGCCCGTCGGCGAATAGCTCTGTTGCACCTGGGGCGGCGGTGAACATATGTGCTTCTGCCAGTGATGATACAGGTGTGCAGGCTATGGGTTTATATATAAACGGCTTGCAGAAATTGCGCTGCAACGGTAATGCTTTCTCTTACTATTTAGATAGCAGCGCATTGACTTCAGGCCAGTATACAATACGTATCACAGCCTGGGATGGAACCCTTACGGGAGAAAACCAAGTTACTCTTAATGTTTAACCCGGGAAAACAAGGTAACGGTTCTTAGGTTTCCTTTCCTTATGGTTTTATCGTTCTCTGTCTTTTCCATATGTTGAAGACTATTAAACGGTCTATCTTCCATTTATGATTTTGATCTTATTGCACACGATTTCATCACTTACGCTACTCGTTCCCTCTGCCATATATTCCATAAATATTTTCCTGGCTGTATCCTTATCGTCTAATAGCTGTTCAAGAATTATTTTTGGTTGAGTCAATCCTTGGGGATTTTCTTCCTTTCCATAATAGACACGGCAACTACTCCAGCGGTATTCTTTTGGTCTGGCTACGATTGCTGCTTTGACAGGGTTTTGATGGATATATCGAACAACTATTAATAGATAGCTGTCTTGTTCAACTTTCTCACTTCTAAACCGATCTTGAAATACATGACCTGATCTCTCGGATTTCCAGTTATCCACCATGCATAACTAGCGCCTAATCTTTTTATAATGTGCGATATCTCTTTTTCACTTTCTTTTACTAACAAATGGGCATGGTTGTCCATCAAACAATACCCCAGTAAATCAGCTTCACTTTCCAAAATTATTTGTTGCAGACTCTTCCTCGTGAAATATCTCCTGGTGATTGATTCCCCTCATCATAATGTGATAAATCCTGTCTTACTCTTCTCTCTGGCTCGTCGTGGCATGATATCCACGCATCTCTCTTCATTGATGGCACCATAAAATGGAAAAAATCAAGAGGGCCGTCGCCTTGTTTCCCCCTGTTTCTTGAGGGTTTTACAAACAAAGAAATGGAAAGAATAAAAGGACCTTCTCTGAAGGAAATAAACCTTGATGAACTGTTTAAAGAAATGAATATTTATCTGGAAATGTTGAAAAAGAGCCTTTATCGATAACATAAGAATTACTTTATGGAGGAGCTCATTATGGAAAATGAAAATAATAAATTCACGGTTGGCCAAATTATCTATTTGATAATTTCTATTTTCCTATTTCCGGCGTTTATTCTTTTCCTGGCGGGTGATTGGTTTTGGATAGAAGGTTGGATCTTTAGCATCTGGTTTCTTGTTATGACGTTATCGATTGGAATTTATTTGCAGCTAAATGATCCTGCACTGCTGGCCGAAAGGCAGAAAGTGCATGCTGACAACCAAAAAGGGTGGGATAAGTATTTTATATGGGTGGCATATTTATCATCCGTTGTATGGATTATCATTATGCCATTGGATGCCAAAAGATATGGATGGACTACAATATATTTTCCGGTATGGTTAAAAGTTATAGGCGGAGTGGCATTATTACCAGCTTTATTCTTTCTATTTCGGTCAGTGGCTGATAATACATTTGCTTCAACACTGGTCAGGATTCAAACGGATCGAAAGCAACACGTTATTTCTACAGGGGTTTACGGCATTGTGAGACACCCTATGTATCTAGGCAACACGTTCATGCTTGTCGGGGCGCCGCTAATGATGGGTTCAAGCTATGGTTTGATGCTGGGGTTAATTTCGATATTTCTTATGGCTGGCAGAATAATTGGTGAAGAAAGAATGTTGGTCAATGAATTAGAAGGTTATGAAGAATATAAGAAGAAAGTAAGGTATAGACTGATCCCATTTATTTGGTAGGGGAATTCAAATGCAAAAAATCAGAACATCATTAATATTTGACGGTAAAGCAGAAATAGAATGAATTATTATATTGCGTTGTTTAAGAATTCTTAATGATAATCAGAAGACATCCGTTTTTGAAAGGAGGGTACCGATGAATGATTCCCTTAAAAATCAACAAAATAATATTGTCCACCCATTTCAATCCCTGTGTGGACATGAAGAGATGTTTTCAAAGATTATAGAATATTTTCCTTATCCAATTCATGTGTATGCGCCGGATGGAACGATGATTTTAACCAACGGAGCATGTTTAGAGATCATGCACATATCATCAAAAGATAAAATTGTTGGGAAATTTAATGTATTACAAGATCCCATTATTGATAAATGGGGAGAGAATGTAAGAGCACAAATTGCTAGATCATTTCAGGGTGAAATTGTTCAATTTCATAATTTAAAAATGCCTATTCAAGGTATTATTGATAGATTTGGTAAAGAAGAATTATGCTTTGACATAAGTTTCCAAAACATAACCTGTTTCCCAATTTATAACGACAATCGTCAATTGGCTTATGTAGTAAATGTTTTTATTACATCCAACATGTATAGTGGCAAGGAAGAAATGGTTAAAGCAAAGGAGTACATGGAAAGCCATTGGCTGGAGGAATTCGACATCGATAAGATAGCAAACGCTGTCAATCTTAGCAGGTACCATTTTACCCGCCTATTCAAAAAACACACTTTCATGACCCCCTATAGTTATTATCAGGATATTAAAGTTAAGCGGCTTAAAGAAAAATTGTGTGACAAAAATATCTCTATAAAGCAGGCATTTGCCGCTTGTGGTATCGATTATAGTGGGAATTACGCTAGGATTTTTAAAGAAAGGGTGGGAATGACCCCCTCGCAGTATCGGGAGACGGTTTAATAATAATAAAGATGTATTTTGTTAAGCTTCCAATGTCTGAAAAGACGATGGAGGCTTTTTTCTTATGTATGATAGCAATAACTTGACTAAAGTGAGCACTGATCGAATATCCTGTTTTTTCTAAATTGGGTATGATTTAACCGGTTAGAGGTGATTCGGAAAGTAAAACAGCGCCTGCTGAAGGATTGAAGGTCAAGGTTAAATTTTCTCTCAGTCGCATTACAAACGACAACGAATCTTGTGCGCACCACCACTTTTCATATATTACAGAAAGAAATTTTTGGGTTATTTCAAGGAGAGGTAAGAAAAATGTTCAAATGGAAAAAATTTATAAATATTTTACTTGTCGTAATGCTGCTTTTCATTCTTAGCGGGTGCGGCAGCCCAGATACCGAGGCAAATATTTCTTTATATCCGGGCTATATGGAGCTTGCAAAGGGTAGCAAGGTAAAACTTGCGGTCAAAGTCGTGCCTGCCGGACTAAATAAGGAGCTCCAATGGGTGTCGGGAAGTCCGGAGGTAGCATCCGTTTCAACGGATGGAACGGTAACAGCCAAACAAGAGGGTGACACGCTCATTGATGTCGTGCTGAAAGGAAGCGCTATGAAAAAGGCTTCATGTGCAGTGCATGTTAAAAGGGAAGGGGCTATCTACGTGTATCTTAATGTGCCTCAAAAACCTTCAGACACGACAAAGCCGTCCGATGAAAAAAACGATGGAGATAAACCGAAAGAGGAGCAAAAACAGGATGGTGATGAGAATATTCCTACTGAATATGACCAATCGCAGGATATACCAGTGGAAGTGATTCCTTCCCTGGATGAATTCGTGTGGACGATCAGTATTGACGATACTTGTGAAAAGTCTCTGAATACCGAGTTAGGCGACATAAAGGCAAGCTATCATTTTAAACTATTAGCGGTGAAAAGCGGAGACAAAATACCGGATGGGCAGTACAAGTGCAGCGCCACCCAGGAGGTTAAAGTAGATTCAAGCGATATGGATGAATCCATCGAAAGCGAAATCGGGGGGACAGTGAAAAGTGACAATAGTATAAAAACCGAAGTGAAGGACTGCACTTTCAACATCGTTCCATACGATAGCAATACGTATAATTTTTATGGAATGAATAAAGGAGAAGTGCCACCATTGCCGCCGCTTGGGCTTACTATATCAAAGATGGCAACAGGAACCATGGCTTTTAGTACGAACGCAGCTTTTAGTAAGAGTGTACACACGGAGGAAGGCTCGGGAACAGGAAAAGGCGCTGTAAATAAAGCGAACGTGGCAATACCGTTTAAAATCTATATAACCAGAGATGGAGAAGTAAACCTTACAATTATAGGCAAGGGATCTTTGGGACCGCTGGAATTCAGAGGCCGTCTCTCAAAAAGGCCAATTCGACCGAAATAGTATAAGGCACAATTTTTACTGTCTTTAACAAAGCCCATAAGGTATTCAAAGAGTCTTTTTAATTTATTTCAAGGGAGGGTTTTATCTATGAAACAAAAAATTATTGGAATAGTTCTAGCAGTGACCCTTATCTTTAGCTTTATACCCGTGGTCATGGCAGCCAACACGCTTCCCAGCAGTTATGGAGCGCCAAAGGACTTCTCAATCCACTACAGGGAGGATGGGATGGATAGCAGTTGGGCTGGATTTGATGCCAATGTAAGCGCATCGGATGAGTTGCGATCTTATGTCGATATTGTAGGAGCAGATGATTCCGTGTTCAGCAGCGGCGAATATACCTTTTCTGATATACTTTTGCAGCTTGACTACAAAGTGGATAGCGGAAGCTGGCATTACAAAAGTCAATGGGATGAGGATCCCGGTTATAATACAAACAAAAGTTTGGTTAGAATTGAAAAAGGAACCTATTCAAATAGTGTTGTATTTGATAAAAGCCAATTTGAAAGCATTTCTCCGGGTGAGACGCTGCCTGCAGACAAATCCTATTTTGACACCCACAGCATGGATTTCAGAGCCCGTTATATTGTGAGTTATCAGGATAGTAACGGCCAATTTTACCAATACTTTTCTCCCTGGTCTCAAAGCGTTTCTTTTAGCAATAATCAACAAATAGAAGATCCAGACAAGCTGATTAACCACATTCCAGGATTAAAATCGGCCGATTTAAAAAAAGACACCGACAACAAGCCCTATCTGGACATCGTAACGGATCAGGCTCATGAGGATCTGCGGCTTCTTAATACCATATCAAATAATGCCGTGAAAACCGAGGTCTGGCTCAGCGTTAACAACGGCGAGTGGAAGGCTTGCCACAGCGATAGTTTTGTTGAAGAATTCAATATAGGATCCGAGGCGTATTTCGGGCTTCAGGACAGCTATGAGAACGCAGTCTATGATATCAAATTCAGATATGTTTTTGATTATTACAACTATCCCGCTGCTGGAAAATCGGGCGTCATTTACAGCCCATTTTCTAATGTCGTCTCCCACGGCATGGCCGCATACTCAGCAGCTTCAGAATGGGCAAAGACTGTGCTTGACAAGGCGAATTCATACGGACTCATTCCCGAATCCCTCAAAGGTGCCGACATGACAAAGCCAATCACCCGTGAGGAGTTTGCCGAATTGGTTGTAAAGCTGTATGAAAAGACGACGGGAAAAACCTCGTCCCCAGCTTCCCCCAATCCTTTTACCGATACGAATAACCCTGAGATACTTAAAGCATTTAAGCTGGGTATAACCGCGGGTACTTCTACAACTACATTTGCCCCCCGGGAGCTCACCAACCGCGAGGAGGTCGCCACAATGCTAAGCCATGCCATCAGAGTAATAGTCCCTGATGCGGATTTTTCCACCACAGGAGCACCGGTTTTCAAAGACCAGAAGGACATTTCCTCGTGGGCCTTGGAGCATGTGCTGTTCATGAGCAAAGCAGGGATTATCAATGGAGCGGATGGTAAATTCATGCCTAAAGCGCTTACTACCGAAGAGGAAGCCGCCGAATACGGAACGACTACCCGGGAGCAGGCCCTTGTCATGAGCGCAAGCTCCTTTGAGAAGTTTAAATAAAGCCAAAAAGTATTACTGAGGAAAAGACGGGGAGGTCGGTGATTTGGCCGAAGCTCCTCGTGCCTTTTCTGCGGTGAGAAGGACACGGATCAGCGAAAATAGGGACCGTTAGGCTATTGCTTTTGAGGGTTGTACAGGGCATGCCCCGTCACCAGCAGCCGTCAGTTAAAGCTGACGAATGATTTGGCGGGGACAAAGAAATTAAAATGAGCCCTTTAGCTTATGAATATCGTCCTATTCAACAACTTTGGTTAACGAAATAGGAAGCGCCTCTTTGCGTTTCCCAGTTGCTAACTTCTTCCTAATCAAGTTCCACATCATTGGTTTCGCTAAATCCTGCAATTCGCTCCATGCGCCGATTCTCTCGTTTCAACTTCCATTGGGCCAGAGCCGTATACAGTGAAGGTACGACCAGCAGGGTGAGCAGGGTGGAAAAGACCAATCCCGATATGATGGTGGTAGCCAGTGGGGTGAATAAAGGTTCACCGGCAAAGGCCAGGGGGGTTAGACCGGCTACCGCTGTGGCAGATGTTAAAAGTATGGGCCGTAGGCGTGCTCCCCCGGCTAACTGCACCGCTTCTTCTAAATCATGCCCGGCCTTACGCGATCTTTCAATAAACTCGATAAAGACGATTCCGTTTCGCACTACGATTCCAGCTAGAGCGATCATCCCCATCATGGATACGAAGCCCAGCGGGGTGCGGGTGGAAAATAAGCCGATTAAACTTCCGGCCACAGCCAGGTATACGGTGCTCATCACCAGCAAGGGCAGACTCAGAGAGTAAAACTGTATCGCTATTTGTATAAATATAAGGAAGAAAACGAAGATCGACAGTTTGCCCAGATCGGAAAACATATCGGACTGGTAGTTCATTTCTCCGCCCACATCCCAGCGATAACCTTCAGGGAATTTGATCCCAGTCAGCAATCCTTGGATGTCAGTCATAACCTCAGTGGCGGTCCTACCCTGAGCATCACCGGTGATGGTGACTACCCGGGACAGGTTGCGGTGGGGAATCCCCATAATGCCAAAAGCCGGTTTTACCCTGGCCAATTGCAGCAAGGGAATCTGTTCACCCTTGGCATTCGGCACAGATAAGCTCTGGAACACAGCCATGGGATCAGAATTGGGATCTTTCGCATACAGCAGCATGTCAATGAGATCATTGCCATCGTCATAGTTGCCTACCGTGATGCCTTCACTGACCAGGCGCAAGGTCCGGGATAGATCGGTATAACTGACCATCTTCTGTTTCATCATGTCGTTGTTGACCTGGAATTCCAAGGTGTAAGCATCCAGACCGAAGTTATCCTGCACATTAACCGCGCCAGGCACCTTGCTGATTTTGTCTTTCACCTGCTGAGATAAAGCGCGCAGGGTCTGAACATCGTCCCCATAAAGGTTTAAGGATATGGCTTTTCCTACCGGCGGACCGGATTTGATCTGATAGGGCGTGATCTCTACGCCCGGGTACTTCTTACTGAGGGTTTGCCCCCATGTATCCACCAGTTCAGCCTGCTTAACCTGTTTGTTATCCAGCTTCACAACCACAAAGCCGGTGTTCCCCGCTACACTGTCAGCTCCGATAGGGCCGCCAAACCATCCCTGTACCTGCCCTCCGGAAGATGAATATACTTCTAAAACCCCTTTTTGTTCTGACAGGAATTGGCGTATACCCGCTACCACCTGCTCGGTTTCATTTAAAGTAGTGCCTACCGGCATTTGAATGAAAATCGGCATCTGGTCCCAATCGGCTTCGGGGAATAATTCCACCGGAATGAAGGGAACCAAGCCATAAGCCAGAGTGCCGATCAGCACGCCGATAACGCCGGTCCGGAGTGGACGCTTTAAGATCTTCGGTATGATTGTATGGGCGTAGTAATCGGTGAGGCGGGTGAGCTGCTGCCCCAGTAAACCAGCTGGTTTATCCTGGATAGTCCCCGATAAAAGCCGGCGGTCTTCATACCAGTAACGAAAGATAGGGATGATAGTAAGTGACATGATCATGGAGGCCAGCATGGTAAGTGATATAACCACCGGCATGGGCCGTATAAAGTCGCCCATGATTCCAGTGAGAAACAGCAGCGGTCCGAAGGCAAAGACGGTGGATAAGGTAGCAGTTAAAATCGAGAGGGCTACCTCCCGTGCTCCTTCAATAGCTGCTGTAAATGGGGTTTGCTTGAGGACAGACAGATGGCGTTCGATGTTATCGTTTACTACCACAGCATCATCCACTAGAATACCCAGAACTACGATGAGTCCATAAACGGAAATCTCGCTGATGGTTATATTCATATAAGGCAAAAAGATAAGTCCAATAGCCATGGAAATTGGAATAGCTAATGCTACCATAGCAGCTGTAGAAAAACTCAATCCCAGGGTGCAGACAAAAAGCACGGCCAGTATGGCAAAGATCATTTCCTTCAATAAATTATTGAAGATTTTGTCGACCTTCTGACATTGAGAAAAAACCGGCTCCATTGTCACCCCGGACGGCAGCGAAGTTTTTAATTTTCCTATCATCTGGTCAATATTTTTCTGGGTAGAAGGTGCATCGGTGCGCTTCTCAACACCTATGCCCATCACCAGAGCCGGTTTTCCATTATGGTAGGCATAGACCGAGGTTTCTTTGGTAGTCAAATAAGCGCGTCCGACATCCTGCAGGTGGACAGGAACACCCTGCTCATTTTTGCCGATTACGATCTGGTTGAGTTCATCCAATTTGTAAGTGTCGGGCAGTTTAAGCTGATAGTTGGTACCCTCAACTTTCATTTCTCCAATGGGGATGCGGTCATTCTGGCCTTGAAGTGCGCTCAAAACCTGCGCCCAGGCGATATTGTACAAGCGCAGCTTGTTGCTGTCCAGGTCAATACGAACCTCCTGGTCGGGCAGACCTACGATGTTAACCTGGGACACTCCGGGAAGGGTTCCTAATTGGTCTTTCCAATTTTTTAGGACATAACGCAATTGATACAAATCGGAAGATTGGTTGGCTGTAATATTAAAGGTATAGAAGGCGGCTTTCGCCAGGTCATCGTTAATGACCGGTTGTTTAGCATCTGTTGGCAAATCTGCTTCGGCATCCTTGACTTTCTTACGCAGTTCATCCCACTTCTGGGCCGGATCAACTCCGGACGCAGCTTCTACAACAATGACCGAGTATCCAAAAGCCGAAGTTGACTCAATGGATTTAATCCCCTGCAGCTCCTTGATCCGTTGCTCAAGTTTCTTGGTAACCGTCTGCTCCACCTTTTCAGGGGAGGCTCCGGGCATAACTGTCGTGACCAGGGCTACATTGATAATGACATCAGGAGATTCCTGTTTCGGCAGCTGAAAAAAGCTTAAAAAGCCAATCAAAACAGCCATTACAAAAAAAAGAATCGTAATCTTTCGGCGTTTGACCAAGAATTCTATCATTCGCCGCTTCCTCCTGATTCTATCCGATCACCATCAAAAAGACGATCGGCTCCCCGGCTAACTACCTGTTCACCCATAGTCAAACCAGAGGTTATCTCCAGGTATTGTCCTGAAATAGCGCCTATCTGAACCGGCTTTTTCACCGCCTTACCGTTGGCTGCTACAAAAACAAAGGGCTCTTTCTCACCCCGGTTAATAACCGATTGTACCGGTACAAACATACTATTTTTTCCGTTAATTTTGCGGGCCACCTGAACCACTTGTCCCGGATGCCAGTCATGTTTAGGATTGGGCAGTTTTACCTCCACGCCGATCGTGCCGGTTCCAGTATTGGTAGCCGGATTAACCTTGGTGACTTTTCCCTCCCGGCTTTCTCCATACAAAGTTAACGTAACCGCATCATCAGTCTTCCATTGTCTTATTTCATAATCCGGTACGGGAAGCACGACCTTCAGTTCATCAATCTGTCCGATACGATAGGCAGGGGCTCCAGCGCTTACTAATTGTCCTTTGGAAACCAGCTTGTTTATTACTACGCCCTTGATCGGGGCATTCAGACAGTCTTTCCCACTCACTAAGGCCAAAGAGCGCTCCGCCAGCTGCTTTCCGTTCTCAGCTGTAGCTAATGCGTCTCGAGCACCCTCGAAGTCAGTTTTAGATACTGCTCCTGCGGCGTATAAGCTTTCAAACCGCTTGTGGGAATCCAATGCTTGTTGATAGGCAATCTCTGCATTATGCAAGGCCATTTCCGCCTGAGCCAGTTGAACGTCATACTCACTGGCATCCAATCTCGCCAGTTGATCTCCCGGCTCTATCGCATCTCCCTCTTCATGAAGAAGTTCCAGGACGCGTCCCCCTATTTCAAACGAAGCTAAAGTCTCTTCACCGGCTTCCAGCAGACTGGCTAAATCTGTCCGATTCTCTGTGGTAAGTGAGCTTACTGTGGTTACCTGTACTTGTTTAACAACTTGATCCGTATTCTTTTGAGCGTCCTTTTTAGCGTCACAACCGCTAAGTATGAAGCCCATCATAATTAAAATAAATATACAAATTATATAGCCTGCTCGTTTTCTGGGAAAATCCTTGGATAGATCAGAATGCATATTGACATAAATCCTCCCCATATTTGTTAATAATTGCTTCGGCATTCATGCTCGAATTTCCTATCAGCGTATAATGAGTCTTGCGGTGAGTTGCCTCAACAGAATTGGAAAGCGAGTAGGGGACCAAAAGCACCATCGGGGGTTCCAAGCGCCCTTTCTTCGCTACTAAGGAAATGACGAAGGGTTTCGGTGATAAGCCGAAACCCCCGGGTAGTATTACAATTTCATTTCTTAGTATTGGTCTATGATAGCCTGTTTGGAGTTCGTATCAGCTCGCAGAAGGCTGAAAAGTCTCCTTATTTGGAAAGCCTGTTAAATCTACTATTTTAGACCGGATAAAATCAGATTCTTCATAAGACAAACGTTTGCTGATAACGACTTCATCGGTCTTGCTCAGGTTAATCGTCAAAGAAGGTTTTATTATATTTCCCATTTGGTCACAAATTACGTTAACCACTGGACGATTTGAATTAAATCTATTAATCAATGTTACAACAGCGATATGGCCGGTGTTAAGGCTTAACAAGCTGCCCACCGGATACATAGCCACATTTGAGGCGAAGGCTTCCACGATGGCTGGCTCGAAATGGCTGCCAGCCAGTTTTTGAAGAATAACCATAGCATCGGTGGTAGTACACCCCGTGCGGTAGGGACGATCTGAAATAATTGCATCAAATGCATCAACCACCGATACGATTTTCGCATATTCCAGGATCTCGTTCCCTTTTAGTTGTCTGGGGTAGCCAGATCCGTCTACTTTTTCATGGTGTTGAAAGGCGATATTAGAAGCTATGGCAGATACGTTGTGGGTCCGTAAAGTGTTAAAACCTATTTCCGGATGAGTTTCGATTTGATTACGTTCAATGTTAGTCAGTGCTGCTGGGTTGTCAAGGATTGCTGAATCCATGGCGATCATCCCGATGTCATGCAGTAATGCTCCCAGGCCCAAGTCCATTAGATTACTGTCTGAATATCCGAGAGATAATCCGGTCATAATCGCAAATGCGGCCACATTGATCGAATGGATAAAGACGTAATCGCTGTAGACACGAATGTCTTCCAACTGAATAAGAACATTGCGATTACGGATGATGTTATCGATTAGCAATTTAGCACTCTTCTTAAAAGCACTAACATTTAATGAATTACTGATTGAAAATGATTTTAGTGAAGTACTGAGATGGGATGACACCGAAGATCGGACCTGCTCAGAAATAATCTCGGGTATGTCAATATCATCTAGTCCGTCTTTAATATAGACAGATCCTATACCCAATTTACCTAACCGGTTAATATATGTATCGGTTAGGGCGGTGTTATGGGTAATCAATAGCTTACCGGTAAAACCGACCACTGTTCGAGCGACAACCATCCCTGGTTTTAAATCTTCTACAGGTATTCTTCGCACACCAGTGTCCTCCCAGACATTATGCTTAATCAATAATTAGTTTCAGGTAAAAATGTTGTGATATCGAGTGTATGACAGTAGAATTCAGCTCATTGTTTATTAAACAAAATTTAAACTTGCCGGTTATATTAACCATTCCAATATTAATATATATATCGACAAAGATCTACAATTATAACAACATAATTAAACAAATGGCTAGGGCTTTGCCCATTACTGTTAATAAATAAAAGTTCAGTTGCGGAACGGTCGCGGGCTGCTTTCTCGAATTGGGGGTTGAGTATGGGATAATGAGGTCCATCGGGGGCTCCGAATAGCGCTCTCTCTACCACCTATAAAACAACGAGGGGTTTCGATTGATGTCCGAAACCCCTGTTAAGATTTTCTGTAAAGGAATGGCTGTGTCTATCTTATTGCTTTTGCTTTTTCAACCTAGAGGGTGTCTTTTTATCCGTGGATTCCACCATTCTGCTCAACTGCTTCCACTCTTCGTTTCCTAATACGTTCTCCAGGTTCAGGGACATTATCATACGGTTTTCAATGTTGGCGATACAGTCCATATAGGCCTGGCCTTGTCCATCATTTACGATGTCCGGAACTTCTTCAAACTTCTGACCCGAAATCCTTAAGACCTCTAACACCTCATCTACAATCAACCCGATTTTTTGGTTGTTCATTTCGCTCACGATAATCCG
>DATMYR010000058.1:0-47480 GCA_035560815.1 Syntrophomonadaceae bacterium | reverse complement strand
ACCTCTAACACCTCATCTACAATCAACCCGATTTTTTGGTTGTTCATTTCGCTCACGATAATCCGGGTGCGATCAGTGTAGTCTTTGGATTCCATATCGAACCGTTTCCTCATGTCAATAATCGGGATCACATCTCCCCGCAAGTTAACGACTCCCTGCACGAATTTGGGGGAGCGGGGGACTTTGGTGATCTGAGCCATCTTGGTGATTTCCTGAACCTGTGCAATGCTTACACCATACTGCTCTTCAGCCAGTTTAAAAACCACCAGTTGCTTTTCATCTAATTCGTCCATAACATCATCCTCTGGTTCTACCTGGACGATTGCCTCCCCTGAATTGATTTCATCCAAGATCCTTTGGTTAATGATGTTCTGTGGATCCATTAGCATAATAATCCGTTTGCCATCATCCAACCGGGCTATACCAGTAAGTTTCTCTCCAGTTTCGCTCAAAACGGCTTGCGGAGGTTGGAAAATGGCGTCTTTTGGTATCCGGATCACTTCATATACCTGGTCGACGGTCAGTCCAATAAAGGTGCCGGAAACATCCACGACAACTACTCTGGTAGAAGGAGTAACTTCATCAAGACCCGTACCCAGTTTCGTACGCAAATCTACGATGGGCATCAGGGTGTCCCTTAAAGAAATAATACCTTTCATGTAATTCGGAACATTAGGTACTTTAACGATTTCCGGAAAACGTATTATTTCTTTGACCTTATCGATCTCTAATCCGAATTCTTCCTTGCCCACCAGGAACGAAACGATTTGCACCTCATCCAGCAATGCTTCGAAATTTTCGCTTTTGCTTTTTATGCTGAATGATTCCTTGTTTACAGCTTCCTGCCCAAACAGAGATGCTGAATCCAACACCATAACCAGTTTTTTACCCCCATCCAATTTCACCACACCGGTTATAGAACTGCTGTCCACATTCTCTGACAAACTGGCCGGGGCGTTCTCAATGTTGCCGCTATCGACCCTTAAAACCTCGGAAACCGAATCTACATTCAAGCCAACGGCTTTCCCCCCTATATCCACCACAATCACACGGCTGGACTCATTCATTTCCACTTTTTCCATGCCGAATTTTGTGCGGGTATCGATTACCGGGAGGATGTGGCCGCGCAGGTTGGTCATTCCCTCTATGAAAGAAGGGGACTGGGGGACTTTGGTAATGGCCGGCATCCTTATGACCTCCTGAACATTCATGATATCCAGTCCGAAGATCTCTGGGCCGATAGTAAAGGTTACCAGCTGTACTTCTCCCGAGGAGAATGCGCTTTCAAGACTCATATTAATCCCTCCTTTTCAAAAGAAATTCCCACTCGTTTAACCCATCTGCATTTCATCGGCGATGGATGCGATCTCTTCAATAGAACTGGCCAGCTCATCAATCGCTTTGGCCTGCTCCTGCCCTACCCGCGATGCCTCCTGCACCTCATTGTTGACCTTCTCCACAACAACCGCCAATTCACTGACCTGCTGGTTGTTCACATCAATAGCACCCTTCAGCGCTTCAGCGGCTACCCAATATCCCTTACCTATACTAGCAGTCTCCTCCATTTGTGCCGTTATGGCCGAATTTTTTTGCACAGATACCGGCCCATAGGCATCCGCCTCCCGGGCAGCGGTTTCCGACTGGTTGATGTCGGTCAAGACCTTGCTCATCTGGTTCTGAATCTCCCGAACCAGATCCTTAATCTTGTCGGCGTTCTCCGCCGACTCGGTGGCCAGGTTACGAATATCGCCGGCTACTACAGAGAATCCCCGACCATGCTCCCCGGCGGTCGCTGCTTCCACGAAACCATTGACGGCCAGCATATTGGTCTGAATGGATACATTCTGGATGGTATCCACGATCTTTTCAATGCGGCGAATCTTATCCTGCAATTTCTCCAGCTCGTTATTCGTGGTCTCATAAGATTTGGTGCTTTCGTGTATCCGGGCATTAATTTCAGCCGCCTTTTTCCGTGTAGCAGCAAGGAGGTCCAATGATTCCACCCGTAGTTTGCCGGAAACCTTAGCTTTTTCTGTCAGGTCGTCATAATCCTTAAGAGAGAGGGCCAGCAGTTCTTCCCCTACCTTGGCCTCCTGGTTGACCACTCGAATGGCTTCCGTCATCTGCATGATGCCGCTGGCAATCTGGGTAGCGGAACTGCTCAGCTCCTCGATATTGGCGGAAAGCTGCTCGGCAGTGGCAGCCACTTCTTCTGCTGATTTACTGATATTGGTGGAGGTCTTGAGGTCCTCGGCCATCTCGCTCAATTCCTGGCTGGCGGTGTTCACTTCGGCCAGGGCCTTGCTTTGTTCAACCACTGCCTTGTTGATCTCCTTGGTTCCTCCGGCTGCTTCTTCAGTAGCAGATGCGATGCTTTCGCTGCCAGCTAGCAGTTTCTGGCCCTGTCCGGCTATACGCCGGGCCACTTCTTTGACCAGCATGTTTGAATCTCCGTACTGGCCGACCAATTCCTCCAGGCTTGAGAAACCCTGGACGGTTTCTTCCATCCCTACAGCCAAGGAGTTGTAATTTTCCACGGTTTCATTGATGTCCTTCACCACATCGGTGACTCCAGCCCGGATCTCATCCACTACCCCGCGGATGTCCCGGGCTGATCTTTCAGATATCTCAGCCAGATTGCGCACTTCGTCGGCCACCACGGCAAAACCCCGCCCATGCTCCCCGGCCCGGGCCGCTTCGATGGCTGCATTCAAAGCCAGAAGGTTGGTCTGGTCGGCAATCATCACCACCGCCTGGACAATATCCCCGATGCGCTGGGACTGAACTTCTAATTCTCCTATGCGCTTGGCTGACTGCTGGTTTTTGGTTGCCGCTATCTTAGTCAGGTTGGTCATATTCTCTGTGGTCTGAATGGATTCGCCCGCGGCTTTGATACTCAGGTTTCCTGCGGCGATTAGATTATCCATTACCGTATCTACGTCCATCGCCGCACTGTTCATCTGAACGCTGGCAGTTCTCATTTCATCAGAGTTCATGGCCGCTTGATCGGCTGCTCCTGAGACCTCGTCCATCAAACGTGAAAATTCCTGGGACGAGGAAGTGGATTCCTCGACCCCGGCAACCAGCTGTTCGGAGGCTGAAGCAATCCTTTCGGCCATACCCTGCTGTTTGGCCATAGTGCGGGCGCGGGTTTTCTCTTGGGCTATCTTTTTGGCATGCTCTCTTTTAAGAACTACATCATCATTCTCTCGTTTGGCAATAATGCCTGTTCTATCCATTGCTGTGCTACTGTTTGGTTGGGCTAATTTTTTCGCCATTATAATTTACCTCCTACTTTTCATCGTTCTTGAACAATGTCCCCAGACATCATTCCTCCTCTATCAGGTGGGGTTAAAGGTCCGTCTGGCAGCGGCAAAAACTAATGGTATTCAGGTCAAACGGTCAAGTGTTATTAATTCTATCGAGGGGAATTACAGAAACGTAATAGTCTTACAACGAATGCCCGGTGTATAATAACGAATAGGAAGATATTTAGTCGAATGGATGTTAGTATGGTAAAAGGAATATTATAATCAGGCATTAATTGGTGAGAGTGATTATTATGAAGATACTTGTCCTGGGATATGAAGAAGACTTAAAGTATGTTCGTAAAACCATTGAGGATCTAGAGGAGACTACTACAGTATTTGAGACGTCTACGCTGGAGGGTTTTATAGCTTTAGCGAAAGACAAAGCCCCCCTATTAGCAATTATTGACGATCGATTATTACAAAATGAAAATGGGAGGGGACGCAATCTTAGCCAATTGGTGTCGGAAATACTAATTTTTCCAGACCTTCGGCAATTCTTGGTGCAGCCATTTATACAGGTCCGCCGCCGCCAATGTGAGGACCCTTCCTTAATACATAGGATGATTAAGGCCGAAGCGAAAGGATTTTGGGTAAAAGGAACAGAGAATGGATGTATCCTCTTTAAAACAAAAACTGAAATACTAAATATAAATAAAAGACAGATTATATTTATTGAGTCATATAAAGGAAAATGTTCTATTCATACGAGAAAGCGTGTTATAGAGGTGAGGCAAAGCCTTAAAGATCTTGAGGATATTATGGGGGAGGATTTCTTCCGTGTCCACAGGTCGTTTTTAGTGAATATAAACGAAATAAAGCGAGTGAGGAATATTTGTGACCGTTCTTATGAAATTGAATTCCTGGATTCTGATGAAACTGCAATAATGAGCCGTTATCGGTACCAAGTCTTTCAAGAGTATGTCAAGAAGTTTTCTACAACATGATATAAAGGTACGACTATCAAATAAATAGCTAATATTGGGTAACCGCGATCCATCTCTGTCTTTACATTAGAAATCGAAGACACCTTTGAAAGCAATTTCAACGGTGTTTTTTACTTCTTATCACTCTGATCACCATTATCAACCTATCAAGTAAGGCAACAATTATGGGAGATGCGAGTGCAAAAGATAAGGATTAAACAGCTCTCGAAAGATGAAAACGTTATTCAACTAGAATAAATTTTCGTAAACACCAGGGGGGACCCGGTGGGATGCGGATTATAGATTAGCGTACTTCATGGGAACAATGAAACATATGTCGTTTGTAAAGACTTTACCACTTTTTCAGTTAGAATATCATCATCAGTTAGTTGGCCGAGCAGCAAAGGGGAATGAACATCATGGCGCGGCCTATTGCTGTTAACGGTATTTTCATTCGATGTAGCATAACAATAAATGCATCCATGCGGGCAAGAGTCATAAGCCCCGATATCAATGCTTTCAATGCAACCGCAATGCTGTCTTTGATTAGTATCCTTTTTCAAATTGATTGAATAGTCGACAATGTCTTCGATAACTTTTTGATCAATGCAGGATGCATGCCCAATGGCATATTGATGGAGATCTATTTCTTCGGAACAGGTTTCCAGGGTAATGTTGTTGCTTTTCGCAATTATGGAGAATCCCCGAGCGATGTTATTCATATTTTCACAACTGATTTCATTGATGCCTTTTGTGTTTCGCTTTACCCTGGCGTACAAATCAACAAAACTAAAAATACACCTCTTTGTATAATCGCCCAGAGCGCCGCTCAGCTTATCAAAAGCATCCAGATGGTATTGAACAGGAAATCTATTGTTGACAATGACCGGGTCATAGCGCCAGATAACCCGCTGTTTTCCGAGTCTGTCACTGAGCAATTTAAATCCACGTATGATTTCAGCCTTATTGGCTACATACTTTTCGACCCGCTCATCATAGGGGGTAAGGGTAAATTGAAAATAGTATGGATAGCCCCATGCGTCTAATTTATCCAGATGGCCCAGCATGGGGATGGCATTCTTGGTCCAAAAAACAATGCAATCAACAACATCCAGGTTGAGCGGAACGCTGCTGATCCGTTTGGGGTTCATTGGATTTCTAACATAAACAAAGCCTTGTTGTAAGCGATTCATGAACCACTCTGAATAGAAGGCGGGAATATCTGTTCGTCGGCTGGCACTAATAATCATCTCTTCTACCACCTACAGCACAATGTTTTTGAATCTCCAGGTATCATCTCGGCACTTTCTTTTGAATGAGCGACATAGTTTACCGGCCGGCAGCTATTTCCCAGAGATAGAATGATGCCACCGAACCATAAGGGGAATAGCGCTTTCTATATCTTTCAAATTTGGTTTTATCTAATGTTTTATGTCCATACAACAACATCATGCCACGCTGAATAGCCAGATCACCCCAACTGACGATATCGGGACGCTGCAATGAAAAAATCATGATCATTTCCGCTGTCCAGACGCCGATGCCGTGCAGGGAAGACAGGTGTTTGATAATTTCTTCATCAGGCAGTTTGGAAAGTTCGAATACATTGAGATCCCCCTTCAGCACAGTATCACAAATTCCTTTGACATAACTTGCTTTGCGCATAGATAAGCCGCATTGCTGCACTTCTTCGGAGGGAACAGCGGCGATGTTTTGCGGCGTGATTTCCCCGAAGCGCTCCAACATCCTGTTCCATATGGTTTTCACTGCCTTATTCGAAATTTGTTGCCCAACAATGCTGTGCACCAACGCGGCGAAAAGGTCGGGGATGACGGATCGTTCTATCATCCCAATGCGGTCAATGGCCAGAGCCAGTTTTTTATCCTTCCTTTTTAAATAGTCCATTTCTTTTTGACCGTATAGAAAAACTTCCATATGGGCCTCCGCGCAAAAGTTGTTTGTTATCGGCTATCCAAACCTATCCGCGGAAAGCCGCTCTTAATAACTTGATCTCTTCACCATAACCTTGCAATTCATTAGGGGTTTCTAAATAGAACGGCAAGTGCTGTAGTTGGGGATGATTGATGATATTCATAATGGCTTCCAGGCCGATAGTTCCTTGCCCGATTTTGGCGTGGCGATCCTTATGGCTGGCGTAAGGATTTAAGCTGTCGTTTAAATGTATGGCCTTCAAATTTTCCAATCCGATGCTTTTATCGAATTGTTCCAACACTCCGTTAAGATTGTTGACAATGTCATAACCGGCTGAATAAACATGGCAGGTATCCAGGCACACGCCCATTTTCTCAGGCAGATCCACCCGGTGCATGATTTGACTGATCTCGTCAAAGCTCTGGCCGACCTCGCTGCCCTTCCCCGACATGGTTTCCAACAGCACCAGAGTCGTTTGTTCCGGCCGCAGCGCATGATTCAACATTTGAACAATAAGGTCAATACCGGCTTCCGCCCCCTGTCCGACATGACTGCCCGGATGAAAGTTGTACAGATTGTTCGGTAAATACTCCATATGGGCCAGATCCTCTATTATTACCATCCAGGCGAATTCTCTAATATGGGGATCAGCCGCGCAAGCATTGAGCGTGTAAGGTGCATGACCCAAAATCGGTGCAAAGTGATGTTCCTGGGCCATAGCCATCAAGGCAGCCGCATCTTTTTCATCCATCTGTCTGGCTTTACTGCCCCGGGGATTGCGGGTGAAAAACTGAAAAGTGTCAGCGCCCAGGCTTAACGCCGCTTCCCCCATATGTTTGTAGCCTTTCGAAGTAGATAAGTGACAGCCGATATGCAGCATGAGATATTTCCTCCTTTACATGAGTGCCTCGCTCTTGCATGTATGTGTAATCATGCCCATCCTTATCGAAGGCTGTGGTTAGTTTTTGGTCATGATGATTCAAACATTCCCTTCCCGCCATAGTTTTGATTCCAATTCCAACAGTTTTCTTTTCAACTCCAGGCCCCCGCCATAACCGACCAGGTCTCCCCTTGAGCCGATGATCCGGTGGCAGGGGATGAAGATGGGGATGGGATTTTTATTGTTGGCCTGTCCTACTGCGCGTACGGCTTTGGGATTTCCGACGGCTGTGGCGATGTCTTTATAACTGGCTGTTTGACCATACGGAACCTGGCACAGTTTATGCCATACACTTTTCATAAATGGCGTTCCTTCGGGCATGAGCGGCAAAGAAAATTCTTTTAACTGCCCTTGCAGATAAAGCTCAAGTTGCTCGAAGGCCTCTCTAATAAGGTGCGTTTCGCCTAACTCAATATTCCGGGGAGCGGTAGCGGTTTGAAAATATAAACGGATTATGTAGCCAGCCTTCTCTTCCATACCGATTTTTCCCAGAGATGTCTCCTTAAAATATATCATTATCTTGCCTCCCATCTTAACAGCCAAAGGACAAAACATGAACTGTAGCTTTACTATAACAAAAGCCTGCTTTGAAATCTTCCTCGAATACTGCAAATCACTTAATCTACCGGGGATACTCCCTTTCTCTTGGCTACCAAGGGAACAACAAGGACGTTCTTAATGACGTATAACTCCTTGTTTGCTTTCTGCAGTCCATGGAGGGATGGTTTTGATAATCAGACGATGATCTTGCTGAACCCCATTAAATGGCAATTATTTTTACTGACTGACAGGTAGGAATTAAGAAGGTGTTGGCGAATAAGAAAACTATGCAATAAAGTTGCGTTTTTGATAACAAAAAGTTATATAACAAAGATGCTGGCTTATGGTCAAGAGGTACATGGATTCTGAAACAGCACAGCTTAAAACAGGGATGGTTTTGAACGATTTGTTAAAGGAGGAGTTTGTTAGTGGCTGATTATCGTCAGATGTGGACTGATCTGGGCATGGATTTAGAGAAACATGATTTATTATGTGAAGCCCTCCCAGATGCGTTTGGGGGTGTCTATCTTTCCCAGGAAAACCGGCCCCAGGGTATGGATTTCTTTGACTTTGTGGTGGCTGAGATTCATGGGGTCAGACCAGCGGAGCTCATTGAGCACCAGAAAGCAGGAGGCAAGGTATTCGGGACCTTCTGTGTTTATGTTCCCGATGAAGTAATATTTGCAGCCCGGGGGATTGCCACCGGCTTATGCGGAGGTTCAGAATTCTGGGTATCGGGCGGAGAAAAGGTACTGCCCGCCAATACCTGTCCGCTCATTAAGGCTTCGGTCGGAGCACGTCTCGATAAGACCTGCCCCTTTTTCCGGATTGCTGATATGTATGTTGGTGAGACTACCTGTGATGGCAAAAAGAAGGCCTGGGAAATACTGGCCAGTGAAGTGCCAGTGCATGTGATTGATATTCCCCAGATGAAAAGGGAAAAAGACATAGCGGCTTTTTATGATGAAATTATGAGCTTTATCAAAGTCGTTGAGGAATTTACCGGCAACCAGGTTACGGCTGAATCTCTGGGTAAGAGCATCAAATTATTAAATAATAAGAGGAAAGCCCTGCAGCGTCTTTATGCTACACGTAAAGCATCTCCGGTTCCCATCTCCGGCAAGGATGCTCTTCTGGTTACCCAGATTGCCTTTTACGACGACCCGGCCCGCTGTGCGGAAATGACCAATCTTTTGAGCGATGAACTGGAGGAACGGATAAGCAAGAACGAAGGGGTGTTCCCCCAAGATGCTCCTCGAATCCTGGTCACCGGCACGCCCCTGGCCATTCCCAACTGGAAATTACACCACATCATCGAGACAGCAGGAGCTGCTGTTGTGGTAGAAGAACTATGCACAGGAACCCGCTATTTTGAGAACCTGGTTGATGAAGAGGGAACGACGCTGGAAGAGCAGGTCAAAGCCCTGGCCCAGCGTTATATGAAGACCAATTGTGCTTGCTTCACCCCCAATCCGGGCCGGATTGACGATATCGTGCGGCTGGTTGAAGAATATAAGGTGGATGGAGTTATTGATAATACGCTTCAATTCTGTGGGCTCTATTCAACCGAGAGCTACCTGGTTAAGCAGGCTCTGGCCGAGCGGGGAATTTCCTTGCTGCACCTTGAAACCGATTATAGCGATCAAAATTATGAGCAGCTGCGGACCAGAGTGGAAGCGTTTTTGGAAATGTTAAAGGAGTAGGTTCACAGGTGGAAGGTCCGGATTATAACTGGTATATTCTATTTCCCAACCACCATGAAGGATTGCGGCTGAGCTCGGAGCTAAAGAGACAAGGCATCAAATATACCATTGCGCCTACGCCCCGGTCGGTTAGCACCTGCTGTGGAATATCCTTGATCATCGAGGAAAAAGACCTGGATTTTGTTAAGAAGATTATAGCGAATTTGGCCATCACCATAGAGAAAATAGCCAAGGTGCTTGTTAAAAAGAATTGGCCATACAAGAGTTGCTGATGCAACATGGAGGCCGGTTCATGTAGCCACAAACCACTAGCGGTTGAGATGAAGAACCGGCTTTCCTGAAAAACAGGAAGGCCGGCTTATTTTTTTAGAAAAGTATCCACAGAGACTAGTGGCTTTTCTCTTCGGAAAGAAGTCGCTGAAGCTTAAATATGAATAGGTATTCCACTTTTTTGAACTTTTCGTCAAATATATGCGGAGATGAAATGATAACAAAGACCATTATCTTCAAGGGAGAAATTAAACAACTGGTAATTCATCAACAGCCACCAAAAACCTCCTCATTCCCAGAAAATTACCCAAAAAATTTCTGAATACCTCGACGGTTCCTGACAGAAACCTCTAACCGCCTATGTTATATTTGACACTAGCATCAAAGAGGTAGTACAAATCTATCACTGCTAACCAGGCGGTAGAGTTAGAAAAGTAAGCCTTTTGAGTATTAAGAATTAAAAAAAAGTTCCTCCTCTTCAATGACTAAAGGGGTTTCGCAGTAGTACGAAACCCCTGTTTTCTTCCGGGGTTGATGCGTTTAACAGAAAGAGAGAAATGTCTGCGTGCAGGCAGGCGTCAATCATCCGTCTCATCGGATGGCAGTTCCTGCATTTGATCCAGTTCGAACCAGAATTCAACGCCGTTCTCCCGGTTGAATACTCCCAAGGCATTGCCATCCAACTCCTGGATGGCTCGGACAACTGACAGGCCCAGCCCGGTTCCGCCATAGGATCTGGTTCGGGCTTTATCCACCTTGTAAAAGCTGGTAAAAAGCTTGTCGAGAGCGTCTTCGGGAATGGGGTTGCCCGAGTTAAAAACTGATATGTGCGCCTTTTGGGTACAACGGGTGACGGTGATTTTCAATAATCTAGCTTCATCCAAATGATTGACGGCATTATTCAGGTAGTTCACCAGAACCTGCTCACTTCTGATCCGGTCCGCATATACCAGCAGGCGATTGTCCTTTTCGACTTCCAGGTGAACATCTTTTTGCTTGAAAACCGGATCAAATTTTGCCATGATCCGATCAATCAGAGCAGATAAATCAAAGACATCCTTCTCCAGGCGGAACTGGCCGGATTCGATATGGGAGAGATCCAGGAGGTCGCGAACCAGCTTATTCATCTTGCCGGCCTCGTCCATAATTACATCGCAATAGAAGTTTTTATTTTCCTCATCCTCCATGATATTTACCTTGAGGCCTTCCGCATAACCCTGAATCAAGGCAATGGGGGTTTTTAGCTCGTGGGAAACACTGGAAACAAATTCCTTTCTCATCTCATCGATCCTGCGTTCCTTTTCTATATCCTCTTTTAACACTTGATTGGCTTCTTGCAGCTCGGTAATAGATTTGTACAACTGGTCCGATAGGGAGTTGATGTTCTGACCTAGATCTCCGATCTCATCTGCATTCTTTCCCTGATATTTCTTACTAAAATCCAGGGAAGTCATACGCTGAGTGATGTCATTGAGCTCCAGAATAGGCCTAGTAAAGCTGCGGGAAAAGAGAAAAGCCAGCAAGAGGCCGATGATAAGGGTCAGAAGACCGGTATAAAGGAAGAACTGGTTGGCTATAGCTGCATTTTGCTGGATAGCCAGCAAAGGTGTACTCAAAATCAAATAGTCCTGGTTGTTCAGGACAAATACCAGGTTTAAAAAGTCTGTATCGAGAAAGGCGTCCCGGGTGGTTATAAGAAAGCTGCCGTTTTGCTGAAGTGCGGACGCCTGTTGGGGGGATAGGATGAGCAGCACGTCGGCTTTTCTGCGCGGGCCCTGTTGAAAACGGGGTGTGGTAGCATATTTTATTGAAAGAGAACCATCCTCAATCAGGATGTTGACACCTGAATTACGTTCCAGACTCTCCAATTCTTGATTGATATCCTCTGAAGACCCCTTATAGAGCTGATTGATCTCGGTGGCAGTATTCATTAAAAAAGTGGTTTTTTGGGCTCGATAAAAGGAACCTAGATAAAATGTATTGAGCATCCAGGCGCAGAGTACAAAGAAGCCGATGAGCAGGCTGATACTGGCAAATAAACGATAACGAATAGACCTTTTCATTTCTTTACCTCAAATCGGTAGCCGATCCCCCGGACGGTTTGGATATACTCCCCTTTATCGCCCAGTTTGAGCCGAAGTTTCTTAATGTGGGTGTCCACTGTTCTCGAATCTCCATAATAATTGTAATCCCAGACCGCGTTTAATATTTGGTCGCGGCTAATTGCCCGGCCTTCATTCTCAGCCAGATAAGACAACAATTCAAATTCTTTGGGGCTGAGGATCAGGCGCTGCCCGTCAACGATTACATAGCGGGCGCCCTCGTCGATTTCCAGCCCATCAAATGATTTCAAGATGGTGCTGCGGTTCAGAGTTCTTCGAAGTAAAGCGTGGACCCGAGCCACCAGCACCTGAGGACTGAAAGGTTTGCTGATATATTCATCCGCGCCCAGTTCAAAACCGAACAATTCGTCGGATTCTTCGCCCCGGGCTGTAAGCATGATAATAGGAATCATAGAGAGTTTGCGCATCTCGCGGCAAACTGTCCATCCATCATACTCGGGCATCATCACGTCCAGGATAACCAGGTTAATAAATGGGTCATCGGCAAAGACGTCCAATGCCTCTTTGCCATTGCAGGCTTCTACTGTTTGAAAACCGTCTTTCCTTAGAAAGTCGCTAATCAATTTCCGCATGCGCTCTTCATCATCGACCACGAGAATTTTTTTTGCCACTTGCAGCCCTCCTGAGGACTTATTCTGGGGTCTTTGAGATTAGAGAACCCCGGGTTTTTGATAAGACAATAATTGGGTTGATAGTATTTATAAATAATTCTAACCTGCATTTGTGACCATTTTGTGAACAACTGCCTGCCTTTATTCTACAGGATGGCGCTCCTTCTCGAATGACAAATAGCTCTTCCCAGCCAATAACCCCGGAGTATTGTTCGCAGGAAGGGCCTTCAGGCCAATTGAATCATCCACTTGCTTCCTTTTGCTTCCTTATAAATAAAAATCAATAAAACCGGACCCGGGGAGAAATATTCATGAGTTTTTCACCCGGCGAACACACGATGTTCACATTGGTTATTCATAATACAAAACAGGAAGCGAACAAGACTGAAAGGGGAAACAAAATGGATAAAAAAGTAGCCTTGAAAAGACTCCTATCCGGAGTTATAGTGAGCGGATTGCTTCTAACTGCAGGAGGTGCGGTTATGGCCGCAAGTGATACCTCAACGGCATCGACTGCCGCCACTGGACAAAAGATGTGTCCGGGAGGCAGAAATAGTGCCGATATGCAAGAAGTGGTGACCGGCCTGGTCGGCCAGGGCAGCTTGAGCCAGGACCAAGCCGATAAACTGTTGACTCTAATCAAGAATCAGGAAGACCAATGGCAAACTCAAAAAGCCAGTGAAAAAACCATGACCCCTGAGGAGCGCAAAGCCCAGTGTACTGGGTTAAAGGGTCAAAAAACCGGACCCTTCAGTGAGGCAGTTACCCAGGGAATAATCACCCAGGAACAGGCCACTGCTATTCAAGAGGCCATGCAAGCAAAAAACTCTGAACAAAGGCAGGCAAACATGACAAGCAAACTTCAGGATTTGGTCAGCAATGGGACACTGACCAGCACGCAAAGCGATGCGATCCTAACCCAGATCAATAGCCTAACCCAGGAGCGTCAGACGGAGATGGATAAAATAAAAACCATGACCCAGGAAGAACACAAAGCCTACTTGCAGGCGAACCGGCCCCAGAAAACCGATATGATGAAAAGTCTGGTTGACAACGGCACCTTAACCCAAGAGCAGGCCACCGCTGTTCAAGAGGCCTTGCAGGGAAAAAACACGGAACAACGGCAGGCGAACCTGACAGGCAAGCTTCAGGAACTGGTCAGCAATGGGACACTTACCAGCACCCAGAGCGATGCGATCATAAACCAGATCAATAGCCTGACTCAGCAGCGTCAGACGGAGATGGATAAAGTAAAATCCATGACCCAGGAGGAACGCAAAGCCTACTTGCAAGCCAACCGGCCCCAGAAAACCGATATACTGAAAAGTTTGGTTGACGACGGCACGCTAACTCAGGAACAAGCCGATGCTGTAAGCAAGGTTTTCCCCTTCGGCAATCACCGCAGCCACGGGGGGGCAGAAAGATACCAGCCAGGGAGCAAGTAACCAGGCTGTTCTTCAATAGATTTTTCTTAGGGGCTATCAGGAGCCAGGAAAAGGGGTACCGCGAGAGGGGCGATATCCCTTTTCTGCGTGAGGTTTAAATAGACGTGTTCACCACTTTAGACCTTCATTAATAAACTAAGAAAAAGAACGAATGAGGATAAATATGCAGATGCCCTGTACTATAAATTTTATTGTTCGCGGACCTCATCCCAGTTTCTACTCAAACATTATGAGAAGTATTGTAGATCCCATACGGCTGTATTTACCCCAGAGTGTTATTTCTGAACAAGCCATGGATGAGGCTGTGAACATTCATTTTTTTCATGAGGAAAAATACCGGGTGATTGTTCCCTTTGGCAGGGGGGTGCATGTCTTTATGTCCCACGGAATCGCTGATAAGGGCTGGAGAGATGGGCCTTCCATGAGCCCCTTTGATTATGTTTGTGTTTCCGGTCCTTTGTGGGAGGAGAAACTGGTCAAAGGGGGGATTTCTCCAGAAAGAATCTTGAGAATCGGGTTCCCCAAGCTCGATCCGCTTTTTCAAGCAGAAGGGCAAAAGCAACCCCGGGCAGCCCAGCGTAAGACTGTCCTGTATGCGCCCACCCATGCCCGGGCCTATGGCAGATGTTCTTCCTTTCCGGCCTTCGAGGGGCTGCTTTCCGGCTTCCCCCAGGACCTGCGTGTTGTTTCATCTCCCCACCCAGTCCATAAAGAAAATCAAATGCCTACCCTCTACGAATTGGCACAAGCGGATGTGGTGATCTCTGATTGCAGCAGCTTGTTATATGAAGCTTGGGCTCTGGGTAAGCCGGTGGTCTTTCCGGATTGGCTGGTAAAAGAGAGTATTATAACCCGCTGGCCTCAATCCTTTGCCGCGCAGATATACAAGGATGAGATCGGTTATCACGCACAGAACTTCAATGAGATTGTCGAAGCTGTATACCAGGCACTGGAACATGGTCTGGATGAGAAGTCCCGCACTTTTATTGAAGCCTACTTTCCCACCGCTTATCGAGGAAGGTCGGGTCAGATCTGTGCCGGCTTGCTCGAAAACCTGGCTGCTCAGGAAGGCAGGTCGGAAAAGCCGAGGAGTTAAAGACATGAAAGCATTAATCCTGGCTGCTGGCACGGGCAGCCGATTATATCCGCTAACTGCCGACCGCCCCAAAACCATGCTGGAAATACTGGGCTTTCCTCTAATTTATTATCAAATTCAGGGTTTGCTGCGTCATGGGATTCAGGAGATCTGTTTGGTTACCGGTTATCAACAAGAAGTTTTGATTCACTATATTTTATTGGCTTTCCCGGGGCAAAGATTTACTTTCCTTTACAACCCTTTTTTCCGAGACATGAACAACATCTATTCCTTCTATTTAGCCGCCCAGTATTGTTCGGAGAGCGATATGCTGATCTTGAATTCAGATGTGTTCTGCGAACCGGACCTGCTGAGAGAAGCTGTCTACTCTCCCCTGGATATTTTGTTGGTGGACGGAGAAAAGGAATTTTCAGCAGAAGCAACAAAAGTGCGCCTTGATGAAAGATCACGAGTTATTGAGGTTAGCAAAGAAATCTCGCTGGAACAGAGCCAGGGGGAATATATCGGTATCATGAAATTATCCAAGGGAAGCTGTCAGCTCTTGCATGATAAAGTCCGGGAATTACTTTACCAGGGCCAGAGCAATTGGTGGTTTGTGTATGCTTTGAATGAGCTCCTGGCACGGATTCCGGTATCTCCGGTATTTACGCGCGGAAGGGTCTGGGAGGAGATTGACAGTCCCCTGGACTACAGTAACGCAATACATCTGGCCGAGAAAATGGTCCGGGGGAAAAAACATTTGCTGAACGGGAGGAGTATGATTTGAAGTCTATAGCCATTCTTACAGCCCAGTTTTTCGATCCAAATGGAGAACGAATTATCTTTGGGGGCGCCGAACGCTACCTGGTGGACCTCGTTCAGCTGCTCGAGGAGATGGGTTATTACCCGCGCGTATATCAGGCCGGCCATCACAAATGGACCCGAATTTATAATCAAATAGAGTTTCGTTCTCTACCCTCTTTTCGAAGCGAGTATGATATGTTTCCGGAGCTGAACGCCAACTTCCATAACGTCACCAAAGATATTCATTACCGACTCTATTTTAGTTTGAACATGTGTTATCCTTATGCGGATCCCCAATCCATAGCCATATCCCACGGTGTGTGGTGGGACAGTGATAGTAAGGCTTATTATCGCTCCTCGGAGTGGATGCGGAGGATGGAAGTCAGTCTAAACGCGCCCAACTGGATCGTATCCGTTGATACAAACACCATCAACTGGGTCCGTGCGGCATTTCCCTGGATGGCACAGAAAATGCATTACATTCCCAATTACGTAAATACTCAAGTATTCAAACCAGAGCCTAAGGAAGGAAATATGTTCACGGTGCTTTATCCCCGCAGCCTGGTGGGTGCTCGAGGACTGAAAGAAACCCAATATGCAGCTGGACAGCTATTGCCTCGTTACCGTGATATGGAGTTTTATTTTGTGGGAAGGGGTGCGCCCAGTGATGAAGAAATCATGGAACAATGGGCGCGCGGATCCACCCGGGTGCGTTATGAATGGTTTGATATGAAAGAGATGACAAGAGCTTATCGTCAAAGTGATGTAGTGCTCATCCCATCAAAATATTCGGAAGGAACCTCTCTGTCAGCCCTGGAAGCTTTGGCTTGTGGTAAAGTGGTCATTGCCGGATGCACCGGGGGACTTACCGACCTCATTCTTGATGATTACAATGGTTTTCTTATCCCGGTCTCTACCGAGGCGATTGTCGAAAAGGTGGAAGAAGTATACCTGTATCGAGATCATTTGCGGAGTATTATGAAAAACGCTCGGGAAACGGCGCTCTCCTTCTCAATTGAGCGCTGGCGGGACCAATGGCAAAAGCTGATCAAAAAGGCTTATCCAACGTAATCAAGTCGGGCTCCAGAGTATGCAGTGTTTAAGAATAGGTTCGATTAGAAGAACAGAGAGCAATTTCCAGACCTAGTGAAGGGGAAGACAGGCTTCGTTTTTTGAACTGAATTGACTCATCATGGAAAAAATCTCTGAAAGTAAAAAGGGCTTCATGATGACGGAATGATAGCTGCCCTGTGGGGGGAGATTCTGCGGCGCGGGTATCGATCGGGATAAGAGTACGATGGAAATATCTTTGCCATGGGGTTCAGCATGCACATGCTCCACCAGGGAACGGCCGCTTATTTCTGGCAGGCTTAAGTCGACGAACAGGACATCGGGGACAGGGGTATGGCTAAGCCGCTGCAACAATGCCCGGCCATCTTTCAGGGTCTCCACTTCATGGCCTTTGTCTCCCAATGCTAGCTGCAACACTAATCTTATCAAGGGTTCTTCATCAATCACAGCCACCAATGCCATAAAATCAACCTCCCTGTCTCTTTTTTCAACTATATCATAAAGGCTCAGCGATACCTGTCAGCCACTGTCGATAGTCATGTCAACAAATATGGGCGAATCTTAAGTAAGAAAAAGATATCTTAGTATTTTTAATGAAAATTCCACAATATTTGCCTTCCCAGAACCATTAACGATTATTTCTCTTTCTAAAAAAGTTGTTTATTCTTTGGATTTATACGCCTGCTTGCGTCTATTCGAGAGCCAAGCTGGTGAAAGGGGTAGGATGATATCAGGCTGGCCCACTCGCCTGGAGTGCTCTTTTGGATCAGGACTGTGCCTCAGGGGTATATTGAGAAAGATGGACGGAACAAGCTGAAGCGGACTTTACAATCCCATCTAGATGAAAACTGTGATTGCTTCTAACTCTGCAAGTGTACAGTCCTGGACCAGGATGGAGAAGGCAAGGATACCGCTCTTTGGCTCGGGCCTCATTCAATAGTTTGCTTCTGTTATTTTGCCGAATGTTTCTTCCTTATTAGGATATAATAGGAAGATCCAAAAGAAGGTGGGAGTGCCGTGTCCGACTATGCAATCATTGGTGTTTTTCTAATACTCACTTTCAGCTTTCCGGTTATTGCCATGACCGGTGCCCGGCTATTCCGACCTGCACCCCAGGGCAGCAGGGAAAAATTGCTGCCCTACGAGTGTGGTGTGGACCCCAAAGGGCCGGCTTGGATCCGTTTTCGGGTTAACTACTTTCTATATGCCCTGGTCTTCCTGGCTTTTGATGTTGAAATCGTGTTCCTGTTTCCCTGGGCGGTAGCCTTTAAGGAGCTGGGACTATTCGCTTTCGTGGAGATGGTGGCATTCATCGCCATCCTGCTTTTGGGATTATGGTATGCCTGGAAGGAAGGTGCCTTGAAATGGTATTAAACCTTGAGGAAAACTCCGTAGAGAGCGAGGATGTTGCTCACCTGGAAAAACATAATATCATTGTCACCACTCTGGAGAAAATCTGGAACTGGAGTCGGGCGCGATCCTTCTGGCCGCTGACCTATGGGTGCAACTGCTGCCCGATTGAGATGATCGCAGCCGGAGGGGCGCGTTTTGATATAGCCCGGTATGGTTACGAAGTATTTAGAGCTTCTCCCCGGCAAGCTGATTTGCTTATTGTGGCTGGGCCTATCACCTTGAAAATGGCTCCTGTTATCAAACGAGTCTATGAACAGATGCCAGCCCCCAAATGGGTGGTAGCCATGGGCAACTGCGCAACCAGCGGAGGACCTTTTCGCGATGGGTACAGCATCTACCCGGGAGCTGATTCTCTATTTAAGGTAGATGTTTTCGTTCCGGGATGCCCACCCCGCCCGGAAGCCCTGTTCCACGGCCTATTAGAATTGAAGAAAAAGGTGGAGAAGGGCGGGAGTGGACAGCAGTGAACCAGACAGAATTGGATCAATTAATAAGCCCTTTTAGAGATAAAATTGGTGATTTTGAGATCGCTGCCGATAAATTTATTTCCTATATTATAATCAAACCCGATCAGCTTCCGGCACTCATGCAGCTTCTGCGTAAAGATTGTGGATTTAATCATCTCTCCGATCTGACAGCAGTGGACTATGGAGAAGAGTTTGAAATTATCTATCGCCTTTATGCGATACCCGGGAAGGTGAACGTAACAGTAAAAACCCGGGTGCCGCGCAGCCAATCTGAGCTGGCATCGATCTGTTCAATTTATCCAACCGCCGACTGGCAGGAACGGGAAGCCTATGATTTGATGGGCATCATCTTTGACGGACATCCCAATCTGGTCAGGGTTCTTCTTCCGGATGACTTCACCGGTCATCCTCTGCGAAAAGACTATCAGAAGGGGCGGTGACAACCTTGTTTGATACGGATCAATACATCATCAATATCGGGCCTCAGCATCCCAGCACCCATGGCGGGCTGCATGTAGAAGCATTATTGGATGGGGAGGAAGTCCAAGAGGCCATTGTTCATCTGGGCTATGTCCACCGTTCCCTGGAAAAGATCGCCGAGAGCCGCACCTATACACAATTCATCCCCTATGCATCGAGGATGGACTATTTGGCGACCCACCTGCCCACGCTTGGTTATGTACAGGCGGTGGAAAAGCTTATGGGGATTGAAGTTCCCGAGCGGGCTGAATATATACGGATCATCGTAGGGGAGCTTTCCCGCATCGCTTCTCACATGTTATTTGTAGGCAGCCTGGCGATTGACCTGGGGGCCACCACCGGGCTGGTCTACTGCCTGCGAGACAGGGAACTGATCATGAACCTGTTTGAGATGAGCAGCGGGCAGCGCCTCCTTGCTTCCTACGCCCGGGTGGGAGGTTTTGCCGAAGACCTGCCTGAAGAGTTTTTCCCGGCTTTGCAAGCCTTTTTGGATAAACTCCCGACTATGGTAGAGGAATATCATGGCCTGCTCACCGGGAATGAGATTCTGCAGGCTCGCTGCCGGGGCATTGGTGTACTTACTGCAGATATGGCTGTTGCCTATGGGGTAACCGGCCCCAATTTACGCGCCAGCGGTGTAGCCTACGACCTGCGCAAGGATGATCCTTATGGGATCTATGAACGCTTTGATTTTAAGATTCCCCTGGGAGAGCGGGGAGACTGTTGGGACCGCCTGATGGTCAGAGTGGAAGAAATAGAAGAGAGCGGGCGGATCATCCGCCAGGCACTCAAAGATCTGCCAGGAGGTGAGATTCGCAGCAAAGTTCCACGGATTTTAAAACCGGAAAAAGGACTCGAGGTCTATTACCGCATTGAATCGGCTAAAGGGGAATTGGGATACTTCCTGGTCAGCGATGGAGGAGAAAAACCCTATCGGATTCATATTCGCGCCCCTTCCTTTATCAACCTGATGGCTCTGGGGCCCATCTCCCGGGGTGGGAAACTGCAGGACATCATTGCCAACATAGCCACCCTGGACCCGGTCTTGGGTGAATCGGATCGTTAGCACAGAAACAGGAGCGGATATTATGGAAGATCTCTTTCTGAATATTGCCCGAATACTACATTGCTGGCTGGTGAGCGGGGGGCTGTCGGCCATCGGAGCCGACCTGGTCTTGCTCTTGATAAAATGGATCAGCATCCTGGGTATTGTCACCATGAATGTGATCGTTCTAATCTGGCTGGAGCGCAAGGTGTCGGGCTTCATACAACAGCGACTGGGGCCCAACCGCCTTGGTCCTTATGGAGCCTTCCAGACGATTGCCGATGCCCTGAAGCTGCTGACTAAAGAAGATATTATCCCGGCCGGAACTGATCGTTGGATCTTTATGACTGCTCCCATGTTCTTTATTGTGGTGGCGGTGATGCTCTATTTGGTTCTGCCCCTGGGCAAAGATATGACGATTGTGAATCTCAATGTGGGCCTTTTCTATTTTATCTCCTTAGGCTCCCTTTCAACGATTTGCCTGCTCATGGCCGGCTGGGCATCCAACAACAAGTGGTCGCTTATGGGTGCTATGCGATCCGTAGCCCAAATGGTCAGCTATGAAATCCCCCTGGCTTTTTCCTTGCTGGGGGTAGTGATGATCACCGGGTCCCTGAATTTATCTGACATTGTAGCTGCTCAGAGCCGCTTCTGGTTTGTGCTTCTGCAGCCGGTAGCGTTTGTTACATATTTTATCGCTGCCACGGCTGAATTGAACCGGGGGCCTTTTGATATGCCGGAAGGCGAACAGGAGCTTACCGCGGGAGTTTACACCGAGTATAGCGGCATGCGCTGGGCGCTCTTTTTCCTGGCTGAGTATACCAATCTGGTGGCCGTTTCGGCACTGGCTTCCACCCTCTTTTTTGGGGGATGGAAGGGGCCTTTCCTGCCCTCCTGGATCTGGATCATCCTCAAAACCTACCTGGTTATGCTGGTCTTCATGTGGCTGAAATGGACTTTCCCCCGCATTCGCATGGACCACCTGATGTCGTTAAGCTGGAGGGTTCTCATTCCGGTCAGCCTGGCTAATGTACTGGTGACCGGGGTGGGCATAGAATTCTTCCGCTGGATGGGGTGGTGATACGATGATTGGCAAAGGATTATTAAAAGGATTGGGAATAACTTTTAAACATACTTTCGAGCGCGATATTACCATTCAATATCCGGAGGAAAGACCTTTTTTGCAGCGGCGCTATCGGGGCTGCCTTGATTATGATTATAAGCGCTGCATCCTCTGTGGGTTGTGTGTTAAAACCTGCCCTAACAATGTCCTGACCCTGGATACGGCCAAGGATGAAGGCAGCAAAAAGAAGCGACTGGTCAGCTTTACCATCGACCTGCAGTATTGTCTTTTCTGCAATCTCTGTGTGGAAGTCTGTCCCACATCAACACTATTTTTTACCTCGGATTTTGAGTTGAGCCGCTACCAACGGGACGAAATAAAAAAAGTAATTACCCCTCCACCAGGATTTATATCTGCACCTGAACAGGGGGATATCTCGGAGCCGGAAGCTGAAAAGGCCAGGGGCGTTCCCGAGGGAAGCCGAATGATCGATACGGATGAAGAAGCCCAGGCTAAGCGCCAGAAAAGAATCGAGGGAATGAAAATCGCTCTGCAAAAGAACCCGCAAAAAGCCCTGGCTAAAATTATCGAAGATGAAGGGGATAGAGGCCTTTTGGCCGGCCTCCTGCAAAGCGATGAGAAAAAGCTCGGGGTCCTGGCGGGGTTGATGATAGAAAATCAGGAAAAGGCCGTAAAGGTAGCCGTGGCGTTTATCAATAAAGCCAGGAAAGACAACCCGGCGCAAGGAGGGGAGTAGGAATGACGATGACGATTCAGAATCTGGTTTTTGCTTCTCTGGGTGGAATTACGGTGCTGGCTGCCCTGGGCGTGGTCTTATCCAAAAACATGGTTCACAGCGCCCTGTTCCTGGTCTTAACCTTCCTGGGAGTGGGAGGCATCTATTTCAACCTGGGTGCGGGCTTCCTGGCCCTGGTGCAAATCCTGGTCTACGCGGGAGCCATCTCGGTTTTAATGATATTTGCCATCATGCTGGTGATGAAAGGGGAGGCGGGAGGAAGTAACCCGCCCGGGCCCAGCCTGGGCAGCCGCCTCTGGGGGATTTACCTCGCGGTACTTTTGACCCTGGGTCTCGGTGCTTCCATATGGTTCAGCCAATGGGCCCCGGGTCAGGCTGCGCCCCCGGGGGACAAGGTTAAAGGTCTGGCTGGCCTGATGCTGGGCAATTATGTGGTAGCCTTTGAAATGGCTGCCATTCTCCTGCTGCTGGCTGTAGTGGGAGCCATCATCCTGGCGAAAGGAGATGAGAAATAATGGTGGGCCTGAGTCATTACCTGATTTTAGCCAGCCTGCTGTTCGGGATCGGTCTGTACGGAGTATTATCAAAACGCAGCGCCGTGGCGGTTTTGATGTCCATTGAGCTCATGCTCAATGCAGTGAATATCAACTTTATCGCCATCAATAGGTTTTTACAGCCTGCGCAAACGACCGGACAGCTTTTTGCTATATTTGTCATCGTAGTAGCAGCCGCCGAGGTCGCGGTGGGGCTGGCACTGATCCTGTCTATATACAGACTAAGGAAATCGGTGGACCTGAACGATTTCAACCTGATGAAATGGTGAAAGAGGTGGAATGGGCATGACCAATATTTTTCACAGTGCATGGATGATTCCTCTACTGCCCTTTCTGGCTTTTGCCTTGATCGGGCTTTGGCTGCACCGCTGGCCGAAAATATCGGCAGGTCTATCTCTCGCGGCCATAGGCAGCGCCTTCATTCTGTCCTTGCTGGTGGCTTTAAAGATATTCAGCGGACATCCGGGAGAGTTCTATAAAATGTCAGTTCACTGGCTGAACATGCCGGGTTTGCAGGTGGATATGGGGGTGCTCATCGACCCCTTAAGCGCTTTGATGCTGATGGTGGTTACCATCGTGGCACTCCTGGTGCAAATCTATTCATTAGGATACATGAAAGGTGATCCGGGTTTGGCCAGTTATTACGCCTATCAGAGCGCTTTCGCCGGCTCCATGCTGGGACTGGTAGTCTCCAACAACTTCGGACAAATTTTTGTCTTCTGGGAGCTGGTGGGGCTCTGTTCCTACCTGTTAATCGGGTTCTGGTTTGGCAAGAATTCGGCCCGAGAAGCGGCCAAGAAGGCTTTTATCACCAACCGCATAGGGGATTTCGGTTTTCTCCTGGGGATCCTCTTCCTGGCTATTGTATTCGGGACCCTGGATTACGGGGAGCTGGCTGCCCGGGTGCCCGGCTATCATAACCTGGCGGTTTTAATTCCTATCTCCCTCCTGCTCTTTTGCGGGCCGGTAGGAAAATCGGCCCAGTTTCCGCTCCATGTCTGGCTGCCTGATGCCATGGAGGGCCCCACACCGGTTAGTGCTTTGATTCACGCAGCTACCATGGTGGCTGCTGGTGTGTACCTCATCGCCCGAGCTTTCTTTATCTTTAACAGCACACCCCAGGTTATGACCCTGATTGCTATGGTAGGTGGTTTTACAGCGATTTTTGCCGCTTCCATCGCCCTGGTGCAAAACGATATCAAGCGCATCCTGGCTTATTCGACTCTGAGCCAGCTGGGTTACATGGTGATGGCCATGGGGATCGGGGCCATGACTGCTGGAATGTTTCACTTGATGACCCATGCTTTTTTTAAAAGCTTGCTCTTCCTGGGAGCAGGAAGTGTAATCCATGCCCTTCATGATGAGCAGGATATCTGGAACATGGGACAGCTGGCTAAAAAAATGCCCTTTACTACCTGGACTTTTGTGGTGGGCGCCCTAGCTCTGGCTGGGATCCCTCCCCTATCGGGTTTCTGGAGCAAGGATGAAATCCTGCTCGGAGCATATACCGGGGGGCATATGGGCCTGTATCTTCTGGGTTCTCTGGTTGCCTTTATGACCGCTTTTTATATGTTTCGTCTTATATTCGTGGTCTTTTTCGGGTCTCGCACTCCTGAAAACCATGCACACGAATCCAGTCCGGTCATGACCGGGCCCCTGCTTATCCTGGCTTCCTTATCGGTGGTCAGCGGGTTCGCTGGTTCTTCGCTCACAGATAATTGGTTTGCCTATTGGATTACAAACTCCGCCGTTGTTCACCATGAACCCAATATGTCAATCATGGTGATTTCTTCTCTCATCGCTTTGTCTGGAATCTTGCTGGCCTGGATCGTTTACCAGAAAGAATTGATCAGCCATCAGAGTCTGCGCCAGCGGTTCGCAGGGATTTATCAACTCTTACTTCATAAGTACTACATTGACGAAATCTATGCATGGCTAATCAAATTCCTGGTGGATGGTGTAGCCCATTTCCTTGAATGGGTTGATTTGCGGATCATCAATGGAGCCGTAAACGGACTGGCTAAATGCACAGGCCGTTTGGGGCAGGGGCTGCGTTATAGTGAGGACGGGCAGGTTCAAACCTATGCCCTTTACATGTTTGGCGGGTTGATTGTTGTTTTAGTAACAGCCTTATGTGCCGTATTTACGGCCTTGGCTTGAGGAGGTGACTGCAGTTTGAATGGATTTCCCATCCTCTCGATCGCACTATTTGCTCCGTTGGTTGGGGCCCTATTGATTGCCTTCCTGCCCCGGGGCGGGGGCAGAACCATCAAGTGGATAGCCGCAGCTGTCACCTTCGTAAGCCTGGTTTTATCCATAAAGGTCCTGGTGGGATACAGTTTCTCCCAGGGGGGCATGCAATTCATAGAATCCGTTCCCTGGGTGGCCGACCTGGGGGTGCGCTACGCGCTGGGAGTGGACGGCATTAGCCTGCCCCTCCTGCTTTTAACGAATCTCATCGGTTTTAGCGCCGTTTTTGCCAGCTGGCAGGTGGAAGAGCGGGGGAAAGAATTCTTCATCCTGCTGCTCATTCTGATTACCGGTGTAATGGGGACCTTTGTCGCTACAGATCTCTTTATTTTCTTCCTCTTTTATGAAGTTGTGGTGATTCCCATCTATCTCCTGGTCATTATGTTTGGGTCTTCCAAACGAGTCACCAAGGAATATGCCGGGATGAAATTAACCATCTATTTATTGATCGGAAGTGCTGCGTTGCTGGTAGGCTTAATTGCGCTATTTATCAAGGCCAAGGGACTCCTGGGGTTTCCCAGCCTGGATATTGCAACCCTGGCCGGCCTTCAGTACCCGGTGCCGTTTCAGGTCTTTGTATTTAGCCTCATGGTCTTTGGTTTTGGCACCCTCATATCCATGTTCCCTTTCCACGCCTGGTCTCCAGACGGATATGCGGGGGCGCCTACGGCGGTGAGTATGATCCATGCCGGGGTGTTAAAGAAAATCGGCGGCTACGGCTTGATTCGCATCGGTCTGTTCATTCTGCCCATAGGAGCCAGGTACGTTGCTCCGGTCATTGCCGTTCTGGCTATTGTTAATGTGGTCTATGCAGCAATGATCTGTCTGAGTCAGAAAGATTTGAAATATATCGTGGGGTATTCTTCGGTCAGCCATATGGGTTATGTGCTTATCGGATTTGCGGCCTTGAACCTGATCAGTATCAACGGAGCGGTGATGATGATGTTTGCCCATGGAGTCATGGCGGCTTTATTTTTCGCGATGATCGGCAACCTGTACTATAAAAGCCACTGCCGTAATGTCGATGATTTTGGCGGTCTGGCCCATCAGATGCCCCGCCTGGCCACCGGCTTCATGCTGGCCGGACTGGCTTCCCTGGGGCTGCCGGGCACCGTCAATTTCATCGGGGAATTCACTATTTTTGTAGGGGCTTTCCGGGTATACCGCAGTTTAAGTATTATTGCCATTATGGGAATCGTTCTAACGGCTGTCTATATCCTACGCGCCCTGGGTGCTGTACTGTTCGGAACCCGCCGGGAGGAATGGGACCACCTGCAGGATCTACAGGGACTTGAAATGGTTCCCTTGCTGGTCCTGGGAGGGGTAATCCTGGTGGTCGGCATCCTGCCTTTCCTTATTATGAACCCCATTAACAGCGGAGTGGGCCAGCTCCTGGCCTCGGTGGGGCTTATGCAGATGGGAGGGAACTTCTAATGGGCTATGAATTGTTAGGGGCTGAAATCCTCACAGCTGTTATAGGGCTTTTGGTCTTGGTGATGGGATTATTGTTTTCTGAAAACAGTAAAGGGACGGCGGCGGGCATAGCCATTCCCGGGCTGCTGGCGGTCCTTGTTTGGGTGGCATTGAACTTCCACCATCAAGCGGTGTTCTTTGGCGGCGTCTACCAGATTGATAGTTACGGCAGCTTCTTTAAAATGCTCTTTTTGACTGCAGCTCTGCTGATCTTCTTTATGAGCGGTAAATATAGCGAAGCTTTTGGCGACCGGGGTGGTGAATGGTACAGCTTTATCATCTTCGCCACGATGGGAATGATGGTCATGGCTTGTTCCGGCGATTTGATTACGCTCTATGTGGGGCTGGAAGTCATGACAGTCAGCTTCTATATACTCAGCGCTTATTTGATCAAAGATGTCCTATCGGCAGAAGCCGGCCTTAAGTACTTGATTATGGGTGCCTTGTCATCGGCTGTACTGCTTTTCGGTATGAGTTTGATCTACGCTGTCACCGGATCAACGGTATTCACCGCCATAGGAGAAACCCTGCGGACTGCAGAGGGAGTGCAGCCCGCTTTGGTGGCAGGAATCATCTTACTGGTGGCGGGATTCGGGTTTAAAATATCGGTGGTGCCCTTTCATATGTGGGTTCCAGACATCTATCAGGGGGCTCCCACTCCGGTTACAGCCTATCTGGCGGTGGCATCCAAAGCAGCAGCATTTGCAGCCCTGGTGCGGGTGTTCAGAATAGCCCTACCTCTGGACCAATTCAACTGGACCCTGGTTCTCGCCTTATTGGCTGCAGTGACGATGGTGGTGGGAAACCTGATCGCTCTGGTACAGCAAAATCTAAAGCGCCTCCTGGCTTATTCCAGCATTGCCCAGGCTGGGTATATTCTAGTGGGACTAGTTGCCAACAATGCGTATGGCCTGAAAGGTGTTTTGTTCTACGCCATGGTCTACGTATTCGCCAACGTGGGCGCTTTCGCAGTTGCCACCGCGGTGGAGGTGGATACGGGCAGCACGGAAATAAAGGCGGCCAGCGGACTGGGTCAGCGGTCGCCTCTTCTGGCGGCGGTCATGACCGCCTGTCTTTTATCTTTGGCGGGCATCCCGCCTCTGGCGGGATTTCCTGGAAAATTCTATCTTTTTTCCGGAGCTGTGCAGGCCGGGTATCTGTGGTTGGCTTTCCTGGGCCTAGTCATGAGTATGATATCCGTTTACTACTACCTGAACGTGGCCCGGGTCATGTACACGGAGGCATCTCAAAAAGAAACTCCGCTAACCTTGCAATTGCAGGCTCGATTAGCGATCTTGGCATGCCTTTTGGGAACAGTAATCATGGGCCTCTACCCGGCGCCCCTTTCCCGTCTGGCCGAAACAGCTATACGGCCACTTTTTTAAGACAACATTTGACCGGGTAAATAAGAAAAATATGGTATATTGATAAGGAAAAAGGGGGTTGTGCTTTTGGAGAATAATCAAGATCACACCAACCAGGCCCGTTTAGCCGATGATGTAGTTAAAGAATATCGGACGGATGACCTCATTGTATATTGGAATGCGAAGCTATGCGCCCACCCCGGCTTTTGTTGGAGAGGTCTGCCCCGGGTTTTTAAGCCTCAGGAGAGACCATGGGTTGACATGCGGGCTGCCAGTGCGGAGCAAATAATAAAAACAGTGGACACATGTCCCACAGGCGCTCTCCGATACGAACTTCCTGAAGGGTCTAAAGTTGACCCCCAAACAGCTCAGGGGCCTGGATGGGTAAACTACAAAAAAGGGGAACCATCCCTGGCTAAGATAAGAGTGATCAAAAACGGTCCCCTCTTGATTGAAGGGCTGTCACAGATTTTTAACTCCCAGGGAAAACTAATCAAAGAGTATCATCAATTTATGCTGTGCCGCTGCGGGATGAGCAACAATAAACCCTTCTGCGATGGAGCTCATGTGAGCAAAGGTTGGAAAGCAGAGTAAAATGAATCCCTTTCCTAGGCGTGGATAAGGCCTTGGGAGTTATCCACAAGCCCTGTGGATAAAAAAATACTCTCGGTCAGGAAGTTCCTTTTCCGGGAGATTGAATGAAAAGAAAGAAAAGAACTAGTGACAAAATGTAAAGAATATAAATAGAATTGATTTGAATTCGTTTCATTTTGATGGGGCTGTGGATAAAAGCATTTACGGGGCAAGAGCTGGGGATAAATCCCCCCTGGTTGTTGTCAAAACGGGGTCAATTCCACAAATATAAAAGCCACACGAAGCCCACTTTCGTTCAGGATTGAGCTTGAGAAAGCATCGTTTTCCAGGCCAACTGTCGAGGGGAAACAATAAGAAAAGTTCTGCCGCCTACTCCAAGAATAAAAAGAAAGTCCCCTGAAGATAACCACAATGTTTGTGGATGTCTTCAGGGGATTTATTTATTTTGAGTCTCCGGATTATCGAGTTGATTCTCAACAGATTCTCCCTCATACTTCTCGACAGCGTATAAATAGAAGGTTCGGACAATAGGTTTAACTAAATGAATATTAAAGTGGTGTGACTTTGAAAAAAGTAAAGGTAATATTTATAAATTTACTAATGTTGACCGTAACGTCGTTGATTTTACGTACTGTAAACATATCCTTCCAAGTATATCTTTCTAATAGACTTGGTCCGCAAGGTATGGGGCTTTTTCAATTAATAACGTCTATTTATTTTTTGGCTATCATCTTTTCGATATCGGGCATCAAATTTGCCACCACCCGCTTAGTCGCTGAGGAAATGGGAACAGGAAAACCGGCGGGAGCCATTAAGGCTGTACAAAATTGCTTAGCCTACGGCGCAATATTCAGTATTACCTCTATGATAATAGTAAACCTTAACTCAGAATATATTGGCACCTGCTGGCTTAATGACACGCGAACCATATTATCGCTGCGTATTTTTGCCTTTAGCCTGCCCTTTATCTCACTGTCTTCTGTTTTAAACGGGTATTTTATCGCTGTACGCAAAGTAATAAAAACAGTGGCTGTGCAGTATTTAGAGCAGCTTATAAAGATAGGTGCGACAATATTGTGCCTCGTTATATTTTTACCAAAGGGCCTTGAATACGCCTGCGCTGCCGTAGTTTTAGGGGCTTGTGTAGGGGAATTTGGTTCATTCTTATTTTTATTCTTGCTTTACAGCACAGATCGGACAGGAGTCAATAATACCGGCCAGGTTGGGCCCCATCTCCTATCACGAATGCTCCATATAGCCCTGCCCGTTGCATTTAGCGCCTATATTGTAGCTATTGTAAGAACCATTCAGCAATTATTGATACCCTATGGACTAAAAAAGAGCGGTGAGTCCAGTGAAGCAGCTATTTCCACATTTGGCGTAATTCAGGGCATGACCATGCCGGTAATAATGTTCCCTTCAGTTTTGCTTGATGCGATTTCTGATCTCATAGTTCCGGAGTTGGCCGAATGTAAAGCAAGCAATAGTTGCAACCGGCTCAACTATATCATTGCCCGCGTTTTCAATTTGGGTGTTCTTTTGTCCATAGGTGTAACCTGGTTGTTCTGGCGTTTTTCAAAAGAGCTCGGAATGACAATTTACAATAACACTGATGCAGCCTATTTCATTATGATGCTGGCACCGCTAATTCCAGTTATGTATCTTGACAATATCGTGGATAATATGTTGAAAGGCATAGACGAACAGGTTAGTTCAATGCGGTACAATATGTTCACATCGTTAATTAATGTTGTTATGACATATTTGCTGCTCCCCAGGTATGCTATCACCGGGTATATTATTACAACTTATTTTACCAAGACACTGAATTTTGCCCTGAGTCTAAACAGACTTATTAGGGTTACAAACTTAAGAATCGACGTGTATGGAATCGTTAAATCAATATTATGTATAATCGGTGCAATAGGCATTACAGTTCTGTTGAAAGATTTAAACCTTGTAGATCCCACCTTAATATATTTACATCTCTTATTAACCGCTGCGATATATATATTTCTTCTGCGTGTGTTCTCCTGTATAACTCACGATGATGTAATATGGGTCAAATCATTATTTAAATAATTTTTTCAATCACGGTTAAGATGGTCTGATCCGAGAGTCACAATTGACAAATTTAAAACAGTCTTAATGGTATAAATTAGGAGTATAATGGTGGCGACAAGGCAATAAAGAAAGAAGGCGAAAGGTATTTTCGTTTTGCAGGGGGTACGCGCCTGGATCGATCAGGAGCGGACAGAACGTAGGACATTCCACGCCAATGGAGACGGGACATTTGTTGTGGACGGTAGTACCATCAGTCTTCGCAGCTTAATGGAAGAAAAGCTGCCACCCGGTGTTTAAGAACTTCTGGTGCAGTCTAGAAGATATTGGTTTGAGAAAAGTGCCACGCAAATACAACATAGATGATATTTTCGCCCATAAAGAAGAAGACTCGTTACGAGTCTTCTTTCATGAGCTTCCTGCTTTACCCCTGGTTACCCCAGGTAGGACAATGAGTCATCGGTCATATCCCAGGAATAGACGCTGCCGTCGGCTTTGTCAACATAGTACCAGCCCACTGTTGAAATATGACTGGAACCTCCATCGTCAACGGTAACGTAAGCTTTGACGATGTAATAGTCGCTGCCATTGCGTATTTCAGAGCTGTCAACCAGATAGCCTACACCATTTCCCAGGTTGGCAACCTGGCGTACTCGAGCCAGGGCCTGGTTTTCACTCAAGGTGGAAGTATCCCCGCCAATATATACGGTCTGGGTAGATTCATCCCAACGAACCGACTCACCCAGGCTGGTAGCAATAAAGCTAACCGGAACCATGGTCCGGTCATAATAAATAATAGGCGGTGTGTCCAGAGAGAACACGCTTCCATTAACCACAGCCTGGTTGTTGCCAATTTGCAGAATAATTTCGTCGCTTCCCCGGTAGCCTTTTATCTCTTGTGTGTTGGAGTCCCAATAAACCTGTGCTCCCAGAGCATTAAATATGGCGCTCATAGGGACCAGGGTGCGATCATTGATAATAATGGGGGCAACATCAGTATACAGGTAATTCCCATGGACAACGATACTGATTCCTGATTGAGCCTGGACAGGTCTCGAAGGGATCAATACGGTCACAAAAAGTAGACAGGTAAGCAGGAGTAGACATAATGGTTTGGACAGCTGTCTTTTTTTCATATAGCTTTCTCCTTCACATTAAAATGATAAGTTATCTTTATCTGACCATGAATAACTGTTTTATGAAAAGCTGATACGGAATTGGGTGGCGCCAAGCAAAATAACATCACCGCTTTGGAGGCGATAAAGGCCTTTGATCGGAACACCATTAACCAGTGTGTCATGATTCTCAGCCAGGTTCTCAATAAGCAATTGGTCTTCGCGAACTACGAGCTGACAATGCTGGGGAGCAATTTTTTCATCAGGAAGGGAAAGTCCCTCAGTATCTGCGGACCCGCCGATGATCATGCTGTCAGAGACTGCCAGATCAAAAGACTGTGCGCTGTCTCCTCCGGACATGAAAGTTATCTTCACCATGAAAGCTGGAGGTTCCGTCCCGCCTTCTTGAAGAGGAGCAGGAGCCGAAGCGGGAATGTGGCTGCCTTTTCCTTGATGGGCTGACATTAGCGGGGCAGTATTTGTATTTTCTGCAGCGAAGCTCCTTCGTTTCACCAGGTAGAAGGAAAGGGCGGCTATTATGAGAATCCCCAGAGCAATGCCACCATAGATCTGTAATTTATGGGATGACCCAGAGCTCTGGCTTACTGGCGGAGATGGCTGCGGAAGGGCTTTATTATCGTTTCCCGAGGAATTTTTATCTCCGGCACCTGCTTGCATCCGTAGATCCAGGCCGTTGCTAATGGTCTGCCCACTGGGTCCGGTAATGGTAACAGTTAGCCTATACACCTGGCCATCGGCCGGCAAGTTCTGGCCGATGAAGTCAGCCCGATAGGCAGCAAAAATATCCTGTTTGATTCCCTCATACATGGAGCCCAGATCCTGCTGGGTTATTTCATAGTATTCGCCCCCTGATTCGCGGGTGTATTCGGCCAGGATATCCAGGTTTTCTCTCTTGCTGGAACTGTTATAGGTCCCCATGGCATAGATAGGCAGAGGATGATCGGCGATTGTCTGCAGAACTTGTTCTTTCTTAACAGCTCCCCCGGTTTTCTCCGTATCTTCTCCATCGCTGATGATAATCAGGGCTCTTCGTTCAGGAAAATCCGGGCCGCCAATCTGGCCGGTCTCAAGACTCCTTTTCAGAGCGCGATTGAGCAGCGTACTGTTGTCCGTGGGGGCCAAGGAAGCAATTTTATCATGAAGGAGGACCTTATCATTGGTAAAGATTGGTTCGATAAGCTTAACCGTTTCTCCAAAGGTGACCAGCGTAACTCGGTCTTTCTCCCCTAATCCATCAACCCATAGCTGCATGGCTTCCTTCATCTGGCGAAATTGAGTCTGATTCAATGACTTGGAAATATCGACCAGGAAAATATAACCGACACCGTCGCCGGTCAGTTTGAATTGCTTTAAGTTTTTTATACTTAGATTCTGAGAGCCCAGGGTAGCCGCAACCTGTCCGTCGCTCAAGTTCTCCAGTACTTGACCCTGAGCGTCTCGAACAGATAAATAGGCCCGCAGGGATGAGCCGTTGGCATAGGCTTCCCTGACCTTCAGTTGAGCGATGTCCTGGGTGGCGGAAACCAGTGATGCCGGTAGGGAAAATGCAATAAGGAGTAAAAAACCGGCAAGCCAGCAGCCTAGTTGTCTTCGTCTGAAGCAGGTTCTTGTTGCCATGAAAATCTCTCCCCACAGAAGGGTACAAATAACAGCTTGGTCTGACCCAGTTCGATGATGTCATAGGGGTTGAGTGCGACCGGGCTGATAACTTCTTCTTCATTCAGATAAACCAGTCCCCGGGAATCGCCGGGATAGATGCGGAATATATTCTTTTTGGGATTGTAGCTGACGATAGAATGGTTTTCCCGGGATATGCTTTCATCACCAACCACCGGGATGTCCATTTTCTCGGAGCGGCCAATAAAGTTCTTTTCACCATGAATACGAAAATCTCTTCCTCGTTCCGGGCCTTCAATACATACCAGCCAACCTACTACCGGGTCGATACCCAGTTTTTTGTGCAAAACACCCACTGTTCGCGCTTCCCCGCCCTGTGCTGCGCCGGCCTGGATGCCGGCCGGGCCGCCTTCTACGCCCGCTGGCTTGCGGGCCATGGTTTTTTGAAAGTCGATATCAAGGTTCTGAACACCACAATGGGGGCAGGAACTGTGTTTTGAAGAGTCATAGTAATGACCGTTATCACACCTTGTCAATTGCATGCTTTCTCCTCCATTCCACATGAGTTTCAGGATTCTGGGCACAGGGGTCAGGAAACATAAACTCCGACCGCCGTATAATTATCATGACCGGGCTTGGCTTTCCCGAGCAAGATCTGGCCCATAAACTCCAGCCACTGGGCCGGGGATTTGGCGCGGGCCAGGGTCTTCTCCATCTCTTCTTCCAAAACCCATTCCCAGAAGCCGTCGCTGCATAGTAGAAAAGCATCGCCTTTTTGCAGGTCGACAGCCTGGGCGAGAGTTTCGATTTTGGGAGGGTCTTCACTGCCCAGGGCTTGTAACAAGCGATTCCGGTCTTCATGAAAACGAATTTGTTCAAAAGTAATCTCGCCCATGCGCACCAGAGCCTGGGGTACACTGTGATCCAGAGTATGGGCCAGCAGTTTATAGTCTCGGAACATATAAAGCCGTGAGTCACCGACATGAGCCCAGGCTGCTTGCCGGCCATCGCTGACCAGAAGGACCACCGTGGTTCGCATATTACGGTAACGGGATTGGCTGGACTGCAGCAGCAGTATGTCCCGTTGGGCTACCTCGATATAGCCGTTCAGCTTCTCAGCACTGTAGTCAGGCTGGGAGGAAAAGGAAGAAGCGATAGCTTTTATCGCAGCCTGGGAGGCGACGTCTCCGGATCCATGCCCCCCCAGGCCATCGGCTACAACGAAGCAGCTATACGGAGGGCGGTGAAAGACTGCACAGCTATCCTCGTTGATCTTCCTTCCGCCCGCCTGGCTAATACTTGCTGGTTCAAGATTCATTAATCATCACCGTAAAGACCTGTTTGGGATCACTTACATAGAAACGGTCTCCGGATTTGAGGGTGTAAGGACGCCCCGTTTCCAGCTTCTCATTGGAGGAAAGGAAGGTCCCGTTTGAGGAAGAATCCTCCAGAGTAAAAGTCTTGCTGCCAGCATCAAAGCGAATGGTGCAGTGTTTACGGCTAATATCGGTCTCGGTTTGTGGAAAAACCACCTGACATAAACGAGGATCTCTACCGATGGACACCGAACCGGTGCTGAAATCCACTTCCTGTCCGGCAAATTGACCGGATACGCCTTTCAGTACTGCGCGCGGCTTGGTCTGGCGCTGAGCCGCAGTAGTAACCGGAGAACTATCAACCCCGGAGGACATAGGGGGCACAAAGTTCTGCATAGGGGGAACCGGACTGGCGTTTAGAGGCATGGGGGGAGTCTTTTTGCCTTTACTGGTCAAGACCACCACCAATACGATAATCGCAACAACAGCTACACCGCCAATGCCCAGGAATATGGGCAAGTTATTACTTTTCTTTTCTTCCGCTTTCGGCGCAGTCGCCGGGGCGGTGGTGGTCGCCGCCGGGGTAGAAGCGCTTGTTGCGGCGGGTGTTGTAGTGGCTGTAGTTGCGCTTGAACCAGCTTTCTTGTAAGAGATGCCCCGGCTGTCCAGAACATCACTCATATAATCGATAAAAACAGAGCCATTAATATTGGCCTTGTCGCGCATGGTAAAGGTATTAATTCCCAGGACCTCGCCGTCCTTGTTAATCAAGGGACCGCCTGAATTACCAGGGTTAATCGGGGCATCAATTTGGTAGACATTGGTGCCGTTCCAGGTAGTCTTTTTACTGATGACGCCCTTGGTTATGGTTACGTCTTTGGCATAGGATGTCATCCAGTCGCTGATCTCGCCTCCGGGAAAGCCCAGTGTATAGATATCTTCACCACCAGAAGCCATAGATTGGTTTGCGATAGGCAAAGGAGGAATCTGATATAAGGGCGACCGCAGCTGCAGAATGGCTACATCGGAATTCGGCAGAACCTGAAAAACATCAGCAGGGATCAGGTCATCAGCCGACCGGAAAATTTGAACACCATAGAGGTTGGGAGCCACAACATGATAATTGGTAACAATAAATTTAATCGGTTCACTGGCCCCTACAGCGAAGCCGGTGCCCAGATCAATCGGGTTGCCCTTGTCGTCAAAGGTTACGACTCGGACGATGCTTTTCGTGGCATCTTCAACTTGCCCCGCAAATACCGGAGGGGCATAGGAGAACTGAACCAGGAAAAAAAGAAAGAGCATAATATCAAACAGCTTGATCCTTTTTTTCATACATTTAACTCCTTTTTTAAAAATGGTCAGCTTGACGGTTCACAGGCAAGAATGGCAACAGTGACATTATCTTGATGCCGGAGGCTTTTGGACAGGGTCTGAGTAAGCAGGAGCTCAGCCGCTTCCTGGGCGGGATAGCCCAGAGCTTGAATAATTTCTTCGGGGCTGAGTACACCATGCAACCCGTCGCTGCACAAAAGGATCCGATCTCCGGGTTTCAAGTTGATAGGCTGCAGGTTCTGGTCGATTTCTCCCAGTACATCCATGCCCAGAAAAGAAGTCAGAGCATTTCTTTCCGGATGAACATCAGCTTCCTCCTGAGTTAGAATACCTTGAGAAACTTGAGTCTGTAATTGGTAGGAATAATTATGGTCCCGGTTGAGTTGGGTGAGGGTCTGATCCCGGAAAAGGTAAATATGACTGTCTCCGACCGAAATCCAGTAAAGTTCATCCAGGTCAACTACCGCCGCAACCAGGGTGGTGCCTGTATTCCAAGCCAGATTGGACCGGGTAGCCATATCAAACACAGCTCCGTTGGCTACCAGAGTGGAGCGTTTAAGCTCTTCGGGTATAGTCTCCTCAGGAGTTTTTGTGCTGTATTCCACCAGGAAAGTTCGCACTGCCAAAGTGCTGGCTTCTCTTCCCATCTTCAGGCCACCCATACCATCGGCTAAAACGGCAAGAACACCAATCTTTGCCACTAGTTCAGGATTCTCCATATCAGAAAAGAGAAAAGAATCCTGCTGTTCCTCCCGTCTACCAATATCCTGAGCGTTACCAGGAACGATATTTAGCAGCCCATTCATCTGTCTATAAATGTTGTGAAAGTGAGCTGGCTTTTCTTTTTTCTTCTTTTTAAAAAGATTAAAAATGAATATCACTCCCAGTATCATGATGAGAAAGGCAGACTGTTTATTCGAACATTGAGTCTATGCCAGCACCTATTACAAGGGATAGGCGCAGCTTGATGAGGTACACCTCCCTCCTGCAGCCAGGAAATTTTTCACTTCAGGCCCCCTTAAATACTGGAAAGAAAACGATTTTCAAGAGATGCGCTGAACAGGATAAGAATGGTGGATAGATTCGCTTTTGTTTCATAAAATTCCTGCTTTGGAGTAAAAGCAAAGAATAAGGAATATTTTTTTGCTATTATCTGTTTTCCTGACGAAAAAACATTGTCGGCAAATAAAGGAAAGGAAATACTGGTCAGGGTAGTATATTCATTGTAGGGTATTTTTGAACAGTTTTGTTTCTATTATTAATGAAGCGTTGAGGGGGGATTCCTTTTGTGGAGCCAGGGAAGAAAGAAAACTAATGGGTGGAAAATTGCTGCCAGTCTGTGCACGATGCTGGTCCTGCTTTTTTCAGTGGCGGGATGTGCTTCAACCCCTTCCTCTTTGGGAGGGAAAAATTCAACAGCACAATTTCAAAGTCAGGCAAACGCCCCGGAACAAGATGTAGCAAAACCGAGCAGCACTCCCCAGGATGTGGCCGATACGGCCAAAAAACTTACCCATCAATGGACTTTCATGCTTCAGGTGAAGGACAGCCGCAAAGTCAGCACCGGCATTATCGACCAAGCCGGACAGCTAAAGGGCTACCTGGTAGAGAGCCAAGTATCGAAACAAGAGGAGGGGTTCGAAGCTCATCTGGTAGTCAAAGTGCCGGAACAACAAGCGAACAGTATGGTAAGTTATCTGGAAGGACTGGGGGAAGTTAAACAGGAAGGTAAAAGTTCGCAGGATGTCAGCACAGAATACTATGATACCGATGCGCGCACCAAAGTTCTTTCTCAGGAGGAGGAACGTTTGGGGGCTTTCCTGAAGAACAATACTGGCAATATCCAGGACCTCCTGGCTGTAGAAAAGGAAATAGCCCGGGTTAGAGGGGAGCGGGAGTCGTTGCAAGCCCGGATGAATGTTTTAAATAATCAGGTCGATTATACGGTCTTTGCGATTTCTTTAGAAGAAACAGGTGTTGCCTCCCTGTCGCCACCGAAAGGGACGCTGGGCAAGGCTGGCCAGGGCTTTGTTAATAGCTTGGGACAGTTGCTCCGTTTTATTAATGGTCTGTTTATTGTATTGGTTACACTGATACCCTGGCTTATCGTATTCGGAGGGCTGGGCTATGTCTTGCGGCGATTCTGGTGGCTGAAAAGAAAAAAGAAAAAAGAGCAAGCTTAATCGAATCAGACCTCCTTATGCGACCAACGGGAGCATTCATGGGGAAATACATTCCCTTTAGTCTGTGCCGAAAGTAGCCAGGTTTTCTTTGATGGTGGAACTTAGCAGTTCTTCATTCATAAGCTGGACGATGAACCATCGCCCGTCCTTGAATTCAACCAGGAAGGTGTCTTTGACCGTGGCTGATTCCTGGGTAGAGTCTTTTAGCTGAGCTTCCACCGTTACGCGGGCTCGGTTCTGATCTACCGGCTGACTGTCAACAATGCGATAGCTGGCAAAATAAATGTCAGACTGACTTAATGATTCGGGGGAATAGGAGGCCAGCATTTCGCCACCCAGGTCGGCAGGCCCTGCCTGGTAGTTTTTGGCCACCAGATTATCGTAGAATACACTGACGACCGCATCTGGTTGAGATTTGGCGGCAACCGCTACCGAAGTCTGGGATTTATCATTATTGCTCTGGGGTTGGGATTGATAGTAAAACACACCCAAGAGGATGAGACAGAGACAAGCTAATGAGCCCAGACCAACAATAAGAAGAGTCTTTTTATTACCGCTACCGGTTAACAGAGCTGGTTGAATAGCTGGCGGGATAAGCATAGGACCTGACTGCAGCTGTGGACTTACAATAGGAGCTGCAGGCGGAGGAGTCACTTGTACAGGTACAGGCTGTGGAGGAGCAGGCACCTGTGCTGCTGCACTGACTTTAGCAGAAGGAAGTCCAGCTCCCGAGGCCAAAGCCATCTGAAATTCCTTAATGGTCTGAAAGCGATCTTCGGCCTTTAATGACAGGGCTTTCATCAGGGCCGCTTCACTGGCCGGGGGGACGGCAACACCCTTCCGTGAGGGTGGCCACAAGGATTCTCCGCTCATTCGGTCCAGTGGTTCGGGTGGGGTCTGACCACATAGCATTCGATAAAGGGTGGCCGCTACAGCATACACATCGGTCCAAGGCCCCTGCCGGCCTTTGCTGCGATACTGTTCTTCTGGAGCATAACCGGGCTTAAGAATAACCGAAAGCCCCTTACTTTGCTGGTTCAGAGCCTGCCTGGCAGCACCAAAGTCCAGGATTTTGATGATGCCTTTATCGGTAATAAAAATATTATCGGGGCTTATATCCCGATGCAGAATCCCCTGGGCATGGATCTCCTGAAGTGCGTCCATCACCGGGGTGATAAGCTGGAGGGCAGTCGGGAAACTAGGCGGCATCGCTTGCGAATCCAGGTATTGTTTCAGGGTAAGGCCGTCCAGGTAATTCATTACAAAGTAAGCTGTGCCATTCTCGCGAAAAAAGTCACGAACTGCGACAATATTGGGATGCCCATCCAGACGGGCTAGCGTCTTGGCTTCCTCTAAAAAGCGTTCCAATCCATCGGAGAAAAAGGTCTGCGCTTCTCCTGAAAAAGCTGATACTGTATGCTGGCCGCTCATACGGGTGGCAAAATCGCGGGGTAGGTACTCTTTGATAGCCAGTTTAACACCCAGATCCAGGTCCCAGGCCAGGTAGGTGATGCCGAATCCGCCCTGCCCCAATACCCGACCCAGCAGATATTTTCCATGCAGAATGGTTTGAGGAGGAAGAAAGTACATAGACTCGGGTGTTGTTTGTTCAGCCCATCCACAATAGGGACAGATATCGTAATGACCTTTATCATTCATGCAGCCCATACAGAGACGGTTGACATCCATTTCCCGGTCCCCCGATCAAATTCGTAAAAAAGGAGTTCGGCTCCTACAGCTTCTTGAGTAACGCAGCTATTCGCAACCTTATTAGTGAGCGAAGCGAACATGTGTTGCGCCTGTGGTGCTTTTGTCAACGGCCTGGAGGAGTTCTGTTCCTATTTTGACATAGGCCAGGCTTATTCGACAAGTAAATCACACAGCTTGAGGACAAGGTATGATTAAAAGCAGCGGGGATATTGACACTCTGGTATGATCCGCCAGGGGGAATTGGAACAAGGGGCCTGAACCCCCGCCGAGATCATCTTCACAGGGGAAATTTGCCTATTTCAATTGCCTTGCCAAGACCTATAAAAGATTGTACAATATACTGACCAGTACACTGTACTGGTATAGTCAGGAATAGATTTGCCGTGCTAGACGGGGAATTAGCGGTGCCCTGTAACCTGCAACCCGCTACAGCAGGGTTGAATTCCTGAGCCGAGGGTCTATCCTGTGAGGTCTGGCTTGAAAAAGTGACGTAGAAGTTTGGGTCCCGCGCAATGGGACGTTCTGAACCGTGTCAGGTCCGGAAGGAAGCAGCACTAAGGAATTTATCCTGTGTGCCGCGGGGGAGCCTGGATGGAGTTAACTGTTCAAGTAACGCTCGGAGGATATTCTCGAGGCCAGGTGCACGGCATTAAATATTAGTAGAACAGGCAGGTTAATTCCTGCCGTTTTTTATAGAAGGGGAACTCCAGCTTAAGCAGGAAAGCAGCGGAACCCTTGCGAATAGAAGGTATAGAGTCATCAAGATCCCTGGACAAATGGAAAAACATACCCGGTGTCATAAGGAGGTATTGAGGCATGGCTTACCTGGCATTATATAGAGCCTGGCGTCCCCGCTCTTTCGAGGAAGTCGTGGGACAGGAAAACATTATTACGGCACTTCGCAATGCAGTGAAAGAAGGAAAAACTGCCCATGCCTACCTTTTTTCCGGTCCCCGGGGAACAGGGAAAACCAGTGTGGCGAAAATCATAGCCAAAGCTTTAAACTGCGAGGACCTGGTTGATGGACAGCCCTGCAACCAGTGTTCTTCCTGCCTGGATATCAACCAGGGCAATTTTATGGATGTAATTGAGATTGACGCAGCATCCAACCGCGGCATCGATGAGATCAGAGACCTTCGGGAAAAAGTTCGCATTGCGCCAGCACAGGGAAAAACCAAGGTATATATTATTGATGAAGTGCACATGCTGACCACCGAAGCGTTCAATGCACTCCTCAAGACCATTGAGGAACCACCGGAAGGTGTCGCCTTTATCCTGGCCACCACTGAACCTCAAAAGATTCCAGCTACCATCCGGTCGCGCTGTCAAGTATATAATTTTCGCCGTCTCACCCCGGATGAAATTCTAACCCGGGTGCAGAAAGTAGCAGAAAGTAACCATATCCAGATAGATGAGGAAGCTGGCAGCTTAATTGCCCGCCGTGCCAACGGGGGGCTGCGAGATGCTTTGAGTATTTTGGATCAGGTTCAGTCCTACCGTGGAAATCATATTAGCAAAGAGGATGTTTTGGATGTGCTGGGCCTGGTGGATGATGTTTTTCTGGTTGAAATGCTGCAGGCTGCATTACAGGGAGAGACCGCTGAACTGGTGGAAAAATTAAACCTCGCTTTACTGCAGGGGAAAGAGGCTCAGCAGCTAGCCCGGGAAAGCACCTACTACTTGCGTGATTTGCTTCTTTATTCCCTGTTGGGGAAGCGGGCTGAATTGCAGGTTGTAGGGAAGGAAAGCATAAAAAGTTTGGCCGGGCAAACGAAACTAACTACGCCGGATAAGATTATGCAGGCATTGCGTTTAATGATGGATACCACGGATCGCTTACGTTTCAGTGAAGGCAATCGGTTTCTTTTAGAGATCGCTTTTTTGGAGATATCTACCATCCTCCAAACGAGAGAGGAAACGAAAAGCGAAATAAAACAGAGTCCTGCCCCGGCGCGTAGCCAGCCGGTTGAAAAGAAAGGCAAGGACCAAAATCGTGATCGACTCTGGGTGCAGGTACTGGCCGGAGTCAAAGAACAAAAGATTCCCACCCATGCTTTGCTCTCCCAGGGAAAACTACTGGGGTTGCGAGATGATGTTGTGTATGTTGGCTTTCGCAAAGGTTATAAATTCCACAAAGAACGTATGGAAGAACGGGCCAACCGGGAGATTGTGGAAGACGTGCTAAACAATCTGCTGCACCGGGAGGTAAAGCTGGAAGTCATTTTTATCGATGATGAGCAGCAAAATGATATGATCGTTAAGAAAGCTATCGAATTTTTTGGAGAAGATATTGTGGAAATAATAGACTGAGGAGGAATGCAGCGTGAAGTTCAACCCTGGAGGAGGCTCTATGAGCCAGATGATGAAAGAAGCTAAGAAGGTTCAGGAGCGTATTGTGCAGTTGCAGGAAGAGTTGCGGGCCCGGGAAGTGGAGGCATCCAGCGGCGGCGGCGCCGTAACCGTGCGGGTAAATGGAAAACAGGAATTGCTCAGCATCAAAATTAAACCGGAAGCAGCTGACCCTGAGGATGTTGAAATGCTCGAGGATCTGGTGCTGACAGCTGTGAATGAAGCGGTAAAGAAATCACAGGATATGGTTTCCTCGGAAATGAGCAAGATCACCGGAGGGCTAAGCATACCGGGTTTGACCTAGGAGTATTGCCAATGCATAAGGGGAAGAACCACTCCCCGGGGAGGAGTAGATCATGAGGCTAGCCCGGCCCCTGGAGAATTTAATAGACCAGATGGTCAAGCTGCCTGGTATCGGCCCCAAGACAGCTCAGAGACTGGCGCTCTTTATTCTGCGCTTGCCTGCTGAAGAAGCGACTCAACTAGCCCGGGCCATTGCCGAAATACAGCGCAAGGTAGTACCCTGCTCCCGGTGCGGATTTTTAACCGACAGCGATCCATGTTTGATCTGTCAGGATCAAACTCGAGAGGAAGAGGTTCTCTGCATTGTGGAAGAGAGCAGTAATGTCCTGGCGATAGACCGCAGTGGGTTCCGGGGACGCTATTTTGTTCTTAATAAGGAATTCAGCCTCCTGGATGACAACCGGTTGGATGAAGTGAATATAAAGGCCCTGGATGCGATCCTGGTCCCCGGTCGGGTGAAAGAAGTAATTATGGCCTTGAATCCTGATATTGATGGGGAAATTATGGCCCGCTACCTGGCCGGAATTATACACCAATATCAGGTAAAAATAACCCGCCTGGCCCATGGTTTGCCGGTAGGCGGGGATATTGAATTCACCGACGAGATCACCCTGCGCCGGGCCATTGAAGGCCGGCGCGACCTGTAGCATAAACAAACCATTCCAGGCATAGAATGCAGCATAGATTGTCTTCTATCCTGGAGGAATGAGTATGCAGATTAAAGCATTGATGAACCGGGTAGGTACGTGGCTCACCTTTTCCCCACCGAGAGAGGAAGAGACTGTCAGTAACTTTTCCCAAGACAGGATGCTGGAAGAGGCTCACCGGGCGCTGGTACAAGCACAGAACCTTTTTTCTCGAGTGGAAGACCCGGATATGATCCAATACGCGGTCTATACCATGAAAGCGGCAGAGGAGCACTATAATTATTTAATAAAAGCCATGAAGGCAAGCCGCCAGGAGAAGGCCTGCCTTTAAAATTCGCAAATGAAAAGGTGAGGAAGCATGCAATATTTTAACGTCGTACTGGCGGTGTTATTACTGCTGGTGATCCTGTTTTTTGTGATTCAACTTTTCCTGAAACCCATAAAGATATTGTGGAAGTTGGTTTTTAATTCTATCGTAGGGCTGATTTTACTCTTTGTGGTAAATTACATAGGGGGTTATTTTTCCTTTGCTTTGCCGTACAACATCATAACCGTGTTGATTGCTGGCTTTCTTGGCATCCCGGGGATATTAATGCTTATCGGGTTTTATTTTCTTATCCATTAGTTGGCAAGTATATGTGGATTTTTAAAAGACCATCGGGAGGTCTTTTTTTTTATGACCGGGTAAATGAGCTTGGCGGGAGAGAAACTATAGAGGAAGTGAAGTGATATTGGCATTATTCAGGTTGTGAGCGATTGTTGGACATATATAAATGAAATATGAGTAACATTTATTGCAGGAATAATATTATTGACTCATAATTGCCCGCTGAATTATACTATATAAAATCGGCTGTGATAGCAAAGCGGCTAATACAGGAGGTGTTATTCTTTTAACGGCAAGGAACGAATCGTGCAGGCCTATGTGGGAGAATATGCCAGTGGAAAAAGCGAGATGGCAATTAACCAGGCACTGGAACTCAGTCAGGCTGGGCGTCTAGTTACCCTGGTAGATCTTGATACAGTCGAGCCGTTCTACACCTTGAGACCATTGAGGGAGTATTTACAGGAGAGAGGCTTGCAAATGATCGGTCTTGCCCGAGAGGATTCTTTCGGGTTGGGTGAAACTGGCGCTATGCTCAATCCTCAAGCCAGGTGGGTGTTGCGGCGCGAAGGCGATATTATAATGGATATCGGCTATGGAGTCCAGGGAGCCAGGACTTTGAACCTGGTGGAAGGAGCGGACCTGTCAAGCGAGCTCCAAATTATCGCTGTTATAAATTATTCACGCCCGATGACCAATTCACCGGAACGCATCAAAGAATACATTGAAAGCTTAGGAAGGGTCGATGCTATTGTAGCCAATACCCATTTGGGGGATGAGACGACGGTGGAATTAATTCACCAGGGGAATCTGGTAATCTACTATATTGCCCAAACGATGGAAATTCCAATTGCTTATGCCGCCGTTGACCGTAAGTTTGAGGGGCTTATCGACCCAAGCTTTGATAATATACCCATAAAATATATAACGCGCTACATGCCAGGAGCAATCTGGTAAAAATCAAATTGCAGCTGAATTAATTAATAAATTTTCATTCGGGAGGTGCTTCGAAGAGCATGGAAAAAATCATCGGCGAAGCCAAGAAGGCTTTTCTAACCGGCAATGAAACCGTGGCCTGGGCAGCCCTGGCGGCTGGCGCAGAAGTCATGTTCGGTTACCCTATTACACCCCAGAACGAGGTTATGCATTATTGGACCCGCCTGGCACCCAAGTATGATCGCCGGTTCTTGCAGACCGAAGATGAGTTGTCAGCCGGATTTACCACTTGCGGTGCTGTTCAAGCAGGTAAGAAGGCTTTTACGGCCACAGCTGGCCCAGGAAATGTCCTGATGCAGGAGCCCTTTGGTATGGCTGAAGCTATGAGACTGCCATTGCTGGCCGTGATTCAACAAAGGGGCGGACCTTCCTCTGGAACTGTTGTGTATTCGCAGCAGGAGGTTACTTTAACAACCTATGGCGGCAATGGAGAAGGAATGCGCATCGTCTATTCAACCGCCAATCATCAGGAGATTTTTGACTACATCATCAAGGGCTTTAATGTTGCCTGGAAATATCGCTTCCCCACCTTCATCCTGGGGGATGGGTATCAGGCCAAGATGCGGGAACCCATGGAAATGTATGATCCGGCTGACCGAGGGATTGAAATGATAAAGCCCTACCCCTTGATAGGATTGGACGGTAAGATTGGTGAAGAACGGGAACCGGCTCATCTCTGCAATATCTATAGTCTGGAAGAAGAACTTTACGAAGTGGTTATGGCCCATGCGGCAGAATATGAGAAAATCAGCCCCGAGTTAGTTGAGTGGGTTGAAGGTGACTGCGAAGATGCCGAAATCATTATTGTGTCTCATGGGGTGGTATCCCGGGCCGCTGATGACGCGGTAAAAGCCTTGCGCGCCCAGGGCATAAAAGCCAGCTATTTTCGTCCTATCACACTGAGGCCTTTTCCTGGACAGCAGCTTCGTAATGCCATTGCTAAAAACGGAGCCCGGAAGTTGTTGGTGGCTGAATCGGCTTACGGTCAGTTGGACAGATTACTACGTCAGGAAATATATGGAGAAACCATAAAAATAGAGCATCTGTATAAACCAGGCGTGGGCATCATCGACAATGACATTATTAATAAGGTTAAGAGTATTCTCTAGGAAAGGAGGAACGGTATTAATGGTTGCACCAAAAACGCCAAAATCATGGTATTTGCCCACTAAACCACATAAATTCTGCCCGGGCTGTGGCCACGGAATCGTACTTAAGGCCCTGGGAGAGAACATAGATGAACTGAATATTCAAAACCAGGTTATCTTTGGCTGTGATATCGGCTGTTCTTTGCTGTCCTGGGATTTCTTCGCCTGTGACAGCACCCAGACACATCACGGGCGAACTACCCCTGTAATGGTAGGAATCAAGAGAGCACGGCCCGAGTTGATCACCATAGGCTATATGGGGGATGGCGGGGGCTACTCCATAGGCTCTCAGCACCTGCTCAATGCTGCGGTAAGGAATGAACGCGTTACCCTGATTCTGGTTAACAATACCAACTACGGTATGACCGGCGGCCAGATGGCACCTACCACATTACCGGGTCAGAAAACTGAGACATCTCCTTATGGGCGAGATCCTGAGACCACCGGTTATCCCACTATGGGACCAGAATTTATATCAGCTATTACTCCGGATAGCGCGTATGTAGCCAGAGCGACGGTTGCCAAGTACAAACAACTCAAGCGATTTATTCGCAACGCACTCCGCAACCAAATGGAAGGGAATGGGTTTTCTTTTGTGGAAGTACTTTCCACATGCCCGACTAACTGGCGGACCAATGCCCAGCAGACCTGGAACTTTGTGGAGGATGAGATGGAGAAATACTTCCCAGTTGGGGAATTAAAAAGTCCCTTTGGAAAGGGGGATAAAGTCAATGCCGCTGATTAGGGTTGCTTTAGCCGGTGAAGGCGGTCAGGGGGTACAGTCCATTGCGGAAATCATCGCCGAAGCTGCTTACAACGAAAATAAACAAACCATCTATATCCCCAACTTTGGATTGGAACAAAGGGGAGGGGTTTCCATTGCCTTTATTCAGGTCAGTGATAAGCGAATCGGCGCCCCAAAATTTTTTAAAGCCGATATCGTCGTAGCCCTTAGTGAGCGGTCCATTGAAAGGACTGCCGAATACTCTGATAGTAATACCCTTTTTGTATATGATTCCGGTCTTAAGGTTCCAGAGGAGGAATTTCCCAAAGAGGCTCGGAAGATCATAGGAATCCCCGCCCTGGAAATCGCTAATCGGGATCTACACCCCCGGGTCTTTAACATCATTATTATGGGCGCGGTTATCGGGTTCAGCAAACTGGTTAGTTTCGAAGCAGCCAAAGAGGCCCTGGAGCATAAACTGGCTTACAAATTCGAGAAGAACCCGGCTCTGCGTGATCTCAACTTCCGAGCGCTGGAAATAGGAAAAGATTTGGCTGAAAAAGCCCTTCAGGAAGGGGTGACTGCCTAATGAGTAAGGAAATGGAATCCATTTCAACATCTATGGAAAAAGCGAACTTCTATCTTTTCCCCGCCTACTGTAAAGGGTGCGGCTTGTGTAAGGAAAAATGCCCCAACGATGTATTGATCTGGTCCGATAAATTGGGTGTATACGGAACACCAACCATTACGCCTAAAGATGAAGACAGTTGTATCGCTTGTATGATCTGTGAAATGGTCTGCCCGGATTGTGCTATATATATTGAAAGAATACGCAAAGGGAAAGAAAGATAAATAAAAACAGCAGGTATTTAACAGAATATATATGAGGCGGCTTCCGAGTCAAGTCAGCCGAAATAAAATAAGTACTCCCTCTAAAAACGGGTGGGGTATTTATTTTTCCCGCAATCGGGGGCAAAACAGCTTGACACAGACACCGCTGCATGTTAATATAATTCTTGCGCGCCGGACAGATCGAGAACCGGATAAGGCTGAAACGCCGAGGTCAGGGAAAGAGAAATCTGAAGCGCGGGTTCCTGAAAGGGGACCAATGATCTTGATAAAATTGAACAGCAAGACTTAAGT
>DATMYR010000057.1:0-2352 GCA_035560815.1 Syntrophomonadaceae bacterium | reverse complement strand
CTGTTCTTCTAAAAAAGGAAAAGGCTCTTTTTTTTAAAAAGAATTTAATATATATAATTATAATAATGATGAAACATATGACACCGATGATTCTTAAGAGGCTGGTTTTCTCTGCTGTATTTAATGACATAAAAAAATAATATGATTTATGAATCATGTTGACGCCTCCGTTGCAGAACCCAAGGTACATTTTAGCACTTGAGGTATATTTTATGAAGCTCAGTCGAATATTTCTTCATCGGGAGTGGCTGACCTTGTAGGACGATCCACTTACTTCTTTCCAGCTGTATATGGTTCTATTGATTTTGATGGCGGTAAGTGGAGGAGAATAGCAGGGAAATATTTCGCTTTGACGAATTATGGAAGGTGAGGGGGAGTGATGAGTTTGCGCAATTACGGTTTGTTTGTAGACCTGGTTAAGCATAGTAATGGAGAAGATGCTTTTAGCTTAATGGACGTATTGTCTGATCATCTTTCACCAAGACAAAGAGCAGAGAGTGCAAAACAACTAGTAGCAGATGGTTTTATAGAACTAATACAATTGAATGCAAATGATACCAGTGTGGCAATAAAGGGCACATTCACTGAAAAAGGATTAGAGAAAATTGAAGCTGGAAACCTTCGACAGAACAAATAAATACAGAAAAGCCGTTCCTTTTGGGAGCGGCCTTATTTTACCTCGACATCCCCATACTGGCGTTGATATAATCACTAACAAAACCATGGATGGTAATAATATGAAGGTTGAACACTCTCAAATCCAGATCGAGCAGGACCTCCAAAAAAATCCCTACAGGATCTTCGTGCATAGTTTCTGGCATCAGGTTATCGACATCAAGGACCAGTGGGCCGATACTGGTGAGTGGTGGGCAGGGACTAGTGAAAAGATGTTTTATCGACTGCAGTTGGATACCGGTCAAGTTATGGAGATCTACCAGGATTTGATGACGCATGAATGGTGGCTGTATAAGGTGTGCGATTAAGTTTCACCGAGACGAAAAAAGGCCTGGAGCGTTATAGCTCAAGGCCTTTTCTCGATGCTTGAGGAGGAGACTATATACCATAATATACCATATAGTTATATGGAGCGCAATTCCTTTTTCCGGACCCACATATTTAACGCTTTTCAGACGTTAATATGGTTAGCGGGCAGCATTTTTAATGAGATCTTTGAGCAGAAAATGAAAAGATCAGGGCTTGTCCCTGATGCCGGAAAAGAAATGACCAGGCTGCAAAAAACCTGGATGATTGCTATTGGTTTTTTATTAGGCTCTCTTCAAAACCTGAGACTGCTCTTTATGGTAGGCCAGATACTCTCCAATCTTGTGGGTAGAAGTATTTAGAATTTGGTTCTTGCGAATTCCCACCTTTAACGCCAGTGCCAGGGCTTTTTCGCTTTCGCCCACATTATAACAGATGTGCGCATCACTGTTAATGCTGACCAGGATATTGTGCTTCTTGGCCATCCTGGCAAACTCTGTGCAGTTGGGAAAACTGTTGGGACGCGCTACGAACGAATGATTGTTCAGTTCGATCGCCTTGTTATAGGCCTTGGCTGCCAGCACTACCTGTTCAACATCCACTGGATACTTTGGATTCCCTGGATGACTGATAATGTGGACATATGGATTTTTTATGGCTGCGATCATGGCTTCGGTGTTTTCCTCCATGGTCGTTCCCGTATAACCGGTAGAATCATGAAACCCGGCTAATACGATATCCAGGTAAGAAGAGAGGACCAGCTCGGGCATATCAATGTTCCCCTGCAAATCCAGAATATCTGCCTCTACACCGCGCAACACCTCAACACCGTTCATGACCCGTGGCAGAGAGACCATGTTGGTAAAATGGTACCAATGAGGAGCTCCTGGCATATCGAGACCATGGTCGGTAATGGCGATCATCTTTAACCCTTTTTCGCTGGCGGCATCAACTATTTCCTTTATGGTGCTGTACCCATGACCGCTCGCGGTAGTATGACAATGCAAATCAGCTTCTAATTTCATCTTTACACCTCCTTTCTTTCTTAGTGTAATCCATGAAAGTAAAAGCATTTCATCTAGAGGGTTTTAATTGTGTAAGATTTGTGTAAAGCTTATTCAAGCTCTATGAGATTCCTTCTATAGAAAATATATGTGTGCTTATACTCGTTCCGAAAATAATTCGTAAGATCATTTGGCCTACAATAAAGGAGAGAGCGTCTTCCCGATGGACGACGCTCTTTTATTCATAATAATTCTCGCCATTATCATCAATCTTCCAATTTCCAACATTATTTTCTTTGATTAAATAAAAACTTTCTTCATATTCTCCACTGTCCCGGGGTTCCGTTTTTTGGTCTTTATATTCTAC
>DATMYR010000056.1:0-35239 GCA_035560815.1 Syntrophomonadaceae bacterium | reverse complement strand
CACGGGTTCGATGTACTTCAAAGCGAACTCGCGGACATTTGACCTGATCAGTTCCTGTTCTTCCGAAAACTTGAAATCCATAAATACACCTCTTTCCTCCTGTAATCTTACCAACACTTGCCATGAAAAAAAGCCGGTAGGGCCCGGCGAAAAAAAAATATCTACCAATCTCAGTTTATCATGCACTCTTTGCCCAAATCCACATCCAAATTTAGTGGGAATCTGTGAATATTAGAGAGCTTTTATAGTGCGCCCGGTTCTCAAGACAGCTTTAGCAAGAAAATAAGCTAAATCAATTTAGTGTGGAGAGGCATCTAAAGGTATTCAATCAGCAGATATAAAATATCTGCTGTTACGAAAATCGTTCAACTTTCAAATTCGAGAGTTGTAAATGCTATAATTTGGCATTATAATTTACTTTGGAAAACGAATGCAATCATATGTTTTTATTGTTCCGCCAGCGGGAGGTGAAAAAGTTTAAAAGGTAAAACTAATTTCTTTAACCGTAAGGAAATTATGGGATGAGGGAGAATGCGAATGAATAAACGCAACTATTATATAATCGCCTTTATTTGTATTTTATTGGTAGTGACTGCTTCGGCTTTTTACATAGCGTCGAGCCATAAGAAAGGATCTGCGGTTTATGTTACAACTGCCCGGGCGGAGAGCAGCAGCAGTAATGAGACGCCTGAATTAGGCGGCAAATTAGAAGCTCAGCAGTCTGCCAATGTAGTTTCCAAAATAACCGGCCGGGTGGGATCTGTAAATGTTGATATAGGCAGCCCGGTGAAAGTCGGTGATGTTTTATTAACTCTGGACGCCAACGATATGGCAGCCAGTGTGTCCCAAGCAGAAGCTGCGGTAGGCGTAGCCCGGTATAATTATGACGCAGCCCAGATTGACTACGAAACTGCAAAGCTGAACTACGAGCGCAATAAAACTTTATTTGACCAGGGCGCTATATCTCAGTCGGTTTTTCAAAACAGTTATGAGCAGCCCTTTAAAAAGGCAGAGGAGTATGCAAAATATGGCTCTGAAGCTGCGCTTCAGCAGGCCAATGCTGCTTTGGATTTAGCCCGTGCTAATTACGCCAATAGCATCATCACTTCACCCATAGATGGCATAGTTACTGCAAAAAACATAAGCCCCGGAGAACTTGCTACTACCAGCATTACTCTGGTAACGGTAGTAAACCTTGATAGAGTTTTTCTACAAACAGCGGTGGATGAAAGTTACATAAATAAGCTAAAGGAAGGCGACACCCTACCGGTTAAGGTTGCTGCTTCTGATCAAGCTTTTTCGGGGGTCATCTCTAATATCTCTCAGGCTGCCAGCACAACCAGCAAAGGATTTACGGTTAAGATTCTCATTGACAATGCCGACCACCTCCTTAAGCCAGGTATGTTTGCAGAAACCTCTCTCGGAGCCATTGACCGTTCTGAACTAATGATACCGAAAAGCGCAGTTATAACTGAAGATGATCGTAACTACGTTTGGATCGTGGAGAATGGAATCGTATCTAAAAAGGAAGTAGTAAAAGAATCATCCGATGCTTTAAAAGCCGGTATAAAATCGGGTCTTAAAGAAGGTCAGGAAGTGGTCACATCCGGACCGGAGCAGCTAAAAGAGGGAATGAAAGTAAACATAACCAGTAGTTAATAGTTCTGCAGTCTATTAAATAAACAAGGAGAGTAGCTGTCAATGGAAACATTACAGGAAATCGTTCAAGAAACAGAAGATGAAATCACACTTGAAAATAAAACAGGCAGAAAAAAATTAATGATGATTATCGTTTTAATGGCTGGTATAGTAACCATCCTCGGGGTTACTGGCTACTATTGGTATATGTCGGCCCATTATACGAAGACTGATGATGCCCGGGTTGATGTTTCCATGGTTAGCGTGAGCCCCCAAATGGCGGGGCGAATAGCAGAAATATATGTATCTGAGGGGGACACCATAAGCCAGGGTGCTCTGATTGCCCGCCAGGTAGACTTAACCCTGACATCAGGAACCAATCTGGATATGGCAGTAATTAAGTCTCCAGTAAGTGGGACCGTAATTAAGAAGTTAGGTAATGTCGGAGAAACAGGCATGGCCGGGCAGCCCATTGTCTATGTGGCAGACCTCAGCAGCGTGTTTATTAGCGCCAATATTGAAGAAACCGAATTAGCCAAAGTGAAACCTGGTCAACTGGTTGATTTCACAATTGATGCATTCCCGGGATTCAAGTTTTCCGGACAGGTGAGTTCTATTGTTAATGCTACGACTTCCTCCTTTTCTTTGTTGGGTTCTAGCAACACAGGCGGCAACTATACAAAAGTCGTGCAGCGCATCCCGATCAAGATAACCATAAACAACCTGCAGGGCTGCAAACTGATGCCTGGAATGAACGCCTTTGTAAAAATTCATATTAAATAGGGAGTGCACAATGGAAGAAACTAAGACCGCTAAAGTACCATGGCTAACTTTAATTTCCTTAATCTTAGGAGTATTTGTATCCGCCCTGGTTTCCAGCAGCGTCAATGTAGCTCTCCCCAAAATGATGGCAGTATTTGGCGTGAACGCTGCTTCAATACAGTGGGTGGTTACTGCTTACACCCTGGTATCCGGTGTAGTCGTACCGATAAGCGGATACCTTTGTGATCGCTTCGGCGCCAAGCGTACTCTCCTGTGTTCCTTAGCCATTTTTACATTGGGATGTTTCCTATGTGGCATTGCCTGGAGCAACACTTCACTAATAGTTTTTCGCATCATCCAGGCCATTGGTGGGGGATTAATCATCCCGGTGGTCATGACTATTCAATTTGTTATTATACCGCGGGAAAAAATGGGTCTGGCTATGGGCGTATTCGGTATTGCAACAATGGTAGCACCGGCGATAGGCCCAACCCTGGGGGGAATTCTTGTCGACGTATTAAGTTGGCAATGGATCTTTATCGTAAACATTCCCGTCGGAATTGCCTCAATTTTACTGGTTTTTTTCCTACTCAAGGAAACTCCACGGCGAAATGATATCAGGCTGGATATTCTAGGGATCATCCTATGCTCGGCGGCTTGCTTTGCACTGCTGCTGGCTCTCAGCCAGGGACAGAAGGAAGGCTGGACATCTCTATACATTATAAATTTGATTATTGTGGGCGGATTTAGTTTTGTTCTGTTTGTTATTTGGGAGTCGATTTTTCCGGAACCCCTTTTAAACTTGAGGTTGCTGAATAATCCGATCATGGTTTTTAGTCTCATTGCTGTTTCGCTCTTTACCATAGGTTTGTACGCCGGTTTGTTCCTTATGCCCCTTTACGCCCAGAACATTATGGGTTATACTGCCAGGCAAACCGGAATGATGCTTTTGCCCCAGGCCCTGGTAATGGGGGTTATGATGCCGGTTGCAGGATTTTTATTTGACAAATTTGGGGCTCGAGCAATAGGCTTAATCGGCGTCGGCCTCACAGTCTATTATACTTATCAATTGCATACCTTGACTGCCGGTATCAGTTTTGGGGAAATAGAGTGGCTGCTGGTTAAACGGGCAATTGGTATTGGATTAGTGTTAGGGCCGCTGATGACGGTGGGGATGAATACGATTCCCAAGCATATGACGTCGCAGGGGTCTGCCTTAAGCAATCTTTTCCGTCAAATAGCGGCCTCCATCGGTATTCCTATACTGGTCTCGGTAATGAGCACCCGTCAGGTTTATCATACAGCCTGGCTGGCCGATACCGTTAACTATGGCAATCCGATGGCGGCCAGTGTAATAAAGAAACTGGCGGGGGCATTATACATCTATGGTGTGAAGGTTCAAGGTCCGTATGCTTCAGCAGCAGCTCTTAGCATCCTCTCCGGGCTTAATAGTAAAGAGGCGTTTATCTGCAGTATTCAAGACACTTTTATCTTTGCCGCATTGCTCACCGCTTTGGCAATTCCCTTGTGTATGTTTCTGAGCAAGAAGGCAGAAGAAGCGGAAACCTGGAAACAAAAAGATCGTTTTCCGGCCCCTACTCTTACTGATAGAGAACACCTGGCAGGGTAAATCCTGAATATGAGAGAATTATAGAAAATATACTTTTTGAGGGGTTTAAGAATGGAAGATAACAGCCGCGCCAGAATTGTAGAAGAAACTATGAAACTCTTTAATTACCGCGGGTATAAGAGTGTGACCATGCGCGAAATTGCCCATCACCTGGGAATAAGCAGCAGGACGTTGTATAATCATTTCCCCAGTAAAGAAGATATAGCCGAAGAAGTCATTGCCCTGCTGTCTCACAATGTGGATGAGGGAATTTTGCAGGTAAGAAACTCTGAGTTAGATCCCGTATCCAAATTAAAGCAAGTAATTTATCTTATAAAAAATGAATTAATAACAATAAACCCGTTATTAGTTAGAGATATAAGTCTTTACGTTCCCAGCCTGCACCAAAAGTTACTGAACAGGCGGGACGAATTTGTTGCATTTGTAGAAGATTACATAAAACAAGGTAAGATTGCCGGCTTAATTAAAAAGGAAATAAACCCCGAATTGGCAGCACGCACCTATTTAGGAATGTTAAGAGCGCTTTATGATCCCCAAATTGATGATATTATCAGCTATTCAAAAGAAGAAGTGTTTGATTTTCTTATCATTATGTTTTTTACGGGAATCTGTGAAAACCACATAAGTAAATAGTTTTGCGGGGGGAGTCATTTATGTATGAAAAAGTATTAATCGCACTGGACGGTTCTGCACCATCGTTCCGCTCGGTTGAAGCCGCTATAAAAATGGCCGATAGTATTGAAGAAATTTCTCTGGTTTACGTTGTTAATATACCCCATGTTCCAGTAGTCGATGGGCAAAGCATGGACTTCTTCCCGTCACAATATTATAAAGAGCTGGTCCGGGACGGACAAGAAGTGTTGGATAAAGCGGATAAAATGTTAATTCCTTACCATAAAACAACCAAGATATTGGAATCAGGCCTTCCAGCCGAAACCATTTTATATATGGCAGAAAAGAATCATATTGATTTAATAATAGTTGGAAGCCGTGGGCTTAACTCCCTTCAGAAGCTGTTTATAGGCAGTGTTAGCAACAAAGTTCTTTCTCTCGCCCACTGTGCGGTAATGTTGATTAAATAATAAAATACCCAATTCATTTCTACAATCAGATCATATGGGCTCCCGCCTATTTTGCCTGCAAAGTTATTTTAAAGATAGGTATCTGCAACACATCAAACCCAACCATGACCAGCTTTTGATCCTGGCGTAAAACCTGTCGTGCCAAATCTACTTTCGGCATGGCTTAAGTGATTGCTCTGTCTCTGCTCTTAAGGGCATTTTCGCTGACCGGCGCCCACAATGGCCTGGACAACATATTGATGCAATCAAGGGCTGCTATGCATCCCTGTGGACACCCCGAGCTGTAGCTTATCGTCGCAAGAAGAACATAAACGACCTCGAATTGCTGCCGGCGGTTGTCGTTATGGAAATGGTAGACGCCCAGGCATCCGGAGTGGCTTTTAGCTGCGACCCGCAGAGCGACCGTCGTGATGTGTTGGTGATCAATGCCAACTTTGGTCTTGGCGAATCCGTGGTAAGCGGAGCATTTGAGCCTGATACCTACTGTCTCACTCCAAACGTTTTCAAAGCAGTTCCTGAAATTAAAAGCAAGCAATTGGGAGCCAAGCAAGGTTTGACTCGAAACCGGGCCGGCGGTGAAGTATACCTCGAAATCTGCGGCGACCGTTCAAATGAGCAAGCCCTAAACGATGAGAATATAAAAAACCTGGGTATCTTAATTACCGTGTCTTTGAGGCTTGATGGGGATGAAGGCCGGATTTATTTATCATAAAATCCCCGAAATCATACAGCTTTCAATTTTAGAATCGCCAGAGATTTACTTGCCCTGGTTCAATTATATCAATGGCTTTAGTTTACTGAACAAGTGGTGATGTAAAAGCAACTCGTAGAAGAATTGGCAATATACCTATTTATGCAATAAATTCTAATCTAAATGCGACATAGTAGACTGCTCTAAGGGAAAAAATAGAGTTGACTAACAAAAGGAGGTCAATGTTATGTGCTTTTTATGGATAAACATAGACGACAAACCTTGGGATGAATACACAAGCGAGGTCAGGAGACATAAAGAAAAACTTGGTACGGTTAAGACCAGGGTCGATACACCACAATAGCTTTCTTAAGAATTGTAGGAAAACAATGGCTAGCAAATAACGTCATTCGATGCCTAACCACAACTATTCTGGAACGCCACAATCCATGTTTACCAAGCATTTATGCAAAACACCTTTTCCGCATCAGGCAAACCCAGGCTCTAGGCGGGTTTGGGCGGTTAGATCCAAAATGGCTTGAAACGAGCGAAAGGATTTCGAAGTAGGGCTCCACAGAATTAACAATATCTCTGGCAGCGCGCTGCGGCGGACCCGGGGCATCACGGTGTTCATCCGCGTTGCCAACAATACTCAGCCATAGGCCATCTTTTTCTAAATGAGCAGATACATTTTCAGCAAAGCTCTTCCTTTCTTCATCCGAATTTAATGAATGAAAACAGCCTCTATCAAATACAAAGTCAAATGGCACCCCTTTAATTTTGTTTGTAAGAAAGTCAATCACAATAAAGGTACATTTGACATTAGCTTTTGAAGCTTCCTCCATCGCCTTCTGAATTGCGATCTCCGAAGTATCAGCACCGATCACATCAAACTTATTTTGGGCAAGCCATATAGAATTATCACCAGTTCCGCACCCAACATCCAGAGCTTTACAGGGTTTTATGTCCATCGTTGTTATCGTCTGAATAAGGTTGAAATCAGGTTTGCCAATATCCCAGGGAGTATCACCTGCTTTATATCTTTTCTTGTAACCTTCCTCTATCATCGTATTATTTCTACCTCCTTCAGACATATAATGTGCCCTTCTGCGTTGCATTATTTTCGGCTCATACGCTGGAATAAATTGTTAGGCCGTTCTTCTAGCCCCTATTATATAGTAAGCATTAAATAGTTATATAGAAGTTTTTATACAGAATGGCAACTCTGGCAACTATATTGACTTATAATTATCTGATCAGTATACTATGAGTATTTGATGAGAGGAAGGGTTTGATTTTTCATGGGACAGGCTCGGATAGTCGTATTAAATGAAGCAAAAAAGGGGCAATCGGGGGGCTGGAATCTTTGCTTTCAATGGTGCAGGTATGAATATGAAAATGATCTTGAGGAAATGGGTTATCGATTCATTTGGCGGAGACCGGACGGAAGCCTCCAGGCAGCCCGCGGCCAAGCAAGAATACCTTCTATCGCTGATATTTTGGAACTAATTAGTAAGGCTATTAGAGGAGGATGGGGGCATAACTTATCACCGGACGATTTTCAAGGAGAAGACATATATATCGATTAAGGACGATTTATTTTACTAATCATAAAATGACATCACCCAACTTAAGGCGATGCCATTTCAAGTAAAAATCCCAAATATCTTTCTTACCGGTATCAAACCTTTGGCGTTATTATTATCCTTTCACGCTTCTGGCGGAGATCAGCCAGGGAGCCGGAAACGGCTCAATAATGTTTTTGCTGTTGACTCGTGATACCTCTATAAGGATCGCTTCCGTACGCTCCAAGCCGTTTTCCTGAAACACAGCGGGAAGAGACGTCAGCGTTTCGAAGTCATACGTGTATATAACAAAATCCATAGCGGGATTGACGGCTAAGAGACTCTTTATTTCACTGCCGATTTTGGGAGATGCCACAATAAACGCTTTGTCCGGCACCGGCACCTCATTCAGGATAGCGTCCTCCAGAGACTCAATAATTATTACATTGGCGAGGCCAAATTTCTCAACATTACATTGCATAGTATCCCGATCCCTGTGGTCATATTCCACCGCAATAACACTACCTTCGGCAGCAATTATGGCAGCCTCAACCGCGATGCTCTCACCTGAGATGATACATATATTATCCTGGTCCCCCAGATTGAGCTTACTCATTATGACAGCCCGAGCTTCCCGGCACACATACTGAACAGAGCCACAGACGAAACGGTTGTTATCCATACCTATCTGATAATACGTTGTAGGGTTAGAATTGATAACCAACATGGCTGCAGAGGCATTGATCCCGCGGTTGATCATGTCTGAGACCTTGTCGTGCTTGATCGGGCCTGCTGGATCTGAACCCTCATTGTACCAGATAACGCAGTCCCCTAATTCCGCATTCCACATGTCGTAGAAGATATCCGGATGTCCGGCGTCCGTAAAAACCAGCACTGCCCGGTTGTTCATAATAGCTGGAATCATATTCTTATTCTTCCCGGTAATGTCCAGCATCTTCAGTTTTGCCAGGTTGATCGGGACGTTCTGGGAAAAATACTGGAGCCAGGATAAAATGACCTCATTCGTGAACATGGTCTGTTCCACAGGCAAAACCCCCTTGTTTACAGGTATCATACCATATTTTTTTGATTTATACTTTAGTCTTAAGCCTAAGTTTAACCGCCGGTGCGTTCCAGCAATCGTTCCCATTTTTGATCCACATAGGCTTGCGCTTCTTCAATCATCCACTCATTGCCTTTCTGGAACATATGCTTAAATCTTCCCTGAGGGCGGAGAAAGTCTTCCACGGGCAGCTTTTTCTTCGGTGTATACGAGAGACGCCACACTCCCTCCTCCACTTCGAAAAGGGGCCAGACGCAGGTATCGACTGCCAGCTTAATGATCTGCGCAAGCTTTTCCATAGGGTACTCCCACCCGCGGGGACATGGGGACAATATGTTCAAAAAGCAAGGTCCCTCCGTATAAATAGCTTTATGAGACTTGGTGTGCAGATCCTTAAAATTTCCTAAAGGGGCAGTCTGGGCCACATAAGGGATATTATGAGCAACCAAAATCTCAGTTAAGTCTTTTTTGTTCTGTTTCTTTCCCTGTCCAACAGAACCTATAGGCGTAGTCGTCGTGCGGGCATACTGAGGCGTTGAAGATGAACGCTGAATTCCGGTATTCATGTAAGCCTCGTTGTCATAGCAGACGTATACCATGTCATGACCGCGTTCCATTGCGCCCGACAGGGATTGAAACCCGATATCATAGGTGCCGCCGTCGCCTGCAAAAGTAATGAACTTGACGGTTCCTTCCACCTTGCCGCGGCGTTTCAAAGCATTATAGGCCGCTTCCACTCCTGAGCAGGTAGCCGCTGAGTTTTCAAAGGCGGAATGAATATAGCTGTCCATATAGGCGGTATAAGGATACATGAAGGTGGAGACCTCCAAACAACTGGTGGCATTCACCACCACGGCCCGGTCCTCATTATCCAGAGCCCGCAAAACCCCGGCCACAACCACCCCGGCCCCACAGCCGGCGCAGAGTCGATGCCCTCCGGTGAGACGGGGCGTCTTTTCCACTTCTTGTTTCAGGTTATAAACCCTGCTCATGCTATGTCCTCCTTTGACCGCTGGCCCATATGGGTATATACCGGTCCGGATTCGCCGGTGACGGCAATATTAGCCAGCCGCCCGAACACGTTTTCAATATCCCCGGTCTTTACGTCACGGCCGCCTAAACCGTAAACGATATTAATCAGATAGGGGCGTTCCTTCAAATCGTACAAGGCGCTGCGGGTTTCGGCAAATAAAGGGCCTCCGTTTGCTGAAAAGCCCTCGGACTTATCCATGACGGCTACCGCCCTGGTACCCGCCAGAACCTTAGCCAGTTCCTCACCCGGGAAAGGACGAAATACTCTGATCTTAACCAGCCCTGCCTTTACGCCATCCTCCCGCAGCTTGTCGACGGCTGCTTTGGCAGTTCCGGCACTTGATCCGATCAGAACCAGAGCCAGCTCAGCATCCTCCATCCTATATTCTTCAAACAGGCCATAGCGCCGGCCGGAAATCTTTTCAAAATCTGCGGCTATCTCCAGTATGCGGGTCTTGGCGGCCTTCATGGCCTCAGCCTCCTGGACCTTGTGTTCCATGTAATAGGGACTCACATCGTACGGTCCGACCGCCAGCGGATTTTCCTTTTTCAGCAGATAGTTTTCAGGATGATAATCCCCGATAAACTCGCGCACCGCATTCGTCTCCAACAGCTCTATATTCTCTACGGCATGACTGGTAATGAAGCCATCCATACAGGTCATTACCGGTAAGCGTACGGTCGGGGTCTCGCCGATCGGCATGGCCATGAGAAAATTATCGTAGGCTTCCTGATTATTCTCGGCATAGATTTGAATCCAGCCGCTATCCCGAGCTCCCATTGAGTCGGAGTGGTCGTTGTTTATGTTAATTGGCCCTGAAAGAGCCCGGTTGACGCAGGCCAGTGTAATCGGCAGACGGCATGAAGCCGCCACATACAAAAGCTCGTACATCAGTGCCAGTCCGCAGGATGAAGTAGCATTGACGGATCTGGCTCCTGCAGCTTGCGCCGCAATGCATACAGACATCGAACTGTGCTCAGACTCTACAGTTACGAATTCAGTATCTACCTCGCCGTTAGCCACATACTGGGCGAAGTATTCAGGAATCTCTGTGGAGGGAGTGATGGGGAACGCTCCCATAACATCAGGGTTTACCTGCTTCATGGCATAGGCTACAGCCTCGTTGCCGGAAAGGCGGTTGCTCATTTGGCCGCACCTCCACTCACCATGGTAATCGCCGGAAAGGGGCATACGTCCTCACAGATGCCGCAGCCCTTGCAATGCATATAATCGAAGTCCAGGCGTTTCCCGTCCTTCACCGGAATCGCGCTGTCCGGGCAGAATGGAACACAAAGCATACAATGTTTACATGCTTCCGCGTGAAAAATGGGCGTGTTGGTCCGCCAGGTGCCAGTATTGAAAGCCCGTGCGGTTCCCGGTTCGTAGATCTCCCCGCCGGGGGTCATATCCTGCCAGGGGGTTTGTTCGTTGATATCCTTTGCATGAATCATCCTACCTGCACCTCCTCCATGGATTTTTTCAGGGTCGCCATGTTCCCCTCGATAAGTTGGGGCTTGGCAGCAAATTTATGTTTGAAGGATTCTTCCATATCCACTAAAAAACGCCCGGTTTCCAAAACGCCGCTCACTTTAACCGTAGCGGCCAGCATAGGAGTATTGGGAAAATTTGCTCCCAGATTCTCTTCTGAAAGGCGGCGGGCATCTATGGTGCAGACTTTCCCGGCCCATCCCCCCAGCCTGGGGCGCATCTCCTGGGGGGAACTGGGTGTGTTAATGATGATCGCACCGCCCTCTTTCAGCCCTCCGGTAACGTCGACGCTGTCCAGCAGGCTTTCATCTACCACGACTACATAATCCGGATAATAAATGTTGGAATGGATTGTGCACCGTTTTTCACTGATGCGATTATAAGCTGTAATAGGGGCTCCCATACGTTCCGGTCCATACTCCGGAAATCCCTGCACGAATTTTCCTTCTAAACCAGCTACATCTGCCAGCAGCAGGCAGGCCATCTTGGCTCCCTGTCCGCCCCGGCCGTGCCAGCGAATTTCTACCATTTCATTAATTGCCATTGCTTTTTCCTCCAGTCATTATGAGTGATATATCGCAAGGTAGCCTCGCTGAATCTGTTCCCTTAGCACGCGCCTAGCATTACTTTGTTTCTCAGCAAATGCCATAAATATGGCATTTATAATATTTCAAAGTAAAAAAGCTTTCGTCCCGCAAAGGGACGAAAGCCTTAAAAGACATTCGCTATACCACCCATCAATACAAACATACTATCATATGCGTTCCCTGTGACGGGGGAAACCCGTCGGAGCCTACTAGATTACTCGTTCGGTCCGCAGCTCAAGAGTGATTTTCGGGTTCAGACTACTGGTACCGGGCTTGCACCGTCTCCGGTTCGCTAAAACGTTCGGCTGAAACGTACTCTCTCCGTCAATGCCTTTGTAATTATTAAATTATAAATAACTATACTCACTTGACCGTATTTTGTCAATCACGGCGTCTGGTTTTCAAGTTTGTTGCAAAATCGGATAATGTCATACCGGATACACTTTTTCACACTGTTTCTGTGGATGATAATATATAATATAGAGTTGATAGTAAACCTGGAGGAAGAAAGCATATGTACGACAATATTATCGACACCATTGGTCATACTCCACTTGTTAGGATTAATAAGTTAAATCCCAAGCCGGATATCCCCCTTTATGCAAAACTGGAGGGTTTTAACCCAACGGGGAGCATCAAGGATCGTATTGCCATAAGAATGATTGAACAGGCGGAGGAAAACGGTGCTCTAACTCCCGGAAAAACCATAATCGAACCCACCTCAGGCAATACTGGGATCGGTCTGGCGATGATAGGTGCCGTAAAAGGATATGCGGTTGAAATAGTCATGAGTGAAGCGGTTTCGGTTGAACGCCGCAAAATGATTGAGGCTTTTGGAGCTAAGACTACGCTTACGGACGCCTCCCAGGGCACGGACGGAGCCATCAGGAAAGCCCATGAGCTTTGCCGCAGCTATCCTGATAAATACTTTATGCCCAACCAGTTTTCTAATGAATACAATAAGCTGACTCATTATGAGACTACCGCAAACGAAATTTGGGAGGACACCGGGGGCAAGGTTACCCATTTCGTTTCCGCTCTTGGTACCTCAGGAACCATCATGGGAGTAGGAATGGGATTAAAAGCTAAAAACCCTGATATACAGATCGTTGAGGCACATCCGGTTCTGGGCCATTATATCCAAGGCCTCAAAAACATGCAGGAGGCCATAGTCCCGGAAATCTACGATGCTACCCAGATCGACCGAAAGGTTATGATTGAATCTGAGGCTGCTTTTGCGATGGCCCGAACCATTGTAGCACAGGAAGGCATCTTTGTGGGTATGAGCAGCGGAGCGGCCATGATTGCTGCACTGGAATGCATCAACGACATAGAGGTAGGCTTTGTGGTGGTAGTGTTCCCCGACCGGGGAGAAAAATATCTGAGTACGAGTTTATTTCATTTGGCACCCTGATAGGTGTTTATCAGCAGGCTTTATTGCCAACAGGGGGGCCAACGTCCCCCTATTGGCCTTATCCGACCTTTTTGTTTTCATATTTGAATATCCCTCTACAGTTCTTTTCTTGTATTTAGCACAGGTTTCCTTCTCTATCTTGCCTGCATAAAATTACATGCATCAACCATTTACAAAAAATTCCTATCAAAATATATATGGGGAAGGAGTAATAGTACTTCCATGTATAGGGCTCATATATTCCAGTGTATTTAAGGACGGGCTCAATGATAAAGCAGAAAATGGCAGAGGCAATTATTACGGCAACAAGATAGCTCTTCCAGTTGGTGAAAAACTGGTATAACAACATCAATACATAGGGAAGCATTAATAGGTCTACCACTACCAATGGGAAATGCATGGGGCCAAGTTTATACGGGTAATCCCAGGCATTTAATTCTGTACCTATTCCATCCATGATGGAAGATATTATGGCAATGAAGAAGCCAAACAGAAGTATTTCAATTAAGCGTTTTTTATCAAGCAGCCGCCACCATATGAATACGAAAATTACAGTTGTAATAATAATGCCAAACCACTGACTGCTAAGAAATTCATATCGGATCCAATGTTCTAGCCTAAGACTTAACAAATCCTTTTTAGCCGCAATATATTGGTCGAAAAGCAATGAGTTTGATGTGCTAAAAATGCTTTTATATATCATAATTAACCTCCACCCTAAAACTCACTTTTATTATTTCAATTAATTGTATTTTGTAATCTTGCCAGGAGAGAAGTGAGGAAATACTAGTCTAGATCTCTTTCCTATCCGTTTCCATCCCCATTAGAACTCCCTTAACCCCAAAAGACCCTTCCGGGTCTTTCAGACCGTCAAAAAAGGCCATGTTTCGGTTTTTTCCGAAGCATGGCCTTTAAAGATCTAGAGATCCTCATATCTCGAAGCTCTTCAAATGTTCTGGTTTGCTTATCCATAGCGTTTAGGCTGCCGGCGTTTTCTTTAAATAACTGGAAGTTTAAAACAAGTTGACGCCTTTATCATGCGCCTGCTTGATTTCCAAGGTAACTGCCTTGGACAGGATATTGCCGGGGGCGGTTTCACTCCAGTCATCCTCCCGGGAGGATTTTTTGGCGCCCATCGATAATGTCTCCACCGCAGGGCAATCGACACCGAAAGTATGGACCGTGGAAGTCCACAACAAATTTCCACCGGAATCACGTACGCCCACCTGGACCGCTCCTGTAAAACCGAAAGCCGGATCCGTATCATAGGTTTTAGTACGAACATCCAGCTTCCCGGTGGTTAAGTCCAGGGTCGCATTCGATTCCATGTGAAAGGTTCCTATTAGATTTATATTATCGTTTTTGTTATAAGCGGTAAGCGGTTGTGGTGCCGAAGCGCCAGCCGGGTTTTGGTCCAATTGCTGCGAACTAAGCTTAAGCTGTTGAATATTAACATTGGTGACCTTTGGCATTATGTCCGCAGGAAGCTGTAACGTCCATTGGTCTAAAGGCATTTTTTCCTGTAGGGTATATTCCTTACCACCAGTAAACAGCGTATTTCCGTTCGCATCCATAGCCGTTATGTTTACTTTGACTTTAATGCTGTAATTTTCTTCATTCAAATTTATGGTGGTATTAGCCTCAAAAAGGCCTGAAGAAGATAGCTTTGCATTGGTTCGGACAGTGGTACTGGGCTGTTTAAAATTATCCCCCTGAGTTGGATAAATGGGGAATTTTGCCTGCCAATCAGCCGACGGCGTTGTCTGCGACGTTGAAGAAGTTCCCTGCTGGCTGCCCGAGGAGCTGCCGTCAACGGTCACGGTTGCAGTGTCGGCATTCCAGCCAACTTTGGCTCCCAGCGCTTCACCCACTACCCGGGCCGGGACCACCGTGCGGCCGTTGACAGTTCCCGGCGCCGTATCGCTGCTGTGATCTTCACCGTTGACCGTGTAGGAATTCTGCCCAATGACAAGTTTGACCACCTTGTCGCCCAGGGTAATGGTGACGGTCTGGGTGTTGGGATCCCAGTCTACTTTAGCACCCAGGGCTTCAGCGATAGCCCGAAGGGTAACCATGGTCCGGTCGTCCCCGTTAATAAACGATGGTGTATCGGACTGCAGCGGCTGGCCGTTGACCAGGACACTGACTTCTTGTTTGACGGTGATGGAACTGGTGTTAGTTACTTCGGTGCTCTGGGTCACCTGGTTATTGCTGCCGATATTGCTATTGCTAACGGTGCTGCCGCTGATATTAATCTCGGTATTGGCGTTGTTGGTAGTGTTGGTGTTGTTGTTTATGTTATTGGTGGTGTTAGTGTCCTGAGTTCCGGTTCCGACATCTCCTGAGGTCCCCGCCCCGGGGCCGACTGTTCCTGTAGGGCCGACAGCCAGACAGACTCCGGCACAGGCACTCATCAGGAAGATTAAGGCTAATAGCACGGTTAGCATTTTTTTCTTAGCCAGCCGTTTAGTAAGCTGTTCCTGCATGATTGATCACTCCTTTTATATAAAATCTGGCAGACCGAGCAAAAAAGTCGAAGGTCGAGGCACGAGCAATCCCGCGAATGAGACGTACATGGGGTACGTTGATTGCACCACAGGCACCAAATATGTTCGCTTTGCTCACAATTAAGGTTGAGCGGGAATTACGAAGTAACAAAGACCTCGTCACTTAGAATTGCTGAATAAGAAATCACCCTAGCTGGTAGAACGGTTCTAGGTATTGTACAACATAAGTAATCAGCATTCGGCTTTTTGGACGGTCTGACATCCCGGCTCTGGAGCCGGGATGTCAACGATACTCGTCAAGCACTGATATTTACAACCATGTTATCTCTCTAATTCTAGCTCCTATGGCTGCCGTGAGGTCTTCTTCTTATCACTTGTTGATGCTGACCGTTTGAGTTGACTCATCCCAGCCAATTTGAGCACCCAGAGCTTCGCCCACCGAGCGTACCGGCAGCAGCGTACGGCCGTCTTTGATGGCGGCAATAGTATCCATGGAAGTCGGCTGACCGTCTACCAAAATACTGTTTTGGCCGATCGGGATCTTCACTGTCTTGGCACCCAGGGTAAGGGTGGCGGTTTGGGTGGCTTCGTCCCACTGGACTTGAGCGCCTAGAGCCTCGGCGATAGCCCTGACAGGCAGCATAGTACGCCCGTCCGCGTTGATGAAAGGCTTGACATCGCTCTGGAGAGACTGTCCGTTAACCAGAACGTTGACATACTGGGTCACGGTGGTGGCGTTGCTGACGCTGGTAGTCTGATTGACCTGGTTGTTGCTGGCGATGTTGCTGTTCGAGATTGTGCTCCCGGTGATATTGGTGTTGGTGTTGGCGTTGTTCGTTGTATTGGTACTATTGGTAATATTGGTGGTGTTGTTGTTAATGATGGTCACCGGGCCTCCACTGCCGCCGTTGGAACCCGTGGTCGGAGTAGTGCCGGGAGTTGCGGTGCCGCCAGTGGTTGCCGTTCCAGAAGCTGCCGGCTGCTGTGACGTGGTTTTAGTATCTGCTCCACCGTTGTAAAGAGCCTTTATTTGATCAGAGCTCAGAGCATTGCTGTATATTCTCAGATCAGCCATCTTGCCTCTATAGAACAATTCGCTGTTATTTAGATCGTTTCCGGTTCCGATCCTCATTTTGTTGCCCGACGCTTTTATAGAAGTCCCACTTTTGAGTTCTTTGGTCGCTTTTAAAGCTCCGTTATCGTACAGGTAAAGGGTCTGTCCGTCATAGGAAAGCACCAGGTTAGACCAGTCGGCGCCCAAGCCCCAATCCTGAAAAGCCCCGTTTTGAATGCTGGCTTCACCGTTGGTTGTTCGTGCATCCGCTCTGACTCCAAACGTACCCCGGGTATAAAGATGATAATTGTTATAATTACTGGCATCGTCCAGCTTGGAAATAATAGAGCCCGTTTTATTTCCGTTGGCTGCCATGACCGGATCAACCATGACCCAAACTGATAAGGTAAAGTTGTTTCCAAGATTTAGACCGGGACTGCTGGGCACATTAATGTACCCGCCGTTGAAAACCGCACATTTTCCCATTACCTGGTCATCAACAAAGGAGACATCACCCACCGCCGTGCCGTTATTTCCGTTGCCGGAGGCGTCATTGCAATCTCCATTAAGCTTGTATTGGGCGACCAGCCCGTTGTCTGCCGCAAAACAACTACCAAAGGCCAAGATTGACATCAGAACCGTCATTACCAGGATCGACAAACACCTGAGACTAATCTTCATTTTCAACCCTCCATTTTATGAAATGTTCGCTTTTCTGACTTCCTGCTTTTGTTGCCGGAATGAGATTGTTATGTTCACCTCACTTCATGTTAAAAAATTCTTAGGTTTGCCCAGTTGAAGGATAATAAATTCGTCAGTAAAGTTTTTCTCCGCAGCTTCTGCATCGGCCATCGGGGGAAATAATTTGGAGTTGATTGCATTCTGCCTTGCGGCATACCACATAAAGTGAAAACCTGCAGTATCTGCAGTTGCTTTGAATAAAAGTTTCGCGGCCGCAAAACGGGCATTTAATATAAAGTGACGCGCCGCACTGGCAGCATATCCGGTCACCCAGGCTAACCGGCTGCCTGCAGACATGACACCTGGGGTTTCGATCCGGCATTAACACCTCATTCCTTCCAAGGTGGTCTTTTCGTGGTTAATTATATCAACGGATCGTAAAATGAACGTGAAAATAACGACCCGTTGATGTCATTTTTATAAAAATAGTTAATTTAAATGAAAAATAGTTTTATCTCCTGAATTTATGAAAAATTCGGGATCCATACAGGATATTAAGCTATCAAGTGGAATCATATAATCATAAGCCATGGAAAAAGGGAGGAGTGTAATCAGTGGCTTCAGTTCCCCTGATCCATGCTCAGCTTGTTCCACCGCATGTCAAAAATATCATTCGACGTAAACGCTTACGGGAACTTGGCCTCTCCATACTGTACCACCGTGTTACCACCGTTGTAGCTCCGGCCGGGTACGGAAAAAGTGTCTGGGTTTCTTCGCTTCCGGAAGAGCCGGGCTGGCCTCCCACCGCATGGCTCAGTCTCGATCGTCATGATACCGAACCTTCATTTCTACTAGTACACCTGATACATGCTATCAGAAAAGTTTTGCCCAATTTCGGCCAACAAACCTTGCGCACTCTCAACAGCCTGGAAGATGTCCGGCGTGACTGGTCAATAGCCGTATCTTCCTTGTGCGAAGAAATCCCTATCGACAGCAAAATTGTCCTGGTCCTGGATGATTATTACCTGATTGAAGCAAACGAAACGATCTGCAGTATTTTGGAGCATTTCATCCGATGGCTGCCTGCCTGTGCACACCTGGTATTAATCAGCCGAAACAGCCTGCCTCTGAATCTTTATAATGAACAACTCCAGGGCGAACTGCTGGAAATCCGGAGCTCAGAACTACTGTTTTCAATTGAAGAAATATGGGAATTACTATCGTTTTTAGGTTTGGAACTGGCGGAAAGTGAAGTTGCCTACATTCATTTCTGCACTGAGGGATGGGCGGCTGGACTTCGCCTGCTGAGCTTGTTGCTCAAACAATCCGGCGGCGACATTAATAATACATTAGTAGCATTACAACAAAAAGATGCTGACCTGTATAATTACTTGAGTTATGAACTGCTTGGACATTTACCTCAAAAGCTGCAGGATTTCCTGTTGGATTCCTCCTTACTGCCATACCTGGAAACGCGACTGTGCGAGGCCGCCTTACAATACACAGATAGTGATGCGATCATTAAACAATTTCATGCTCACGGTATATTGAGCCTGACCGAAGGCGAAACTCCCGTCTGGCGCTTGCATCACCTGATGGGTGAATTCCTGAGCCAAAAAGCAATTAGCCTCCGCGCGGTTGATTATATTTCTTCAATCAGGCACCGTGCTGCTATTTTTCTTGAAAGTGAGGGTGATATCGACAGGGCCTTGGAACAATTGGCGGCCTGCGCCGATTGGCCTGCCATGGTCAGTTTAATCAACCGGCACGGTGATGACTACTTCGTGCGGGAGGGTCGTTTGGACGCACTAAGCACCTGGCTCGATCGCCTGCCCCAGGTACTGCTGGATGAGGATTACTGGCTGCTTTATTTCAAAGGCATGAGCATCCTGTATATTAAACCTGCAGAAGCGCTGGATATTTTATCCCATGCGGCGGATATTGCCGGTAAGAAAGAAGATCTAAAATTCCAGATACGCTCACTGCATTCCATGATCGCTATATATGCCTTTGCCAACGATATTGAAAAATTAAAGGAAACATCGGGCCGGATAAAGGAGGCCGCTTTAGTTTTGAATAGTGCCTGGTCACGCGGGGTGGTGCTGATGGGGGCATTAAGCCAGTCGGTCTGGCAGGATGACATCAAACGGGGTATTCAGTTTAGCCTGCTGGCTGAAAAAATAAAGATGGAACCAGTGCTCCAGTTCGGTTATTTGTCGTGCTCCAGCATCATCCAGTACCGGCAGGGCAATCTGACTGCCGCCAGAGAAATGATCGAAAAATTATTGACGGAGCCCTTTGTGCAGGAAAATGAGCGCTGGACGGGGCAAGCCCTGGTCATATATACAATGGCCTGCACGCTTTCCGGGAATCTTAAAAAAACGGCCGAAACAGCTAATGAGTTGCTGCGCCTGGGGCAAAAATATCACTCCCACCACCAGACCGGGATGGCCTACCGGCGCCTGGCTCATCTGTACTTGGCGGAAGGGCAACTGGAGCTAGCCCGGGAAAACCTTACACTTTCCCGGGAACCCTTAATGCGGGGCAATAACATTTTTATGGCCCTGGTCACAGACCTCGATTTGGTTTTACTGCGTGTAAGGGCCGGGGAAAACGCCTGGGAATTGCTTCCCGAGGCGCGGCAAATACTGGACAAGTTAAAAACTATGCTGGGTGGATATGGTATGGACGACTACGCTCAGTCAGTGGGGGGAATTATCGCCATGGAAGCCGGCCAGTTGGAACTGGCCCGGGAGTGGTTTGAAGAACTAAGCCGGAAATGTGAACAAAAAGGCGCCAGGCAGACGCTGGCCGGCACACAGTTATTCCTGGCCCGGCTGTGCTTCCTGCAAGGAGATAACAATGCCGCGGACAAATATCTGCGCAAGGCCCTGGGCGCAGCTCAGGCTGGGAAGTGGGAATATTTTTGGGATTGGCACCCCGAAACTGTATATTCCGTTTGCTGGCGCGCGCTGATTAAGAATATCCATCCCCAATGGGCAGTTCACCTCCTTTTACGTTGGTTCCCGGAACGGTTATATAAAGATGCCTGCGGTCTGCTGGCATCTCCGGATGAAATACCGCGTGACGGTATCATTTCACTTTTGCAAAATAAAGTGCGGGATACTGGAATGCCGGTTATCCATCTAAACTGCCTGGGTGGTTTTCGCGTATTTGTTAATGGAGTTGAGATTCCTCCATCCCAATGGAAGACAAAAAAAACTGAAAATGTTTTTAAATATCTGGTCATGGAAAGGGGTTCAATCCCGAAAGAAAAGATAATTAGGGAAATCTGGCCCGAAGCGGATCCCCACCTGGGTAACGCCAACCTGAAGATGACTTTAAACTATGTGCGCAAGGCCTTGGGACTTAATGAATATGTTAACGAAAGCGTTGTCTTGCGGCACGGAATGTTGGGCTTGAACCACAAAATCCAAATACATACGGATTATGAACTATTTGCTTCAATTGCTCAAAGCGCCCTGGAAAATACCGGTATGGAGAGTCCGAGTAGGACCGAACAGTTGGTATATGCCGCCGAATTGTACCGGGGAGTATTCCTGCCGGAAAATTTTAATGAAAATTGGACTTTTAACGTACGCACGCATTTACATCATCTCTATCTCAATGTCATGTTAAAGCTGGTTGAATCTTACCACCGGCAAAATAGGCCGGTAGACGCCATCCAGGACTGCTGCCGTTGCCTGATCCTGGAGCCGGCGGAATTGGACCGGTCCCCCGCCCAGGTACCGGAGCAGGGTTTTTCTGAACTTTGCCAGGCTATTAGCGGTGCATTGTTTAAAGAAGCAGGTAATTACGCCGAAGCTGAGAAACAGCTTCTTAATGCGTATCAAGCATCGAAAGATAACAAAGACTACCTGAGCATGTGCGGGACGGCCATGCACCTGGCGGACCTATATTATAGAAAAAAAGACTATCAACTGGAGGAAAAATATCTTACAATCTGGGGAGAAACTGGGGCAAACACCGGCTATGAGTATTCCCGTGAGATGAATTACCCTACTCTGGTCAGGGTTTGCGCCCGCTGCATCAAAAAGGGCATCAATGCTGACTATATGAACTGGTTGATTAGTAAATATTTTGGCGATGCTAACGCGGCACGCATAATGAAAGCTCCTGCCCAAGCGGCAGCCGATCCACAGACATTTGTTTGGTGCTGTTTTAGCATGCCGCAGAAAGCAAGGAGAATCAAGGTAAAACTGTTCGGCAGCTTCAAGCTGATGGTCGATGATGTGGAAATTGGTGAAAATGAATGGAAAACGCGAAAGGTAAGCGGAATCCTCAAACACATTCTAGCTAATCCCGAAAAGACCTTTCCCCGGGAAGTTTTGGCGACTTTATTCTGGCCGGAATCAAACACTAAAGCCGCATCCGCATCATTGCGTGCCGCATTATACGAACTGAAAAAGACCCTGGACCATTTCGGTCTGGCCTATGAAAATGAAGACGCCCTGATCACCGAAAATAAAAATGGCTTCTACCTATGCAGCCGCAATCCGGTTGAAACTGATGCGGATAGTTTCTCTAAACTATACAGGCAATATAAATCACAAAAACTTTCCACTGAAGAAACCAAAGAGCTGCTCATAAGAATGACCAATTCCTATGATGGTGATTTCCTGGAAGGAGATTTATATGATGAACATGTTGCGCTATTATGCGCGCATTTTAAATCTGTGTTTGTAGAGGTGTCATACCATCTTGCCAGATTGTGTTTAGGCGATGGTGAACTGGAAAAGGCTGAGACTTTATTGTTGCGCCATATGAAAGTCGATCCCTTTGATGAAATGGCCTGCGGCATGCTCATCCGCTTATATAACAGTACCGATCAGAAGAACCGTGCCGCGTCGCTGCGCCGCCAGTTTGTAAAACGGTTTGAAGCCGAGATGGGGGTAAAACCCGATATTTAGTATTTTTAGTTAACGAAGTTATGAAATTCATTTACATACGTTCATAACAAGTCTTCTTTAATACATGAGAAAAAATGAAAGAAGTAGTTTGAAGGTAATGATCGGTAGGAAATCGAAACTAATAGAGAGAAAGTGGAGAAACTTGTTGATAGTAAACCCATGTGACTGCAGACTGTGACATCTTAACCATCGGTCAATACCTGTGCACCTCAGAAAATCTCTACCCGTAAGGAGGGGTTATATTAAATGCTTTATACAGAAGAATATCAATCAAAACTCGTTAGCGCAGATGAAGCAGTGAAAATAGTCAAGAGTGGAGACTGGATTGACTATGGCTTCGGCCATTCCAAGCCAATAGCTCTTGATAATGCACTGGCGGCCCGGAAAGATGAGTTAAAAGATATAAATATTCGCCACGTTCTAAGTATAAGTCCACAAGCTTGTATCGAGGCTGATCCAGAAGGTGAAGTATTTACCCTGAATTCATGGCATTTTTCTGGCTATGATCGCAAACTGCATGACAGAGGGCGGGCTTTTTATAATCCCTTGATGTTTAGAAACCAGGCTTTATACTACCAAAAAAGTATTCACGACCAGGTCGATGTGGTTATGTTTCGGGTCACTAAGATGAATAAAGACGGCTTTTTTAATCTCCACTGCGCTTGTGCTTCAGGGCGTGCGACTCTTGAAGCAGCTAAAAAGGTCATCGTTGAAGTGAATGAAAAGCTCCCCTGGGCTATGGGGGGAGCAGACGAGGTTGTCCATATTTCCGAGGTTGATTACATCGTAGAAGCTGAATCCAATGTCGAGGTTATTCCTGCCGCTTCTCCAAGCGAAACAGATAAAAAAATTGCCGAACACATCGTTCCCCTCATACCAAATGGTGCCTGCATCCAGCTGGGTATTGGTGGTCTCCCCAACTTCGCAGGTACTATGCTGGTTGAATCCGACATTAAGGATTTGGGCTGCCATTCGGAGATGCTAGTGGACGCTTTTTATCACCTTCATGAAGCGGGGAAACTGACCAATCGCAAGAAGGGCGTGGACAAGGGTAAATCCACCTTTGCCTTTGCTGCGGGGAGTCAGTTTCTTTATGATTGGCTTAATTATAATCCTTCATTAGTTACTTACCCGGCATCATATACCAACAACCCCTGGATAATCGCTCAAAATCCTAATACCATATCCATCAATGCATGCATAGAAGTCGACCTGTTTGGACAGATTTCCTCAGAGTCATCTGGAACTCGCCATATTAGCGGAACCGGCGGCCAACTTGACTTTGCCACTGGAGCTTATATGTCCGAGGGTGGAATATCTTTCATCTGCTGCAACGCTTCTTACAAGGACAAGAATGGAAACCTCAAGTCTTGCATTGTTCCCACGCTGCCGCCAGGGTCTATAGTGACAGTCCCACGTTCCCAGGCCCATTGTATAGTAACTGAATATGGTATAGCGGACCTGGCCGGCCGTTCTTCATGGCAGCGGGCTGAGGCTTTGATTAATATAGCGCATCCCGATCTAAGGGATGAATTAATTAAAGATGCTGAAAAAATGAACATCTGGCGAAAACGCAATAGATACTAAACTCAAAACCTCGAGAATAGGGCTCTTCCGAGTAAGCGACCTCACTCCTATGGAGTTCGGGCTCCCTGCTTAATCCCCCGTCCGAAAGATAGACCAGCCGAGTATCTCCGAGCGCAGTCCGTGATTTAGGTTTCGCCCGCCCACGAATAGGATTTCTTTGCGCTATCCCCGATTGATTCCCCCTTAAAGCCCCTCGGTGGAGGTCGCCAACCATAGTTATGCTATCATGGTTTGATATATCTCTAAGTAGAATGAAGTAGCATAATAAATCTAGTAACCCGAAGTGTTTCACAACATTAAGAACAAAATGCAAGTAGAAAGCCGTTTAATCACTCATAACTGTGGGATAAGACAACTAGCTTTATCTCTTCCTAATTCGATTGTAAAATTTCATTAATTCCACGTTTAACAAATCTCTTCAAACCTCTAAGATCAAAAAGGACCGGGAATCCGGTCCTTTTTGAGCAAACCCTTTTACTATCTAAATATGCAAAACAGAAATATGGTTTTGTTGTACGTTTAACTACACTGGAAAGGAAATATCCTAATTAATCAATGTCAACTAACACAACGGATTAAGGCTCTCGCCGAGAATCACTATGCTCGTGATCACAGACATGAGCCGGAGGAATACTCTGTACGAAGTTGAACACATTTTCCGGGTCATATTTCGCTTTAACTTTCCTGAGCAGGGCGAAATTATCACCGTAATATTCCTGACCATAATTTTTTATATTTAAATCAGGTACATTGACATATGATCCGGTTACATAGGGCTGTAGTCCTTGCCGGGCCTGTTCAACAAGATTAATATTCTTTTGGGTTTCAGATTCTTTAGTCCATGAGGCGTCCAATTCCACATAATATTTCGTATTACGCCAGAAAAAGGCCGTAGCATGGGGGGGCACCCGGTTCATTGCGCCTCCGGAATTCAGGAGAAATAAATTGGATTCGCTCCCTGTTGCTTTTTCCAGGAACCTATGGATTGCATGAATTGCTTTTGCGGGCAGGAATTGCTCTACCCATGCCGATGTCCAGGTAGTATTTTGATCATCGAAAAGCGGTTCATTTGGAGCCCAGAAGTCTATTGCCTCCAGTAATGTAACCTCATCAACAAATACCTTTAAAGGAGTTCCGACATCTATCAAAGGTGCTATCAATTTCTTCAGTTTTGCTTTTGGGCCAAGGAATATTCCCTGCGAACGGAGCAAACCATTCGTTCTCGAAAATGCTTCCAATATGGTACCCAGTCTTTCATCAACGAATGGAGCCCATCTTTGCCATGTATCGATAACTTCATCCAATTGCTTCCACGGCCATATTATTTGAAATATTCCAACTCGAGAAGGAGCAGGGCGAACTTTAAATGTATAGGAGGTTATGATCCCGAAGTTACCTCCTCCGCCTCCGCGAATGGCCCATAGCAGATCCGGATGTTCGTTTTTGCAGACGTGTAAAATCTCACCATTGGCATCAACTATTGTGGCAGCCAGAATATTGTCGGAAATTACTCCGGCTGTGCGCTGTATAGCCGTAATTCCACCGCCGGTGCTTATTCCACCTATACCAACAGTGGAACTGTCTCCAAAAGGAGCAAGGATGCCTTCCTGCGCAAGCCTTCTCACAAGGACACCTACACGTATTCCTGCTTGAACAGTGGCGATTCCATGTTTTTTATCAAGTTTCACCTTTGTCATTTGACTGGTATCTATCACAATTCCACCGTTTGTCTGAGAAAAATCTTTTGCCAGGGCATGCCTGCCGCTTCGCATCCGAATGGGCACTCTATTCTCACGAGCCCATTTGACGGCATTTACCACGTCTTCTTCCTTCTCAGCAAAAACAAATACGATGGGAAATGCATTGGTGAACGGGTTCCAGTTCATACGAGCCTGCCAGTACCCTGGATCGTCTGGGTATATTACCTTTCCAGTCAATTCTGTTTTTTGTTTCATTCAATCACCCTCTATTTTTGAAATCAGTTGATATAAAAGTATAAAATCCCCTATGTTTTATCATATGAGTTTTAACTGGATTAGTTCCATATTTACTATATAATGTGAATTGTTGGTGAAACTTATATCTTCTTCCAATAAAAGAAAGGGTGGCAACTCTCGGGGCCTTAAGGCACATTGATATTGTACAGCCCGACTGGTACGACGATATGTCTGAACACATCAAATTCGGATGCTAAATTCGTATGGTTAATAGCAAAATTCAGTACTTAAATAAAAAGAACCCTAACAGAAGCAGGTTGCTAAATGTCCACTCATCGCTTTTTGCTCAAGTCAAGATTATTCAGGGACTCCCACCAGGAATGGTGTACCTCGGCATATTTGTAGGACACCTTACCGTCCCACAGAACCTAGGCGGTTTCAGAAATACATACATGCCTTATTTTTATACGAGGGTCCGACAACCGTAATATGCGAGTACTCCAGTCATCATGCAGATCAACGTTTTCGTTTAAGGTAAAATAATAAAGAACGAATGTTAATTTTCAGATGTACTAGCCCTGTTATAATAAACAAATATCCAGCAATCTTATGGGCTTCCCTCGGATAAAATAGCTTACCCGCCGAAACGATCATAATAATACCGCTATTGTTGCTATCTACTATTTGTTGCTGGATCATTGGTGAATTGTCTGCGGCTTTGAGCCTATCCTGCACATTATCCATTTGTATACCCGTCACAGATACAACAATGAAAGTAATCGCCAAGATAATTGATGTAATTCTCCGCATGCTTTGTTCCCCCAGCAAAAAATGATTGTTTTCCCTATAGATGGGTCTTTTATTTCAATTTGAACTTCTTACTGTCTTCCCCTTTGTTCAACCAGTTTCAAAAGCGTATGTGAAAACTTTGAGCTACTTTATCGAGGATGTACTCTTCAGCTTCCCTTAATGAGCCAAACCTTCGCCAGCCTTCTCCTGTGGATCATTACTCGGCATAAACAAAGCAGTAATCCCCAAAACTACTAATAATATTGCGACAAAATTGTGAGCATCCCGAAAGGCAAGAATACTGGATTGATGGAGAAGCTCCTGATAAATTTTTCCCATAGCTGTCGTTGATGCCTGGTATGAAGGTATACCCAAATTCGTAATTACCTGAGTACCATTGAGAAGTGCACTACGATAACCGGGATCAGCTGTTGTCAAATGCTGTACCAGATAAGCTTGTTGAATTTGCTGACTGTGAATAAGTTTATTTGTAACCAGCGCGATACCGATACTCCCCCCGAGATTGCGCATAAGGGATATAATTGCCGAGGCATTACTGCTATTTTCCGAAGAAATTTTTGAAAAGGCCAGTGTACCAGCTGGCACAAAAAGAAATGGGAGTCCCACTGTTTGTAAACAGCGTACAAAAACAAAGGTATTATAATCGGTCTGCGGCGTCACCAGACCGGTTGCCCAAACACCTAAGGCGGTCGCCAGCATTCCGAATGATATCAAATATCGTGCCTGAACCCTGGTTACCAGGCTCCCGACGAGTGGCAAAGCCAGGATGATGACGATTTCGGCTGGAGCAAGCACTAGCCCCGCTAAAGTCGCATTATATCCAAAGTCCTCCTGAACAAGCATCGGCAGCAATACGGAACTGGCATAAAGTCCAAACCCAATAAAGAAGAGCATAATACAAGGCATACTAAAACTAGGAATCTTAAAAAGTTTCAAATCGATCAATGGGTTTTTTTGTTTCAATAACCAAGCCACTGCCAGAATAAGGCCAACAGCAGATACACAAGCAAAAAAAACGATAAATGAGCTGCTAAACCAATCTTCCTGTTGCCCTCTATCCAAAACGATTTGCAACGCGCCGAGACCCATGACTATTAGGCCAAGTCCAATATAATCGATGGATATTGTTTTTTGTTTTTTTGCGCTGGGCGGGTCCAGGACAAAAATCTTGACTAGAAAAGTTGATAATATACCGACTGGCACATTCATGAAAAAAATCCAGCGCCATGAATAATTATCAGTAATATAACCGCCCAAAACCGGTCCCAGCACCGGTGCTAATACTGTCGTTATTCCGGTGATGGCCAATGCCATTCCCAGTTTTTCCTGAGGAAAACTGTCTTTAATAATGGCTTGCTGGACTGGCTGCAGACCACCCCCGGCAAGCCCCTGCAATAATCGAAACAGAATCAGCATTGGCAATGAGGTGGAGATTCCGCACATAAACGACATGATTGTAAATCCAATGATGCAACAAATGAAGAAATTTTTACGTCCCAAGAGAGCGGACAGCCAGCCAGACAACGCCAGGACAATTACGTTGGATATAAGATAAGTAGTCAGAACCCAGGTACTTTCTTCAGTACTTGCTCCCAGAGATCCCGCAATATGTGCAAGAGATACATTGGCAATCGTAGTATCCAGTACTTCCATAAAGGCGGCTAGGCTGACGGCCGTTGATACCAAATAAGGGTTTAATGAATTTGGAGCAATGTCACTCATTGCCTGTTCCCGCCTCGTGTATAAATAGTTGGCACGACTGACATTCCTGGTCCCAATTGGATATCATCAGGTATGCTTTCAAACATAATTTTCACAGGAACGCGTTGTACGATCTTAACAAAGTTGCCGGTAGCGTTCTCCGCTGGAAAAAGTGAGAAGTAAGCCCCTGTTCCGGCTTGGATACTGTCCACTTTTCCGTGTAGTTTGATATTTGGAAAGGCATCAATATGTATGTCGACAGACTGTCCAGGATGTAAATGCTCAAGTTGATTTTCTTTGAAATTGGCAACAATCCATAATTCCGCTCCGACCAGTGTTGTAAGTTGCTGCCCTGTTTGTACATAAGTGCCGACTTCCACGCTGCATTTAGTTATTCGGCCGTCCATAGGAGCAATTACTCTCGTATTTACCAAATCGATTTCAGCCTGTTCCAAATCGGCTTTGGCTTGATTGGCCTGTTCCTGCAATTGGTCACTTGTGGCTTTAGCTGCTGCTATAACGGTTGGAGCGGATTTTGCCGACTGAAGGTTGGCACGCATCTCGTCAAGTTTGAACTGTGCTGTCTTTTCCGCTGTTGCTGCCTGTTCAAGCTGCTGACGCGAACATGCTCCAGCATTGAAGAGAGATTCCAGTCGTTGTCTATCGCTGTGGGCTTCTTCCCAAACTACTTCAGCCGACGCCACCTGAGCGGTTGCAACGTCGATGTTGGATTCAGCGGTTACCATGGTCGTTTCAACATTATTATTGGCAGCATTGGCTGCAGCTTGTGCCGATGCTAATGTTGCCTTGGCCCGATTGCGGCGGACAGTATAATCAGCAGAGTCAATTTCCAATAAAACATCGCCTGCCTTGACTGATTGATTCTCCTTAATGTTAAGTGCTTTTATATAGCCTGATACCTTTGGACTTAAAACTACCGTGCAACCATCAATGGCCGCATTGTCGGTCGTTACCTCACCACGATGCCAATAAAAATAGGTGCCAGCGCTAAGGGCGACTAATAGAAGTCCGGTCACAATTTTAAACCATTTTAAATCAAGCTTCACAGTGTATTTCCTTTCTCATTAACCAAAAAAATCGCACGACGATAGATTCCAAGAGTTAATAATAGTAGTACGATAAACGTACTTTGGGTACTGAAAAGGGAAAAAATTTTTCCCTTCTATAACTCGCCCGAATCGTCCGTATTCATAATACCCCTGAATAATATATCAGATACTTGATTCATAGCGTCATTAAAAGATAAAGAGTTGTGTATGAAAAAACTCTGATCCATCAATTCTTTCTCCGCACCATTAAAAATTGTTCTTAAAATTGCCAAATCAATCGAGCGAAAATATCCATCCGCAATACCTTGTTTTATTAGAAATTCAATGGTTTCCCATTTTTCAATGCTATGCTGTTGAATTTTGACCCATTCTTCCGTGAAATAACGTTTTAAATCAAGCATGACTCGAATATTAATAGTCAGTGGGGGATGAATTACTGATAATGCCTTTAGTTTTTCAATAACATTCAGTGTGTTATTATCAAGTATGTTCTTCTCATTTTGGCGCATGGTTGTTAAGGAATCATCTATGATAGCTCCAATCAGCTCCTCTTTGGATTTAAAATGCGCGTATAATGTACTTTTGCTGATTGATAGGCGTTTTACAAGGTCACTCATGGTGAACTTTATCCCGAACTCAGTTATTTCTTCAATTGCCGCTGCCATTATTTGATTACGCATAAATCATCATCCTTTTCGTACCGTCAGTACCGAAAGCGTATTTATATTACTATACTAGTCGTGCTTCCTTCATGTCAATGGCTGGTTAGAATTTAAAAATTTCTCCGGCATGTTGTACTTCTATACCTTCGTTTGATTAAATCAACTCGATTGATTGTGAAGGCGCCACCACCTCACCGCAATTACCACACATCTTAGGGAATACCTGACACTTCATCCTCACGTTAATTTTCTTGTACTTCAAGTTACACAGCATCTTGAAGTACAAGAAAATAGTAAAAGGAGCTTCAGGCCTAAGTCTCAAACCCCTTGATATTCTTAAAAGTGACCTCCGCACGGCTTGGCCATCAGTCTATCAATTATTACTATGCCTTTACCGTCACGTCTTGGATGATATGCAAAAGGATGCTGCTGAGAAAATCAGGGGGATTCGAACCCCCGAGACAGCTTTAACCGTCTACTCGATTTCCAATTGTGTATAGCACTTCGCGGCTATTCTTAGCTAAACCCATCTGTTGTCATCTATTATGGAATTTTGACACTCCGCATTTGCAGAGTTATGCAGCTAGTCGCATCTATTTGCAGGTAGTTTCATCTATTTCGGCTACTCCAAAGCTGCTCAAGCTTAAGGAATAATTGGTAGGTGGTAGCGGATTCTCCACTTTATACCATACGGCATAAATAACAGGGAGCACCAGCAAGGTTAATATAGTCGCAACCAATATACCGCCACCCATTGCCACAGCCATCGGTCCCCAAAAGGAATTTGTAATTAATGGTACCATCCCCATAACCGCCGCAATGGCAGTTAACATAATAGGTCGAAACCTCAAGATGGCCGAATCGATGATAGCCTCCCTTATGGATTCCCCTTTTTTTATATGTTGGGTTATTTGATCGACCAAAATAACAGAGTTTCTTATAATAATGCCCATTAGTGCCAAAATACCCAGTACCACAACAAAACCCATCGGCCTTTTTAATAAAAGCAAGGCCCACGCAACTCCGATTATTCCAAATGGTCCGGTAATCAATGTCATAATCATTTTCGGCACGTTTTGGAGCTGAAACATCAGAAGCATGATAATTAAAATTATCATTAGAGGAACCACCTGTTTAACCTGAGATAGTCCCTTCTCGCTCCTTTCCAAAGCACCCCCGATGTCTATACTATATCCAGCAGGCAGAGTATTTCTAAAAGATTCAAGCTGATTGTATATATTGGTGGCCGCGTCATTTCCGGTTGTTCCCGGCAATACTTCGGCCTGAACCGTGATAGTTGGTTTTAAATCCCTTCGTCCTATCAGACCATCTTCAGCGCTATAATTGATTTGAGCAATTTGATCCAGAGGAACAGTACTGCCGCCTGGCAGTCGGATATTTATATTCTTGACATAAGCCAGATCATGGCTGTTAGCCGAATCCATTTTGACTACAATACTTACTGTTTTATCATTTTGTCTGAAATCAGATACTGTAGTACCGGACAGTTGTCCCTGGAGAGCTGCGGAAATCTGCTGGCTGTCTAAGCCCAGCATTCTGGCTTTATCCTGGTCCACTTCGACATTCATTACTTTCGTTTTCTCAAGCCAGTCAAAATTGATATTGTACAACCTCGGATCAGCAGCCATCGTATCTCGTACTTTTTCTGCAATTTGACGAACCTTATCTTCACCGTAGCCTGAGACACGGAGCATAACCGGGTAGTTGCTGGGGGGGCCATTCTGGATAATCTTGATGTGGCTTTGCACATTTTCAAACCCGCCCGCGAATAATTGCTGGACATTCGTATTTACCCGGTCTCTCGCAGCAACATCCTTGGTCAATATGACAAACTGTGCAAAATTGGTATTCTGTGCAGCGGGGTCCACCGACAAGGCGAACCGGGGAGTACCCATTCCCACATAATACGAGTAATTAATAATATCTTTATTTTTATCTAGCTTCTCCGATAAACGGGTGGCTGCTTCTTGCGTCGCCCCAATGGAAGAACCTTGCGGTAAAGTTATATCGACTAAAAGTTCTGGCCGCGTCGCGGCTGGGAAAAATTCTTTCTGGACAAAATGGGAAAGTGTAAAACCGGAGATGCAAAATGCTATTACCGTAGCTATGATTACCAATTTACGGTGGTTTAAGCACCAGTTTAAAATGCTGCGGAATTTATTATAAAACTTGGTGTCATATATATCCTGCCCTTCCTCCTTGACATGTTTTATTTTGATCAAGTCAAATCCCAATACTGGAACAAAGCAAACGGAAACAAGCCAGGACAAGAGCAAGGCGATAGTAACGACGGCAAACACACTTCCTGTGTATTCAGATGCATTTCCCTTGGAAATACCGATAGGAGTAAATGCGGCACAGGTGATCAAGGTGCCGCAAAGCATTGGAAAAGCCGTTGAGGTATAAGCAAAACATCCGGCTTTAAAACGATCCCATCCCTGCTCCAGCTTTACCGACATCATCTCAATAGCTATAATCGCGTCATCAACCAGCAAACCAAGTGCAATGATTAGAGCCCCCAGTGAGACCTTGTGCAGGGGAATCCCCAAAAAATACATCCCGACAAACACGCCTGAAATGACCAGAGGGATGGATATTGCCACCACTACTCCTGTCCTGAGTCCCAGACTCATGAAACTCACCAACATTACGATCAGCAGGGCCAGGATGAAGGTTTCTAAAAAATCATTAATGGAATCTGTAACGGATTCGGGTTGATCGGCCACCTGATCTATGTTCAAACCTACAGGTAAATCATTTTTAATTTGAATTATTGTGTCATCCAGGCTTTTCCCCAGATTTAGAATATTGCCGCCCTTCTCCATGGAGACCGCTATCCCTATGGCCGGCTTTCCATTATAAAACATTTTGGGGTCAGGCGGATCCGAATAACTGCGTGTAATTTTGGCGATGTCTCCCAGGCGAATCATTTGACTGCCCGCCTTAATCGGCAAATTGGAGATGTTGTCCACGTTATCGAACATGCCGCTTACGCGAAGATATACGTTGTCGGACGAGGTCTCAATCATCCCTGCAGGTATAACCGAATTCTGGGCCTGCAGCGTACTGGCGATGGTACTGGAGCTGATGCCAAGCTCCGCCATTTTCGAGTTTTCTATCTGGATGAATATTTTTTCGGTTTGAACACCGATCAATTCCACTTTTTTAACGTCTTTAACGTCCAGTAAAGTCCTTCGGATGTTTTCCGCTTTTTCTCTCATTTCCTCATAGGTATAGCCATCCGATGTCAATGCATAAATACACCCATATACATCATCATAGCGATCGTTAAAAAGAGGGCCTTGTATATTCGAAGGCAACGTGCTTTTCATATCGTTAATTTCATTGCGTACCTCAACCCAGGTATCCCTGATCTTATCCGGTGCCACGTCTTCTTTCAAATCAATAAAAATAATCGCCCGGCCGGGCAGGGAATAGCTTTTTATGTATTCTTTTCCGGGAATGTCCTGCAGCTTTTTCTCTATTTTATCGGTAACCTGCTGCTCAACCTGACTTGCGGTTGCGCCCGGCCAGGCGACCGTCATATACATTTCCCGGATGGTAAATTCAGGATCTTCATTTCTACCCAGTCTTGGATATACAAAAATCCCAGCCGCAATGATTGTAAAAGCTAAAAAATAAATGAGTTGTTTTCGATTAAGACACCATTCGGTCAAATTGAAACCCTTCACTAATTATCACCACCTATCCTTACTGCCTGCCCTTCGCGCAGATTGTTTACCCCGGCGGTCACCACCACATCTCCTTCGCCCAAGCCTGCGGTAACTGCAACCTGATCACCGCTGAAGTCGGTTATGGTAATATTTTCCAGGCTGACCTTGCTTTCTTTAACAATCCAGACCTGAGGCGATGAAGCTTGTTGATACACGGCAGCAACCGGTATCCATATTTTTCCAGACGAGGTATTCTGGCTTACCGAAACGTTGGAGGTCATTCCGATTTGAATACTAGGAGGTGGATTGATAAGACTTATTCTAACTGTGTAAGTACGGGACGCGTCATTAGCTACGGGAGACACAACCCGTAAAACACCCTTCACTTTGACATCTGGCAAAGCCCAGAAGCCCACATTAATTTCATGGGCGTTCTTTAATTGTTCAAGTCTATTTTCGGGAACATTGATTTCTATTTCCAATTCGTTATTCTGAACCAGGGTGACCATCTTCAGCCCAGCCGTAGCAACCTGCCCTTCTTCAGCAGCAATGCTGCCGATTATTCCGGATTTATCAGCACGCAGCTTACAATAGCCCAGTTGAATCGAATACTGCGCATACAATGCATTTACCTGGTCCAGTGCAGCCTTCGCGACATTATCGGAATTGACTGCGTCATCATAAGCCGCCTTAGATACAGCCCCTGCCAGATAAAGCTGTTCAACGCGTTTTAAATTATCTTCAGCCAAATTGTATTTGGACTGAGCTGATGATACCTGAGCCGCATAATTATTTATTACTTGCTCTATATCTCTGGAATCCAGTTCCATCAGAACCCTTCCCTGTTCTACCTTGTCGCCCACTTCTACATTTCTTTTTACAATCTTTCCACCCACTTGAAATGCCAATTGGCTTTCGTAACGGGAATGAACTTGCCCGGCATAGACATATTGTGAATCTTTATTTGAGGAAGAGATTTTGAGTGTTTTAACCAAAGGAGGCTGCAAAACTGTTTTTTCTTGCTTCGAATTGAGTTTCACTATTATTAAAATTAAGATACATAGAGCTAAAACCCCTAGACCTAGCCAAATTTTCTTATTCCCTTTAAAGTTCACTTTAAGACCTCCTTTTTAATTAAACGTTTATTTAAGAAAGAGCAAAAAAAAAATATCTTCTTAATAGCTGGGCATTTTACCTCGTGGAGGAAATACCTTGTAAATAATGACTAAGTGATTGTTCAATATAATAATCGACCTCTTTTCCTAATAATTCCTGACTTAGAGGCCAGGTTAGAAAATAAAAATTAATTATACCCACTAAAGTAATTGCAGCACCTGTAGGATCAATATCCGCGTTAAACTCTCCTCCAAGAATGCCTTTCTGTATGCAATCGCTAAGAAATCCATTTATCTTTTTAATTACTCTTTTAACAATAGTGTCATAACAATCTGTAGGATTAATTATTTCACCCATTACGAGGCGGATTAGATAAGGATATTTTTTATGAGCGGCAATAATCTGATGTGTAAAATGATGTATTTTTTCTTTGGGCGCAAGCTTTTCTTGTTGCATTTCATTAACGATTGAGACAAGAACTTCAAATTGAGTTGATAAAATATAGAAATATAATTCTTTTTTACCACCAAAATAG
>DATMYR010000055.1:0-75283 GCA_035560815.1 Syntrophomonadaceae bacterium | reverse complement strand
GCAGCAGCAGAGAGCCGCCGGTGGGTGGAAGGCGGCATAGGCTGGTTGAACTCGCCGGGGAGCTTTACAGGCGATATTCAGCCTGTAACGGTAAATCCGTTACCTTAAAGAGCGGACAATGTGGGGCTATGGCGAAGTTGGGATCGCGCTTGAATGGCATTCAAGAGGCCGTGGGTTCGAATCCCACTAGCTCCACCATTTTTATCTTTGTCAATAAGGGTGGTACCACGGGAGAAGACTCTCGTCCCTTGCGGGAAGAGAGTTTTTTATTTTTCTGTAATGCCGAGGAGGAATCAGTTTGGAGAAGTACGATTTTAAGAGGATTGAAGCCAAATGGCAGACCTATTGGGAGGCTCATAATTTTTACCGAGTCTTCGAGGATCCCACAAAACCGAAATACTACGACCTGGAAATGTTCCCCTACCCTTCCGGGAATCTGCACATGGGCCATGTTCGGAATTATGCCATCGGAGACGTGGTGGCCCGCTTTAAAACTATGCAGGGCTTCAATGTTTTACACCCCATGGGCTGGGATTCCTTTGGTCTGCCTGCTGAAAACGCCGCCTTGAAACATGGCATTCCTCCCGCGAAATGGACTTACAGCAATATAGAGAACATGAAAAGCCAGTTAAAAACCCTGGGCATTAGCTATGATTGGGATCGAGAGGTAGCTTCTTGCAAGCCTGATTACTACAAATTCACCCAGTGGATGTTCCTAAAACTCTATGAAAAGGGTTTGGCCTATAAACGCCGGGCGGCGGTCAACTGGTGCCCTTCCTGCCAGACGGTTCTGGCCAATGAGCAGGTGGTTGACGGAAGCTGTGAGCGCTGTGAAACCGGTGTTGTTAAACGTCAGTTGGAACAGTGGTTTTTTAAGATCACAGATTATGCCCAGCGCTTGCTGGATGACCTGGAGACTCTACCCGGTTGGCCGGAAAAGGTCAAAACTATGCAGCGCAACTGGATTGGACGCAGCGAAGGCCTGGAATTTTCAATGTCTATTGAAGACAGCGAAGAGCAGATGACGGTCTTTACCACCCGCGCTGACACCGTTTTCGGTGTCACCTATATGGTCCTGGCTCCGGAACACCCCCTGGTGGAGCAACTTGTTGCCGGTCGCCCCGAGGAAGCCGCGGTTAAGTCATTTGTCGACCGGATCCGCCGGCTCAGTGAAATCGCCCGCACTTCGAGTGATGCTGAAAAGGAAGGAATCTTTACCGGTCGTTATGCGATCAACCCGATGAATGGGGAAAGGATTCCCATCTGGCTGGCCAACTATGTTTTGATGGATTATGGAACCGGAGCCATTATGGCGGTGCCCGCCCATGACCAGCGCGACTTCGATTTTGCACGTAAATATGAGATTCCTATTCGGGTAGTCATTCAAGGAAGCGATTCCCCCAGCAACAGCAATGATTTGCTGGAAGCCTATACCAGCGAAGGGTTGATGGTCAATTCCGGACCCTTCAACGGTCTGAGTGTGGAAGATGGCCAAAAATCGATTATTCAGCATATGGAAAAACAGGGTTGGGGCCACGGCACAGTGAACTTCCGCCTGCGCGACTGGCTGATCTCCCGGCAGCGCTACTGGGGGGCTCCCATTCCCATTGTCTATTGCCCTGATTGCGGAGCCGTAGCTGTTCCTGAAAAAGACCTTCCGGTCCTGCTTCCAGAGGACGTGGAATTCAAGCCCACCGGAGAGTCGCCGCTCAACTATGTAGAGAGCTTCTACCACACCACCTGCCCCTGCTGCGGCCAGGAAGCCCGCCGGGAAACCGATACCATGGATACTTTTGTCTGTTCATCCTGGTATTTTGACCGTTTTTGCAGCCCCCATAGCGATGCTCTCCCCTTCACCGCCGAAGCAGTAGATTACTGGATGCCGGTGGATCAGTACATCGGGGGTGTAGAGCACGCGATCCTGCATCTTATGTATGCCCGCTTTTTTACCAAGTTTCTTTTCGATATCAATATGCTGCGCTGCCAGGAGCCTTTCACCAACCTCCTTACCCAGGGGATGGTCCTAAAAGAAGGGACCAAGATGTCCAAAACGAAAGGCAATGTAGTCAGCCCGGAAGAAATTATCAACACCTACGGTGCTGATACGGCCCGACTCTTTATCCTCTTTGCTTCTCCCCCGGAAAGAGACCTGGAGTGGAGCGACCAGGGAGTAGAAGGTTCTTACCGTTTTCTCAACCGGGTCTGGCGTGTGGTTTCGGAATATGCCGATTTAATTAAGGGTCTAGCGGATGTGGATGGTTTTGGCGAATTGGATGAAGCAGCGCGCAACCTGCATTATAAGACGCATGCTACCATTAAAAAAGTGAGTGATGACATTCAGGAACGCTTCAATTTTAATACCGCCTTGAGCGCCATCATGGAGCTTTCCAACACCCTGAGCAGCTACCGGGAAGCGCCTCAGGCCAACCCAGCCCTTATCAAGGAAGCAGTGGTGAATCTCTTGCTGCTCTTGAGTCCCTTTTCTCCACATATCTGTGAAGAATTATGGCAGGCGGTGGGCTTTACGCAGAGCATCCATCTGCAAAAATGGCCGGTCTTTGATCGAGAGGCCCTGCATAAAGATGAAGTGGAAATCGTTCTTCAGATCAGTGGAAAGGTGCGGGATCGTCTTATCGTACCCACCGGCATCAGCGAAGAGGAACTCCGCCAAGCTGCACTGAATAGTGAACGCATCCAGGCTATGCTGCAGGGAAAGACTGTGGTCAAAGTGATTGTCGTCCCAGGCAAACTTGTGAATATCGTGGCTCACTAGTATGGGCAGCTTCATCTTTCTCACTGATTGGGGCTGGTCGGCTCTCGATTATGGGGATGACTGGAAACTGAAGCGGGTGTTTTTACCCGGCCCAGGCCCGGAGGGTATCCTGAAAAAACTGGGAAGTGGATGCCAGGAAATCGGTCGTTCTCATACCCCCACCCCAGCGGGGGAACTAGCCGAGCGCGTCCAGGCTTATTACCGGGGCCATATTATTCGCGATTGGCAGGTTCGTCTGGACCTTTCTGGATTTACTCCCTTTTTACATAGTATCTGGAGAGAAACCAGTCGCATCCCTTATGGAGAAACCACATCCTATGGAAATATTGCGCGAGCAATAAATAACCCCCGAGCCTGCCAGGCCGTAGGCCAGGCTCTGTCTCGCAATCCCTGGCCCCTGATCATACCCTGCCATCGGGTGCTGGCCGCCCATGGTCCAGGGGGGTTCACTGGCCCAGGAGGAGTGTCAACCAAGAAGAAAATGCTGGATATGGAAAAGGAATCAGTTAAAAGAGTAGCCGGCCAGGCCTAAAACCTGGTTTTAGGTCGTAATAAAAGAGAAAAGCCCGTTTACAAAATACGGACTTTTCTCATGTCTTGGTTACTCCTGGTCACCACCCCGGCGGTTTGCCGATTTTGCTGACAAACTGAGACCAGACCTACGGCCTGGTCACCAAAAACTTACATTTGGTCCATGGCTGCCTGCTCTATTTCTATCCGCTGAGCTCCGCCCCAGAGACCTTCCAGGTCGTAGTATTCTCTCTCCTCGGGGCGGAAAACATGCAGAATCACGGCATTATAATCCAGAACCGCCCAGGCTCCCTGCTGCTGTCCATCCCGGTGCAGGGGCATGACACCTTGTTCCTTCAGACGTTCCTCCACACTATCCACGATGCTCTTGACATGAATGCTGCTGCGTCCTGTTGCAATAACAAAGTAATCAGCTAAAACGGTGAGATCTTTTACTTCCAGAACCATCAATCTCTGTGCTTTCTCATCCAGGCAAGCTTCGGCAATCATTTGCATGAGTTCTCGGTATTCTGTCAAACACAGCCCTCCTATATGCTTATGGTTTATGGTAGATGAATGTCTTTTCAAAACACTTCTACGTTTTAATATTTCTTCTTCGCCCCATTATAACGCAAGCCCGGGACAAAAACCACCTCATCGGGAGGCAGGTCAGCCCAAATCGCGGCCCGGCAATACGTTCTGCAGGTAATGATTGCGCACCGCCACCGTGCGTGGATGGAGTATTCGGTTTCGGTCCAGGCAGTAACGGATGGTGGATTCCAATCCGAAGAGCATGGCATCATCCAAATCTCGGAAAGCCAGTCCCCGAAGTCGTTCCTGACCCGCGTAATCCCGCCCCGGCTCAATCATATCGGCCAGGTAAATGATTTTGTCCAACTCACTCATGACAAAATCCCCAAGCGTATGGACCTTGATAGCGTGCAAAATTGCCTCATCTTCGATTCCGAGTTCTTCACGAACCAGCCAGGCACCCACCGGGGCGTGGAGCAGGTCGGGCACCCGCCTCTCAACTTCATCCTCCAGCAAGCCGTGCAGTTCGGCTAATTCTAATAGTTCCTGGCTGGAAATACCTTTGGCATAATCATGCAAGAGTCCTATTAAATAGGCCTTTTCTCCATCCTGGTCGTAATGGTCAGCCAGTTCCCGTGCTGCTTCCGCCACCTGCAATGAATGCTTAAACCGGTGTTTCGATAGCTTGAATCGAATGATTTCTTTGATTTCCTTGGGATTTAGCATGGCCCATCTCCTTTTGTGCTGTAGAGTTGCCGAGTATAAATATATTCTTCCACCTGGGCTGGCAGCAGATATTTAATCGACTTTCCTTCGGCGACCCGCCGGCGGATGTCACTGGAGGAAATATCAAATCCGGGTATTTCAAGAAACCGTAGATTCTCCCATAGAGCCGCAGGTAAATGAACCAGGGACGGCTGCATCAAATCCACTTTATACCCAGGCCGGGTTACCACGATAAATCGTCCCGAACAGGCTAGTCTCTCTAGATCTTTCCAGGTCTCCATCAACAGAAGCGAATCCGTACCCATGATAAAATAGATGGTTGTTCCAGGGTAATGCTCCTGGTAATAGGCCAGGGTATCAACGGTATAAGATGGTCCGGGCCTCTCCAGCTCTAATGTTGATACCTGAAAATAAGGGTTGTCATTGATAGCCAACTTGACCATGCTGCAGCGCTCTTCACCAGGGATGATTGCCACCCCCTCTTTGTGCGGAGGTCGGGCAGACGGTACAAACAGCACTTTCCCCAGTCCAAATTCACAGCGCACATATTCCGCAGCCAGAAGATGCCCATTATGAATCGGATTAAACGTTCCTCCGATTAAACCCAGTGAACTACCGGTATTTGCCATATCGTTTCACCACCCCAGCACCCAGAAGTCTTTCCATCCAGGCTCCACTCCTATTCGTCCATATCCAGACAACTGATGCGTCCGGTTAATTTACCCAATCATATAAGCCCATGATAAACCATGGAAAATGTCAAAAGCAAATACTCCCTGCCAACTCCAGCAGGATTAGCTTTTCCTCAGTGCCTAAAAATCCTATAATGTTACTATTGACTTCGAATGCAAGGAGACTCTCAGTGGAACACGAAATAGGCCTGATTTTTCATAACCGGGGCTTGCGCAGCTATATAGAAGTGGATCTTTGCCGGCAATGTCCGCGTCAAGACGACAAGGGCTGCTGCGGTTACTACTCCCCAGTTTTTTATCTTGCGGATTTTGCCTACTGGTTGGAGAAGAAGCCAGACCTGGTGGATCATCTCTTTTCCCTGCCCAACTTGACTGTATTGGATGCTTCGGTAACGATGAACAGCGCCCCGGAAGGCGACAGCTATCGCTGCCGGTTTCACGGAAGGGAAAACGGCTGCTTCTTAACCCAGGAACTGCGGGAATCGATCTGCCGTCACTTTGTCTGTCCCGGCATAAACTGGGAGGTAGAACCGCATCTGCAGCACTGGCGCCTTTTCTTTGAGAAACTGGGCGAGTATGAAATCAGTCTGAACAACCAGATGGCAGAGATATTTAAGGAACGGGGGCTGAGCCTGCGCGATCCCCTGCAAAGACGGGAGCTTCTTGGTCACCTGCCCGGGGTATTTCATGATCTAACCGTGAATTCAACTGGTTTTCTCGCCAGCTGTCCGATCCTTGAGGAAGCAGTTATCAGACGCCCGCTGGTCTATGGCAAAGAATGGCGCCTGTGATAGTAAGTTCGTATGTAGGGTGTTAGAAGAGGTATCATATCGATGAAATAGGATGCTCATGCCGCAGTTTTGAGCAGTATTCTAAAACAGCCGCCCTGCTAGGAATCGCGGTGCATGCGCCGGTAAATGACAAATGCAATCAGGAGCACAACCAGGAAACTGATGCTAACCCAGATATAGTTGTGTTTTAAGAATCCCACCGCATGCTTTCCGACTACCATGACCAAGATCGCCACAGTAAGATAGCGCAGCCCCCGTCCGCTGATGGCTGCCAGCAAGAACTTGGTTAATTTTAAGTCAAAAAGTCCTGAAGCGATGGTAAATATTTTGTAGTCAGCTGGGGCCAGAGATACCATGAATACGGCCCAGGCCCCATATTTCTGGAATATACCATCGAGTTTTTGTTCCAGCTTGGGTGCAAAAAAATGCAAAATAGGCTGTCCAACTTTTTTTCCAATAAAATATCCGAATAGGCCGCCCGCTGCGGAAGCCGCTGTGCCCGCCAGAGCATAAAAGACTGACAGCCTGGGATTTTGCAGGCAGAGAGGCACCATAAGGGCTTCAGGCGGAATCGGCAAAAAAACAGCTTCAGTAAAACACAGAAGCAAAAATCCCCATAAACCGAAAGACCGAAAGAGTTCCAAGAGATGCACGATGATTGGGTTTCCTTTCCCTATGTGATACCCGCTTTAGAGAACATCCTTAGCATCCATACTCAGCCACGGATTGACTCGTTTGCGGTGCCGCTTAAACCAGCGGCCATCAACGCCATGTGGTGCACGTCCCATGCAGGTTCATAGATCCAGACACGCAACCACGGTATTGGATGTAAAGGATGGAATAGATAGCGGTCTGCTTTTCAGAGCTACTCTCTAATCTGTCCGTCTCCATAGATAATGAACTTGATGGTTGTCAATTCCGTTAATCCCATCGGCCCGCGCGCATGTAGTTTCTGGGTGCTGATGCCCATTTCAGCACCGAAGCCGAACACGTTGCCATCCGTAAAACGGGTGGAGGCATTGGCATAAACGGCAGCGGCATCAACGGCCGCCATAAAGCGCCGCACATTGCCGTAATGTTCACTGACTATGGCTTCACTGTGGCCGGTGCCATGTGTATTAATATGGTCAATGGCCTCATCCAGACTGTCAACGACTTTTACCGCCAGGATCAGATCCAGGTATTCCTGATCCCAGTCCTCGTCAGCAGCTGCCACGAGGCCTGGTACTATTTTCCTGGTCTGTTGACAACCCCGGATTTCCACCCCGGCCTGCTGGAGTTCTGCCAGCATAAGCGGCAGGAAAGATTCCGCCACATCCCTATGTACCAGTAGAGTTTCAACGGCATTACACACCGAAGGCCGCTGTACTTTAGCATTGAGCACGATAGGAAGGGCTTTAACCAGGTCGGCGCATTGATCGACGTAAACGTGGCAGTTTCCCATGCCGGTCATGATATATGGCACTGTGGCATGCTCCATGACCGCCTTTTTTAGCCCCACTCCCCCCCGGGGAATCAATACATCCACATAATCATTCATTTTCATGAGGAAGATGACCGCTTCACGATCCTCACTATCTACCAGGGAAATGGTTCCTGCCGGTAGACCCTGACCTTCCGCCGCCCCGGCGATCAGCCGGGCGATTACCCGGTTGGAATTCAGGGCTTCCTCCCCGCCTCGCAGGATAATGGCATTGCCTGACTTCAAGCACAAACCGGCAGCATCAGCTGTAACGTTGGGCCGTGACTCATAGATAATACCAACTACACCCAGCGGTGTACGGATACGCCCTATTTCTAATCCGTTGGGCCTGCGCCACATACCCAGGACTTCTCCCACCGGATCGGGCAGTGCTGCAATCTCCCGCAGTCCCTGCGCCATGTCAGTAACACGCGCTGCGGTCAGGGTCAAGCGCTCCAATAAAGCCGGCGACAGCCCCTGCGCCCGGCCCAATTCCAGGTCAATTTGATTGGCGGCCAGTATATCAGGTGTTCCTTCTTCGAGCGCTTCGGCCATAGCCCCGAGGGCCTGGTTCTTTAAAGTAGTCGATGCAGTAGCTAGATATCGAGCCGCTTGTCGAGCCTGACGTCCTTGCTGAATCAAGATTTGCTCAAGATCTCTATCCATGTCTTCACCTCTCCTAAACAAGATATGAAAATGATATCCATCATGTTTTTAGGCTTTATTCTAAGCGGAGGAAGGCCGCCGTAGCAGCGCTAGATCCTGCCCGGGCTCTCCACCCACAGATTGTTTCGATGAATTGCCTCATCATAATCCTTGTCCCCCAGAAGCTTTTCAATATCGCCGGTTTTTTTCCCGGCAATGCGCTTGAGTTCTTCGGCGCTGTAATTTACCAGACCCCGGGCAATTCGCTCTCCATCCGCATTGCAGACATCCACTACCGTTCCCCGGTCGAAATCGCCTTCCACGCTTACGATTCCCGAAGGAAGCAGGCTCTTTCCTCGTTCCAGGAGAGCATTACAGGCCCCTGCATCCACCGTGACATTCCCTTGAGCCAAACTGCCAAAAGCAATCCACTTTTTTCGAGCCTGCATCCGACCCTGGTGGGGCACGAAAAGGGTGCCCACCCGCTCTCCTGCTACCGCCCTGCGCAGTACATCATCCTCGGCGCTGTTGGCGATAATCATAGGAACACCAGCCGCAATGCAAATGCGCGCTGCTTTAAGTTTGGTGAACATTCCCCCACTACTGAAGGTGCTGCCGCGACTGGCAGAATTCTCCTCCATGAGATCGGTGATTTCGCCCACCTCGTCAAGTAAACGGGCTCCGTCATGCATCCGGGGGTCGCTGTCATAAAGCCCATCCACATCAGACAGGATAATGAGCAGGTCAGCATCTACCATCCCCGCCACCAGGGCGGATAAAGTATCATTATCACCGAATTTAATTTCTTCGGTGGCTACCGTGTCATTCTCATTGACAATAGGAATTACTTGAAGACCGAGAATAGCCAGGAGTGCATTGGTGGCATTCAGGTAGCGAACTCGTTCATCGAAATCGCCCCGGGTAAGCAAGACCTGAGCGACTATTTTACCGTATTCAGCAAAGAGTTTTTCATAGAGGTGCAGGAGAGCTCCCTGACCAATAGCCGCCAGAGCCTGTTTCTCAGGCATAGTCTTAGGGGCTTTCTTCCATCCCATGCGGATGGCTCCCACACCAATGGCTCCCGAACTGACCAGGATAATTTCCATACCCCGGTTATGTAAATCGGCCAATTGCCGCAGTAGTATTTCGATACGCTGCAGATTGAGCTGGCCGTTGCTATAGGTAAGGGTGCTGGTCCCCACCTTAACCACTAGCCGGCGCAGCCGGCCAAACTTCCTGATCTTCTTCATGATCAGCCTTCCCCCCGATGCTTGCTCTCCACTCCGCTGTCTTGGTTCTCACTGTTATTCGCTGTAGTCAAACTCCATGTCGCTAATGCGCACCGTTTCTCCGGGCTTAATGCCCTGCTTTTTCAGGGCTTCTTCCAGGCCCATGTGGGCAATCGTGCTCTGAAAGCGTTGTAATCCTTCGTCAGTGCTGAAGTTGGTCATGCTTAAAAGCTTTTCGATGCGCTTGCCGCTCACTTCATAAACCCCGTTTTGCACCTGAATAGTGAAGGGTTCTTCTTCCACAAACCGTCTGACTATCGGAGCCTCAATTTGAGCAGGCTCGGGAGGCGCACTCATAAGCAACTGGTAGCTCTTTTCTATCAATTGCTCGGTGCCCTGACCGGTGGCAGCAGATATGCTAATTACCCGGTCGCCAAAGCGTTCCTGCAACCGTTCCAGGTTGGCCTGCGCTTCGCTCAAATCCATCTTGTTTGCCACCACCAGATATGGGCGGCTGGCCAGGCGGGGATCATGGAGGTTCAGTTCCCGATGCAAGGTTTCATAATCATCCAACACATCTCGGCCCTCGGTTTGTGCCGCATCCAGAACAAACAGCAGCACTCTGGTACGTTCGATATGTCGAAGAAAGTCATGGCCTAAACCGGCTCCGGTGTGGGCGCCCTCGATTAGCCCCGGAATATCAGCCACTACAAAAAAATCATGGTTTTTTGTTTGTACCACACCCAGGTTCGGTACCAGCGTGGTAAACGGATAATCGGCTATTTTAGGACGTGCCGCAGAAATGCGCGAGATAATGGTCGATTTTCCTGCATTCGGAAATCCTACCAGCCCCACATCAGCCAGCACCTTCAATTCCAGAACGATCCAGCATTCCTCACCGGGTTCCCCATTTTCAGCCATGGTGGGGGCTTTGTTGTTGGAATGGGCAAAGCGGGCATTGCCTCGACCTCCTCGGCCTCCCTTAGCTACGATCGCTTCCTGCCCGTGAACCGTCAGGTCAGCGATTACATCCCCGCTTTCCAGATCCTTAACCAGGGTGCCGGGTGGAACTTTAACGATCAAATCCTCACTGGATGCCCCATGCATGTTTTTTCCGCCTCCGTGGGCGCCCCGCAAAGCTTTAAAATGCCTCTTATATCGAAAATCCATAAGGGTGCGCAAACCCTCATCAGCTCTAAGGATGACGCTGCCTCCCCGGCCTCCATCTCCTCCGGCCGGCCCCCCCAGGGGAACATATTTTTCCCGGCGAAAAGCAATGATGCCGTTTCCACCGTCACCACCCTTTACCAGGATCTTAGCTTGATCTACAAACATTTTGCTACTCCTTCAAGCAAACCTCTATCGGTCCCTTGGTTAATTGTTCACACTCAAAAATCATCCTGATTCCTTGTTCTTCATCCTTGATGCTCAGAAGAACCACGGGATCTTCATCAAGTTCTCCTAACTGCTCTGCCACCTGGGCCAGGCTTTTAAAGGGCTCATTACCTTTGATTAAAGGCTGATAGGTGGCCAGCTCTAAATCCCTGTATTTTAATAGAATGCCCAGGTCGCGGGCGAATAATATGACCTGGAATAAGTATAGTGCTGGTTCAGGCTCCTGCTTCTCGAAGACGATGCGCTCCCCGGCCATTTCCTCACTAACGTCTTTGATGTAATCGCGCAAATCCTGCACCCGTCCCAATTCAGCGAAGCCGCTGATTACCTGCAGATGGTTGCCCAGATCATGCCTTAACCGGCGTATCAAGCTTACTACTTTTGCATCTTCCACAGCCATCCCTCCAGTTAACTCATAATAGCAAAAACCCCTGAAAAACTCCAGGGGTGCATAGGCTTGTTATAGTCGGCAGATCGGCTAGCTTCCCAGGCTTTCTTCCAGAGGATAGACGCTAACCTGCTTGCGGTCCCGGCCTTTTCTCTCGAATTTAACCTTGCCATCTACCGTGGCAAAGAGGGTGTCATCCCCGCCAATTCCCACATTGTTGCCCGGGTGAACTTTGGTCCCCCGCTGCCGAACCAGGATATTGCCGGCTCTGACTACCTGGCCGTCATATCTCTTAACTCCCAGGCGTTTAGATTCGCTGTCCCGGCCGTTTCTGGAACTGCCAACACCTTTTTTATGTGCAAACAATTGTAAATCAAATTTGAACATTTTTTAAAGCCTCCTAACCCTTATTTGCAGATATTCTGCGCAGGATTCTCGCATGGCCGTGAGGCCGCTTTCCATTGTTGAAAGAATTACCTGGGCCCGTTCTCTATCCCGCTGGGATAGAGCCTGGGGAAGCCGGCATTGCAGCCGACCCTTTTCCACCGTATACTCGGGTGTTGCTTCCAGGTTGTCTAATAAACCGAGCAGAGCAGTTTGTGTTACTGCCGACACTGCAGCGCAATAAATATCACTGCCGCTATCAGCAAATCCCGCATGACCTTCTACCGAAAATGAGACGATACAATCATCCCGGTAGTTTATGTTTACTTGGATCATTAGCCTTCGATCGTCTGGACGATCAGCTTGGTAAAACTCTGGCGGTGGCCTTGTTTCTTGTGGTAATTCTTGCGCTTCTTGTATTTATATACTACCACTTTCTTGTCCCGGCCTTGTTCTACTACCCGGGCAGTAACCTGGGCTCCTTCCACCACGGGATTCCCTATTTTACAGTTGCCATCGCCGTCGCTCAGCATAAGCACCTGATCCAGGGTAATCTGTTCCCCGGCTTCCACCTCAAGTTTTTCTACTTTCAGCACCGTTCCTTCAGTAACCCGGTACTGTTTTCCGCCCGTTGAAATAATTGCGTACATAATTTCTCACCCCTCCACATTTCCCAGACTCGCCGGCTGCCAGGCAGGCCTGAAAGGCCTTTTAACCACCTGCACCGAGCGGTTACAAAAACGTGCGACCAAATTAGAAGTTAACATATCCCGACCTTTAAGTCAAGCCAGGATGGGACCTGAGACCAGAAAGAAAGGCGGTCAGTTTTCGCCCGTATGAAGCTTGTAATCGGAGAGAGACATTTCCTCATGCGGATGGAATCGTATTTTTTTCCCCAGGCGCCCCTTGATATATTCCAGATGGGCGGCATCCTCTTGAACCTGTTGCAGGAGTTGGGGATGCGCTTCGCAGATAATCTCCTTCGCTTCCAAATGCCCCATGTTCAAGAGCTTCCGTTTTAATTCACAAGCTGTAGAATACAAATTGAGGGTCCTACCCCTGCCGTTGCAGAAACTGCACTCTTCAGTAAAAAATTCCGCAATCCCATAGCGCGATTTTTTACGGGTCATTTCCAGGAACCCCAGACCAGTCATGCCTATAATGCGCGTGTGTGCTTTGTCTTTTTCCAATTCCTTTTTCAGGGTATCGATAAGTTCTTCTTCATGCCCTTTTTCTTTCATATCAATAAAATCAATGAGAATGATGCCTCCGATGCTTCGGAGCCTCAACTGTTTGGGGATTTCCAGAGCCGCTTCCAGGTTGAGACGCAGCACCGTGTCCTCAAAGTTGGTCTTACCGGTATATTTGCCGCTGTTCACATCGATTACGGTCATCGCTTCCGTCTCATCGAAAATGAGATAGCCTCCGCTTTTCAGCCAGACCTTACGCCGTATAGCACGGCGCACATCCTTATCCAAACTATATTTCTCAAAGAGATCGCCTTCTTCATGCTGAACCATGATCCGGGAACAGTAAGCCTTGTTTTTTGTAAATTCCAGGATTTTCGTCTGCAAACGTTCATTGTTGATAACCACCCGGGAAATATCACCATCCAGGTAGTCACGCAAAGCCCGCTCTAATACATTCATGTCCTCAAAAACAAGGTCGGGAGCCCGGGACTTGAGGTAGTTCTGCCGAATCTCCTGCCAGAGGCGCAGCAACTGTTGAAGTTCAGCCATAATCTCCTCATCCTCGGCTTCCAGGCAGGCAGTACGTACAATGATCCCGGCATGTTCGGGTTTATTGTCATTGATGATCTGGCGCAAATATTTACGCCGCTCATCACAGGTAATCTTGCGGGATATGGAAACCTCGCGGTAAAAGGGCAGCAAGACCAGGAAATGTCCAGGGATGGTCACATTGCCGGTCACACGCGCGCCTTTCTCCGAAAAAGCCTCCTTTTTTACCTGGACCATGATATCCTGGCCGCTCTTCAACAGATCCAGGGCGTTCAGCCCTTTTTCCTTGCCAGCATACAGGATGTCCCCGGCATAAAGAAAGGCATTTTTAGCCAGGCCGATGTCCACAAATACACAGGATAATCCCGGCAGGATATCCTTAATCCTCCCTTTATATATGTTTCCAACACTCTCAGCCTGATTGGCCCAAAAAACTTCGACCAGGCGGCCATCCTCGACAATGCCCACCCGCGATTCCCAGGGATATATTTCTGCGACGATTTCTCTGACCACTATTTCACCTTCTCCAGGGGACTTGTAAAGACAGTATCCTGGTATATAAAATTACCGCTGCGATAAATGTCCAAGAGGCTGTTCTGCTCCAAACCACTGACAGCTAGGGCAGCCAGTAACTCATCATACCGGACATTGAGGGGCTCGCCTATAGCCACCCATATGGTTAAGATGCTACCCTGATACTGTTCTTTCGTTTCTACTTTATAAATACCAGACCTCAGGTCTTTGTCAAGATCCTTTTTCTTGCCCCGGCTTTTTACCCATAGCGAGGGCCGGTCCATAAACTCCTGCGCCAGAGCATCCAACTGGAGCAAAGAAATTCCCAATACCAAGCTATAGGAAGCGGCATTAACCACCTTCATGAGAGAAGGTGTGTGGCTTGTTACCTCGACCACCTGGTCGACTCGCACTGAGGGCGGCAGAGCGTCATTTAGGCGGACCGCGAAGTCCTTCAGTTCCATTTCCTGGTTCAGCTCCAGATCAAAATACTCCCGTTCCCCCCACAAACCAACCGGCAAGACCGTCCCCATGGACAGACGAATATGGGGGTTGAAACCGGCGCTCAGCGCGTAAGGCAGATCCGCCCGGCGCAAGGCTCGTTCCATCAAATGCATGGTATCCAAATTGGCTAGAAAACGCTGTTCGGGCCCCAACCGGTATTCCACCCTCAAATGCATCGGTCAGCCCCCTTTATGTCCAGGTTCACGCCCAGGGTGGGACAGATCCCGCAGTCGCCGCAGCCTTCCCATCGGCAGTCTCCGGTGGTCTCACCATAGGTGGCCTTCTCGTTCTCCTCCATTAAATAGTCCTTGCCCACCCCTATGTCGATAAAGTCCCAGGGAAGGATTTCCGCGTAGGAGCGCTCCCGAGTATAAAAATCCATTTCCAGTCCGGCTTCTGCCATGGCTTCTATCCAGGTCTCATAATGGAAATGTTCTGACCATCCATCGAATTTACAGCCCTTCTCCCAGGCCCGGTATATGCCTTGCGAAAGGCGGCGATCGCCCCGGGCGATTACTCCTTCAAGATAGCTCAAGCGGCTGTCGTGAAAGCTCAGTTTGATTCCACGCCTTCGCTGGACGTTCAACCGCCGCCGTTTGCTTTCCAACTGCTCTACGTTATCCTGGGCTCGCCATTGAAAAGGGGTATGGGCTTTGGGTACAAAACAAGCCAGGCTGGTCCGTATTTCCACCGGGCGGCGTGCGCAGCGATCACCGATAGCCTTAACCTTCTGGACCAGTTCCAGGATGGCCAGAAGATCTTCTTCCGTTTCACTGGGCAGGCCGTACATAAAATAAAGCTTTACTGACAGCCAGCCGGAAAGGAACGCGGCTTCCACTGCCTTAAATAGCTGTTCTTCATCCACATTCTTATTGATGACATCCCGCAGGCGCTGGGTTCCGGCTTCGGGAGCCAGGGTCAAAGTAGTTTTGCGCACCTTTTGAACTTCATTGGCCAGTTCGATAGAAAAGGCATCAACCCGTAGAGAAGGCAATGAAACCCCAACTCCTCGAGGACCGAACCCCTTCACCAGGTCTTTGACCAGAGGAGCAACTGCTGAGTAGTCCAGGGTGCTCAAAGAGGTAAGGGATATCTCTTCATAACCAGTATGGTGAAGCTGCTCTTCAGCCTGTTTTTTTAACAATTCCGGGCTCCGTTCCCGCACCGGCCTGTACACCATACCAGCATGGCAGAAGCGGCAGCCTCGCTGGCATCCGCGCATAACTTCCAAGACCGCTCGATCGTGGATGATTTCCAGGTTAGGCACTAGAGGACGCTCAGGAAAATAAGTGTTTTCGAGATCTATGACTACCCGCTTGCGCACCCGGTCAGGCAATTCAGACCTTAGTGGTTCCATCTTTTCTAGGGTTCCGTCCTCCCGGTAAGAAACCTGGTACAAGCAAGGTACATAAACCCCTTCCAAGGCCGCCAGGGCCGCTAGGCGCTCCCCTTTTGACCATTCCCTGCTCCGGTCCACCAGATCAAGTACCTCCAACAGAGCTTCCTCCCCGTCCCCTATAATGAAAGCATCGAAAAAATCAGCAAACGGTTCGGGGTTAAAGACCACTGGTCCTCCTGCGATAATCAAAGGGTATTGCTCCTTCATGCGCTCCCTGGACCAGATCGGTATCCCTGCCAGGTTGAGCATATTCAAGACGTTGCTGATCGACAGTTCATACAGGAGGGAAAATCCTACCACATCGAAATCCCTTACAGGACGAAAGGACTCAAGCGCATATAAGGGTAAACCCTGGGAACGCATCAATTCTTCCATATCCGGCCAGGGAGCATAGGTCCGTTCTATGAGATGGGGGCTTTTTTCATTGACCAACCCATAAAGAATCTTACTCCCAACATGCGACATACCCACTTCATAAACGTCAGGAAAAGCCAGGACCATTCGGGCCCGGGCCTGGTCCCAGTCCTTCTGCAGTATATTATATTCTCCACCGGTATAGCGGGCCGGTTTGGCCACCCGGGGCAATATCTCGCGAAACAGCCTGTCTTTCATTCATTGCCTCCATAATCTCATTCCTATATATCTTACCACAAATTTCTGGCCGCAACCGCCATCCGAACGAGGGGCGATAATGGCCTGCGCTGACGTTCCCCGTTACACCAGAACCCAGTAAAAATGCTGTGCTGGTCAGTGCGGGTTAGTAGTGCGCATCCTGAAGCGTGCAACGCGGCCCCTTTTCTAGAAGGGTTTCGATCAGCTCTGCCTCACTGATCACCGCCGCCACCCGCTGGCTTTCATCCACCACCAGGACCACCAGATACGAATTCGGTCGGGAAGTGTTGAGCAAGTCCTTGATCAAGGTAGGAGGGGTGCTTACCAGATGCTGAGCCGGAAGGAAGCCGCATTTAGTCAGTTCCTTTTTCTTCTCGACCAAGAAGCGCATAAAAGCATATTGAAACAGTCTGGCTTCCCGGCCCGCCGCCCAGAAAAGAAAGAGGCCCACCACTACATAGTTGATACCATTGAACCATTGCATCCAATTTAAATAGGCCCCCAAAGCGATCAAAACCAAGCCGATTCCCTGACCCATACGGGCTATGATGCGGGTGGCTTTCCTATATCCAATTTTTTCAGCCAGAAAAGCCCGCAAAACCCTGCCTCCATCCAGGGGCAAAGCCGGCAGGCTGTTAAACAAACCCAGCATTAAATTTGTGTTAATAAAGGTGCCGCTCCAGGTACCGGAAATCAAGTTGGAAAAGTGAAGGATTCCGGCCAAAGACAAACTGAAAATAGGCCCGGACAGGGCCAGGTAGATTTCCTTTCCGGGCTCAAGTCCGAGAAAATCGTCGATGCGTTCCTGGCCTCCAAAGGGCAAAATTTCGATTTCACCCACCTTAACCCCTAGCATGAACGCCATGCCCAGATGGGCCAGTTCATGAAGCAAGACTGCGGCAAAAACCAGCAGGGTTTGTGGTAAGAGCCCCAGCCAGGCACAGATTAGACAGAGCAGCAGGAAGAACCAGTTGATCCGGATTACGACCCCGCTAATTTTTCCTAGCCGCATACATCATTCCAGGAGGGATTGTGGGTCCAGGGGTCCGTCCGGCCCTCTTATCTCGAGATAGAGGCTGGAACCGCTCTTGCCCAGGGCCTGGTCTACAGCCACCGAACTGCTCTGATCAACCAGCACCTCTTTCAGCCCCCCATAGAGAGAATATAGATTCTGACCATGCTGAAGGAGAACCGTTCTGCCGCTGTCGTCATTACCCAATTCAACCACCCGGCCTTTTGTTACCGGTTTGACTACGGTATTTTCCGGTACTTTCAAGCGCAATCCTGATGAAAACTGCTGTTGACCGGCCGTGGAATTCCAATACCAGCCAAAAGCCTGCTGTACGGAGAGATATGCACACGGAACCTGCAGTTCCTGCCCGTTAAAGGCTGTCACTGATTTTTCTTCTGGTTTAGAGCTTATGCTCTGGCTCCAGGCATGAATCTTTTGCTCAATTCCATAATCATGCAGTACATATTCTAAAACCGGTTTAACGTAGCTGCGGTTTTCATTCGAGCGCATGGAAATACTGGCCATGGCTACTACAAGAATCACAAGTAACAATCGGAGTTTGAAACGGCTCAGCATGACTCCCATCCCCCTTTTCCCGAAGCTGATGCTTATCCCTACAATGAACAGTTTGAAATACACCCCCTTAAAATATATAAGGCGAGCAGCGGGGATATTCCAGTAAACCAAAAGGTTTTGGAAAAATGAGGAATTGGGAATGTCAGGACTCCACCAATACAAAAAGGGGACGGCGATGCCGTCCCCTCAGGATATACTTCCCTTTTGCAGTTGTTTTATTGGGGTTTATAACTAAAAGTGAAAAGGGCTTTACCGTATTTGTCTTTGCCATATTCGGAGATTATCGCCTTGCCTTTTTCCCCGGTAATGAACTCGGTGAATGCATTGGCGGCATTCTTTTTTACGTTGGGGAATTTTTCGGGGTTAACAGCAATAACGCCATAAGGATTAAAGAGAGTTTTGTCTCCCCGCACCATTTCCGGTAGATTGATTTTGCTCTTCCAGCTCAGGTAAGTAGCCTCATCGGCCAACGTATAGGCCTTCAGCTCATTGGCCATGGTCAGGGTGTCACCCATGCCCTTACCAGCTTCTACATACCAGGGCGCGGCTGGTGTGAGACTCGCCTTCTTCCAAATATCCAGCTCTTTGGTATTGGTTCCTGATTTATCAGCCCGGGAAATAAATTTACTTTTACTGTCGGCAATCTTTTTAAAAGCTGCTACTGCATCCGTAGTGCCTTTGATCTGAGCAGGGTCGCTTTCCGGGCCTACAATCAAAAACTCGTTATACATAACATCCCGGCGGTTGATCCCGTAACCGTCGGCCACGAATTTTTGTTCAGCTGCCGGAGAATGAACCAACAGTACATCGGCATCGCCGCGCTGACCCATGGCGATCGCTTCACCGCTGCCAACGGCTACAACCTTAACTTTGGTTCCTACTTCTTTTTCAAAAGCAGGTATTAATACATCCAGCAACCCGGAATCCTGGGTGCTGGTGGTGGTGGCCAGCGTCATTGTACTCTCAATAGTTGGTTTGGCTGCTTCCTTGGATGTGTCCGCCTTTTTGGAACATCCGGTGACCACTAACGAAAAAGTCATAATAAGTGCCAGTAATATGGCTAAAGCCGACCAATTTTTCCTCATTTTCATACACTCCCTTTCTCCCTGTCTCGCACTGAAAACTCAAAACGAGCAGGGTAGCCATCTGCGTCATCGCATTACGGCTTTCTTCTAGTACACCATGCTGCCATTCAAAAACTGGCTGGTCAGCGCTTCCCGGGGCTGTGAGAAAATTTGCTCTGTAGCTCCCTTTTCAATAATGCGGCCATCCATCATAATCAGGCATTCTTGAGCCATCCTTTTGGCTTGAAATAAGTTATGGGTGACCAGAATTATGGTGCTTCCATATTCCCGATGCCACCTTCTGATTATTTCTTCAATATGCTGCACGCTGCTCGGATCCAAATTCGCCGTGGGTTCGTCCAACAACAGGACCCGTGGTTTTAACACCAGCGCGCGGGCCAGGGCTACACGCTGCGCCTCACCCCCGGACAGATGATGAGCAGGATGATCAGCCAGATGGTTCATCCCCACAAACTCCAGGGCTTCCCGTACAATTGCTTCACTTTTCTTCCGCCCTACATTTCTTACCTTTAAGCCATAAGCTACATTGGCAAAAACCGAAGAACGAAACATGACCGGTTTCTGAAAAACCATACACATTTGCCGTGCCGCTTCCAAGCGTCTACGGCCATACTCAATTTCACCTCCCTGAAAGGAAATTCGACCCTTGTCCGGTGTCTCCAAAAGATTCAATATTCTAAGAAGCGTGGTCTTCCCCGCTCCATTGGGTCCTAGGATGGCATAAATCTTCTGCTCCTCCATCTGCAACCTGGGCACTTGGAGAACAGTTCGATTACCATAAGTTTTACTCACTTCAGAAAGTTCAAAAATATTCATCAAACTGGCAATCCTTTATATAGATTCTTGTATACTGCTAAGGGCAATGCTGCTGACGATAAAAGATAAAATCAGCAAAATAACGCCCAGAGCAATAGCTATATCAAAATTACCCTGTCGGGTTTCCAGAACGATGGAGGTAGTCAGGACCCGGCTGAAGTGCTTTATGTTGCCACCCACCATCATCACCGCCCCCACCTCGGCAAAGGCCCGGCCAAACCCGGTCATGACAGCAGCCAGTATGCCGGTTCGGGCTTCGCCGATCACAGTCCGCATAGCCTGCGCCCGGGTGGCTCCCAGACTCAGGGCGTGCTCGTGGATGCTGTTCTCTTTACCGGCTATCGCGGCCGCACAGAGTCCTACGATAATAGGTATTACGAGAAGACACTGGGCGATGATCATAGCAGTTGGGGTGAAAAGGATCTCCCAGGAACCCAGAGGTCCGCTGTGAGAAAGAAGAAGATAAACAATCAACCCGGCTAAAACCGGAGGTAAGGCCATAAGCGTAATCGTAATACGTAAAACCAGAGCTTTCCCGGCAAAGCGGGTAAGGCCCAGCCAGGCTCCGGCGGGAATCCCCAGTAGGGAGCTGATCAAAACAGCGGAACCGGATACAAATACCGAAAGGCGTATGATCTCCCAGATGTCATTTCGCTGCAGCCACAGCGCCCCTATTTCTTCCATTAATTATTATCTCCTCGTTTTGCATGTATATCCCAGAACAGAAAAACAAAAAGACCGGCCCCATGCACTCTTTGCAAAGACAGACCGGCCCGTCCACACAGGTTCCCTGCCCGCCTTTCCAAAGGGAGGTGCAACAGTTTCCCATCACACCCTATCGGCTTGTGCACCATGGCATCATGCGTTAGGCACACTAGCTCGGCGAGTTGCTTTTGCATATTGGTTTTCGACGAATATGGCTAAATTCCTTTAAAATATGATAACAATATGGTTTTTCCCATTTTAACTGTCTTTCTCTTGGAATTTCGTTTTGAGGAAAGATTTAGCGGAGTAGCAAAGGCAGGATTTAACTCCTGCCCATGTTCGCTTCCACCTTATAATCCACATCCGTATAGTCTTGGCGGGATTTACAGAGGAGTTTACTATAAATTCCTTCCGGCAGCAATTTTACCACCGAACTCAGGGTTGAATCCAATAAACCAAGCAGTTCACCCTTACCATCCCAATGCTGGGCAATGATGGAATACGGTACGCTGTCCATCATTCTTTTGATAACCAGAGCAATAAGAACCAGATCATCCAACTGCCCTACAAAAGGGATCACATCTGGCAAGAAATCCCAGGGTGACAATACATAAGCGATGGCCGCCCCGAGCAGGGCTTTGTCTCCTAATGATACCGCCGGATCGCGAACTAATCGAAATAGGAGTTTGACTAAATTGGGGAAAAACATAAGTATTTCTTTCGCCGCCAGGATCACCTGGATTGAAGCCGCCTTTTGCTGTTTCATTGGTCGACCATCCCTTTCGTCAAACTAACCCCCGGGAAGCAAGGTCTAACGACAACAGTTAGAAAACAATTTGTGCGCCCCGCAGGTTGACACTGACAATCAAACCCGCCGCTGCCAGGTTGCTGAGCATGGAGGTGCCCCCATAGCTCAGGAAGGGCAGCGGGATTCCGGTGATAGGCATAATCCCCAGGGACATGCCAATATTTTCCCAGATATGAAATAACCACATGGCCGATATACCTACCACCAGTAGCGTGCCGAAAGTCTCTTTGGATTCGAAGCTGATGGCAATCGCCCGAACCAGAAGAATTCCGTATAGGATGATGACGGAGATTGATCCTAAAAAACCCATCTCTTCGCCAATTACTGCATAAATAAAATCGGTATGATGTTCGGGCAGAAAGTTCAATTGCACCTGAGTGCCATGAAATAATCCTTGGCCAGTAACCCCACCGGAACCTATGGCAATCAGGGATTGGATGATGTTCCATCCCGGACCCTTGCCCCCCTGTCCATCATTGTAAGGATTGAGGAAAACGATCAGTCTCTGTAGTTGATAGTCTGCCAGAGGAATCGGTAAATGATACTTAAAATGAAAAAATAGTAACAAGGCCACCAAAGCCGCCCCGCCAGTTAACAATCCGAACAGAATTCTGGCATTGGCACCGGCAAAATACATCATCACCACTGTAACGGCAATATAAACCAGCCCCGTCCCCAGGTCCGGCTGGGCCATGATGAGAAGGAATGGCAGGCCCATAAAGAGAAAACAGGGAATCATTTGGCCAAAGGTATCCAATAATCCTTTGCGCTTACTGAGAAAGTCAGCAAATGACAGGATTAATAGCACTTTGGTGATTTCAGCCGGCTGGAAAGCCGGTATAGGTCCTATCTGAATCCAACCCGTAGTCCCGCGAATATCCTGGCCAAAAACCAGGACCATAATAAGCAACAGGAGCGAAAATCCGTAAAAGAAAGGGCTGTATCTGCGCAGCTGCAGGTAATCAAAGCGAATAATAAAGACTGCCACTCCCAACCCCAGGAGCACAGCAATTGATTGCCTCCTTACATAACTAAAGGGATCCGCGGATATGGCACTGGAAGCGCTCATCAGCACCACCAGTCCAAAAATGACCAAGAGCAGGAGGGCGCCGACAAATGTCCGGTCCATAAATTTCAGTCGTTTTACATCCAACTCGCCCCACCTCCTTCACGCCTATTATAAAGCGTGAGCTCCACCCTGTCCAGAAGGGAAAAGGGCATACAAAAGAAAGGCTGGGGAGTCAGATCCGACTCTTCCCAGCCTTTCCAGGTAGTCAAAAAATCTATTGATTTATCACCCTCCTCATACCCCGCACGGGAATGTTGGCGACCAGAGCGATGGAATCATCCTCATTCTCCAAACTTACCTGCAGGGCTTCTTCATCAATATCCAGATATTCGCGAATGACTTTTATCAGGTCTTCCTTCATCTGGTTGATGAACTCGGGGGAAACGGATGCCCGGTCATGCACGAGAACCAAGCGTAGACGCTCCCGAGCTACATCTTTGCTGGGCAGATTTTCTTTCATAAAAAAGCGAGTCAGAAAATCCAGTAGAACCATCTTTCCTCCCTCCTACCTGGCCAGACGCAGCATTTTTTTGAACCGGTCCATTATCCAATGAGTTTCGTCGAAATTTTGAATTTGGATTTCCTCACCCGCTATTCTGCGGGCTATACGACGGTAGGCCAGCCCCGCCCGTGAGCTGTTGTCCAAAACCGCCGGTTCACCACGATTGGTAGAAACCACAATGGATTCATCCTCGGGGACCACGCCCAGAAGATCAATAGAAAGAATATCAAGGATATCATCGATATCCATCATATCCCCCCGCTTAACCATTTTGCTGCGCAGCCGATTAATGATAAGACGAGCATTGGTCAACCCAGCCGCTTCCAGGAGTCCGACAATACGGTCAGCATCGCGAACTGATGAGACTTCGGGAGTGGCTACAATGATGGCATCATCAGCTCCGGCTATGGCATTCTTAAAACCTTGTTCGATGCCGGCCGGGCAATCCACCAGAATAAAATCATAATCTTTGCGTAGTTCATTGGTCAGATTCTTCATCTGATGGGGTGTAACAGCCGTCTTATCTTTGGTTTGGGCCGCCGGTAACAAGTGCAGGCCTTCATGGCGTTTATCTTTGATGAGCGCTTGTTTGGGTTTACAGTTGCCATGTACGACATCCACAATATCAAAAACAATTCTATTTTCCAGCCCCATCACAACATCAAGATTTCTCAAGCCTATATCAGTATCAATGAGTACCACCCGATAATCCATCATAGCCAGCGCTGTACCCAGGTTGGCTGTGGTGGTAGTTTTGCCCACCCCACCTTTGCCGGACGTAATCACCAACACCCTGCTGTTCATTAACAAACCTCCATTCATATTTTTAGCTTTTCGATTACTACTTTTCCGGTTCTGATGCGAGCCATTTCCGGCTCCCGCACCATGACTTTCTCACCGTCTGGCGGGCGGGTAATATGGTTGGCTATCCTCAACTGCGTGGGATTGAGGCGGTAGGCTGCAATGACTGCTGACTCATCCCCCAAATAACCGGCGTGTGCCACACCTTTAAGAGCCCCCATGACCAGAATATTACCGACTGCTATAACCTCTGCTCCAGGATTGATGTCTCCCAGGATCACCAGATTACCCGGACTGAAAAATCTCTGCCCGGACCGCAGATGACGACAGATAAGAACCGTTTCCCCATAACCGGGCATACCAGAAAAGGCCGTTTCGATCTCTGTTTTCATTGAGTCGGGCCGGATGGAAGCAGAAGAAAGAACCTCTTTCAAATGCATCCCGCGGTCCAAAAGCACATCCTCCAATTCCCGCACCTGCCGGCTGTTCAGCTGTTTGGTTCCTATGTCAATAACCAGATGAACCCCTGGCGAATACTGGTGCTTGTCCCCCAAACGCTGCTCCAATCCGACCTTCATTTCACCAAAGGTGTGGAAGGCCTTCAGGTCAATAAGCTTCTCTTCCTGAAAATTTCTGGCCGTTGCTTGCATGATACAGCCCTCCTATCGCTTCTCATAGTAATACTTTCTTTTATTGTTAATTAATTCCTTCGGAGAAAAATGCAAAATGAAGGCATTCTTTGGCCTTATACGAGGCTAAAGGTCGTAAATCCAACCAAAAATTCTGGCAAAAAACGCGTGGGGGGATCGAGCTTTTTCGCGGAGAGCATGGCGATAGATATTTATGAAGAAAGGTTAAGACAATGGTGATTTTATTATCGAATACAAGGTAAGTGTTTATTGAAGTGAAGGAGGCACCTGGGTAGGCTGGGTTGGGGCTGCGGTTTGACCAGTTGGCGCGGTTTTGCCAGTCACTGGTGCCCCGTTTTGCCCGGATTCTGCAGGAGTTGTCTGCGGGGAATTGGTTGCTCCGGTATTATTAACAGCGGCAGCCAGGTGATCGACGATGCCAAAATACTGCTCAAAGACGGCTTTGCAAACCGGCCCCGCGGAAGTAGCTCCGCTAAAGCCGTATTCTACAACCCCCGCAAAAGCGATTTCAGGATTATCAAAAGGAGCAAAAGCAATAAAGACTCCGTGAACTTCTTTCAAGGGATCGTCTCCCGCCCGGCCCGTCTGGGCGCTTCCTGTTTTGGCCCCCACCTGAATTGTGCTGGGAAAGTTGGTAAAGAGACTATAGGCAGTGCCGCCCACCTGGGTGACTTGCAGCATGGCCCGCCTGGTTTGAGCCAGGTTCTCGGGCTGAAAACTGACCCGCCGCGTAAGCTGGGCCTTGGTCTCGCTAATCAATTTATTTTGAGGTGATACGACTTTACTGACCACATAGGGTTTCCACAGGGCTCCTCCATTGGCTATGGTTGATACATAATCGGCCAGTTGAAGCACCGAATAATTGTTAAATCCCTGCCCAATAGACATATTATAAGTATCGTAGGACTGCCAGTTGGTAGTCCAGTCGTAATCTATTTTATATTGAGCATCCAATTTAGCCTTTTCTTGTGCCTTTCTCTGATTCAGTTGCTGCTTTTCGGCTTCACTACCTGCCTGCGCCAGAAGGGCATTATATTTATCTTCCAGGGCTTTGAGCGCGGACTGGCGCTGACGGGTCATGAGCAGATCATTGATGTTCTTTTTCCATTCAGGGGTAGGAAGAAGCCCTTGCGTCTCGTAAGGCAGATCAATACCGGTCTTAGCTCCCAGGCCGAATTCCCCCGCTACTTTGACAATTTCATCCTTGCCCGCCCGGCGGCCCATTTCCTGGAAATAAACATTACACGAATGGGCCATGGCCGAGTAGTAGTTGACGGGACCATGTACTCCAGTACATTTGATGTTAGGAGGCAGCCAGTAAGCTCCGGTGCAGTTAACCTCATAGTTGAGAGGATTCATAACACCCGTCTCCAGCGCAGCAATCCCTGTAATCGGTTTAAAAGTTGAACCAGGAGGATAAGCAACCTGAATAGCTCGATTGGTAGCAGCACCTGGTTTCATCGGGTCATATTTGCCGGTTTGGGGAAAATAATACTCAGCTCGTTCAGTAGTTACATTTCCTTTCAAGTCTTCCGGATTAAGCGCGGGGCTGCTGTACATAGCCAGAATTTCACCGGTTTTGACGTTTATCAGAACCGCTGCTCCCACCCGGGCTTTAGGATAGGAACCCTGAACCTGTTTCATAGTGGATTCCATGCTTTGCTCCATGACCCGCTGCAATCGGGTGTCAATGGTTAAATACAGGTTGTTGCCCGCCACGGGCTGCAGTGTTATCAACTCATCAATAGGTCGCCCTTTGGCATCAACCTCTACGCGACGCGCTCCGTCCGTTCCCCGTAGTTGCTGTTCATATTGCCTTTCAAGCCCCGATTTGCCGATCAGGCTGTTAAGACTATACTGCGCCCCATCAGCCTTATCCAGTTCATCCTGGGTGATGGAATGGACATATCCCAGTACATGACCGGCCAGGCTGCCCTGGGGGTAGGAACGCAAAGGCTCCTCGGTTATTGTTACACCGGGTATTTGTTGGCGGTTTTCCTCCAGTTTGACAACCAGATCCCAGGGAATATCGCGAATAAGGATAATCGGCTCAAAAAGGCGAAATTTTTGCTCTTGAACCTTAGACTGAATTAGGTCCGAGGTCATTTCCGGATAGTTGTCTTTCAATAAATTAGACAGGTTGGTAGATAAAGTGGTGAGATCACCCTTTTGTAAGTTCAGATAGGTCAGGCTTATCGTGTATACCGGCTTGTTGGTAGCCAGGAGTTGATTATCCCGCGAAAATATCTCGCCCCGGGGCGCTTTCATATCCACCAGGCGGATGCGGTTGTCTTTGGCCTGGGTTTGGTACATCTGGTTTTTGAAAAGCTGCACCACTGCCAGACGCACGGATAAGAGGCCCAACAAAACAACTACAATTATCGTATAAACCCGGAGCCGGGTTTTCATCTCAGCAGGTTTCATTTACTTTTCTCCTGTATCACGGAGCATCCCATAGTGGGAAGAATGATAATACCATACATATATTGGCCCGGCCAGTACGCTATTGTAGAGAACCTGAAATAAAACCAATCCCAGGATGCTAATGTCCCAGTTAATCGTACGCAATCCCACCAGGCTAAAAAGGAGAACAAAGAAGCAATTTACCAGGGTGCCCACCACAACACTGCTAATCCCCACCAGCAAATTTTCCTTAAACACATTTCCTTGCAGATGCCCAACAACCCAAGCAGTCAAACACTTGGAAAGAGCATTCATCCCAATAAAACGACCCAGATAAAGGTCTTCTAAGAGCCCGCAGAAAAACCCATATACCGGTGCTTGTTTGGCTCCATTCAACATAGCAAAGAAGACCACAAAGATTAACAGTATATCCGGCATTGCTCCTTTTATACTATAGAAACTGAAAAAAGTCGATTGCAAAAAAAGAGCCAGAAATGGCAATGCGATATGAATAACCCAGCGCAAACTCCTCTACCCCGCTGTTCCTTGTTTAACATCCGGCAATGGCCTGTAATTGATTATGACCAGGACTTCCTCCAGGTGGCTGAAGTCTACAGCCGGTTTTAAATTGGCTGTAAATAGAAGCCCGCCCCGTTCCCGCCCGATGTCGATGACAGTTCCTATGGGTATACCCTTGGGATAAACAGATGATAGCCCGGCCGTGATCACCATGTCGTACGGGGCAATTTGTTTATCATCAGGGATATTAATCATATTGAGATTTGTGTTATTGCCTTGGCCTTCAACGATTCCGGTCACTTCCCGGGACTTGGCCAGAAATGCCCCTATAGCCATTTCAGTATCGGTTATTAAGTCCACCTGAGCCGAGTTTTGAGTGACTGCCGCCACCCGTCCCACCAGACCATCAGGGCTGATAACCGGCATACCGGGTTTGATACCGCTATTGCTGCCTTTATCGATCATCAAATTCTTGAACCAGTTGTCGGGGCTGCGGGCGATGACCCGCGCGCCTTGCAGCGTATAGGTTTCCAGGTTGTTGTTTTTAAATTCCAGGAGCTTTTGCAGCCGTAATGCCTCACCCTGGTACTCAGCCAAAGATTGATTTTGAATTTTTAATTCACCGATTTGCCTCTCCAAGTCAGTGATCTGATTATTGAGAGCCTTTTTATTGGCAAATAGGCCGGTAAACCCACTCCACCTGTCCTTGAGGCCATTGGACAACTTTTGCACAGGCGAATAGACTCCCTGCAAAATGGGGGTTATGCTTTTATTCCCTGGTTGCGAGGAAGTAAGGACCATTGCAGCAACACACCCTCCTACTAAGAGAAGGAGCAGCCATAGATATTTGTTTCTAAGAAATTTGAACAAACCTTTTCACCCAACTAAAAAGATTTTTTTGTGGTAATCAGTACTTTTTTTAGTACTTCAATATTCTCCAGAACGATCCCTGTTCCACGGGCCACCGCCAGGAGTGGGTCATCACAGACATACACCGGCATATTGGTTTCCAAACTAATTAGTTTATCCAATCCCCGTAAAAGCGCTCCACCCCCGGCCATGACGATTCCGCGATCCATGATGTCGGAAGCCAGTTCGGGGGGTGTCTTCTCCAGACAAACCTTAATACCATCGACGATCTGCTCAACTGTCTCTTTCAGTGCTTTTTGCACTTCGAGAGAGGAAACCCGGATAGTCTTAGGCAGACCGCTGATCAAATCCCGGCCCCGCACCTCGTAAGACTCTTCACTGCCCTCCCACAGAGCAGAACCGATGGATATTTTCATATCTTCTGCGGTTCTCTCTCCAATAAGGAGGTTATAGTTTTTGCGTAAATGCTGAATAATGGCTTCATCCATATTGTCGCCCGCCACCCGTATGGATTTGGCGGTGACAATACCACCCAGCGAGATAACGGCAACTTCTGTGGTTCCCCCTCCGATATCTACGATTAAATTTCCGGTAGGTTCATGCACCGGCAAACCCGCCCCAATAGCTGCCGCCATAGGCTCTTCTATCAGGTAGGCCTCTTTCGCTCCTCCGGAAATAGCTGCCTCCCGTACGGCCCGTTCTTCTACTGTAGTACAGCCAGTGGGAACACTGATAATAACCCGTGGTCTGATAAAAGGCGTGCGCGCGCCCAGTGCCCGGTTGATGAAGTACTTTAACATGGCCTGTGTAATATCAAAATCAGCGATTACCCCATCTTTCATAGGCCGGATAGCGATAATATTTCCCGGGGTGCGGCCAATCATCTGTTTTGCTTCATCTCCTACGGCCAGGACCTTGCCGCTGTCGCTCTCTATTGCTACAACTGAAGGTTCACGCATAACAATCCCTTTGCCCTTAAAATGCACCAGGGTGTTGGCCGTGCCCAAGTCTATGCCTAAGTCTTTGCCGAAAAACACCTTTTATGTTCCTCCTTAACTCAGATAACACCCCGGCTTTTTAAGCTGGTGTAATCCTTCTCACCAATGATAACATGATCCAAAACTTCAATACCCATCAGGTGCCCTGCTTCTGCCAACCTCTGGGTGACCTCAATGTCCTCTTGACTGGGAGCCGGATCACCACTCGGATGGTTATGGACCAGGATCAGGGAAGCGGCACTCCTTTTAACCGCTGTTTTAAATACTTCCCGGGGATGAACTAGCGAACTATGCAGACCACCGATCGAAACATCCTCCATACAAATCAAACCGCCCTTACGGTCAAGATACAATACCCGGAAGTGTTCACGGTCTAAATAACGCATTTGTTCTCTGACTATATTTTGAACATCCTCGGGGGATTTTATTGGTTTCTTTTCACGCATATCAAGAGCAATTCTTTTTCCTAATTCCACAGCGGCTTTAATACTGGCCGCTTTGGCAGGACCAATACCACGCTGCTTGGCCAACTCCTCCAGACTGGCATCCTGAATATTTCGCAGCCCCCCATGCACAACTAAGAGGGTTTGCGCCAATTCCAGGGCGTTCATCTTCCTGGTTCCCTGTCCCAGGACAACTGCCAGGATCTCAGCATCGTTTAAATGTCCTTCCCCCAGAGCCATCATTTTTTCCCGGGGGCGCATGTTTTCAGGCATTTCTTTTATGGTTACATAGTAATCGCTCAGGATTGAATCCTCCTTAAAGCACTGCAATCCCTTGCTCTTTTAACATCTTATCCAGCCTGTACAATGGCAGACCCACAACATTGAAATAACATCCTTCTATCCTGGTGACAAAAACCGCGCCCCGGCCTTGAATCCCGTAGGCACCTGCTTTGTCCATGGGTTCACCGCTTCTGATATAGGCCCGAATCTCCTCCTCTTCAATTATACGAAAAAAAACCCGGGTTACTTCATGTTCCAGGAAATAATTTCCTCGAGCCGCATCATATAAGCACAAGGCAGTGACGACCTGGTGGGATTGGCCGCTGAGCAGAGCTAGAGAAGCGAAAGCATCCTCGCTGTCTACCGGTTTCCCCAAAACCCGTCCAGCACATATTACTACCGTATCAGCAGCAATAATTAGCCCCGTTTTGCACTGACCGGCTACCCAGGCGGCTTTCATTTGGGCGATAGCACGAACAGCTTCGATGGGAGAGTGATTTGGCGGATTCTTTTCATCGATATAAGCAGGTATGCAAGTAAACTGAAGCCCCAGTTGCTCCAGCAATATTTTTCGCCTTGGCGACTGTGAAGCAAGAATTATCTTTTGCACAGATCACACGCCTTTATAGTCTCCTGTAAACCAGGTAGGCTAATGCAAATCCCAACAGGGTAAACAGGCTAAGATGCAAGGTAAACCCAAAAGTTACAGCAAAAACCTTTAAGTCCAGAGTAAAAGCGGGTACGCCAATCGTCTGCAGCCTGCCCAGAATAGCCAGGGATGGAACTAGTTTCTCCAGCAGTTCCCCGATCCAGGCACCGGCAATTCCCCCCACACAGAGCAAAATCAATAAGACTTGCCAGGTCGGGTTCCTGTGTTCCCGATTTACCACTGTCCTACCTCCAGCTATGATTTTCATCAAGTTTAGCATTCATATCTGGTAAAGACAAGGCTACAAAAAAGAGGAAAGCTCTGTGTTCTTGAGCTTTCCTCTCGTATCACAAATTATTAGCGACTGTTGTAAGACAAGTTAAAACTTAATACCTCAAGGTTCACTGACAGGTCTACATTACGGAGAATAATATCATTGGGGACCTTCAAAACCCGTGGAGAAAAATTCAAAATAGATTTAACACCTGAAGATACCAGCATATCCGTAACATCCTGCGCTACCTGAGCCGGCACCGTCACAACACCGATGCTGATGTGGTGTTCACGCACCCGCTCTTCCAGTACCTTCAATGATTCTACTTCCACCGCTCCAAATTTGGTTCCGATCTTCTTTTTGTCTAGATCCAAAATAGCTTTAATATTGAATCCCCGATCGAAAAACCCATTGTAGAGCGCCAGGGCCGAACCCAATTTACCTGCTCCGATAATGATAATGTTCCAGCGGCGGTCCAGTCCGAGAATCTTCATCAGATGTCCATAAAGGTCTTCAACCTTGTATCCAACACCCCGGGTGCCAAATTCCCCGAAATAGGCCAGGTCTTTTCGCACTTGAGCCGAACTCACTCCCACTCCCAGGGCTATTTCGCCCGAAGAAATGGTTTCTACAGCCTCATCCATTAATTGGTGCAGATACCGGGAGTAGACAGAGAGCCGCATTACAGTAGCTTCGGGAATTTTGTAGACCTTCAAGCTCCCCACTCCTTACATGTTTTGAATCGCTACCTGGCAATCCTCCCGAATAATTGATATGTAACGAAAAACCTTTAAATGGTAACAACAAGTATGTATCATTATACAAGATATCGTATCAAATTGTAAATTAATATCGCCACCAGGGCCGAGGAAGGAATGGTAACCACCCAGGCAATGAGGATCTGTCGGGCGATATTCCAACGCACTCCTTTCAGTCTCTTGGCTGCGCCTACCCCCATAATCGCCGAAGATACCACATGGGTAGTACTCACCGGTGCCCCGAGAAGGGTGGCTGAAAATATCACCATGCATGACGTAAAGTCCGATGCAAAACCATTTATAGGTTCAATCCGAAATATTTTTCCCCCCATAGTCCGGATAATTCTCCATCCCCCTAAAGCTGTGCCAGCAGCCATAGAAAGAGCACAGATTAACTTAACCCAGATAGGGACCTGAAAGCTTGTGAGTATATGGCCACCGATTAAGACCATCGTAATGATACCCATAGACTTCTGAGCATCGTTGGAACCGTGGGAAAATGATACTGCACAGGCGGAGAGAACTTGCAGTTTACGGAAATTATTATTGATCCGATTGGGGGCCGCCCCCTTGAAAATCCAAAAAAGCACAGTCATAACCAGGCTTCCTAATAAAACCCCTACAATTGGCGCCGCTATGAGTCCAGCCAATATCTTTAAAAAGCCAGCCCACATTACCTTTTCCGTTCCGAAAGCACAAATTACCGCCCCGGTCAGCCCGCCGATCAGGGCATGAGATGAACTGCTGGGAATTCCAAAATACCATGTAAATAGCATCCAAAAAATTGCTCCGGCCAAGGCTGCAACAAGAACCAGAGGAGTGATGGCCTGGGGAGCTACAATTGTCTTGCCGATTGTCGCAGCCACGGCCGTGCCGCTTAGCGCCCCGAGAAAATTGAAAGTGGCCGCAATAAAAATGGCTTGTCGAGGGGAAATTGCTTTGGTGGAAACCGAAGTGGCAATAGCATTAGCTGTATCGTTAAAACCGTTAATAAAATCAAAAGTTAGAGCGAACAGTATGACTAGTACTACCAGGGCAATATCAAACATATTTTACTGCTACTCCCTTGATGATGTTGCTGACATTCTCACAATAATCCAGGGTAGTCTCCAGATGTTCATAGATTTCTTTCCATTTAATAATCTCAACCAGGTTTTCAGTGTTTTCAAAGAGCCTGGCGATACCGGCCCGATATAAAAAGTCGCCTTCATGCTCATAAGACCTGATTACTTCACAGGATTTGAGAATCGTGTTATGTTTGGTCCGCACATGTGCCAGGTCCAGAACCGCTGTTTTGATCTCTTGAGCTGCATCCTCCAGGGTCTTGGCCAGTTTCAACGCATATACATCCTTTGGGACTCCGGCCTTGTAAATCACCACTTTTTCCAGGGTGCCCTGGATGTGATCCAATACATTGTTCAATTCCCGGGCCAGAAGAAGAATATCTTCCCTATCGAAAGGGGTGATGAAGGTATTATTGATCTGGGTCATTACCCGGTTCAAGATTATGTCTCCGCGTTCTTCCACCTCGGTCAACTGCTCAAGTTTTCCTGGCGCATCGTGGAGCTCCTCAAAATAGGTCTTTAATATGGAACTGGCATCACAAATCGATTGAGCCAATTCGTTGAAACAATAAAAAAATTTCTCTTCACGTGGCTTTATACGAAAAACCACATAGATACCTCCTTAAACATGCCGCCCATCTTCTTCGTTCATTATAACAAAACATCCTGTAAACACTGTGTTAAGAATGTGTTAAGAATTTGCTAAAAGACTAGCCCGATTGAGATATACTGTCCCTAATATGTAGAAGGATCCAGTTAATAGCATATACTCATCGGCCTTTAGTATACCCATGGCCAGCTTGCAAGCTTGAAGCGGATCTTCAACCAGGTGCAGTTCTTTTTCCGGGAAAAGCTCTTGCCAGATGCTTCCCAGGCGCTCCCACTGCCCAGAACGCTCCCCTTCCGGACGGGTGGCGATGCAGACCCGGGTTCCCGGACCCAGGGCTTCCAAGGCAGCCCGCACATCCTTATCATCCAACATACCGCAGACCAGCACCCGTGGTCGTTCAGGCCACAGACTGTGCAGGGAAACAGCTAATGCCCGGCAGCCATGAGGATTGTGGGCGGCATCAGCAATGACCAGGGGTTGGCGATTTAAGACCTGCATCCGCCCCGGAAAACTCAAGTCGTCCAGGGTAGAGGCAATGACGCCGGGTGGTATTGAAAAACCCTGGTTCTTTAGCACCTGTAAAACCGTCAAAACACTGCAGAGGTTTTCCAGTTGATAATCGCCCAACAGGGAAAAGGGTACAGCTCTCAGCGCGAGATCGGGGCCGGAAATATCAACCAGACTAAGATCGGGCTGGCCATGATATTGAACCCCGAACATTGAACTACTGTATAGTGGAGCGTGCAGGCTTTGGCAATGCTCCTCAATCACCGTTTGAGCGATGTCAGGAAGAAGCCCGGTCACTACCGGAATTTCTGGTTTGATGATTCCGGCTTTATTCCAGGCAATCTGCGCCAGATCACTACCCAGAAAGGCCGTGTGGTCATAATCGATCGTGGTGATTAACGACACCAGAGGCGTCAGGACATTTGTGGAATCATAGCGCCCGCCCATCCCCACCTCAACCACCGCTATATCCACCTTCTGATCCCGGAAATATTCGAAAGCCATAGCAGTCAGGATCTCAAATTCAGTGGGGTGATCCAGACCCGCTTTCAGCAGGGCGGGTACATGGTCCAGGACTCCATCCAGGTAATGGTTGAGATCGCGGGCTTCAATACAACGACCGTTCACGGTGATTCGTTCCCGGTAGGAACAGATATGGGGAGATAAAAAACTCCCCACCCGATAGCCTGCTTTTATTAGTATAGAAGTAATCATCCAGCAGCTCGATCCCTTGCCATTGGTCCCGGCCACGTGGACTGTTTTTAGTCCCTTTTCCGGGTTGTTCATGGCTTCCAACAGGGCCAGAATTCTCTCCAGTCCCGGACGCTGGCCCAGCAAGGTTAGATGCTGCAGTTTGTCTTCGACTAGTTTCTCAATTTGGTCAAACGTTGGTTAATCCCTTCTTTCCGGTTGCGGGCCTCTTCGGCCTTGGCTTTTTCCTTTTCCACCACCTCAATTGGAGCCCGAGATAGAAATTTATCGTTGTTCAACTTTCCTTCCGCCTTTTCCAGATCCGCCTGGGCGGCTAGCAATTCCTTTTCCAGGCGCAGGGTTTCACGGCTAATGTCAATTAATCCCTCCAGGGGGATATAAATCTCAAACCAGGAACTCAACGCTGATGCCGTCTGATCCGGCTTCTCCTCCACCACTGCAGTAATGACCATCTCACTTACCCCAGCCGTGTTGTGAATATAATTCCGGTACTCCTCGAAGACAGCGCGGGTGGCATCATCAAACACCGCCACATAAGCCTTTATCTTAGAGCCGGGCGGAACATTGAATTCGGCCCTGATATTACGAATGGAGCGTATCACCGCCATAAGCTGCTGCATCTGCTCCAGGGCATCAGCCCAGAATAAACCTTCATCACGAATGGGCCAGGGATCCAGCATAATCGTTTCACTATGCCCGGGCAGGTTCTGATAGATTTCCTCCGTGATAAAGGGCATAAAGGGATGCAGCAAACGCAGAATCTCAGTCAGGACTCGATGGAGAACATTTTGCACCAAGCGCTTTTCTTGTGAATCAGCAGATGCACTGAGCCGCGGTTTGCAGAGTTCTATATACCAGTCGCAAAACTCATCCCAGATAAAATCATAGAGCTGCCGGGCTGCTTCCCCCATTTCATACTTCTCCAAAAGTTCACTAACTGAACCGATGCGCTCCTGCAGGCGGGACAGAATCCACCGTTCAGCCAGGGGCAGCTTTTGCTGGTCAAGCTGCACAGACTCATAATCATCAAGATTCATCATGACAAAGCGGGAAGCATTCCAAATTTTATTGGCAAAATTCCTGATATTCTCAACCTTTTCCCAGTGAAAGCGAATGTCATTGCCGGGCGTGACTCCGGAAACCATGGAAAAGCGCAGGGTATCAGCCCCGTATTTTTGAATAACCTCGATGGGGTCTATACCATTGTCCAGTGACTTACTCATCTTTCTTCCCAGGGCGTCCAAGATCAAGCCATGAATATTGACATCGCGGAACGGTGCCTGCCCGGTGTGCTCGATGCCAGAAAATATCATACGCGCCACCCAGAAAAAGATGATGTCCCGCCCGGTAACCAGAACAGTGGTCGGGTAGAAACGGTGCATATCCTCACTATCATCAGGCCATCCCATGGTTGAAAAAGGCCATAAGGCACTGCTGAACCAGGTGTCCAGAACATCTTCATCCTGCTTCAGGTCGCTGGACTGGCATTTCGAGCAGTGGTCCGGGTCGGTGCGGGTGCAGATGACTTCTCCGCATTCCTGGCAATACCAGACCGGTATTCGGTGGCCCCACCATAGCTGGCGCGAAATACACCAGTCGCGGATGTTTTCCATCCAGTTAATATAGGTGCGGGTAAAACGCTCCGGAGTAAAGCGGATCTCCCCATCGAGTACTTTCTGAATGGCTGGTTCGGCCAGGGGCTTCATCTTTACAAACCACTGGGTGGATATCAACGGTTCCACGATCGTATCGCAGCGCTGGCAATGGCCGACGGCATGATGATGCTCCTCGATTTTAACCAGGTAGCCCTGGTCCTCCAAATCCTTCACCACCGCCTGACGTCCTTCGCCACGCTCCAAACCCTGGTAGGACCCGGCGTTTTCGTTAAGAAAACCACGGCTGTCCATGATCACGATCTGGGCCAGTTGATGGCGTAAGCCCATATCGAAATCGTTGGGGTCGTGAGCAGGAGTCACTTTCACCGCTCCGGTGCCAAACTCCTGGTCTACATAGGAATCGGAAATGATGGGAATCAAGCGGTTCATTAAGGGCAATACAACTTCTTTCCCAATCAGATGCCGGTAGCGTTCATCCTCGGGATGAACAGCCACAGCACTATCCCCCAGCATGGTCTCCGGCCGGGTTGTGGCTACGATGACTGATTCATCTTCACCGGCCACCGGGTAGCGAATGTGCCACAGGTGTCCATCACTCTCTTCATGTTCCACTTCGATATCGGAGATAGCCGTGTGGCAGCGGGGACACCAGTTGATTATGTAATCCCCCTGGTAGATCAAGCCCTTCTCATAAAGGCGGACAAAAACTTCACGCACTGCCCGGGAGCACCCCTCATCCATGGTAAAACGCTCACGGCTCCAGTCGCAGGAAGAACCCATCAGGGAAAGCTGGCTGGTAATACGGCTTCCGTAAAGGTGTTTCCACTCCCATACCCTTTCCACAAACTTCTCCCGACCCAAGTCATGTTTGCTAAGCCCTTCACGGGCCAGAGCTTCCTCCACCCGGGCCTGGGTGGCAATGCCGGCATGGTCGGTTCCCGGCAGCCATAGGGCATTATACCCCTGCATACGCCTCCACCTGGTCAGAATATCCTGCAGGGTATTATCCAGTGCATGACCAAGGTGTAAGGATCCGGTTACATTGGGGGGAGGCATGACGATAGAAAAAGGCCGGGCGTCTTTATCATTACCAGGGCTAAAGCAACCCCGGCTCTTCCAAAAATCGTACCATTTTCCTTCCACCTGCCCCGGATCATAAACACTGGGCAAACTGCTCTTCGCACACATCAGGATTCCTCCTTAATATAGATAGCGATGTTTCAATATAGCAATCTTTTGCAATGGGTTAAGAATTATATAACCTTAATTGTACTGAAAAAGGCCTACTCCATGCAAGTTATCATAACCCGGGTTGGTAGATTTAAAGCATCCCTGGCTGGGCTATAAAAAACCTCCTGAAGCTGCCACCCAGTATATGCTCTGGTGTCCTCTTCAGGAGGTTTCGAATATTTTCTGTTTATGTTCCTGGTTTTCCCTATTTTAGGTTGATGCTAATAGATTGCTCTCCGGCCTTGCTTCCATCCCAGGCGGTAACCCGGATGGTGTACAGACCAGGGGACATCCTGCTAGTGTCCAGGTAGTAGGCTATCCAGTTGCCTCCGCAGCACATCTGTTTTACATCATTGAGATAAACCCCCATGGCCGTAACTCCGACATCATCACTTGCTGTAGCATTAACAGCCACCATGGTTCCACGGGTCGCAGCGATACCCGAACCGGGGGTGCTAATAACCACAACCGGAGCTTGATTGTTACCTGCTGCAGGAGGTACATAAGATCCGGTCGTTCCGATAAATCCAGTAGCTCCAGCAGATCCGGCTGCGGTAAAGTTTATCATTGGTCCATAAGCGGTTCCGGATTGGTTTATGGCATAGGATTTCACATAATAACTGTTGCCGTTCTGCACTCCGGTCAGGAAATATACGAAGTTGGCTTTTTCGGCTATGCTGGTTCCGACATTAACTTTTGTCTCCGTTCCTCCGGTTTTACCCCAAACAAAACCATACTCACGTACCGCACTGCCGCCATTGGAGGTAATCGTACCTGTCAGGATTGCTCCGGCAAAGCCCGAAGCATTCGCGCTGGTGGTCAAAGTCGGGACTGTCCCGCTCCCACTCCCACTAGAGGTAAAGCTTAATCGGTCTCCATATTCAGTACCTTCGGAGTTTGTTGCATAGGCTTTGACATAATAGGTTTCCCCATCCTCCAAATCCTTCAAGTTATAGCTGAAGGTTTCATCTTCATCAAGACTGTCGGTTCCCACAGTAATCTTATAATCTGTAGAGGTAGTTGTCCCATAATAAAATCCATATGATGTTACCTCGGAGTCTCCCTGCGAGGTCATTACCCCCTGCAAGGTAGCATAACCATCTTCCACATTTGGAGTTTTGGTAGTCACTGAGGGTCCATCACCACTGCTGCTCTCCCCAGTGGTGAAGGATTTGAGATTTCCATAAGATATGTCATCATCATTTCTGGCATAGGCTTTGAAATAGTACCGAGTGTCCTCTTCCAAATCGGTAAGTCTGTAAGAGAAATCATCATCTTCGTCAATACTACTGCCCACTCTATGCTTGGACGAACATGAGTCGCTAGTCCCCCAGTAAAACCCATATTCTGTAATATCGGAGCCGCCATCCGAGTCTATTTCCCCGTTTAGCGTGCCATAATCATCCCCTATACCAGTTGCACTGTCGCTTACCACCGTCGGTCCATCACCACTGTCCTCCGAATCAGTGGTGAAATACTCTAAACCACCATAGGATATTCCCTCATCATTTCTGGCGTAAGCTTTAAAATAATACCTGGTGTCTTCGTCTAGACCGGTAAGCTTATAAGTGAAATCGTCACCTTCGTCAATACTACTGCCCACTTTTTCCTTTTCATCGCATGATGAGTCGGTTCCCCAGTAAAACCCGTATTCGTAAATATCAGAGTTGCCATCCGAGTCTATTTCCCCATTTAGAGTAGCGTAATCACTTGTTATGCCCGTGGCACTATCGGTTGTAAGATCCGGTTTGTAGGTGCTGGCCTCAGCTGTTGATGAGCTCCAAAGTCCAGGTATAAGAAAAGCAAGAGCAATAATTACTATTAAGCCTGATATTATAGCTATACGCTTGGCAGGCATTCTTTTCCCTCCAATCAAAAAATCATTTTTTATTTTCTGATATTATATTAAATCAGGTATGGGTAAATTTTATGAAACACCCACCTCCCTAATCTTTACCCTAATATAATGATACGGTTGTTGTTACCACAACTTTCATTTTCTTTAGCCTTTGGGACAAACAAGGACTCAACCCACAATGTGGTCTATGATAATTATACAAGCTTTGCAGCACTTTATCCCTGAATATTTACTGAAAAATCAAGGAGGAAGTCTGCTTGTAGTGCTAATCTGCATATGTTAATCTATTAAACAATTCAAACATAACGGTTATTTAGCCCTTTTTTAGGAAAGTTATTCTCTGTCATGGGATAATAGTAAAATATTAGGGAGGTCAGGTTATGGGCGGCCTAAAAGTAGGCAGAAACGATCCCTGCCCCTGCGGAAGCGGCAAGAAATATAAAAAGTGCTGCGGCGCCATTAGTGATTTGCTGGATATATCTTCAGATCCCTTTAGCCGCTACAGCCAACTGCTGGCTGCTGTGAAACTCCGCCTGGACCAGCATTATGGCAGCCGTATTCGCAAGCTGCGCCGGGATTTGCAGGAGCGATTTCAGCATTTTGCCACTCAGGCGGTCCTGGCCCCGGAAAATGAATCCCTTTTCAGCGAATGGTTGTGGTTTGCGTACCCATTGGCCGGCTCTTTAAGCCTGGGCCGAGAGTACCTGGAAGAGCACGGGGAATTCATGGAGCCGGCTTTAAGAAACTGCCTTGCGGCTCTAAACAATTCTTATATCTCTATTTATGAAGTACTAAGCTCTCAAGATAATGTCCTGGAACTTCGGGACATATTCTTAAGAAAACCGGTCTCCGTGCTGCTTAAAGAACCCTGGGATGCTGAGCTGGAGCAAGATCATCCCCTCTTAATGGGCCGCCTGGTGACCCTGGAGAAGCACCAGCTCTTTTCAGGCATGGTGCAGCTTGTACAAAGAAAACCGTGGGCCGCGTCCTTCTTACAGGAGCACCTTGATTTTCTGGCTGTTCTCTGGGGGCAGGAGGAAAAGGAATTTTTATCAGCCCATCAAGAGATGGTCTATGGACTGTTTGATCATGTCCTGACGGAAAAACCGTTGCTCTTTGATCATATGGAAACAGCTGAAGTTGATGATCAGCAAAAAACTGCTTTGAAAAGTTTCCTGGAACAAAAGGCACAGTGGCTGCATCATACAGCTGGTCATGATTGGTTTCAGCTGCCTGGCGAAACCCAGGGCTATGTGAGAATCGCCCTGGGAGAAGAGCAGTTGGTATGGAGTGCCCAGGTATTAAAAGATATTACCTTTGTAAGAGATCTGCTGGGTTCTTCTGTTCCCGAAATTCAGTCCCAGGTAATCAATAACCGCCTCCTTGATCAACCCCCGCAAACAGATGCCTTTTCCTATTGGTTTTTAATGGTGAAAGACCGTGAAAGCGAACAATGGCTGGAGACACCCCATGAGGAATTGGATGGACAGACCCCGGCTCAAGTGCTGTCCCAAGATGGCGGTCGGACGTACTTACAGGCAATGCTGGAATCCTTTCAGGCTGCGGATGCCAGCCCTGAAGGCCAACTTCTGATCGAATATATGCAGGAGCGAATTAGCCAGTAGCCAGAGCGTGGAAGGGGACGGTCCTTCTCCACACCAAAAGGTGTGGAGAAGGACCGTCCCCTTCCACGCTTAAGAATCTTCCTTAATTTGCTCCTCACTATCCAGGAGTTCTTGCAGCATCTGTTTTAGTTCCTCCACTCCTTCACCGGTCTGGGCGGAGAAGCAAACCGGAATATCCTGTTCCTTCAGATCCAGGGTACGGCGGATTAAAGCCAACTGTTTGGAACGTGCGCCCCTAGAAATCTTATCCGCTTTTGTAGCTACAAGCAAAAAAGGAATCTCTTTATGTTCCAGCCATTCTTTCATAATCACATCATTGCGATTGGGCTCATGGCGGATATCAAGGAGCATCAGCACACCGCGCAGCTGCCCCCGCTGCTCTAAATAACGGTCCACCATCTGCCCCCAGCGGTCTTTTTCTTTTTTTGATACACGGGCATATCCATAACCGGGCAAATCCACCATATACCACGATTGGTTGATTTGATAATAGTTGATGGTTCTGGTTTTACCCGGAGTTGAACTTGATTTGGCCAGTCCCCGGCGGTTAACCAGCTTATTGATCAACGATGATTTGCCGACATTGGACCGCCCTACCAGTGCAACTTCCAGTTTCTGGTCTACAGGCAGAGATTCCAGATTGACATATGTACCGCTGTATTCGGCTTGTTTAATAATCATCTCGTCTTCTCCTAAAAATCAAAGAGACGGTTTTCTTATTTCACCTCCGCTTAACCCCTGGCTTTCGTTCAGCCATTTCGGAGGCGAACAAGTGAACCGTCCCCCTATTCACTCAGCTCAGGACAAGGGACTCAGGGTCTCCTGCAATACTTCATCCATATGGCTTACGGGAACAAAGTTGATTTGCCTTCGTACCGGAGCCGGAATATCTGCCAGATCCTTTTTATTATCAAGAGGTATAATAATCGTTTTTATCCCCGCCCGGTGGGCAGCTAGAGCTTTCTCTTTCAGACCGCCGATAGGCAGCACTCTGCCCCGCAGGGTTATTTCACCGGTCATAGCCACATCGTTACGCACTGCCCGCCCGGACATGGCTGAGGCAAGCGCAGTGGCAATGGTAATCCCGGCTGAAGGACCATCTTTGGGGATGGCCCCCTCGGGAACATGCAGGTGCACATCATAACTCTGCAGCATTTCAGGATTAATATTCAACTCCTCGGCCCGAGACCGCACATAAGTCAACGCTGCTTGAGCTGATTCTTTCATGACATCTCCCAATTTACCGGTCAGGGTCAACCTGCCCTTGCCCTTCAGTAAAGCCACTTCAATGGAGAGAATGTCACCCCCACTTTCCGTCCAGGCCAGACCGGTGGCCACACCGACTTGTTTTTCCGTTTCCGCAACCCCGTAACGATAACGCTGAATACCGAGATAACGGGGTATACTGTTGGCGGTCACATTCATCGAGGTATGAGAATCTTCAACTACCTTACGCGCAACCTTACGGCATATGGAAGCAACCTGGCGTTCCAAATTTCTTACTCCGGCTTCCCGGGTGTATTCCCTGATCATCCGCCTGATAGCCCCTTCTGAGAAGCTTATATGCTGGTTGTTCAATCCATGTTCTTTGATTTGCTTGGGAACCAGATAACCCTGGGCAATATGGACTTTATCTTCTTCCGTGTAGCCGCTCAACTCAATAATTTCCATACGATCCAGCAAAGGCCGCGGGATCGTATACGGGGAGTTGGCTGTAGTAATGAAAAGGACTTTTGATAAATCAAAGGGCAGCTCTAGATAATGATCACTAAATGTATAATTCTGTTCTGGATCCAAAACCTCCAACAAGGCCGAAGCCGGATCGCCCCGGAAATCCATGGTCATCTTATCAATCTCATCCAGCAAAAACACGGGGTTGCGAGAACCGGCTTGTTTGATGCTCTGCAAGACCCGGCCGGGCATGGATCCCACGTAGGTGCGGCGATGACCCCGAATCTCCGCTTCATCCCGGATCCCACCCAAAGACATGCGCACAAATTTACGCCCCAGGGCTCTGGCCACTGATTTCCCCAGAGAGGTTTTGCCTACTCCGGGGGGGCCGATCAGGCACAGGATAGGGCCTTTCATTTTCTTGGCCAGCTTGCGGATGGCCAGGTATTCCAGGATTCGTTCTTTGGGCTTCTCCAATCCATAATGGTCCTCATCCAGGATTTTTTCCGCCATTTTAAGATCTAGGCGGTCCCGGGTCTCCACACCCCAGGGCAGAGATAAGAGCCAGTCCAGATAGTTGCGCACCACCACGGCTTCCGCCACCATCGGGGGCATTTTCTCCAACCGGTCCAGCTCCTTGTAGGCTTTTTCAAGAGCCTCCTTGGGTAAATGAGTCTGGTCGATTTTTTCCCGCAGTTCCTCTATCTCACTGGCTCGTTCGTCCTTGTCACCCAGTTCCTTTTGAATGGCTTTCATCTGTTCTCGAAGGTAATATTCCTTTTGAGTTTTTTCCATCTGTTTGCGAACCCGGATATTAATTTTTCTTTCCAATTCCAGAACTTCCATCTCTTTAACCAGAAGCTCGCAAAGGTAGTTGAGGCGTGCAGCAATCTCCTCTAACTCCAGAATGTGCTGCTTTTCATTAATCCGCAAGTTCAAATGAGAAGCAATCACATCAGCCAGCCTCCCGGGTTCTTCGATAGCCACGACCGATACCACGGTCTCCGGTGGGATCTTTTTACTGATACGCACATACTGTTCGAACTGAGAGATTAGCGTACGCATTAAGGCCTCCACCTCAGCCGTTTTCATATCGGCCCTCTCCCGGAAGATTTCGACTTCCACTTTGATATAGGGATCGTGAGTTAGGTAGTTTTGCACCTCGGCTCGGAACAGACCTTCGACCAGCACCCGCATGGTTCCACCTGGCATTTTCAATACCTGACGGATCTCGGCTACGGTACCCACGGTAAAGATTTCTTCCTCTTCCGGATCATCGGTTTGAGCCTCTTTCTGGGTAGCCAGGAATATTTCCTTGGTGTCCAGCATGGCTTCCTCGATAGCCGTAATAGATTTCTTCCGTCCCACATCCAGATGTATTACGGTATATGGAAAGACCAATACTCCTCTCAATGGGAGCATGGGGATTTCACGGAATTCCTTATCATCCTGCAAAAAAAACACCTCCCAGGCACATTTATTCTACTATATGTGTTTTTCGGGCGCAACAGCGCACTGCCGGCAGGAAAAAATAAACCCGCCACCCCGAGAGGATCGTTACATGGCTTTAGCCTCGGATTCCATCGTTTGATTACCCATAGCATGAAAGAGTACTTCATCGATATCCTTCACACGAATCACCTGAATCTCCGGGAAGCTTTCCAGGATTTTTAACCAGTTTTCGGCCGGGATTAAAACTTTTTTCACACCAGCCTTACGGGCCGCCTCCACTTTACTGATTACCCCGCCCACCGGTTTTACGGCGCCATGAACCGAAAGTTCACCGGTCATAGCCAGCAGATTATCCACCGGTTGGCCGGTGATGCTGGAATAAATAGCAGTTGCCATGCTTACACCGGCCGATGGTCCGTCAACCGGTATGCCACCCGGAAAGTTAATGTGAATATCATAGTTATAGAGATTGATGCCATAACGAGATCGCAGCACCGTGAAGACAGTCTCCAGAGCACCTTTGGCCATGCTTTTTCTAGTGATGCGGCGATCGCCACTCCCGATCTGTTCCTCTTCAACCACCCCGGTTATGGTCCAGCGACCGGTGCCGATATCCACCTTGATACTGTTAGCCTCCACATCCAAAAGCGTCCCTTGATTGGCTCCGTATACAGCCAGGCCGTTTACGCTGCCCACTGAGGGACTGGACTTGGGTTTTACTTCAGGACGCGGTGAGAATCGGCCATTGTTTAATACTTTTTCTACATGGCTTAAAAAGATGCAGTTGCCCTGCTCCATTTGCGACATACCAGCGGCCAGCTGTACAATGTTAACCGCTTCCCGACCGTTACTGGCGTGACGACTAATTTCAAGCAAAGCATCCTGATCCAAGGAAAAGGAAATTTTCGCGGCTGCATTGCGGGTGATGATTTCAATATCATCTTTATCCAACGGTTTGAAAAACACCTCCATACACCGCGATCGCAGGGCCGGGGGAATGTCATCCGGGCTGCGGGTGGTGGCTCCTACCAGCCGAAAGTCAGCTGGAAGTCCGTTGGTAAAGATATCGTGAATATGCGCTGGAATGTTACGGTCGCTTTCACTGTAATAGGCGCTTTCCAGCATTACCTTGCGATCTTCCAGGACCTTTAGCAATTTATTCATCTGCAACGGGTGCAGTTCTCCGATTTCATCAATGAAAAGAATACCTCCGTGCGCTTTGGTGCAGGCTCCCGGTTTTGGCTGAGGAATCCCAGCCTGACCCATGGCTCCCGCCCCTTGATAGATGGGATCATGAACTGAGCCTATTAAAGGATCGGCAATATTCCGTTCATCGAAGCGGGTAATGGTAGCATCGACCTCGACAAATTTGGCATTGTTACTGAAGGGGGATAGTAGGTTGTCCCGACCTTCCTGCAGGACCAGACGAGCAGCAGCCGTCTTTCCAACACCTGGAGGACCATAAATGATAACATGCTGGGGATTTGATCCACAGAGAGCCGATCGGAGAATGTCAATGGCTTCCTCCTGACCGATTACATCATCCAGGGAGGCTGGCCTGGTCAGGCTGGACAGAGGTTCGGTCAGGCAGGTTATACGCATTCGTTTGAGACGCATAGTTTCCTTTTCCGATTCCTTGATTACCACATTTTTCTTACTTTGTTGACTCTTCAGCAGCGTCCAGAAATACACTCCTATGACCACCGCGAAAAAGAACTGAATCAAGTAAATAATACCGCCGTAGCGGAGAAAAACTTCGTTCAAGATGCCACCCTTCCTTCCCGCCAATTTTTCTTATTATTCCCGAGGTGGCGTTCAGGAATAAGGCATTACAGGAAGTAAAAAAAGGCAGCTTTCGCTGCCTTTTCCTCAATTCCTTGAAGTGACTAATTTACCTTTCTCTTGGCATCAACGGTAACCAGGAGCGGGCTTTCCCGTTTCAGTACAACATCCTTGGTAATTACCACCTTGGTGACATCAACACGCGATGGAATTTCGTACATGACTTCCAGCATTATGTCTTCCAGGATGGCTCGGAGACCACGGGCTCCGGTGTTGCGGCGCAAAGCCTCGTCGGATATGGACTGAAAAGCATCATCTTTGAATTCCAGATCCACCCCATCCAGCTCGAAAAGTTTCTTATATTGTTTCATCAAAGCATTCTTCGGTTCGGTGAGTATGCGCACCAGCGCTTCGGCGTCCAGGGCGTCCAGAGTAACAATTATGGGCACCCGGCCAACGAATTCCGGGATCAATCCGTAACGCAATAGATCCTCGGGCAGGATTAGATTGAGGATTTCACCAATCTTCTTTTCCTGGCGGCTTTTAATTTCCGCCCCAAAACCCATAACCTTCTGACCGACGCGGTTTTGAATGATCTTATCGATCCCTTCAAAGGCCCCTCCGCAGATAAACAGAATATTGCTGGTATCAATCTGTATAAACTCCTGGTGCGGATGCTTGCGGCCTCCCTGTGGAGGTACACTGGCTACCGTCCCTTCCAGGATTTTCAACAACGCCTGCTGCACCCCTTCCCCGGAAACATCCCGGGTAATGCTGGGATTATCTGTTTTCCTCGCGATCTTGTCAATCTCGTCGATATAAACGATTCCCTTTTCAGCCTTCTCGATATCATAGTCAGCCGCCTGGATCAATTTGAGGAGGATGTTTTCAACGTCCTCACCCACATACCCGGCTTCAGTCAGGGAGGTGGCATCAGCAATGGCAAAAGGAACATTCAAAATTCGGGCCAGGGTTTGGGCTAAAAGAGTTTTCCCACTGCCTGTAGGTCCCAGCATCATGATATTACTCTTTTGCAATTCCACATCATCCAATTTCATTCCCAGGTTAATGCGCTTATAATGATTGTACACAGCAACCGCCAGGGATTGTTTAGCTCTTTCCTGGCCGATCACATAATCGTCCAGGATGTCTTTAATCTCCCTGGGTTTGGGAATGTCGCCCAATTCAAAACCAAAATCATCGGCAAGTTCTTCTTCAATGATTTCATTGCATAGTTCGATGCATTCGTCGCAGATATACACACCCGGTCCCGCTACCAGCTTCTTGACCTGATCCTGGGTTTTTCCGCAGAACGAACATTTTAATTGTCCTTTTTCATCCCCGTATTTGTGCATTAGTTCACCTCTTTTTCCCCTAGCTACCTTTTCCGCTTAACCGGCATTACTTCATCGATTAACCCGTATTCCTTGGCCTCTTTGGCGGACATAAAGTAGTCTCTTTCTACGTCTGATTGTAGTTTCTCCAATTTTTGACCGGTTCTTTCAGCCAGGATGCGGTTTAACTCTTCTTTCTGTTTAATGATCTGGCGGGCTCGGATCTCTATGTCGGTAGCCTGCCCTTGCGTTCCGCCCCAGGGCTGATGAATCATGACTTCGGCATTGGGTGTGGCAAAGCGTTTGCCCTTTTGCCCGGCAGCCAGTAAGAAAGCTCCCATACTGGCTGCCATACCTACACAAATGGTGGATACATCGGGAAGAATGTGCTGCATAGTATCATAGATAGCCAGCCCTGAGGTTATGGAGCCTCCCGGACTGTTTATATATAATGATATATCCTTATCAGGGTCTTCAGCCTCTAAAAACAACAACTGTGCAATAATCAGATTCGCCACGTTGTCATCAACGGCACTTCCCAGAAATACTATTCTATCTTTCAACAACCGGGAGTATATATCATAGGCACGCTCTCCGCGGTTAGTTTGTTCTACGACCATAGGCACTAAAAATGACATCCTGTTTCACTCCTTTATATCAAAATCTATGACCGGGTTTCTTTTACATTCTACTTTATGCCTCTTCTTCACTTTTTGCTGGTTCAATTTCAGGTTCAGTGTGAGAAAGGTCCTTTTCTGTTATTATCGCTTTTTCAACTAAATAATCCACTGCTTTATCGACTTTCATGCCATAGACGATTTTTTCCTCAACATCCTTGAGGAGTTTCCGGGCTTCTTGAGGGTCGGCCTGCATTTCCAGGGCAATCTCCTCAATTTTTTTATCTACTTCTTCATCACTGACGGCAAAACCTTTTTCATCCACCAACTTTTCCAGCATGAAATCGATCCGTACCATACGCTCAGCTTCCGGCCACATGCGGCGCATCGTCTCTTCCTCATTGCTGTTGGTGTACTGGTAATATTGCTGTAAATTCAAGCCCTGCGCGTTCATGGACTGCTCCAATTCCTGTATCATACGTCCTGTTTGAGCGCGAATGGCTGCTTCCGGCACTTCCATTTGGCAGCGTTCCAGAGCAGCTTGGAGGATATCCCGCTTCACCATCTCTTTGTGCCGGTCTTCCAGGTTCTTGACCATGTTGTTCTTAATATCGCTCCGGAGCTCCTCCAGACTATCAAACTGACTAACCTCCTGGGCAAAATCATCATCCAGGGGACGCAGTTTCTTTCCTTCTATCCTTTTGATCAAAGTTTTAAAAACGGCATCTTTACCAGCCAGCTCAGTGGCTCGGTAGCTCTCCGGGAAAGTAACAGCGATTTCTTTGCCCTCATCTTTTTTAAGACCAACCAGCTGTTCTTCGAATCCGGGAATAAAAGATTTGGACCCCAGTTCCAGGAGATAGTCTTCTCCTTTTCCACCGGCAAATGCTTCCCCGTCAACAAAACCTTCGAAATCGATGGTGACCGTATCTCCCATCTCGGCAAGCCCGTCTTCTTTTTCCTCCAATTCGGCATAGCGAGCCCGCATCTCTTCCAGCCGCCAATCGACATCCTTATCGCTTACTTCCAACTTGGGGATGCTGACTTCCAGTCCTTCCAGTTCCCCCAGGGTAACTTCTGGTCTTATCGCAACACGGGCTATAAACTTGAAGTTTTCATTCTCACCCAGTTCATCCAGATCTCTAAATTCAAATTCGGGTTGAGCAATTGGATCAATGTCCATCTTTTCCAGGACTTCCGCATAGGCTTCGGGAACGACCCATTCCAGTGCTTCATTGAGCAGGATTTCTTTGCCGTAATGAGCTTCCAGCAGATGGCGGGGAGCTCTGCCTTTGCGAAACCCGGGTATGCTGACCTGTTTAACCACTTTGCGATAGGCCTTTTCCATGGCCTCATCCATCTTGCCCGGATCTACTTCAATCTCTATGTAGGCCTCGCTGTTTTCTATCTTTTCAAGTTTGTACTCCATTTATGCTCCTCCTTGCGTTGATGGTTTCTAGAATCTAGACACTACAAATTATTCCCCCGGCCGGCATCGCTAAACGTTACCCCTTTAAGGTAAAAACACAAGACCCCGGCAGGTGCCGAGGCATGAAAGCTATGGAGCGGAAGACGAGATTCGAACTCGCGACCCTCGCCTTGGCAAGGCGATGCTCTACCACTGAGCCACTTCCGCACATATTTTCCGCTATAAAAAGAATAATGAATTGGGCGGCCCAAAGTCAAGGGGAAGCTTAAATTTCTTTTATTTCCGGTAGTGCGCCACATCTCACCTGTTGGTAAAGATGATCAGTCTTTAACTCCCAGTAAGTTAAGCGTTGCTTGATCCAACTTCCCGGTGACCGTCAGATGGTTGTCTGTTTGCAGTTGTATGATGGCTTCTCGCAGTCCCTGCTCGCTGGCTCCCTTCTCTTTGAGGTAGCCCAGTTGCACTAGTTCAGTCATGATATAATCCAGGTCTATTGAACTAAGCTTACCGATAATCAGCGATGAGTAATCCCCCGGATTCGTCGTTGAGCTCCCCTTTGTATCGGCAGAAGGCTCGCTTCCCGGTTCCGTGGCCTGCGCCTTGGATGAAATATCCTGCCCGGGACGCACTCCGTTCTTCCAATGTTCAAGCTCCGTAAGGCTGTCGTCCTGGGTAGGCTTTTTAGCCTCTGATACAACCTTCTGCCATCCCTCCATGGGTTTGCTGCCTTTGTCGCTCACCGCCGTTCCAGAGCTTGATCCCGTACAACCGCTGAGCAGGAAAATACCCAACACGAACACGCCTGCCTGCCCGAGTCGTTTCACGAAAAAAACCTCCCTGTAAATGCATCCCCCTCCGTCCTGAAGGGGTTGCGATTGTGAACCAGCATCCTAAATCCCCATGATCCATCGAACTTTCTACCAGCTTATATTCGACAGAACCCTGGCCCAATTCCTGCTAGTGATTCCAAGCATAGGGATCAGGTGCGACCTGTCGATTGTGCTTCCCAGTAATCCGGAGTTTTCAGATATCCGCTCTCCGGCGCCATGGTTTCCAGTTTCTTAAACACAGACCTGGCGTCCTGATCTCGACCCTGTCGGTGATAAATGCAGCCCAAATAGTATAGGCTCTCGTCACAGTAGTCACTATCCGGAAATTGCTCCAGATATACTTGAAAATGGGGGGCGGCCAGATCATAATCTAGCTCCAGATATTCTATTCGGGCCAGGTAGTAGAGAGCTTCCCGGTTGATATAACTGCCCGAGGATTGATCGACCACGGCCTCAAAATTAATTCGGGCTAAATCCAGCTCACCTCGCAAATAGGCCCGGAATCCCTCCCCGTAGGATTTCTCTTCGGTTTTTACCGTCGCAGGTTCTGAATCAACTGTTGCATCATTTGCTTGATCTGCCCAACCGGTCGTACCGGCCGGACGCCAGTGATCATTTACATTTGATGATTGCTTATTCATAGGCCCAAATGTCAGGGAATTCTGTTTGCCGAACAAGGATTCTTCCTGCAGAATGATTTTTTGTGCCGGTCCAGGTGAGGTGGCTAGGCCAATTTGTACCAAAAGAAAAATTCCCAAGCTGGCACCCAGTATTACTGCCCCCACTGTACTGGTGCACCATGTTTGTTTTATCAGCGAGTCCTTTTGCTCATGGTTGCTGGCCTTCCTCTTCTCGATTTCGTCCAGGGCTATCAGGTATTTTAACAACATGGGGTTGGATGAATCAAATTCTAGACCTCGGTTCCATACCCTTCGCGCGCTGTCCGGGTCGCAACAGGCCATGTGGCTCAGACCCAATATCTGGTATAAGGATACGGTTCCGTCTCGCTCCTCCAGAAGCTCCTTGAATTGATCCCGCGCATGCTGATAATCCTTGATTTCAATCATTTTCACCGCTTCACTCATCCGCTGCAGCCAGGATTGAAAGGCAGGGCTCCGATAGAGACGTAACTGGGCCTGGGTGTCAACATCAAAGGGATCCGCGCCTGCAGCCTGCGCCCAAAACTCAACAGCCCGGTCAAATTCGCCCAACAAAGCATAACAGCAAGCCAGCCCTTTCACGGCCCGCAGATTTTGCGCCTGATTTTCCCTGACCTGGTTAAAAGCCAGGAGAGCCTTGCTTATATCATGAGCTTGCAGGCTTTGTTCGGCACTATCCAAAAGAGATGCGATGGAAGGCTTTTCATTCAACATACCTGACCACATCCTTCTTAGTCATTCAAAAGTACATTCCACAGCCGCCGAGTTAATTCCTTCCAATTTTTGTAAATTTTATATTGCGTCTAGCGGGAGGATCTTTGGCCCTCAGCCGGATCCAGTCCGGGCTGGTTTTCATATGATGAGGGAGAAGTATTGGGGAGGATGATAAGATGATCTATGCCAGCCGTTTCCTGCGCTTGACGAATCCCTTCCAGGAGGGTCCGGATGTCCTTGCTCTTCAAGAATATCTGCAGTCGCAGGCCTATTATAACGGCAGCCTGAATGGTATTCTCGATGCCCAAACCCATCAAGCTTTGGTCGCTTTCCAAACAGCACATCATTTGCAGTCCAAGGGAATTGTTGATCCCGACACCTGGATAGCACTTCATAAAGGCCTGGCATCGTCGCCAACGGACATAGCCGTAGAAGCAGCCGGAACCCACATCACCATCGACATCAACCTCCACCGGCTTTATTTTACCAGCCCGGTGCTGCAAAAGGACTATCCGGTGGCGGTAGGTAAACCCTCTACGCCCAGCCCTCTGGGCAACTGGACTATCGTTCAAAAAGCGCTTAATCCTGGCGGGCCTTTTGGAACTAGATGGATGCGTCTCAGTGTTCCCTGGGGAGGCTATGGCATACACGGCACCAACAATCCCGCCTCCATTGGGCATTCTCGGAGTCATGGCTGCATCCGCATGTACAATCAGGACGTAGAAGAGATATACCCCCTGTCTCCACTGGGTACGCCGGTTGCTATTGTTGGTAAAACCAGTACTGGCCGGGTGCTGCAAACTGGAAGTCGGGGTAGGGATGTAACGAATATGCAGGTAATTTTAAAAAAGCTGGGCTACTATAGAGGGCGAAGTGATGGCCGGTTCGCCCTTTTGACCCAGCAGGCAGTAACTCGTTTTCAGACTGACCAAGGCCTACAGGCGGACGGTATGAGTGGCCCCCGGACCTGGTTGGCCCTGGTCAAAGTTCTGGACCTGTCCCGTGGAGATTTGGCTCCCTAAAAACCGTTTGATCACCAACCTCTTCAGACAGGTGAATTTCAAAAAGCTCAGAGTCGGGCGTCTGGTCTACTCTTTCCGGGAAAGGCCCGGGGCGGGTGCTAATCGTCAGCCATTGTCGGTCTAGATTCCAGGTGCTTTCCCGACAGTCGGACCGGGCTTCGAAATGAAAGCGAGCCGGGTTGGCGAGCCGCGCCCGGCTTACTCCCTGCAGGCAGTCTCCCAAGCAGGCTGGTCCCCGCACCCACAAACGGATGCCGGGAGAATTGAGATGACCGAAACAGTCCTCGGCAATCAAGCCCATACGCACTGCCAGGTGAAAATCAGGACATTCCTCGCGGTGGTGGGAACGAGCCAGTCTCTCCAGCGTGTGAAGGCGCATATCCCTGGTTTTAGCACGGATATAGGGAGTATCGGGAGAAAAGATGCTGTCATTTTCAAAATAGGGCTTGATATCCAAAACCGGAGTGCCATTCACGGCATCCAGCCCCTTAACGCGCAGAAAACGCCCTTCCACTCCCTGCAGTTGCACCAGCGAAAGGCTGATGGGATTGGGACGAGTTGGAGAACGCAGGGCAAAAACGCCATAGGGAGGCAGGTCGGTATTGACCCGCCCGGGCACCGTCTGCAGGACCTTGCGGGATGCCTTATGGAACCAGCCCAAAATCCAGAGGTGTGAATTTTCTTCGATCCCCAGGAGTGCGTCGGCATAGGGTGCAAACACCTCAATAGTTGACTCCAGGCCTCCGGGCGGCATTTCCCCCGGATCCTGAACCGCCGCCGTGACCTGGCCAATAGGCCGTATCGAAATAGTATCCATGACTGTTCTTCCTTTCAAGTATCGACTGGTCCCTTGCAATGGTACCGATAGGATCTCCTAACCCGCTTTTGCCAGGAGCGGATCTGATGCTGCACAAATTGACACCTTTCCAAAGCGGATGGTATCATAAAGAAGTTCGGGGCGTAGCGCAGCTTGGTAGCGCGTCTGGTTTGGGACCAGAAAGTCGCAGGTTCGAATCCTGTCGCCCCGACCAATTAGAAGTTATAAACCGTGCATAACAGCGCGGTTTATCTTTTTTCTGATAAGTCTATTCTACCCGTTCGCATTGACCTGCCACAATGGTGAAATCTCTCCTATATCATTGCCCCTTAGGAAAGTTCTCCCCTGCAATAATCACTAAGAAACCACATTATCCGGCCCAATACTCTGGTAAAGAGCGATCAGATATCTTTCTGACCAGCTTCCGCCGTATTTTATTAGCAAGCTTTTTGTTTGCCTGGTCATTTAGTCGCAAGCAGGTAATTAAAGTAAAATGTAGAATTTTTTATATACAAAAAGGAGGCTCGACTATGAAAAAGTTCTTCACGTGGTGTTTGGCGATCGTTTTTCTGTTGTGGCCGGTGCTCCAGCACCCGGGAGCTCTTTATGCAACAGGACAGGCAGCAAATTCAAGATCGCCTTATTCATCTGGATATGAAACCCCGTCACGGGTTACGGGAACTAATATAGCTTTTCCCTACTTCGACAGCCTCTCCAGTGTTTGTCCAAACCTTGGAATGGTCTTAGCGTTTGTTCTCCATTACACTTCCAGCATTCATATTCAATCTGACCCCGCCGCTCCGGAGCCGACCATCCGCCCTCGGGGCCAGACAATCACAATACTGTCGGAAACCACCTACCCACCCTTCGAATATGTTGAAAACGGAAAGTATCAGGGTTTCGATATCGATCTCATCAAGGCTATTTGCGCATCCCAGGGGTATGACATGGAGATTCAATCCACCAGTTTTGATGCATTAATACCAGGTTTACAAGCCGGTAAAGCCGATTGTGCAATTTCAGCCATGAGCATTAACCCGGCGCGCACTCAAGTGGTGGATTTTACCCAACCTTATCTAGTCGATGGGTCGATCATCGCGGTAAGAAGTGATGATGAGTCGATCAAAGGATTGAGTGATTTGTATGGTAAAAAACTAGCCGCTGAGCTGGGAACCCCGGGCCAGGAAACATGCAATCAACTTAACCGGCAAGACCCCGCAACACAGGTGTTAGCTTGTGACATACTGGGAGAAGCGCTCGCAAAGCTGGAAAATGGTGAGGTAGATGCCGTCATCAGCCAATGGAGCTTAATCGCTGATCACGCCCTTCGGTCAGGCAAGATCAAACCGGTGGGAAAACTTATGGAGCCTTACGGTTTGTATGGAATACTGGTGAAAAAAGGCAATACAGATACACTGAGTATTATGCAGCAGGGTATGGCAGAACTACGTGTTAACGGCCTTTACGATGACTTGGTTCAGAAATGGTTTGGCGGACCGCCACCCATGGATTGAACGACTTTTAGATCCTCGACCCCAAACCGGTTTCCCGGTAAAGCAATTCATACATACTACACGCTGGCAGATTTATGCCCGGTTGCGACACATTGGGGAATGGAACAGGAAGGAGAACTCCGGAAGCCTGGCGAACCTATTCATGAGGTGATATCAGTATGCCCCAATCCCTCTTGGATGAGAAATTCGTAGCCGATCTCCTGATTGCCTATGGCCTGCAGCCAGTTCGTTTTTCTACGGATGAAATGATTCTCTACGGAAAAACTCCGGATTTCAAAGTGCTGTCACCCAATAACCTTCAATTTTATTGCGAGGTTAAGAGCATCATGGAAGACGAAGTATATGATAATGACCATGTCGTAAAGGTGCACAGACGTATTTTTCATAAGATTCAAGAAGCCAGCGCCCAGTTCAGGTCGGTCAATTTCCAGAGTGCGGTGCCGAATGTGCTGGCTCTGGTCAACCATGAGCCTTTTGCCACCCTGGGGGATTTGGTCTGGGCCCTGGAAGACATCCAGCCTCTGAACCCTCTGCCCAATCCTATTTATGGGCACCATTTAGCAAATCGCTTGTTGGGCGGACATGGACCGGTGGATCTCTTTATCTGGGTGAACCGGGACAGCACTCATCAACTGCTTTTGGCTGCGGATAGTCCTTATTATTCCTGCCTCGTTGGTCTATTGGGCCTCAACCAGGATAAGATAGAGGCTTTGTAGTTCCCTTTTTGGCGGTAAAACAGCATTCCCTTTGCTACTGGTATATTTTCTCATTAGCCTGCCTTAAGCCACCTATCAATAAGCAATAATCACTCCCCGAACCGGCAGCTTTTCTCCCCTGATCCTGAATGTTATGATTAAAGAAGCACCTAGAAACCGCTCTTTTTCGCACCCATCATTTTTCTTTTTTCATGGGGCGGATATATCCTGTGATCTTCGTGCTTCCGGGCACTGGAACGAGACTGAACTGGTGCATCTAGAACCCGCCAGTCAAGCCCGGAACGAATCAATCAAAAGGAAAGGCAGGTGAAATCCGGGTGGATCTGTTTTTTTACAGATTCTAACCGGGGCCAGGATGGGAAAAAAAGTACTAATTATCGGGGGTGTAGCCGCGGGGGCCAGTGCTGCCGCCCGTCTGCGCAGGATGGATGAAAATGCCGAAATCATTATGTTTGAACGGGGCGAATATATTTCCTTTGCCAACTGCGGACTCCCCTATTTTGTAGGTGGCGTAATCAACAAGCGTAACAGCCTACTGGTTCAGACCCCTCGTTCCATGAAAAACCGATTCGCTATCGATGTTCGCATCCGCCAGGAGGTTAAACGCATTCTGGCAGCGGAAAATAAAGTCGTAGTATTTGATTATGTCAAAAACGAAGAATACCAGGAAAGCTACGACTATCTTGTGTTATGCCCGGGCTCCACGCCCATCATGCCCGATCTGCCGGGAATCAGCCTGCCCAATGTATTTCAGGTGAGAAACGTTCCGGACAGCGATATTATCAAAGCCTATATTGAGACTCACCAGCCTTCGGATGCCGTAGTAATCGGCGGTGGCTTCATCGGGCTGGAGATGGCCGAAATGCTGCAGGCTGCCGGACTCAAGGTGCACTTGGTGGAAGCCGGCTCCCAGGTTATGCAACCCCTGGATCCGGAAATGGCTGCCTTCCTGCACCGTCACCTTCGGGAAAAAGAAGTGGATTTACATTTGGTTTCCCGGGTGGTGGCCCTGGAAGGAGAAGACCTGGCCCAGGTGGTAAGGTTGGAAAACGGCCAGTTAATTACAACCGACCTGGTGGTTATGGGTATGGGGGTTAGACCTGAAACAGATCTGGCTCGTGAAGCCGGCTTGGAGATAGGGGCCAAAGGCATTCTGGTTAATGAATACCTGCAGACCTCGGATCCCCACATTTATGCCGCAGGTGATGCCATTCAGGTGCAGGATCTGATCAGCGGTGAAGCCGCCTGGCTTCCTCTGGCGGGCCCGGCCAACCGTCAGGGGTGGGTGGTGGCCAATAACATAGCCGGAACGCCCAGGAAGTTCCGTGGAACCCAGGGAACCTCGATCGTTAAGGTCATGGATATGGTGGCTGCAACCACCGGGCAAAATGCTAAAAATTTAACCCGTTTGGGTGTGGATTTCTTGTCCTGCCATGTACATCCTTTCTCCCATGCCACCTATTATCCCGGGGCCCGGCAAATGTGTATCAAACTGCTTTTCACACCCGGAGAAGGTCGGGTTTTAGGTGCCCAGATTGTAGGCAGCGAAGGGGTGGACAAACGCATCGACGTCCTGGCTACAGCTATCCGGTCAGGGCTCAGCGTTTTTGACTTGCAGGAGCTGGAACTGGCATATGCTCCTCCGTTCTCTTCGGCCAAAGACCCTGTGAATATGACAGCCTATGTGGCCGGGAATATCCTGGACCATCAGGTGGAAGTTGTATACTGGCAGGATGTGCCCGTTAAGGTGCAGCAGGGTGCTTTTCTCATCGATGCCCGCACCCCATCTGAGACCACCAGCGGCATGGCCGAGGGCGCTTATAACCTGCCGGTAGATGAAATACGAAACCGCCTAGACGAAATCCCCAAAGACCGTGAAATTCTAATTTACTGCCAGGTGGGGCTGCGAAGTTACGTAGCCAGTCGCATTCTCAAACAACGGGGTTATCGGGTCAAAAACATCAGCGGTGGCTACCGTCTCTATGATGCTCTCACTCACCAGTAAGTGTTGCTACAGGTATGTTTTCGAAAGCGCTTTAGATTTGCGGCCATCGGCAAGGGGAGTTATTTCCAAAATTTTGCGTCTTCTTGCGGTTTTTCCCTGTAGTAAGCCGATCGATACAGAAATTCCGAAATTTCCGAATGCGGCTTGAAATACCCTTTTATTAATTGTATAATACACTTTGCGGGCGGGTGTAGCTCAATGGTAGAGCTCCAGCCTTCCAAGCTGGTGGCGAGGGTTCGATCCCCTTCACCCGCTCCATTATTATGATTCATTTTTGTCCCTGTAGCTCAGTCGGATAGAGCAACGGCCTTCTAAGCCGTGGGTCGGGGGTTCGAATCCCTCCGGGGACGCCATGTGTAGATGCCTGTGGTGGGTGTAGCTCAGTTGGTTAGAGTACCAGATTGTGGCTCTGGGGGTCGTGGGTTCGAGTCCCATCACCCACCCCATTATAGCCCTAGCGAATCCGACGAGTATACCCAAAATATCTTTCGTGTTGGGGTGTAGCCAAGCGGTAAGGCAACGGACTTTGACTCCGTCACTCGTTGGTTCAAATCCAGCCACCCCAGCCAATTTATGGGCCATTAGCTCAGGAGGTAGAGCACCTGACTTTTAATCAGGGTGTCGAAGGTTCGAGTCCTTCATGGCTCACCAATTAAAAACAAGAACCCTCCGATATTCGGAGGGTTTTTTTTAATTAAGCTGGCTCAAATGGAACATGGGGGGCAAAGAAGTACGAAGTAGAGAACATTGGATTTGATATACATCCAGGTCGCTTCTGACTCCAACCAATCCTGGGTAACCTGGTACACTGTTGTACCAGTGTGTTCACCTCCTGTGTTGCAATGAAGATATAGATAAACAGATGTAATGGTCCCTACCGGTATCGATAAAAGATCAGATTTAATTAATCCGCGCTCTGCTGACCTACTATTTACACTAATATTTTTGCTAGATCCATTAGGGCTGCCATCATTTACCCAGATATAGGTATCCATTGCGCTGCTTAACCGGTTCCCGCCATAAAAATTTTTATTTAACGGTTTACATAATGACTGTTCGACGAAGGAGTCTTCGGGTTAAACTTTAGAATAAACTCACCCTTATTTCTTATACAGGTTTTGATTCAATCTTGCTACTTGGGTTTGCGTAGGGGTTTGCTAGCAACTGTTTGTAAATTTGATGAAAATATCTCATGAATACCCTCCCCCAGGACGTCCTCCTGCCACATTTGGTAACCATAAAGCAAGATCCCATTAATAGTTGCAAGTACGAATCCGTACCATAGGGGGATATTAGAAAGCATTATACCTCTGGCTATTAAATATGGAATAAAAATGTAAGTATGACCCAGGTTAAAGATTGCATCAACGGTTAAGAAATACCACCATTTTCTATAAGTAAACTTTAACAGCCACATGGTTACAACTGGTGCAAGTCCAATCAGATGTGGAGAAACGAATGAGAAAGGGAAAACAGTCTCCGTAATCGACCACCAATTGATCGAAGCAGCTATGTCGAATATTAATACACCAGTAATTGCTGTAAATAGAGCACCAGGCATATATCGTTTTATATCACGGCGATTCATAAAGATAAGAGATAGCCAAGGAAGAATGAATGTTAACCACAGAAATAGCTTATCGCTCATAATAACCCCCATAATCAATTCCAATCATTTATGTGCTTAGCCTTTACCTTATTAACCGAATTATTCAATCAGGCACTAGTTCTGGAGGTGCTTTAATGAATGGTGCAGCAGCTACACTCCTAATTACTACTTCATAATGAAAGACCAAGAAGACTTGCGGAATTGCTAAGGAAGGCATGATTTCATTTTGATGTCATATCAACCGAATTCCAAACAATGTATTTGCATGTCTAGCTTCCAACTAGCTCCATGAAAGGTTGCCGGATCTTTACTGAATTCGGGACGAAAAAGTCCGCGAGAAAAAGGTAACGGAAGCTTTGGTGTTCTCGTCAAGGCAACAAATGCTGTATTCTTGGCATGCATGGGTTTTGCACCCCGTACCGATCTTTTTCCTAAAAAATTCTATTGAATTTTAATCATTATTCATCGATACTAATAGTAAGGAAATTAAACCCATTTTTGTTAATTAGGCGAATATTGGGGACCTTTGTACCAGATGGATCAAGGAAGAATCATTATTTAGGACCAGGGAAAAGGAGGCGCACGGTGTTCAACCACGATATCTATGATTACTTTTCTCAATATTTGATGCCTCCCGGCGGATATGAGGATTTCACTGAAGCCAAACTCCGGTATTTATCAGGCGGGTCCTTGAGTGAAGAAGATGCCCGGACAGTTGTGGCGACATCAGCATACTATGCGGCCGTCTTGCGGACGGCTTATAAGCGTTATGTAAAGGAGCAAAATATAGCTCCCGATGATTACTGGGATACAATAGTTGAAGTATTCTTGAATGGCGGGATATGGTCGGAACAGTGGCGCAAATTTTTCAAGACGCCATTAGTCCTCAACTATGTAAAAGGCACGCTTTTCCCTTCATGGACCCCCATCGGGCTATGCGGTACAAACTGGTCGACTCTGCAGCAAATGATGGAATTCTGGTGTGCAAGATTTCTCCCCGAAACAATGGCCGTTTAACTCGAATCACTGTCTTTTGCCCCGAGGCTGGATGGACTGCAATTTATTGAAGCAAAATCCGCTAAAGTTAGCGGTTTTTTTATTTTGTTGCTCGTTTTATCAACCCGGCTTGCCTGTCATGGCCGATAGCAGAGGCTCAAAGAGAAAAGTCTCCCCTTCCCCATGATTGATTTCACATCAGTGCGAGTTTCTCAAACATTTTAAAAAATGTGCGGTAGGGCAAAACCTACCGCACAAAAGATATATTTATATACAGGGGGTTACTATCTAAACCATCAGACGGTTTTCCCTGGGAACGAAAACATTATCAAATACAATTTCACTTGCGTTGACCAGTCGGATCCTCAGTTTAATCTCAACCTTCCTTTTCTAATAGTTATAGAAGCCTTTTTTGGTCTTCATGCCCAACCAGCCGGCCCGAACATACTGTTTTAAGGGTGCAGCAGGCCGGTACTTGGGATCACCGGTTTCTTCATAAAGGGTATTGCAAACCTCCAAAGCAATGTCTATTCCTACTAGATCAGCAAGGGCCAGGGGGCCCATGGGCCAGCCGGCTCCTAGTTTCATAGCTGTATCAATGTCGGCAACACTGGCTAGCCCTTCATAAAGAATGAAGGCTCCTTCATTGATGGCCGGGACCAGGATTCTGTTGACTACAAAGCCGGGACCTTCTTTAACCTGGATCGGTTTTTTTCCGATAGCCTGGGACAATGCGAATACCGTGTTCACCGTTTCCTGAGAAGTCTGGGCAGCAGCGATGACTTCAATGAGCTGCATCACCTGAGCCGGGTTGAAGAAATGCATTCCAACAACTTTGTCAGGATTCTTGTAAGCGGTGGCGATTTCGGTTATGGGCAGGGCCGAAGTGTTAGTGGCTACGATAATTTCATCCCCTAGAATGGCGGATAGTTTTCCGTATACATCTTTCTTTATGGCCATTTTCTCCAGAACTGTTTCTAAAACAAAATCACAGCCTGCAATATCTTCCAGCTTGGCAGTACCGGTGATTTTTAACCCATCAGCGGTGCCGGCCGGAACCTTTCCCTTTTCTTCCTGCTTGGCCACACCCTTTTTTACATTGGCGATACAACGATCCACGATTTCCTGATAGATGTCAAAGACGATGACCTCTTTGCCAGCAGCGGCAAAAGCCCATACAATGCCTGTACCCATGGTACCGGCGCCCAGCACCGCAATCTTGTTTATTTCCATTATCATTAACCCTCCTTATATGGTCGGGGGACAAACCTTCTGAGCAGGAATGTCCCCCTGTTCCAGTTAAATGAAAAATAGTCTTCTATGCTCTATTGTGGAGGTTTGGTTTACTCAAGCCGGCTGCTACGGCACCAGATATTCATTTTCTCCGCTTCTTTCACCAGATCATCCCGCAGGTCGGGATGCGCAATGCTGATTAAATCCTCGGCCCGTTCCCATGTTGACTTGCCTTTCAGGTTCACAATCCCGTACTCGGTGACTACATAGGAAGTAATGGTACGGGGCACGGTTACAATAGTCCCCGGAGAGAGAGTGGGCCGAATTCTTGATACCAGTGTGCCATCCTTCAGTGTGGTAGTGGAGGTCATGCAGATAAAACCTTTGCCGCCTTTAGACCTGTAGGAACCAAAGATAAAGTCCAGCTGTCCACCCGTTCCAGAAATGTGGCGGTAGCCGGCAGTTTCAGAAGCCACCTGGCCGAAAAGGTCGATCTCAATGGCATTATTGATGCAGAACATATTGTCATTCTGGGCGATGACAAAGGGATCGTTGGTGTAGCTGACCGGATAGCTGGCGCATAGAGGATTATTGTCCAGGAAGTTATACAGTTTATCTGTACCCATTGCGAAGGTCCAGACCATTTTCCCGGGATCCAGCTGTTTGTATTTATTGGTGATGCGTCCTGCATTGTACATATCTACGAAGGAATCCACCAGCATTTCCGTATGAACCCCCAGATCCTTGATATCGGATTCGGCGATCATAGCTCCTACCGCATTGGGCATACCACCGATTCCCAGTTGCAGACAGCAGCGATCCTCCATCTGCTCCATAATTATACTGGCTATCTGGCGGTCGATATCGCTGATGGGCAGCACCGGCAGATTTACCAGGGGCGGATTACTCTGGCTTTCTACGATGAAATCGATATCGGACAAGTGTATGGATTCACGGTTCCCCCCCAGGCAGATGGGGACGGATGTATTCACTTCAACGATGACGATCTTGGCTTTATCAACCTGACCGGAAGTCATAGAGTTGGAAGTTCCCACATTGAAGCAGCCGTATTTATCCATAGGGGCCACCGGAATAAATGCCACATCAATGTCCTGGAAATTCCGGACCAGGGAAGGGCCTTCGTGATAGAGCAGTGGAATATAATTGCATAAATTCTTGGAATGAAGCTGCCGGGAAGCTCCGGAAAAATGCCAATCATTCAAAACGAAATGCTCGCGATTGGAGTCCGCTTTCACAATTTCAGGTACCATGGTAATGGTCGTCCCCCGGATTTTAACATTTTTCAATTCGCTGACCCGTTTGGCCAGGGCTGCATCCAGTTCTTTCGGCTGCATGACAAATTCGCCATACTGAACCCAATCCCCAGATTTCACCTTTTGCGCACCTTCATCCGCGGTGATCAGCTTCTGTTTATATTCCTCCATATAACTCATGAACAACTCCCCCTCCGCAGTTTTTTACTATTATATATTTCTTGTCCATAAAGAAGCCATCGCCGGGCCGCCGCCCACGCAGAGAGACGCTCCTCCCACTGTTAATCCCAGTCTTTCTAATTCGTAATACAGGCTTACAATAATACGCAGTCCAGTGCATCCAACTGGATGCCCGAGGGCAATACCAGAACCGTTATGGTTTACCTTGTCCATATCAAGTTCTATTCCAAAATCCGCTTTCAACTTTCTGCCCACACCCAACCATTGAGCAGCAAAGGCTTCGTTGATTTCCCAGTAATCTACATCGTCAAATTTCATATCCGCCTGTTTCAGACACTTGGGAATGGCTACTGCTGGACCTAATCCCATGACCTTTGCATCAACACCCTCGCCACAGATGTTTATTAATTTCATTAGTGGTTTAAGCCCTAGTTCCAGAGCTTTATCCTTGGACATCAGCACGGCAGCGGCGGCACCATCATTAATTCCAGAAGCATTCGCAGCGGTAACCACGCCACCTTTCTTGAAGGCTGAAGGCAATTTGGCCATTGATTCTACACTGGCATCGGGAATCATATGTTCATCGGTTTCATAAAACTTGCTGCCTTTTTTGCTTTTTAACTCAACGGGTACGATTTCCCGTTTAAATGTGCCATCTTGGACTGCGGCGGTCGCACGTTTATGGCTTATTAGTGCTAATTCATCGCATTCTTCCCGGGTAATACCATAAAGCTCTGCACAGTTTTCAGCGGTTAATCCCATATGACCAGGAACCAGTTGGTCTACCAATCCATCAAACAACATGGCATCTTCGATTTGCCCGGGACCCATGCGATAGCCCATTCTGGCCTTGGGAATCATATATGGCGCATTTGTCATACTTTCTACACCAATGACAAGGCCGATATCAGTTTTGCCCAGCATAATGTTTTGAGCGGCTATTTCCAGAGCCCTCATTGCAGAAGTACAGTTCTGGTTTACGTTTACTGCAGCACTTCTAATTGGGAGGCCACAAGCCATTCCAACTTGCCGTGCTGGTAGGGACCCTGACATATGAGGATATACCTGCCCCATACAAATTTCATCAATAATATCTGCTGGAATTCCAGCTCTTTCAATAGCAGCTTTACCTACAGTAATTGCTAACTCCTTTGCAGGCACGTCTTTTAAACTTCCCATGAATCTACCAATAGCAGTTCTACAAGCACCTACCATAACAACTTCTTTTATACTCATTTTTCTAATCCCCCTTAATTCTCTTAATGATGACAAATGAATACTTTATGACCTCTAACCCCGCTTTTTTCTCCATGAGCATTCGCTAAACTTGTCCAATACTGCCCTCCCTTCGTTTAAGATGGAACTCTTTAATCATTTAAGGCGGTTCAAAGACCGTCCTAAAATAGATAAAGCCTGAAAGAAAAGCCTTTAAGCTATAAAAAAAGCAAGAAGCATGCCAGGTTCTAACTGACAGGCTAATTGCTGGTATTTGGGGCTTTATATCGCGTTAAGTATTATGGAATAATTACCCATCGTCGCAAATAGTAACGCTAATTTTACTGCATCCTCGACAGAATCGCCTAATTATAGTCCTTCATTTGGTCGTACGATCGTGATTCACAATTCGACCACCCGTCTCATTTAGCTACGCAAGCTTCTTATGGATCTCTTAGCCGCTATGACGCCACTTGACAACCCTTGTTTTTATTATAAATATCAGAAGAATGGCAAAACAAAATGCCGAATCTTCCATGTTTCGTGCCTAGAAAATTCGGCCAAGCCATGTCTTAATTTGCAACGTCGTGTCGAAATGGACTGATGAGAGTCATTATCTATGGGGGTTGCAATATGCATCCCCGCGTCTCAAAATGCCCCATCCATCTTTATTCCATTGCTATGTTATATTTTTTCATTTTTCTGTACAGAACCGATTTGTTGAGTCCCAGAATTTTGGCCGCCCAGGTCTTATTTTTACCGGTCTTCTCCAGAACTCGTTCAATCATTTCTTTCTCCAGCCTTTCCACCGCTTCACCCAGATCGTCTATCATCACTTCAGCAGACTGTTCCTCAGTTGTTCCTTCAAACAATGAAGGGAAATGTTCGCAGGTAAGACTCTTTTCCCTCTTCAACACGGACAGGTTTATAGCCCTTTCCAATAGATTCTCCAATTCCCGTACGTTGCCCGGCCAGGAATAGTTGGATAGCATATTCATGGCCTGCTCAGAAATCTGGGTGATATCTGTCTTCAGTTGACTATTGATCCTGGTCATGAGATCCTCAACCAGCAGTGGGAGGTCCTCCAGCCTCTTCCTCAGGGGAAGAATGTTTAAACGCACCACATTGAGACGATAGTAAAGATCTTCGCGGAACTCACGGTTGGCCACCATCTTTTCCAAATCACGGTTGGTAGCGGCTATCACCCGCACCTGGATAGGAATAGGGCTGGTGCCCCCCACCCGTTCTATTGTTCTTTCCTGCAATACAGAAAGTAGTTTGGTCTGCATGGTCAGCGGCATGTCACCAATCTCATCCAGGAAAATAGTTCCACCTTTGGCAAGCTCGAATTTTCCTGGCTTTCCACCTTTTTTAGCTCCGGTAAAAGCTCCTTCTTCATAACCGAAAAGTTCCGATTCCAACAGGTTCTCAGGCAGAGCTGCACAGTTGATCCTAACAAAGGGACCTTCCTGCTTGCTGTTATTATGAATAGCCTGGGCGAAGAGTTCTTTCCCGGTACCGCTTTCCCCCGTGATAAGGATGGTAGACCGGGTGTTGGACAGCTGCTGGGCCATGGAACGAATCCATACAAATTCACTGCTTTGGCCGATCAAATCCTTGAATTGCCAGTAGGCGCTGTAAATCTGGCGCACTTCTTCTTTGTAAAAGTTTAATTCTTTTTCGATTTCCTGGAGCTTATTGACCAGCTTTTTGGCTGCCGACATATCAAGAAATAGGCTCCTACCTATAGCTCCCGTGATTTCCCCATCTTTTATAATCGGCGTCCGGGTGATAATGGTATCCCTTCCGTTAATGGTCCAGGTATCCACCTCGTGAATCTCTCCGGTTTTGAGAATATCGGGCAGTTGGGAATGGGGCGTGATTTCCAGTACGTGCTTGCCCACTACATCTTCTTTTTGCATTTCTAATAGATCCAGATAGGTCTGGTTCATAAATGTGATAATCCCATCTTGATCCACAATCACATACACCATATAAGGACTCTGAACTAGGGCCTCTGAAACCGTTGTGTATTCCTTTTCCATTTCCTGCAGCTTCTTTTTGAGGATGGTGGCCCCTGCCATCTCCAAAAATATAGTCTGACCAATGGCGCCCACAATCTGACCATCCTTTATAAGAGGCATACGCGTGACAATCGTGCTGCGATCATTGATTGACCAGATATCAACCGGCTCGGCTTTTCCACTCTGTAAGACCTCCGGCAGGCCGGAATCGGGGGTAACGTCTAGGATATACCTGCCTAGAACATCCTCCCCCTTCATATCCAGCCATTCCAGATAACTTTGGCTGATAAAAGTAATTTTTCCTTCCTTATCCACGACCACGCAAGCCAAGAAAGGACTGTTCAAGAGCAACTCGGCTATCAGGTCTAATTCACGAGATTTCAGGCTTGTCAAAATGATCAACCTTCCTTCAGAGGAAAAGTTTGCGCTGAAACAGACTTTCTACTACTCTTACTCGTTAGAGACACCTTCACTCATAGTACAACAAGATATTTTACTTAGACCAGACCCAAATGAAGTCAATAAGAAAAAGGTATGCTCTCACCTGTATATGCGGGGAATAAACATGGAAATGTTTTTACAAGGAAACTGGAAACACTTGTTATTTTTGCACTGCGTGTTGTTACAATTGGAACAGTAAAAGCCTCCCGGATGGGAGGCTTTCGAAGTCTATCTATGATGTAATGATTCTAACAATCGCCCCACCTATGGCATGTGCCTGGTTGGCTTTGCTAAGGTCAGCAAAGCCTGGGCGGTTGTTCTTCGCCTTACGCTTGCGGCTCTCCTCCATGGTTCTCCGACGCTTCTTTGTGTTCTTGAGGTTGCTCACTACTGGCTTCCTTTTCCGGTGATGCAACCGTTGCTTGAATTGGTTTCGGAGTTTCATCCTCTTTCAGAGCATCCTGGAATTGCTTTTGAATACCGCTGGAAGCATTCTTAAACTCGTTTACCGCTTTGCCCAGTCCTTTTGCCACATCAGGCAGCTTACCGGGTCCAAAAACAATAAGTGCTATTAATAAAATCAATACCAATTCCCATGGGCCGATATTGCCGAACATCTTAATTCCCTCCTACCATTTACATGAGTACAGGCTACCTTGCAACACAGTAATTGTACCCCTGATAAATGACGAATGCAAACGAAATTAAAGCGGCAGGACCGAAATTTTCCTGGAACATCATCCGGGTGCAATAGATGAACGATTCCCAATGCAAGTAATAAGACTTTTGCTGCATTCTACCCATTTCCCTTGATTGACATTACATGCAATTACTCCTATAATAGTCTAGTATTCAGGCTTTTTCTTTGCCTTACAGGCATCGCTCGGAGGTCTGAAAAACCAATCAGCGGATGTGGCGGAATTGGCAGACGCACCAGACTTAGGATCTGGCGCCGCAAGGTGTATGGGTTCGAGTCCCTTCATCCGCACCAAGTAAGCAAATTGGGGGTTTTTACCCCCTTTATTTTTTTGCCCTGCTTATAATAACCAGGCAGATTTTCCGGCTGAGTGCAAAAAAAGTGCAAATCACAAAAATTAATATGAAATAAGCCAACTGAACATAATCACATGGTTGAGGTGAGCCCTCTTGTCTCACCATAAAAGCAAGGAACCGCGCAAGCCGCGCGGTGTTGATTTATATTATATTCATCAAATTTATCTTCGGTTTCCCTTCTATCTACTGCTAAGAACTTCTTAAGAAAACTAACTTAGAAGAACTATTGCAATGATTATAAGTCCTGTATATAGGCATTCGTTAAAAAACTTCTTCTTCAAGTTCTTCTTCAAGTTCTTCTTAATAACTTTGTTAGAACTATTTAAGAAGAACCCATATCGACTTGTGATCCGATCCAATGTTTTTTATGGTTCGATCACGTCTAGACATATAATAAAGCAAATTACTGATCTTCTTGCGTTTTTGATCATCGGTCAATACATCCGACAGCTTATCTATAAGCAACTTATCGATATCACGGCGATTGGCGTTTCCAAACTTGGTTAAAAATTCAATTATCATGTTTTTATAATGAGCATCATCAAAGGCTCTGTTTTTAATATAATCTGATTTACTATCGGTAAGAGACGCAACTTGAGCAGATACATATATTTTGGATTTACTGCCCTCAATAAGCCCTTGCGAACGCAGTTTTCTAACATCCTCTATAGCTAACGGGATACCCTTTTGTACCTTATCAATGTCCATTACCGTCTTCAGGTCCAGATCAGGCCGTTTAATAAGCAAGCGGGTGTAGTTTTCATTAATGATTTTGCCTAGAACCCTGACTTTAACCCTGTTTTCTTCATGTAAATCATAATCAGGCATAGGGAAATTCCTCTGTCGCTGCAATTTAAACATCTTTTTTATACCGCTGCCAATAGTATCAATCATATTTAAGTTGACCATCGCATTGGCCAGAAATGGATTGCGATACTCTTCTGGAGGAGCATCGGTGGCAATAACATTCTCCACTGATCCCGGGAGGAACTTACCCAAGTTAGTAAAAAGCAATTCATCGGGTCCTTCAATTATATTGATCCGACCCTTTAATTCATAGTCCTGGTGAGCGATGCAGTTATGTAAAGTTTCACGAATCAGATAGGGTTCGTATTGTTTAATCTCCGTAGGAAATAAGGAATTATCCGGTAAGTAGCGATAATTAAGATTCCGAATCTTAGCATATGCTTCTTCCGTATTTAGCAAGAAGGGCGGTCCAAAATGCTCGTAATCCTTTTCCATTCCCTGTTCATCTTTCAATACCCAGGTAATCCTGGCTACAGCCGGGCTAATAAACTGTTCCGCCTCTTCTCGGCCTAATAAAATTATGGCGCTCCGCGTTATCTGGCCTTTAATGGTGAGCCGAATTTTATTTAAAAATGTAGTATCATTCCAAACATCCACCTCTTTAGCCAGGTGCGGATTTTTATTCCTATATTCAGTCCTGGCCCTGGCCATCGCATCCGGATCCAGGTCTTCAATACCGGCACCCGGACAGATTTGCGCCGACCAATCATAATCAAACAGGGCACTCCGGATTTGTTCAATTTCTTGCAGATTTAAAGCGCCGACAGACTCGGCAGTACGACCATAATAATGGCCTTTCCATGCCAGGGGAATTCCTTGCGGGGCAGCAGGAATTTGCAGCATTACTACTCTACCTTCCGGCAAATGGATCTCATAGATTTCCATGAAAGTAATGTGCTCAGTAGTATGAAAAGCAATCTCCGATTTCAAACTATCCAGATCAGCCCGATTTTGCCTGAATCGCGAACCAACTACTTTTCTCGGTTTATCTTGCACACCGAAGATAAGCCATCCACAACGTTTATCCTTTATATTTGCTTCATTACTCAGGGCGGAAAAATATTTCCCAATATCCTCAAAATTGAAGGTGTTCTTGGCTTCCTTAAACTCCACCCACTCCGTCTCCGCCGGTAAGATCATTAGTTCTTCTAATAGCAGCCCCAGATCCTCCTGCCTTATCAAGGCTATCCCCCCCTTTCATTCGCAAACTGTCGTATTATTCTATGTTATCTCCATAGCTCAAGATCCATACCACCTAGCAGGTTTGTTAACTTGTTCATCACAGAGCTTCTGTATTGATGTTCCTGTCTTAGCCTCTCCAGATGACATCTTATATCAACCAACAAGATCATCCTTTAGAGTGTTCAGGTCATCAACATAATTATTTAATTCCTTCTTCATTTCCTCATCTTCAATAGCTGTTATATAAGTTTGAACCTTAAATATTTGCATATCAAATATCTCCTTCAACGTAAGAGAATCTTCAATAATTGCGTTTGCCACTTTATTTTCATCTAAATTAATTTCAAACATTTCCCCATCAATTAGGACTTCATAAAACTTGTTATTCATATAAACATTCCACAACAGAGTATTTAATAATGCCTTTTTACTCGATCCTTTATATGAATAACGCGAGCCTTCTTGATAATACCCTATCGTGTCGATGTCGCAATGAGTTAAATCACACAAATACTGATAAACACGCGAATAACTGTTGGACTCATAGGCCAGCTCAGCTATTTTCCATATTCTGTCTGTATATTGAAAAGTTCGGGTTGTATCAGTACTATCTGCAATGATACGGTACCCACCACGCCCCTTTTGGCGTGTTCTTTGATATTTACCATTCTCAAGGCCCAGTTTAAATTCAACCAAATGATCTATGGCTCCCGGTGAATTAATTACGGCTTTTGCATGTATAAATGTTTCATAATTACTCCTCGTTAATATTAACGCGTCTTCAAACAAGTCACTGTTTATGAGCTTTTGAATGGCTATGCAGGTTTTTGTGAATTTCGCAAAACAAAACCATATATAGTCTTCTTCTACATCTGAATCATTTACCGGAATATCTCCAGCCCTTTTTCCTGGAACCACAGCAATAGATTGCTCATCTATAATTTTCTTGTTTAGTTTTAGGTTAGAATTAAACATTCCTCTAAGTATCCAAATATCAATGTCAATTGGATCAAAGCCGGCAAAACAAGGTGCAAATACTTCAGACGTATTATTTTGTTCATAATCCAAATCCTTAAAAAGCTTTGATTCTTCACCCTTTATATTCAATTGAAGACAGTTATCTTCATAAGCATTTTCTTCATTTTCACAAAACTCGATTATCCAGTACACAATATATTGATGAAGCGTAGTTAACTCATGCAAACCATCGTCTATTATCCAAGAATATAATTCTCTCACTGTTGCTACACATTTTTTCTTACCTGTTTTAAGAAATGGTGCTGGAAATACAATTGCATATATATCATCCTTAATTCTCTTGCTTTGTTTCTCAGCATCAAAAAAATATTCAAACATTATTTTAAGAATTCTATTTAATTTTTCCATTTGAGCATGATCGCAGTCCAGTATTGAAATCAAATAGAATTCCCTCCATTTTTCGATGCAGACGGCGAAGCTGTCTAAGCCTTTACCCTAAACTATCTACCCGGCTTTCTTCATTAAAAGCTCATAAGTGGGCAATACTTATTCCTCATCCTCATTATCCGCCCACATCTCACACTGCGAGATCACGATATTAACTGCTTCCTCTTGACCTTCCGGGGGATACTTGTATTTTTTCAACAAGCGCTTAACTATTGACCTCATTTCGGCCCGGGCTTGTTCTTTTTTCTGCCAGTCAACTGTCCTTTTCTTTTTGAGCATTTCGGTAAGTTCCTTGGTTATCTGTACCAAGGCATCGTTGGAATAAAAATCCTTAATGGCTGCCGGTTTTAAGAGGGCATCATAAAATGCCTTTTCTTCTACTGTCAGACCCATTTCTTCGCCTGCTTTATGGTCTTTTGCTATCTCGGCCGCCATTTTGAGTAGCTCGTCAATAACCTCGGCATTGGTTAGCTGCCCATTACGATAGGCATTCATCAGACGCCCCATTTTTTCAGAAAACAATTCTGACTTTACCAGGTTTGTACGCATGTATATCCTGATTTGCTCTTGAATTAGTTTCTTCAACAATTCAGTTGCCAGGTTCTTTTGTTGCATCTTGGCGATGTCTTCTAAGAATGCCGGATCAAAAAGTGAAAACTCGGTTTTAATATCAGAAAATAGATTTATAACGCCGTCGCTCTTGATGCTCTGCTTTAACAGTTCATTGATTCGCTCATTGATTTCCTTCAGTGATAATTTTTTACCTATGACGATCCTGGTCAGAGCGGTTCGCACTGCCTCAAAGAAGGCCGCTTCAAAGCGCTGGGTTTTATCCAGCAAGCTGCGGCATAGTGATGCCGATTGTTTTAGGTATAAAGCTTCTTTAATAAATAACTCTTTCTTATGCTCGTCGCCTATTATGAAGTTAATGCCCTCCACGATGGTCTTAGCCCGGTCCAGGTCGCTACCATCTACAAACTTGGAGAGGTCAAATGTATGAAACAAATCTTTGCAAACGGCTAATTTCTCAATAAACTTAGGCAGCGCAGACTTTGATATATCGGTATCACCGTAATTCTTCCGATCGCGCAATGTAAAGTCCTTCATTGCTTGCTTAAGTGCCGAGGCGATGCCGACATAGTCAACCACTAATCCGCCCTCTTTGTCCCCAAACACCCGATTGACCCGTGCAATAGCCTGCATCAAATTATGACCGGCCATAGGTTTAAATATATACATGGTCGCCAGTGATGGTATATCAAAACCGGTGAGCCACATATCCACGACGATGGCAATTTTCATGGGATCATCATTATCCTTGAATTTCCGGGCTAGATCAGAGCGGGAGGTCTTATTACCCACAATCTCTTTCCATTCCTCCGGATCATTGTTGGAACCTGTCATAACTACCTTGATCTTTTCCGTCCACTTGGGCCGGATGCGCAAAATCTCAGCATATATTTTCATGGCAATGGGGCGTGAGTACGCAACAATCATCGCCTTGCCGGTAAGCAAATCCTGCCTATCCTCATAGTGGGTAACAATATCATTGCACAGTGAGGTAATCGTCGCCTTCGCTCCCAAAATAGCATCCATTTTTGAAAGCTCTTTTTTGCTTTTTTCAACTACATAGGCCTCGGCCTGCTCAGCAACCATTTCATACTCAGCATCTATCTTTTTTAGAACCTCTTCATTAAGACCCAGATTTATTACTCTACTTTCATAATACACCGGACGGGTAGCTCCATCTTCGACCGACTGAGTCATATCATATACATCTATATAATCGCCAAATACTTCCTTGGTGGAGCGGTCGGTAAGGGATATGGGTGTGCCCGTAAAACCAATGAAGGTGGCATTGGGCAGACTGTCTCGCACCAGGCGAGCGAAGCCCAGCGTAACCTTGCCGGTCTTGCCATCAATCTTCTCATCAAGGGCATATTGACTGCGATGAGCCTCGTCTGCCATCAATATTATATTTCTTCGGGTAGAGAGCGGTTCGTTCGATTCCTCAAACTTCTGCATAGTAGTGAATATAATGCCATTTGCCACTCTTCCAGCCAGCTTTTTTCTAAGGTCAGCTCGGTTTTCGGCCTGCTCCGGTACCTGGCGAAGATAATCCGTACACTTGGCAAATTGGCCATACAACTGGTCGTCTAAATCATTGCGGTCGGTCAATACCACCACGGTTGGGCTCTGTAGTGCCTCCTGCAAAAGTTTAGTATAAAAAACCATGGAAAGAGACTTGCCGCTGCCCTGCGTATGCCAAAAAATACCGCCCTTGCCGTCGGTATCGGTGGCGGTTTTAGTGCGTTCTATGGCCTTTTTAACAGCGAAGTATTGATGATAGCCAGCCAGTATTTTGTTTTCCTCGGAAAAGAGGATGAAATTTCTAATGATATCCAACAGCCGTTCTTTCGCAAACATGCCCTTGAAAAGCACATCAAAGGCTGCATACCTGGTTTCCTCATAATCGCCGTCGGTGGTTTTCCATTCCATAAAGCGATCCTCAAGGGCCGTAATCGTGCCCACCTTGGAAGTTGCCAGGTCGCTCATCACGCAAAAGGCATTATAGGTAAACAGGCTGGGAATGTCATGCATATAGTTGCGCAGCTGGCGGTAGGCATCTGATACATCCGTCTCTTCCCGTGAGCAGGATTTCAATTCCATTACTACCAGGGGCATTCCGTTAATAAACGCCACCACATCTGGGCGCTTTTCTTCATTCTCAACGACTGTCCACTGGTTTATAACATAGTAACTATTGCGGTCCGGATTATCAAAGTCGATTAGTTTTACCCGGTCATACTTGGTTTCGCCTTTATAGAGTGTACTAACCTCAATACCGTTTTGTAGATAGTCCATAAACACGCAGTTCTTTTGCAGTAAATTAACACTCTCAAAGTTTTTGAGTTTATAAATGGCTTCATTGATAGTATCCAGTGATAACTTCGGGTTGATGTTGCTAAGCGAGGAGAGCAGCAGTTCCTCATAGAGAGGCGCGCGGTAATCACGCAATACATTGGGTCCATATATATAATCATAGCCCAGATCTTCACGCATTAATTCGATGATGGCGTTTTCAAAATCCTGCTCGGTAAAAGGCATTATACCGCCGCCTCCTCAATCGGCACCCGGATCTCGCCGGACATGATCTTGGGCAGGAGGGTATCACGAATAGCTGTAAGGGTTAGGTTTTGAAGTTCATTATTATCGATAATTGTATATAAGTTTCTTGATAATTGATCATATTTACTCATGCAATCTGAACTGGGTATCAATACAGGAATATCTTTAATTCTATATAATGCCAATTTAAATTGTGTAGATCCAACTGTTCTTCCGGAAATTAAGTGTTGTCCTAATTCTGATCTGAGATAATAATGCAGGTAATGTTTACAACAAATATGGTTTTGGATATGGCTTATTTTTGCCATATTTTCAGTCAAATTTGCTTCGTCCAATATTTCATTAATTATACCCACGATCCCTATGGTACCAACAATTGACAAAAATATATCGTCTTTGTTTATTTTGTATTTTGAAATAAATGGATAAGTATCGTCATTAATATATAACAGGTTCTTAATATCAACACGTCCATTAATTAGGTCCGTTATCCTGATATATGGATGCAATGTTTTTTGAATTTGTAGTTGATGACCTTTCGGTAGCCTTTTCCCTCCCTTAACATCTGCAAACTCACCAATTCTCATTACTCTCCATCCATTAGGTATCTCCCCCAGTTCACTTTCAACCATTTCGCCACACCTTAATTTATAGGGCTGTCCATCTTCGTTGGGAAACTCAAAATCCACAAACCAGTGCTTAAAAATGGCCTGGGCCATTTCCTCTAAAACCTGGTTGGTTCCATTGTTTAACTCAATTATATCGTCTAGGCAGGACAGGATTGCTGAGATTGAGTTTTGTTCTGGGAGAGGAGGCCATTGTACGCTAATCGGATGTACATGATTCCTATTAAGAGTTGGGTTTGCTGAGCCAACATCCATTGAAGCCAAAATCCCAGACATCCATTTAAAAAAATAGTAAACGAAACGAGGATGGTTTCCTTTGAAGTCCTTAACAAAAAGCGTAGTATCATGCGGCCAGTAGTCACCTGCAACAAAATGAACGCTTCCCACAACACCTTTACGGCCAAGCACTACACCTGGTCCTTTCATTCTAGCAACATTGTGATAGCTTGTAACACCACTGGATGATATTACCGGAATTATGCCCTCTCTTTGTTCAGCTTTTGTAATATCGTAACCACGCTGAAGTAACAATTGGTCCCCAATAGTTGTCGAGTACCACTCCTTAGAACTCATACTCAATTGCCCCCACCCGCTTCAAGCTCAACATCATCTGAATCAAAAACAGTTCTACCTAATCCCGCATCGTCATATTCCTTGATGTAAAAATTATCATCCTCAAGATGATAATAAATTACGAATTCATGTTTATCTATTATTTCTGTTGTTTCATATCCTGCATCATCTTCAAAATCAAAGTTACACGATATGTCCGCTTCTACTAAATATCTTATTC
>DATMYR010000054.1:0-12022 GCA_035560815.1 Syntrophomonadaceae bacterium | reverse complement strand
CATCATGAACATGTTGTTGCCGGTAAAGAGCTCGGCTCCACCGATAACTACCAGCATCAGGCCGGTGCTGAACACGGCGCCGAACATGAACTGTCCGAAGCCATTACCAAGGAATGTAGGGAGGTCATTGCCGACTACCGTGGCCAAATTGGCACCGAAGCCGATGTAGGCACCGGCCAGGATCCCCAGAACGATAAGCTGGCCCAGGGACAAGGTGCTTTTCTTCCCGCTCGCCCCGCAGGCTGCGCTGGCGACTTCTCCAGGAGCTAAGAAATTCATGCAAAACATCCTTTCAGATCAATTTTCGTTTCATGTGCCGGACAGGTCACACAAGAACATAATACAAGGTTCTTGGAAGTACCCAGTTTCTCCTTCGCCAAACCTTCCGATGAACTAAATTTTTTCCACCCGGGCGGCAGACACTTTATATTCTGGAATGCCAGCTACCGGATCTAATGACTCAGGGGCCGCGTTGGTTAAAACATTCGCGGCTGCTTCGCTAAAGTGGAAAAAGGTAAAAATAACATTTCGGGGAATCCGATCGGTCACATGGGCTGCCATCTCAATATGACCGCGGCGGGTGATTACGCGGACTTTATCTCCGTCGTTAATACCCATACCTGCAGCCGTTTCCGGATTGATCTGCAGCTCATTGGCAGGCTGGATTGCATCCAGACCTTTTGAGCGTCGGGTCATGGTACCGGTATGATAGTGGTAAAGACTGCGTCCCGTTGTGAGCAGCAGAGGATATTCTTCATCGGGAAGTTCAGCTGCTTCTTTAAATTCAATGGCGGTGAACAGTCCCAAACCCCGGCTAAATTTTTCAACGTGCATGACAGCAGTGCCCGGATGCTGCTCGGTGGGGCAGGGCCACTGCAGCCCTGAGCCTTCCAAACGCGTGTAACTCATACCAGCATAGGAAGGGGTGAGGGTCCGGATTTCCTCGAATACTTCTTCAATCGAATTATATTGCATGGGATAACCCAGGCGTGTGGAAAGATCACAAAGGATCTGCCAGTCGGGCCGGGCTTCGCCGCGCGGGCTGATGGCCTGGCGCACCCTTTGCACCCGGCGTTCGGTATTGGAAAAAGTCCCGTCTTTTTCGGCAAAGGTTACGCCGGGCAGGACCACGTCAGCTTTCAGGGCAGTCTCAGTTAAGAAAATGTCCTGAACCAGGAGAAAATCTAACTTATCCAGAGCCTCTTCCACATGTTCCAGATCGGGATCACTCAACATGGGGTTTTCTCCGATAACCAGGAGGCCTTTGAGATCACCGTGGTGTGCCTTATTAATGGCAGCTGTGAGGGTTATACCGTTGTTGGGGGAAAGAGAAACGCCCCAAGCTTTCTCGAATTTTTCCCTTACCTCACTGTTAGTGACTGCTTGATAGGCAGGATAAGTCACAGGAAGGGCTCCCATATCGCAGGCTCCCTGTACGTTGTTCTGACCGCGCAGTGGGTTGACCCCGGTCCCTGGTTTTCCGATATTACCGGTTAGCATAGCCAGGTTGCACACCGACTTGACATTATCGGTGCCGGTGCTGTGCTGGGTCAATCCCATCGCATAGCAGATGGAAGCCCGTTCCACACTGCTGAAGAGTCTGGCTGCCTTCTGGATATCATCAGCCGGAACGCCGGTGATTTTCTCCACAACTTCCGGAGTGTATTTGGCCACTACTTCGGCCATGGCCGCATAGCCTTCGGTGCGATTTTCAACAAATTCCTGTGCTAAAAGTCCTTCGTTAATAATGACGTTCATCAAGCCGTTGACCAGGGCCACATCGGTGCCCGGCCGGAATTGCATGTAGATGTCAGCGATTTCAGCCAGTTCTATGCGGCGTGGATCTGCCACAATCAATTTGGCGCCATTTTCCCGTACATTGCGACGGATCTTGTACCCGATAACCGGATGGTTTTCGGTAGTATTGGTTCCGATTAAGAAGACGCACTGTGCATCATTCTGTAGTTCGTTGATGGAGTTGGTCATAGCGCCACTCCCAAATGCTGCCCCCAGACCGGCGACAGTAACGGAGTGTCAGAGACGGGCGCAGTGATCAACATTATTGCTGCCAATCGCTGCCCTCATTAACTTCTGTGCTAAATAATTCTCCTCATTGGTCACCCGTGCGGATGAAAACATGGCCAGTGCATCGGGCCCGTTCTGCTGCTTGATTTCCTGTATGCGGGAAGCCGCGAAATCAAGGGCCTCATCCCAACTGCCCGGCCTTAGCTCACCGTTTTCACGGATCAAAGGCGTGGTTAGACGCTCCGGTGAAACAATAAAATCCCAGCCGAATCTGCCCTTTACGCACAGGGCACCCTGGTTTACCGGACTGGATTTTTTATCCCGTACCGAGCTTACGCCCACCACCTGGTCGTCCTTGACGTTCAACTGCAGGGTACAGCCGGTACCGCAATAGGTGCAGGTTGTGGTTACCTTGTCCACCTGATAGGGTTTGCCTTTTCCGGTGGAAAGCTTACTGGTCAAAGCGCCGACCGGGCAGACCATGACGCACTGCCCACAGAAGACGCAGGGGGAATCCTTCAACTCACCGTTAAATGCCGTGGAAATACGGGCATGATGACCGCGATCCTCCAGGTTGATAGCCTGGGCGCCAGTTATTTCTTCACAAGCCCGTACGCAGCGGGTGCACATGATGCACTTATCATAGTCTCGCTCAATAAAGGGATTGGCATCTTCTTTATAAAAATGAGGTCCTTCTCCGGCAAACCGGGATTCTTTGACCCCGTAACGGTAGCAATAATCCTGAAGACGGCATTCTCCGTCCTTTTCGCAGACATGGCATTCAAGTTTATGGCGGGCCAGGAGCAGTTCCAGAACTACTTTACGGGCTTCCACCACTGCCGGGCTCTCGGTTTCGATGACCAAACCGTTTTCCACCGGAGTGACACAGGATGCCAGGAGATTGCGCCGGCCTTGCGCTTCTACCACACACATGCGGCAGGAACCGGCCAGACGTAAATCAGGATCGTAGCATAATGTGGGTATATCCGCTCCGGCCGCCCGGCAGGCATCCAGTAACAGGGTGCCTTTTGGAACTTGTATGGCTTGACCGTCAATCGTAAGACTGATCATTTTCTGTCCTCCTTTCCTGAGAAAATTAGTTCATTTTCTGCAAATACTCAGGCCGAAAATGCTTAATGGTAGATTCTATAGGGCTCGGAGCAGCCTGCCCCAGACCGCACAAAGCTGCCTTTTGCATTACCCGGGAGAGCAGGAGCAGATTTTCAATATCATTCTCATTTCCCCGTCCGGCATTAATTTTTTCCATAATTTCTCTACAGCGGAAGGTGCCTTCCCGGCAGGGATTGCATTTTCCACAGGACTCATGCTCAAAAAACTTGGAAATGCGGGCTACCACATCAACGATATCTCTTGTTTCGTCTAGTACTAACACAGCGCCTGATCCCAAGGCTGCACCGATGGTGCCCATGGAATCAAAATCAATGGGGGTATCCAGATCTTTTTCCGGAATAAAGGCGCCCGAGGTGCCGCCCACCTGTACGGCTTTAAACTTTTTCCCACCGGGAATTCCACCGCCCAGGTCAAAGATCACTTCGCGTAAGGTGATATCGGTGGGAACTTCAAAAAAGGTACGGTTATTTATGTCACCGGTCAGGGTTACAATTTTGGTGCCGGGATATTTTGGAGCACCGATGCCGGCAAACCAGCTTGCACCGTTGACAAGAATATAGGGCAGGCAGGCAAAGGTCTCAACATTATTTACCACTGTGGGGGCCTTCCATAAACCTTCCACTCCTGGAAAGGGAGGCTTGAAACGTGGTTCTCCCCGGTGACCTTCAATGGACTCAATAAGGGCAGTTTCTTCGCCGCAGACATAAGCGCCTGCACCCATGCGCACTTCAATATCAAAGCTGCCTAAAGCGCCGCTTTCTTTGGCACTGGCAATCGCTTTCCGGAGTAGATCCACGACAAAGGGATACTCGCCCCGGCAGTAAATGTAGCCCTGCTGTGAACTGATAGCAGCTCCACAAATAGCCATACCTTCCAACAATGCATGAGCATTGTTCTGGCAGATGATTCGGTCCTTGTAAGTACCGGGCTCACCTTCATCCAGGTTGCACACAACGTATTTCACCGGGGCAGCCTGGGGCACGAAGCCCCACTTCATGCCGGCATTAAAACCAGCTCCCCCTCGGCCTCGTAAGCCCGAGGCTTTAACTTCCTGAAGCAGTGCTGCCCTATCCATCTGCCGAGCCTTTTGCAGCCCCTGATAGCCGCCCGCAGCAATATATTCTGCGGCACTGGTCGGGTTGATTTTGCCGGCATTTGCCAGAAGAACAGGCATTTCTTTCGTCATTAAATTCTCCCTCCTTTCTATTTGTATTCTGCCAGTATTGCTGCAACTTTCTCGCCTGTAACATCACCGTAGGGCGTGCTGTTGATTGTGATAACAGGTGTTGCCTGGCATTGACCAACGCACTCGGTAAATTCCAGGGTGAACTTACCATCTGCAGTAGTTTGGCCCATTTTAATACCCAGTTCTTTTTCCAGAGCAGCCACCACTTTGTCAGCTCCTGCGATGTGGCAGGGTGCGCTTGCACAGATGCGGATGACATTCTTACCCCGTTTGCCAACTTTCAGATAAGAATAAAATGTAGCCACCCCATACGCTTGAGCCGCAGAAACCTTGAAGACCTTGGCTGCTTCAAGCAACGCTTCTTCCGGGATATAGCTGTATTCTTTTTGTATGGCATGATAGGCTTCAATCAAGCCGCCCGGAACATCCTTGCAGGCTTTAATAATTTCCTTGTAGTCTGCCATTGTACCAAATCACCTCCTTACTTCCTTGGAGTTCTCTCATCTCCATCGGGCAGGATGTTAGACTATGCGATGAAGATCGCGCCTCCCTTCTAGTTATATTGAATTTGGCCAGTTCCACGCCAGGAATACCCTGAACCAAGCCCTGTAAAACAAAAAGCCTCCTATATATCAATAGGAGGAGACTGTTCATTGTCAGAAATTTTCAAGACAACGATTCAAGTGGCTATTCTATGCAAACTCCTCCTTGCTTGAACCGGCTATTCGTGTCGCAAAATGCACACATCAATATTCCCCATTCCATGAGAGATATTGGACGTTACAAATTACATATATAGGCCAGTCACTCTTTTCCAAGCAAGGGAGGTAAATCCGTTTCCGGATTTATCGCGGCTAAATCCCCGTGGCTATGGGCTTTAGGAGAAAGTAGCTATAGAGTCAAGCTTACAAACCATTATTAAATTGTAATTCTAAAAATTTCGCACGCATATCACCTATACGAGATAGAATTGCGAGTCCCTTTCTCATCATGCAAAGTTATGGTCGGCCCCTTCCAAGCATTACCTTGCTTTTTTAATCATCATGAGTTGAATAGCCGTAGTCACGAGCTAGGATATCCAAGTATACGGTCTCTTTATTAGCGATAAAAAGATCAGTGGGAGTTCCTGCAGTTCGTTCATCATAAGTCTTCAAGTAACCCTTGCATCTTTCACATACATAAATGCGGAAATTTGGATCATCATCGATCTTTAGAATATTTATATCCCCGGGTTTGTCATGCCCACAGTAGACACAGGCTAAATAACGGACTTTCCATTCGGAGAAACAACGGTCGCAAAACATGAAGCGCTGGCCATCATCGGATTTTAGCCGGCTGATGTATGATTTGGAACCACACACCGGGCAAGTATTGGGAAACTCCCAGAAAAAGCGTTCATCAACCAGTTCATTCCGGTAGGACTCAGAAATCACCCGTAAAAAGGTCCGTAGAGCAAAGTCCGAAGTGAAGAGCATCAGATCCTGGTTAAGCCCAAATTGTTCAGCTTGCATTTCGGCAAATCCTTGGTCGATCTCCCAGGCTGGTGTAACCAGTTGCGTAAGATCCAGCGATTCAAGATTTGTGATAAGGGAGCCTAACGAGTCGGCCAGATCAGGGCGCCTATCCGTGAGAAATTCTAAAAAGCGGTGGTAGCTTTCCCGAATGAGGAGGGGATCAAATTCCACCTTCACTTGTTCCAGAAGAGGTCTCTTTTGCTGCAGAATTCGTTTCAATAAATCAACCTTTTCAGGGTTGAAAAATTTCCGCAACCTGGTAACCTCTTGATTTTGCCAGTTCTCTAGATCCATGTAAAATTCTACATACCCTGCGGGCAGTTCCACCGGCAGTTCCCTGGTCATATCGTTCACCTCCGCAAGCATTACTACTTGCACCTAGTATACCCGTGTAACATCTTTGGTAAAAATGCAGGGGGGAGAAGGCGCCCCCCTGCTATGTGCCTAACTACTCAGCCTTCTTAGCTTTTTCCCCAAAGGTTTCTTCATACCAAATGGCGTGATGATGTTTGGCCCAGTCGGCTCTTACGGTACCTTTCCACATGCCCCAGAAGGACTCTCCGGATCCGGGATGGAACGATCCCAGGTAGCCGTGCATACACACCATGCATGTGGCAAGAACCATGGAAATGTCATGGATGGGATAGGCAATTCTCACCAGTCCAGCGGGAAAGAAAGAGGGGAACCACATGATATAACCGCTGAGGACCAGGAAAATAACCGCCGTGGGAGTCACCACAGAATTCATTTTCTCACCGCCGTTGAACCGGGTCTGTGGAGGAACCTTCACAGGGAAGCCCATAAATTCCAACGGGAAGATCATGAGAAATTTGATATCATTGATACCGAAACGGAACAAATCTTTAATCCAGGCAATTACACCTTTAAAACCTAGAAGTGTTCCAACAACAAGGACAATGGTCAGACCTACAGCCGAGATGCGGTGCACCCAGGCGGCTCCGGTGTAACCACCGAAAATAGCTGCCAGCCAGCCTACACTGTCCAGGAATAGGATGAGACCGGTGAACAAACAAAGTAGGAAAGTCACCGTATGTCCCCAGTGGGAGAAGCGGGCGAGGCCGTTGAATCTTTCTACTCTTGGAACATCAGGTTTATATTCGGGAATCAAAGACATTATTCATGCCCCCCTTCTCCATGCTCGCTGTGCTCACCATTCTTATTGGCCAGTATTCTGGTGGTAACAAAGCTGACTGCTGATCCGGCCAGAGCCAGGGGAATCAGCCAGCCAAAATAAGGCTGCACCCAGTTCTGCCAGACGTTGACAGAAGTAAAGGCCTTGGGGTCGACCGGCAGGCCAAACTTATCTGGTGTATCAGTTAAGATATACAGCTTATTGAGCCCGCCAAGTTCCGTGGCCCCGTAAACGGTGGCTTTCGGATAGCCGTTGGCCTGCAAATATTTGACCCTCTCCCGGGCCTGGGCCAGGAGTTCATCCCGGTTTCCATAGGTCAGGGCACCGGGTGCGCAGGTGGTAACACAGGCCGGTTTGAGACCGGCTGCAGTACGGTCCGAACACAGGGTGCACTTGGCTACCTTGTCTTCACGTTTGCGGTACTTCGGCACTTCAAAAGGACATGCGTAGGAGCAATACTGGCAGCCGATGCACTTGTCCGGGTCGTGGTTAGTAGCCCCGGTCTCGGTTTTGGAATAGGCGCCCCTCGGGCAGACCTTCATGCAGGCCGGATCCAGGCAATGCATGCACTGGAACTTGGCAAACTTCCATTGAATGCCAGCCACCGGATCTTCGTACTCATTCATTTTTACGATGGTATAGGTGTCACCATCGGTGGTTTCTTTAGTCTGATAGCTGCCCTTGAAGGGCTCGATAACGGCCGGGAGCTGGTTCCAGTTCTTACAGGCCACCTGGCATCCGCGACAGGCCGTACATTTGCTGGAGTCATACAAATTTGTCATATTCGACATCCTTACGCCCTCCTTATGTCGCATAGCCATGCTTTATATTCGGGAGTCATGGAATTGGCGTCACCGATGTGCGGCGTCAGGCGATTGGCCGAATCACCAGTGGCATAGCCCTTGAAACCGAACTGCCAGAGCATGCCGATTTCATGAACGGTCTTGCCATCAATGTTAAAGGGCTTGAGACGCTTGGTGACACAGGCCAAAGCCTCAATATCGCCTCGCGTGGTGGAAACAATAATTTTGCCGCCGTTTTCAATACCCTTTTCCTTCGCCAGTTCTTCGCTGAGCTCTACGAACATATTGGGTACCAGCTCGGCCAGCCAGGGCAGGTTGCGGGTCAGGGCTCCGGTCTGCCAGTGCTCGGTAACCCGGTACGTGGTGGCGACAATGGGATATTTATCCATTTTGCCTTGCTTGTCGGGTTCCCAGATCTTGGCTGCCGGGTTGACTACTACCTTGTTTAAAATAGGCCCTTGGGGGCTTTCCCAGGGCTCATAGTGTTCTGGGAAGGGGCCGTCTTTGTAAGAGGTTGTTTGGCCAAAGAGGCATCCTTTACCAATCGGATTCATTATATAGGGATCTTTGAAAGCCGGGCTGCTGGGACCGTTGGTCTTTATAAAGTCAGGAACATCCACCCCGGCCCAGGTACCCAGGACATCGGGCTTGGTAGCATCGGCCGGTTTGGCAGGATCCCACCAGACCAGGCGGCGGTCGTCATCACCCGGCCAGGGGGTAACGCCATCGGGCTGCACCGAACAGCGGTTGTACACAATGCGGCGGTTCATCGGCCAGGCCCAGGCCCAACTGGGGAATATTCCCAGACCGCTGGGATCATCCTTTTTGCGCAGCTGCGGTTTATATACGAACTTACCGTCTACCAGTGTTGAGGCACCGCAGTATACCCAGCAGCCGCAGGCGGTGGTGCCATCGTCCATAAGTTTGGCGAATCCTTCCACCGGTTTGCCATCAGCAATGGTATAACCGCATAACTCTTTGGCGATTTTCATTATATCGGGTTCTTCTGGATCCTTGGGATTGTCATAATCCCAGACCAGTTTGGTAATGGGCTCATCTTCAGGACGCGTGCTGCCTGCGTAAAGTTTCTTCACCCTTTTGGTAATTTCATTGATAATCCACAGGTCGGCTTTGGATTCTCCCACGGGGTCCGCACCTTTCCAGCGGTACTGTACCCAGCGTCCGGTCTGGGCTGCAGTGCCTTCCTTTTCATAGACGGCGGCAGCCGGGAGGAAGAATACTTCGGTCTGAATGTCCTTGGGTTGAAGTGCCTGAACTTTATCGTTCTTCACTGCTCTTTCCCAGGCCTCGAAACTCCAGAATTCAGCGGTTTCATTCAGCCATAGATCCAGAGAAACCATCCATTTTAACTTGGTCAGAGCGGTTTGTTCCTTGTTGGCATTGGGGCCGCCCACCACCGGGTTTGAGCCATTGACGAAGAGGCCATCGATTTCACCCTTGTACATGGCTTCAAACAATGCGATGTGAGAGTAATTCTTCGGATCGCTGCGCTTGGGGAGATAATGATAGGCAAAGTCGTTCTCCGGAGTGGCTGCATCGCCCCACCAGGCTTTTAAATTGCTTATGATCCATTTGGAGACATTGACCTTCCATCCCGAGTAAGGGATTCCTGCCTTTACTAATTCCCGGAATTCTGCCAGGTTGGTAAAGGGCAGCTTGGACGCGCCAGGTGTGGCTTTATGAATATAGCCTATAAGATCCTTGTAATCGACACTGTTGGTAGGAGCATCAATGTAGCCAGGCATATATTGGAACAACAGCGCCATGTCCGAAGCGCCCTGTACGTTGTTTTCACCACGCAGTGCGTTGACTCCGCCGCCTGGTCTACCGATATTGCCCAAGAGCAATTGAACCATGGCAAAGGCCTTGATATTCTGACTGCCAACAGTATGCTGGGTGATGCCCATGGCATAATTGATGCAGCCAGTCTTGTCCTGGGCGCCGGTAGCACAGTAGACCTGCAATACCTGCTGGTATTTATCCTTGGGTGAGCCGGTAATTTTGCATACGGTATCAATATCGTAGCGGGAATAGTGCTGCTTCATGAGCTGGAACACACAACGTGGGTTCTGCAGGCTTTCATCCGCCTTGATCTTCCCGCTTTCGTCAAACTGGTAGTTCCAGGTGGTTGAATCGTATTTGCGATTCTTCTCATCATAACCAGAGAAAAGACCATCTTGAAAAGCATAGTCATCTCTGACAATAAAGGCTGCATTGGTGTAATTGATAATATAGTCCTTATGATAAAGCTCTTTATCCAGAATATACTTGATCATGCCACCTAAGAAGGCAATGTCCGTGCCGGAGCGGATCGGGCAATAAATGTCGGCAACCGCTGAAGTCCGCGTAAAGCGAGGATCCACATGGATAATCTTGGCCTGACGTTTGGGATCCTGACGCGCTTTTAGCAGCCATTTCATCCCGATGGGATGATTTTCGGCCATGTTGCTGCCCATAATCAAAGCGCAATTGGTGTTCTTTAAGTCGATCATATGGTTGGTCATGACGCCACGACCGAATGCTGGTGACAAACCTGTCACCGTTGAGGCGTGTCAGATACGGGCCTGGGTTTCAAGGTACACCACACCCAGGGAGCGCATCATCTTGGCCAGTAAATAGGCTTCTTCATTATCCAGACCAGAACCGCCGATGGAAGCGATCTTCTCGGTGCGATTGACGATAACATCGGTACCGTCGGGCAGCTTTTCCGTATGGATAAAGCTCTTGTCACGGGTTTCCTTGACCCGCTTGGCAATCTCGTTTAACATCCAATCCCAATCTTTTTCTTCCCACTTGGACGAACCGGCAGCCCGGTACATCGGTTTGGGTACTCTCTTTGGATTAATCATCTGTTCACCCGTCTTGGGATCATAAATCTCCCGCAGGTTGAACATAGCAGCGCCTTTTGGGCAGGCACATCCTTCATTTATTGGATTATCTGGATCCCCAACTACGCTGAGTAGTTTGTTAAATTTGCCGTCTGGCTTTTTCTCTGAATATACCACCAGGCCGCAGCCGGATGCGCAATAAGGACAGACTGTTGGTGTCGGGGTTACGTTCTTAATGCGCAGTTCCTTCACTGCTGCAGCGGTTGCCGTGAAGTCAAATCCGAGGGTCGTGGTTAGACCAATGGTTGCAACCGCAGCCCCGCCCCCTTTTAGAAATTGGCGGCGGGTAATCTTGTCGTTCATATTTTTCCCCCCGTTCGGTTAGATTGTGATGGAGAACTAATCAGAATGCCAGGCAACTGTTAAAAACCTCTCCTAACTCCCTTGCTGCTAACATAGGATATAAGTAAGGGCGTCAGGTGATGGGATGCTGCCACTACCTCCTTCCTCGCTTTAAGCGCTCTAATTACTTTCCACCCTTAAAACCCAGGTTAATAAGACAAAAAAAACCTCCTATATAAATAGGAGGAGTTCTTTCATGATCCAGTGCCTGAATGAGTACTCAGGCAACCCCCCCTTGCTTAAATGGCTGATAATCACGAATCCCTGAACATACCAATAAAACCCATCAAAAGGGAATTTTAGTAAGACAGTTTACCATGTAGACCATTTACTCTTTTCCAAGCAAGGGAGAAAAATCCGTTTCCAGATTTAACGCGGCTAAATCGCCATGGCCATAGGCTTTAGGTGACGTAGCTAGAGAGTCAAGCATGAAAACTTGTATTCATTTTTCGACATATTTCACTCATTATTACTTATGAATATATTCTAAATCATTTCTCGAATCCCTGCATACTTTTCTGAACTATTCCTAAAAATAATACGTTTATGGAATGAAAAATATGGCAAACTGCTCGGTGTAAAGAAGGGGACGGAGAACCGTCCCCTTTTGTCGCGTTGACAACTGAACAGCTGAATAAAAGGAGAGGAGGGGGGCAGTACGCCCCCCTCGATGGTAAGGAGATCATAATTCAAAGGCACTGCCTCTGAAAAGTTTATTTCTTGAGGGGTTTGAGGTAACTGTACCAGTATATACCTGCCACGAAGATGGCGCCGCCCACGATGTTGCCCAGGGTGACAGGGATCAGGTTTTTGATTAGGAAGATGCTCCAGGTGAATTCACCGGTCACAGCAGATTTGAAAGTGGCAACAGCAGCTGCGGCAGCATCAGGTGTCATTTGGGCAGTAACCACGCTCTTAGCGGCTGCGTCTACGATAGCCGGAATGTGGGATACATACAG
>DATMYR010000053.1:0-47987 GCA_035560815.1 Syntrophomonadaceae bacterium | reverse complement strand
GGTAATTATCTATACAGGTTTGCTCAACTTGCTCTTGTATTTCATCTGTTCGCTGCAGAGAATTGGCGATAAAAGTAACTAAAATGTTGGATAATTCATTGGACTTTGTTTTAACACCCAGGTGATTATTTTTAAAAATATGACGTACCTGTTCCAGAATATCATGTTTGAACTGACTCACCGATCTGGTCAGTTCATTTACTATAAACATGATCATATTTAAGTGTTTTGCGACCGGAATTCCTATTGAATTCAAAGGAAACAAGACTTTATTAAGCATATCCATGATTGATTTAAAAGGAGTGGTGAAAAAATACAAGTTTCCGATATACCAGACAAAGAATATTTTTATCATTTTCAAAGATGTTGCTTCTAAATTGACATTATGAAAATATGCTGGTCCGGGAAAAAACTTACTCAAAGCCAAGGATAATAATAGTCCTAAAAAATAAGGAAATAAAATGATTATCCCATAGGAAAGCAGGTTTTTAAAAATAAAGCGAAGATCACTTTTGAGAAATACCGTGATAACCAGTAGATATATAGTAAAATAAACCAGATCCAGCCCATTATTACAAAAGGAAGAGGCAATAGCAAGAAGTATAGCCAGAATTAGCTTTATCCCTGCGTCTATTTCAATATTTTTACCTTTTAGATCGGCTGAATATGCAAGCAAAATAGATTCACACCCCAGAAAAAATACCTCTTTTTTCTATCTCACGAACCGTTAATTCACTGATGGTTCCCGTTATTAAACCGGTTATAATCGCGGAAATTAAGAGTATGGGGAGATAGTATAAAATGACGGTCTCTCTTAGTATTAATGAAGCAACCGTTAGTTGGGCTATGTTATGGGTTATTGCACCGATGATGCTAACTCCCTTGATACTGAATACTCCGGACATTTTTTTGTAAACGAACCACATTATAAGGGCACTTAAAAGCCCCCCGGCCAGGCTGAAGGGCAGCACTGTAATTCCTTTACTTAAAACCGCGACAACGATACATCGTAGAAAGACAATAATTAGAACATCCTTGAAATCTAGAAAGGCAATCGCGATGATGGTGATAATACTGGCCAACCCGAGCTTGACTCCAGGTATAGGAATTGGTACAGGAATAATTAGTTCCAAGAGCGAAATCAAGATCGCGTTACAAATCAGAATTATGATGACAGCATCTCTTTTTTTCTTATTCATGTCTCCTCCTATTAGAAGGAATGCCAGGGTGTCAGGGGGACGGTTCTCTTGACACCCGCGCAACACATTTCGATTAGGGTGTCAAGAGAACCGTCCCCCCGACACCCTATTAGTAAGAAACACTGTCGACTTCCTTATTACCACCTACGATGGTGATGACAACTTTGGAGGGCAGACAAACTGCTCTGTCCCCTGACTTTGTCAGCCAACCGGTTTTTACGCAAATCTGATTGGGGCAATCGGATTCTAAAAACCTGATCCTTCCTTTTTCGGCTATGATAACCTGCTTAATTGGTTCATTAATATAAATAGATTCAGGATTCTTAAGATCATTTAGATTAATCTGTTTAATTACATTACCGTTCTGGGTGATGACTGCGGTGATTTGTTGGTCATGACTTACCACAAAAGTATTCCAGGCCATAAAGAGAACGGCAATTGCTGCTATACTGACTATGAGTATTTTATCACCCGTTTTGAACATACGTGTACTCATGCGTTGCATCCTCAAAATGAAAATTCCCTTGCAGTCCAGGCGTTACATATATCTTCTTATCATTGGTGATAAAAATAGCTTCTGCCTTGCCATAGCTTTTGACAATCTCCATTCCTTTATCAAGACCTAAAACAATGGCTTTCGCCAGTCCATCAGCATCTGCGGAAGATGGCGCAATAATGGTTACGCTCATCAAGCCGCTATCAATGGGATACCCGGTATGCGGGTCAATAATGTGGCAGTAGCGCTTACCATCTTTCATGAAATAACGTTGGTAATCACCAGAAGTGACGACGGCTTTATCGGCAACCTCGACCACTCCAACGATTTCACTGTTCTGACCCCGGGGATTTTGGATGCCAATCTTCCAAGGACTTCCATCGGGTTTGTTGCCCAGTACGACAACATTACCCCCCAAATTAGCAAAAGCCGAAGTTATCCCGTTTTTCTTATATATTTCAATCGCCCTGTCTCCTATATACCCTTTGGCGATCCCGCCGAGATCAACCATCTGGCCTTCTTTTTTCAAACTGGTCGAATTTGTCTCTTCGTCAATCTGAACATCTTTATAGTTAACCAGAGACACAAGTTTCTTCACGACCTCATCGGCTGGTACCTGCGGGTTATCGGTACCAATACCCCAGGCCTTAACAAGCGGGGCTACAGTTATATCAAAGGCAGCCCCGCCACTTAAATCCGAAATTTTCCGCGCTTCTTTCAATATGCTGATGGTCTCCGGGTTTAATGCAACATATCCTTGACCCGCGTTACTATTAAGTTTATTGATATCTCCACCTGGGCTATTAATGGTCCACAACGCTTCCAGTTCTTTTATTCTGGCCGATACTTCATCAGAAGCTTTTTGCGCATTGGCTCCATATACTTCCTGATCAATAATGGTCCCCAAGGCAAAATCCTCGGATTTAACTGGTGTCAATGAACTCCTATTACAGGCTGTTGAGAAGACTGATAAACTCAAAATTAGTAGTGCGTAAATATATTTTTTCATATTCCGTTCCCCATGCTCTAGGTTATCATCAGTCTTTCTAATTGGTAATTATTAAACCGCCTCCACCAATTCCAACGGAGGAATCTTGTAGGTTTTAAGCACCTTGGTGGGGCATTTTTCCATGCAAACTGGATCATCACATTTCTCTATGCAGATACTTGCATCGACAACTGCCAGGTTATCCTTCATCTTAATGGCACCATGCGGACACTGCTTGACACAGATGCTGCACCCAATGCAGCCAACTTTACAGATTTTCCGCACTACCGCGCCTTTATCCAGCGAGTTGCAATATACTGCCACATGGGCATCAATTGGGATCATGTCGATGACATGCTTCGGGCAGGCGGTGGCACATTTACCGCAGCCGGTACATTTTTCTTTATCAACCACCGGCAGTCCCTGTTCGCTTATATGAATAGCATCAAAAACACATTGCTTCACACAGGTTCCCAGTCCAATACAACCATATTCGCATTCTTTGGGCCCCGCTTGACACAGCGTGGCCGCCCAGCAGTCTTGAATTCCAGAATAAATATACTTGCTGTTTCCCGTGGCAGGCTGCCAGCATTTTATAAAAGCAAATCTGTCTTCAACATCGGCAGCCGCTTTCCCGGTTAATTTAGCCACCTGGTCGGCTATAATTTTTTTGCCAGGGATACACAGATTTGGAGCAACATCCTTATCTAAAACCACTGCCTCTGCATAGGCCTGGCACCCGGCGAAGCCGCAGGCACCGCACTGCCCCTTGGGCAATATATCTTCAACAACATGAATCAAAGGATTCATTTCCACGGCCAGTTTTTTATTGGCAAAGGCTAAGACTAGGCCAAAGAACAGCCCCACCAAAGCCATAATGGCAATAATCGTAATAACACTACTCATGCTAGTTCCACGTCCTCCCTCATAATGTGATCATTCCGGAAAAACCGAAAAATGCTAAAGCCATGCATCCTGCAATGATAAAAGCCACTCCCAATCCTTCAAGTGATTTCGGTACATCTGCCAGTCTTAATTTTTCTCGGCAGCTGGCCATCAAAACAATCGCCAGAGCAAATCCCACCCCGGAACCAAAGGCATTGACGATGCTTTTCACAAAGGAGAAATCATTATCGATATTGATCAGGGGAACACCCAGTACAACGCAGTTGGTAGCAATTAATAAGAGGTATATTCCCCACATTTTGTGCAATGCAGGCGTAAACTTCTTAACCACCATTTCCAGCAACTGGACAAAGCTGGCAATCAGCAAAACAAATACAATCGTTTTCAAAAATGTAATATCAAAAGGCACCAAAATGTAAGTATAGACTAACCAGGCGAACATGGAACTCAGGGTAATGACAGCAGTTACCGCCATACCCATTCCGGCTGAGGCACTAAGATTTTTGGAAACCCCGAAGAAAATGCATAAACCCAGGAAGCGTGTCAATACGAAGTTATTAACGACAACCGCTCCCATAAAGAGGAGAAAGTAATCCATCATATTGCCTCACCTTTCTCTGCTTTAACTTTCTCTATATATTCACTCAGAATTTTTGTGGCTGCTACCAGGTATCCTATAAGTATAAATGCACCCGGGGCCAGAATCATGATCAAGGCCGGTTGATAGGAAGACCACATCACCTGATACCCGAGAATGGTTCCGTTGCCAAATACTTCCCGTATGGCCCCGATAATGAGCATCGCCAGTGTAAAACCGCACCCCATTCCGAAACCGTCAATAAAAGAAGGCAGGGGTTTATTCTTGGAGGCAAAAACTTCTGCTCTGGCTAAAATAATGGCAAATACCACCACCAGCGAGAGATAGATACCTAAATCCTTATAGAGCAGTGGGAAAAATGCCTGTAATACTAATTCTGCCACCGTGACAATCGTAGCAATTGATGTAATATAGATGGGAACCCGCACTTTGGGGTTAACCAGATTACGGACAATTGAAACGACTAGATTGTTGGTGGATATTACAAATGTAACAGTCAGCCCCATTGTTAATGCATTGACCACTGAGGTGGTTACCGCCAGGGCGGGACAAAGGCTCAGTGCCAATACAAAGATGGGATTTTCTAAGACCAGTCCTTTAGAGAAGATGTTCCATAATCCCTTCATCTTACTTTCCTCCCTTCGTAAGATTACTTACTTCATCGACGGCAGTTTTCACAGCCAGGGTCACTGCTCTGGAGGTTATGGTTGCTCCACTTATAGCTTGAATATCATCTTTATTGCTGGCATCCTTGGTCACTTTAAGGTTGGCAGACGTCTTGCCGGCAAATTGTGCATTGAACGGTGCCCTAGATGCTTTATCACCCAGACCCGGCGTTTCTTTGGCGTCAAGAATCGTGTACTTCATCACTTTATTATCCGGTCCGACCGCTACCAGCATCTTGATGGTACCGCCATAACCTTTACTCTCGGTAGGAACGATGTAGGCAATCACTTTACCATTTTGGGTGGCAGTATACCAGCCGGTTTTGCCCTCAATAGGAGTGTATTGATCAGCTTCGGTTACCAGACTTTTGAGGGCCAGAGTGTTTAATTCAACCTGTTTTTGTTTGGCAATATCATGGGTTAGATAATAGACTGTAGCAATGATTATTCCGGAGATAATACAGGCACCGGCCAGATTAAGAGCTATCTTTAATATGCTATTATTATCTTGGTTATGTTCCGTCATTGACTTATCTCACTTCCTTCCATATAGAGCTGGCTGTATATAGCGATCAATTAACGGGGTTACACAGTTCATTAACAGAATTGAATAGCACACGCCTTCAGGATAACCTCCGACCAGTCTAATCAAAACTGTAATGGCACCCGCACCAGCAGCAAAAATCAGCTTGCCTTTTCTGGTGATCGGCGTTGTAACCATATCGGTAGCCATAAAAAATGCGCCTATTATTAGACCGCCAGCCATCATATGAAAAATCGGATCACCGGACATAAACCCATGAGGGCCAAATATCCAGGTGAGAATTCCGACGGTTGCTATCATCGTTACCGGCACTACCCAATCAATATAATGTTTGTAGATAAGTACCAGTCCTCCCAGGACCAGCAATATAACCGAGGTCTCACCGATACATCCGTTCCGCAATCCAAAAAATAAAGCTTTATACAGTTCCGTTCGGCTTCCGTAAGTATGTATCAATGCTTCATATCCTTGCAGCTTCAATATATTCAAAGGTGTAGCACTCGTAGTGGCATCAATTTTCGTTGTTATCGATGTCCATGTTGTCATCAATACCGGCCATGAAACCATCAAAGCGGCTCTACCGATATGAGCCGGATTAAAAATATTGTATCCCAGCCCCCCCATAGAGTGCTTGGCTACGACGATCGCAATGAACGAACCTATGATGGGGACGAATAATGGTACTGCCGGTGGCAAACACATGGCCAAGAGCAATCCGCATAAAAATGCGCTTCCGTCACTTACAGTAATCTTCTTCTTCAATATTTTTTGACTCATTGCTTCAAAAACAACCGCCGATAGACTGCCCGCTAGCAGGGTTTGCAATGCCGGCATGCCGAAATGATAGACTGCAAAGATTACCGCCGGCAGTAAGGTAAGGTTAACCGTCCACATGATTTTTTCAATCGAAGTATCAGCAAACATATGGGGCGATGAAGATACCATCATTTTCTCTATTTGAACATCATGTTCAAGTTCTGTGCTCATTTATTTACCTCCCTTTTGGGCTGACAATTTTTTGGAATAGCGGATGTAATGAACGATTTTGCGCTTGGCCGGACATACAAAAGCACAACAACCGCATTCCATGCAGTCCAGTAAGTGGTACTCAAGCAAAGCTTCCTCCACAAAAGACCGCTCTCCAAGAATACTGAGCATACTTGGATTCAGGCCCATCGGGCAGGCGTCAAGGCATTGACCACAACGAATACATGGTGATTCCGGACCATCGTTAATCTCCTCTTTCGTGAAAGCCAGTATTCCATTGGCTCCCTTTATTATAGGAACCACATCCGTATACTGGGTTACTCCCATAAAAGGACCGCCCATTATAAGTTTCCCAGGAGGTATTTTGAAACCGCCGCACTGTTCAATAGCATCGGCAAATGTTGTACCAATTCTTAAATTAAGGTTTTTGGATTCCTTAATCGCGCTTCCACTGACGGTAACAATCCTCTCAATTAGAGGGATGCCATTTCTAATCGCATCACATACAGCTACTGCTGTCCCCACATTCTGAACTACCACCCCGATACTCATCGGGAGTTTTCCTGATGGAACTTCACGTTTGAGAATGGTCTTAATCAGCATTTTTTCCGCACCATGGGGATATCTGGTGGGAACCGCAACAACTTTGACTTTTGTTCCGGCCAGGGCTTCGCCCATGACTTTGACCGCATTCATTTTATTGTCTTCGATCCCCAGCACCACATTATCAACCCCCAGGACTTTCTTAAGAATTAGAATCCCGGTGGCAACGCGTTCTGAATATTCAAGCATCATCCTGTGATCTGCAGTTAAAAAGGGTTCACATTCCGCTCCATTGATAATTAGCGTATTGATGGGATTATCGCTGGGCGGAGTCAGTTTAACATAGGTGGGAAATGTTGCACCGCCCAAACCAACAATGCCGGCGTCCTTAATCATTTCTATAATTTCCGTATTGTCAAGGTTCTTCCAATCGCGTTCAGTCAGAATGCCTTCTTCCCATTCATCCAGTCCATCACTTTCAATAGTAATGGCCAAGCATTTGCCCAGTGATGGATGCGGTTGGTCGGAAACTTCCGCAACTTTACCTGAAATTGTTGCATGAACGTTGCTGGATACGGGAGCTCTGCCCTCTGCAATCAGCTGCCCTTTCTTGACCGTGTCCCCTTTTTTGACTATCGGCACAGCAGGTGCACCAATATGCTGGCTGACCGGCAATATTACCTTAAGCGGCAGTGCATTGCTTTCAATTGCTTTCCCTTCAGTCGGTGTCTTGTGGGTTTCCGGATGAATTCCCCACTTGATTTTGCCTAGCATTTGAACCTCTCCTCCGTAGTCATTTGATGGTTTTAACAATAGTTGGTTTCTCCGATTGTAACGATTTATCCAGACGCCTAATTACAAAAATTGCTAAAAAGCCAAAAATTAGTCCGCCCAGTATCATCAATAACTTTGCTGAAATCATTAATCGTAAAGATAGATAATAACCCAGGAATATGCCTAAACCCACAGCCAGAAATGGCAAAACAAAAATCATAAAAGCGGCCAGGAGCATATTGGTCTCCTTGCTTTCGATTAAAACTTGCTGCCCTATCTGGGCCCCAACCTGGTCAGTGACGTCTATAATTATAGCGTTATTTCCCGGACAAACGCCGCAACTTTCGCAATCACTGTGTATACTGCACCTTACTTTAGCTGTTTCGCCAGTGGATTCAATTACGACCCCTTCAATTAATTTTTCCATGCATAGAGCCCCATCTCAGCACAAATTCGAAGAATAGCTGATCGAAATATTCGTCAGCTATATTTGTATACTATTATTCTTTTGAGAGTAGCCTATTGAAAATCTTAGGTCACTTCTCCCGCTATTGCAATACGCTTTTGTCGAAAAAATATATATACTTATATGCTGCTAGTGTCTAATTATATACTAGAATTGTCCGTCATCCATGTGAAAATGTTTTCATATTAATCCCTTCTCCCAAATCGAGCTAACGGAGAAAAACATGTACTTATTCATAAGGGATGTTGGCCTGTTTTTTCTGAAAAGGATGATCAAATATCGCTCACTTCCGTTTTTTTCTGTCGTCTTGGTATTGTTTTTAGGACCAATATGTCATAGTGTGGCATTTTTTGACTCAATCTGGTAATGTTTGTATTAAAGTAAAAATGTATTATCTCTCGGAGTGGGCATTTTATGCAGCTTATGAATTGGTTTTACGATTTTCTTTCCATGTTCATCATTGTCAGTTGTATGTTGCTAATACTATTTCTGGTCCTCAAGCTGAATGGCCGGGGTGATACCATAGAAAACAAGGCCGAATTCGGCTCCTTGGTCGGCCTGGCTTTTTCCCTCGCTTTATGGGCTCTTGCCAATCTTACAGAGGCAGGCCTCACCGGCCCCTGGATGCACCAGTGGTTTGCCCTCAATCTGGTGGCTTTTTTCCTTTCTTTTTATATCATGGTTCTGGGGCACCGGCTCAAGCCCCAATCATCCTTCCGTCCTATTCTATATGTATGTATGGTCTTTATCTTAGCAAATATGTCGGGACTGGCTTTCTGGGGTCTAAACAACATCTGGTGGAGACTGGCTTCCTTCATGGGCCTGGGTCTGCTGTTCCTGGCTGAGAGTGTGCTTATTTTCCTGGCCGGTCGCAAAGCAAATAGTGTTTTCTATTCCCTGGTATCTTTCAGCCTGGCGGCTTTTATTGTTTTATATGTCCTATACAATATGGGCTTGATCAGTGACGGCAGCCCTCTCCGCCACCTTTACCTGTTGATGGCTCTGTTTATCGTTGTTGCCCTGTTTTACTATTCCATGGATCAGGCTTACTTTTATACGACCAGGGATTTGAGCGCGCGCATTGACCTCCTGCAAGAAGAATACGCCGCCGAGATGGAAACTGTCGAAAATGTGGTCATTTCCCTGGCTCGAACCCTCGATGCCAAAGACCGCTATACCGAGGGTCATACGGAACGAGTCAGCCAGTATAGCATCTTCCTCGGTGAAAGGCTCGGCTTTAGTGATAAAAGACTGGAAACCCTGAGAATCGGCGCTCTAATCCATGATATTGGAAAAATCGGGATTGACCAGAACATATTGAATAAGCCCGGAAAATTGACTGATGAAGAACGCCATCATATTGAGATGCATCCTTCTCTGGGTCAGCAGATCTGCAGCCCCCTGAAGGCCTTGCACGAGGTGGAGGAAATTATTCGTGGCCATCATGAAAAGCTTGACGGTTCCGGCTATCCAGATGGTTTAAAAGGCGAGGAGATTAGTTTGGAGACCCGCATTGTAACCATTGCCGATATTTTTGATGCCCTTACGACAGAAAGATCCTACCGAAAAGCCCTACCCGTAGACCGGGCTATGGAGATAATGAAACTGGAAGCAGCCCAGGGCAAACTGGATGCTCAACTTTTTCATGAGTTCCAGGCTATGCTTTATGAAAATGCCTTTCTGGGCTGATTAACATCCCGACGCCCAACGGAGTAGGATTCAACGGGGTTTATAAAAGTGCCTTCTTTTATCAAGGGAGGGTGCTTTTCTGTTTCATACAGATTTCATACAATTCTCTCATGATTGCTCCCTACCTGTTTATTAGAATGAAGTCAACAAATGAAGGGAGTCGATATTCATGAGAAACAAAACCTTGGTAGCGGTATTAACCGCCATGATGCTGCTTTTCAATGCAGGGCTGGCCGCAGCGGCACCTGCCAGTTCTGGTCTCGGGACATCTGGAACAAACCTGACCATGGGACTCAGTGATGAAGATTTGTCCGGGGTTCTGGTTGATAATGCGGAAGGCAGTGCCAGTGGCCTGCAAAACATACGCAGCAGCGTCATAAAGCAATTTGAAAGTGAATTTCACCAAATTGCCCAGTTGGAAAACGCCAAGCTGGGGCTGAGACAGCAAGAAGTTGAGAAAATTGACCAGATCCTGAGCCTCACCGTGACCGCCTTGGACCAGCAGGATAAGGAAGCCCTGCAAGAAGCTCGGCAGCTGCGCCAGAGCATTAAAACCATCAACCAGAATATTCGTTCTCTCCACCAGCAAGTAACCCAGGAACGTCAGGCTTTTCGCCAGGCATGCAAAAACGGTGATCTGGATTCAGCCGGATCTCATATTAACCAGGTTATTGAATTAATGACCCAGATAAACGGAAAGCTTCAGGAAAAGCTGGGAATCTTCGATCAAATAATTAGCACACTTTCATAAGTTGTTCATTGGAGGGGGCGGCGTCTGCCGCTCCCCTTCAACTGCGAGTAATCGGAGGGCAGTTAATTTCGTGAAGCATATTGCAGTCGTGGAAGATGAGAGAAACATAAGGGATTTGATGAAACTGTACCTGCATAAGGAGGGCTATCAAGTAAGTCTCTTGCAGGACGGCCAGGATCTGGAAAAATGGGTTGAAGAACACAAACCTGATCTCATCATTCTTGACATCATGCTGCCCGGTCGGGACGGTTTTGAACTGTGCCGGGAATTACGGCGCCGAGCAGACATCCCTATTATCTTTGTTTCAGCTCGGGAAGAGGAACTGGATCGTATTGTAGGATTAGAGTTGGGTGCCGATGATTACCTGACCAAACCTTTTAGTCCTCGCGAAATGGTGGTACGGATCAAAAATATATTTCGCCGCTTGGAAAAGCCTCAAAACCGCGAGGAAGAAGAAATATCTATTCAAGATCTCTGCCTCTACCCCGCCCGGCGGGTCTTGGTAAAGAACGAAAAGGAAATCCACCTTACCACGCGTGAGTATGAGTTATTCTTCTTTTTGGTTTGCCACCGCAATGTTTCGTTTAACCGCGACCAGTTGATTGAACGGGTTTGGGGTTATGATTATCCGGGAGAGAGCCGTATCGTCGATGACTTGATAAAACGATTGAGAAAAAAGCTTCATGAGGCAGGCTCGTCCGTGGAAATCACAACAGTCTGGGGTTACGGTTATCGATTGGATGATGCACAATGAAAATAGGTAAAAAACTCCTGCTGTCCTATATAGCTATTTTAGTTCTGAGTTTCACCCTCAGCAGCATTTCCTTCCAATACATTTTTCGTTTCTACACCCGTACTCAGACTCGTCTAGAAATAAAAGAGGAGGGTGAACTGCTGGCCCAAACCCTGTCCAAGAAGCTGGATAGTGAAACGATCAGCAGCAAGATCCAGACGATGCAGCGCTTGAAACTGGCTGGCCGGTTGCTTGATACCTATGTTCTGGTCCTGGACAAGAACGACAAACCGCTCTATACCAACACAGATCAGGCAACGCGGCAGGAAATACTGCGTTCCTTGCGACTTCGTGCCACCGCCGCCAATCCCTATGTTATGGAGCGGGTTCCCATCACTTCCTCGGACATGATTCTGGGGTCGGTCATTGTAGCGGCTCAAAGCAAAGATATAGATGCGCTCAGCCCCCTGTTATTTAGAAGTGAACTTTTGAGTTTTCTCATTGCAGGAATAATCGCCTTTATGCTGGCTTCATGGTTCTCCCGCCATCTTACCGAGTCCATCGATCTGCTCCGCAGGCATATGCGGGCTTTTACAGTCAAGAAGCCATATAGGAAGACATCCATTCGCACCGGCGACGAGATTGAAGATTTATCCCACTGTTTTGACGATCTGGCTCTCCGGCTGAAGGAGTATGACGAAGGGCAGAAGACCTTTATGCAAAACACCTCCCACGAACTAAAAACCCCTCTGATGTCAATCCAGGGTTATGCGGAAGCTATCCGTGATGGTCTGGTGGAAGGAGAAGATATAGAGAAAAGCCTGAACGTAATAATTGAGGAAAGTCAACGCTTGAAAAGAACAGTTGAGGAATTCATCTTTTTAAGCAAGCTCGAAACGTCCGGGGAATTTTACAATTTCAAGGCTCATTCGTTAACAGATTTAGTTTATGATGTGGCCCATCGTCTGCAAGCTTTGGCTGACATGCTGTCGGTGCAGTTGAATATTCAGTGCCAGCCCGGCCAGCAGCTTTGTATTGACCGGGAAAAGATATTTCAGGCTTTAACAAATGTCGTTGATAATTGCCTCCGCTACGCATCCGGGAAAGTCAGCCTGGCAAGTACATCCAGCAAAACTCACTGTATGATAACTATTACTGACGACGGCCCCGGGTTCGCGCCCGGGGAAGCGGATAACATCTTCAAACGCTTCTACAAAGGCACCCATGGTGGAAGCGGCATCGGCCTTGCCATCAGCCGGACTGTGATTGAAGGCCATAACGGGACAATTACAGCCCAAAACCACTCTGACGGTGGGGCTCAGTTTATAATCGCACTGCCCCTGCAGCCGGACGGGATTTCCGGGAAGAAGCAATGGCAGGAGTACTAGGCTCGCAGTGTTGCAATCAGGCGTTTGGGATGGATGAGTAAATCCAGGGCATCATGGATATGGCCTACAGCGATGTCTGCCCGGTTCAATGCCTGAATGCTGCAGCCCTCTATGCCGATTACAACAATGGCTAATCCCGCAGTCTCCAGCATATATATATCGTTAAAACCATTGCCGATAGCTACGCTTTCATCAGGACCCAAATTGCTGAGAAAATCCTTTTTATCGCTTCCTCCCTCTTCGGCATCCACACGGAAAAGCTCCAGGCCCAGTTGGCACGCCACTTGCTTAGCACAGCCATAGGTGTCTGCGGATAAAAGATAAATATCAAAACTGCTTTTTAGCACTTCTAACCGCTGTTCCACCCCGGAAATCAACTCCCCATCCAGAGTTAAGGTGCCGTTGATGTCCAGGACAAGGTTCTTCAGTTGCAGATTCTTGTTTCTTCCGGGCAGCGAAACTTGAAGCATGAATACTCCTCCTTGTTGTCTTTCATTTTTTCTTTCGTTTCTTTATCGATTCATCATTTTATTATCCTAAATTTTACAGCATAATATATCGCTGGCGGAGCAAAATAAGTACGTAAGCCAGAGATAAAACCAATTAAGCTAAGTCTCTTATCACAGATAAGAATAAATCTTAGCGAGCTAAGTCCCTTACTATAAGGATAAATCTTAGCAAATTCGGTTAAAAATCTCTGGCTTCTTTATATTGATATTGATTGGAGCGCAGGGAAACAAATGGCGGCACAAGGTTAAATCAATGTTTCACCATAAAACTGGCTTCGTTCTGAGACATCTGCAGCAATTCCGGAAGATTGACAAAACGGTATCCTTTTTCCATCAACCCTTGAATGATCAGCGGGGTAGCCTCAACATCTTTCCATCTCTCTGGAAACCGGCCATCATGGACCAGGATGATATTGCCCGGTTGAATGTTCTGAATAACCCGATCGGCCATTTGTTGTGGAGTCTTGGCTAAATGATAATCTGCCGCGATGCTCCAATTTACTGTATAATATCCCTGTTCCTGGGCTGCTTTTAGGATTATTGAATTCGTATTTCCCGATGGAGAACGATAAAATATGGGGTTTTGCCCGGTTATTCTGACGATGGCTTCTTCACAGGGTTTCATTTCTTTCAAGATTTCCTCTTCGGATAATTCACTCATATCGCGAGAATGAGTATAGCTATGGTTTCCGATCAGATGGCCCCGAGCTTGAACTTCTCGCGCTATGTCAGGATACTCTTCAACCCGCTGACCGATCATAAAAAAGGTGGCTTTTATCTCATATTTATCCAGTATATCCAGAATCTGCTCCGTATACTTGGGATAGGGCCCATCATCAAACGTAATCGCCACGACTTTCTCTTTCACAGGCACCCGGCAGATCAACCGATCCTTGGGATAAGTACCGGTGGGCGAAATCGGTGCAGGAATGAGCAACAAGGCAATTATTGTCATAAGCACCGCAATATAATAGAAACGCAATGATTCCAACGCGATTATCTCCCCCACATATGCGTGGCCAATCAAGATCAGAACTTCATCATCAAATTAAAACTTATTTTAGCAGTTTATGGGGTGAATATTAAATGTAGATCGGAGCAAAATACATATAGAAATCGGCAGCCAAGAGGTGAAAAGCTTAATAAGTCCCTGGAAAGGATCAATCTTATTAAGACCAGCAAAAGAAATTTTGCAAAAGCTGCTGATTTTTTCATAATCCGCTGGCTCTATTTTTGAAACTGACCGAAGTGTCAGTATTTCAAACAATATCCAGCGGATTTTTGCGTGGTAGGCCATGAAATTAGGAAATACCATACAGACAGCAGCAGCGGTGTTATTAGAACCAGGTAATAATAGCAGGGAAACCGGCTGGAAAGAGGAATATGGATTAGAGCCCACCAGGGCAGCAGAGGAGCCGACCAGAACTGAAGAGCGAAAATCCCATAATCGCACAGTCCCCAGAAAGTCCATCCCTGCCATACATAAAAAGCCAGGAACAATGCTCCACCCTGCCAGGCCATGAGCACCAGAAATTTTTCTCTAAGCCCTAACCCTGAATGCAGCCGGCTTTCAACTGTAAGTACAACTAGATAGACACCGGACAGGATTAGATCCCAGCCTGGAAAATAGGTGCTCAAGGATATGGCTAAAAAGGCAAATATTTGCAGGCAATATAAACGTAAAACAGCAGTCAGTACTTTCATTGGCTTATCTCCCGAATCACTTTCACATAAGGGCTGGAACGAAAACTCTCCGGGCAAACCCATATATCATGAAGGGTATCCAAATCCACTCCCTGTTCGGCATAAGCTTTCCACATAATCTTGCTGCAGTTCCAAAAGCGATCTCCCGGTTTGAAAGCAATGGGATAGAACAAACGGCCTTGTTGTTTTTTAATATATTCTACTGCCCTTTCCTTCATCATGGCTGGCACATCCACCTTTAATAAACATACCTGGCTATAGGAACGGAAGTGAGCAAGCGGCTGTATACATACTCCCAGGTCGGCATAGGCTTCCGCTACATTGTTATCCCCGATATAGATCCCGGCATGGGAATAACGCCCATAGGCACAGTTCGGATAGCCCCCCAGGACAATATCCCCGGGCTCCAGATCCGTAAAGGAGATCTGATTGTCATAGAACCCCGCATCTCCAAACCCGATATTCCCCTGTACGGCGCTATGCACATATTTGCTTACCGCTCCGCAGGGATCCGTTATAGCCTGATGGTTCATTATCAAAAAAGCAGCCAGGAAAACCAGGGTAAGTCCAGGGAAAATCCCCAGACATATGCGTGACCAGCACCTATTCATTTCCAGACCTCAATTTCTATTTCTGCCTGGCTGTGCAGCAGTCTAGCCAGGTACTTTAACAGGTCAATTTCACTCAGCATTCCTACTAATACTCCGGACTCAACAACCGGTAATGAACTGATTTTGTGAGTGATAAGAAGCTCTATAGCATCAACTAAATCTGTTTCCGGGCCTGTGGTAATCGGATTTTTGGTCATTATCCAATCCACCGGGCTTTCGGGGATGGTTCCCGGCCGCCGTAAAGCCGCCTCAATGTCATGTTGTACGATGATCCCCAGCAGTCTGGACCCTGCCACAACCGGTATGCGGCGAATCGCATATTCATGCATCAGGTTTAGGGCGTAGTCTATTGACTTTCGATCATCCACCGTAATCAGCCTGGTAATCATGATGTCCCTGACCTTCATCCCCCAATCACCCCCTGTCTTCCCAGTTTATCATATGTACCAGCCCTGCTACATGACTACAATACCTCAAAATGTTTCCATCCTCTAAAGTGTAACTTCAAGCTGTTTTTTTCTATATAATTGAATAAGAGGTGATCCCTTTGCACGGGTCCGGTTTTTCCCGTTATTTACTCAATGAACATCATACCCTGCGCCGTTTTCTGGAAGGCAAGTCAATAAAAAAGATCCTGGGCTGCACCGATACTTGTATCGCTTTATTGATGGATGACGGTACTATCGTAAAGTTCCTGCAATTAGAAGATGAGTTGATCTTCGATATTGAAGCAGCTCCCTGCCAGGCGCCGAGTTGGTAAAGCGGCCATTTGTTACAACTCTAACTCATCACAACGATGCCGGTGGGAACGTTTAATCTTGGTATTTTTCGATGACGATGGATGTTTCCCACTGTATCATAGACTTATTTGGGACAAGCCCTCAGGATGGTGAAAAATATGTTGAAAAGAATTTGTCTGTTTCTACTATGTCTGGCCTTGTTCGGTCTCGCCGCTTGCAGCGGTCAGCACCAAGACCAAGCCCCACAATCACCTCCATCGATTTCCACCCCAGCTCCCAATACGGAGCCCGTCGCCCCGCCCCCAACCAACAGCGTCCAAGAACCCGTTCCGTCTAAACAGCTGGCTGGCGGTCAGGATCTAAGCTGGTACTATAACCCCAATGCCAACCATCAAGTTCCCAGTATATCACCAGAAGTAAGCAAATTGCTGTCACAATACCAGGCCCTTTATGTCGTACCCAATGCCGGTCACAAGATTTATCTGACCTTTGATGAAGGATATGAATTGGGCTATACCGGGCAGATTTTGGATACCCTGAAATCCAACCAGATTCATGCAGCCTTTTTTATTACTGCCCAATTTCTAAAGACCCAACCCGATCTGGTTAAGAGAATGAAAACAGAAGGCCACCTGGTCTGTAATCATACGTCAAACCACAAGGACCTGGCCACTCTCTCCCGTGAAAATGCCAGTCAGGAAATAACATCTCTGGAACGATCTGTGCAGCAGCAAGCCGGGATTAACCTGGATAAATACATGCGCCCCCCCATGGGCAATTATTCTGAGCTGAGCCTGGCAGTCACCCGAGAACTGGGCTACACGACCGTCTTCTGGAGCATGGCTCTAGTGGATTGGGATCCTGCGAAGCAGCCGGGAGTGGAAAGTGTGTATCAGCATATTATTAAAAACATCCACCCGGGCGCTATCATTCTTTTGCACGGGGTCTCCCAAAGCGATACCCAAGCACTGGACCGAGTAATCAAAGAATTGCAGCAGGAAGGCTATGTTTTTTCCACCTTCCCGGCTTGAGGCACTCGCTTCTGAGGTTATGGCCTTTTAAATCAAAATTTATTGGGCTAGAATGGAGAAAAACGTAGATAGGCTTTTATGATGCGCAGTATACTAAGAAAACTGGATCGCCAGACTAATCTAACCGATGAAGAATACCGGTTATTACTTGAATATGTGGAGGAAATGGGCCGGAAATCGCCCCAATCATATGCTCTTCTTTATCGACAGTATGCAGAAGTGCTGGAGAGCGACTATGGAACCATCCTCCCCCGCCACCCAATAGGAATGGATGATCTGGTGGATTTTCTCCTTTCCCATCGCCATCTGCTTCCGGGTATCCTGCAGGGACCCATTGCCCTGCATCAATTCCCCCCGGAGCTTCAGCCTTATGTGGATTATACGTTTAAACACGCTGAGGACTACTTGTACCTGCAGCGCCTGATGGGCTGGCTGACAGAACGGGAGGATGATGCAGCAACCCTCCCCCAACCCCGCCAGGGTGAAGTCGTTTGCATCTATGAGGATGGAAATCCGCACAAAGAAACGGGACTTAAAAACTGTTTTGATAGGTTGGGCCGCTATTCTTTTATCACCCGCCTGCAAAGCTATCGCTATCTGACCCGTGGTAAAGCGAATCGAGACCGGATCGAGATTCTGGCTCCCGACCAGTTGGGTGGAATCTTCACCAATAAAGACAAATCCATCTACTACTTTATTTTCCTGAGCGAGTCTGACCCTGTAAAAGCGGGGAATGCCTGTCGGCTTCTCAATGCGATAGTGGGGAGCCCGTCCCTCATTACTTCGGGTGGAGGTGGCTTATGATCAAAACGATGGAGCATTACCTGACCCTCGAAAAACAGGCTGACACTTTTCGCTTCTGGCAAGAGGAATTGCTGCTTCGACAGAAAGCCCATACCCTGCCTTTGGACGGACACATCCCTCTGCAAACAGAAGACAGCTGTGATTTCATGTATCGCTGTTTGTATTTCTCGGACCGCCGGTTTGATTTTTTTTCCCTACTATTTGCCAACCTGCACGACCTTACAGTGCTCAAGTGGCTCAATACTCACCCTTCTCATATCATGGAGGAATTTCTTCATTTTTTAGCCTGGAAGCTGTCTGTTCAACCTGTCAAACCAGAACAGATTCTATTTCTTATCAACATCTTTCGCAGTGAATTGCAGGAGGCCTTTGTTTCGGTATTCCATGTGTTGAATTTGGAGCAATGCCGCTATCTCATGGCGCGAACTGCCAACCCGCAATTTCGCGAACTCTTAAAAAGGCGTGAAGAGCAGGTCACAGCTTTCGAAGGTCCGCTCTCTTTCTTGTTGGAAGAAGGGCAGCTTTCCCGACCGCACATGACGCTTCATGGAGACAAGGGCCAACTGCTCCAGAAAGCAGCCCGTTCGATCGACCAGGCAACCCGGGGACACTATGTCGATCCGGCCGGTCCTCAACGTTTTACCGCCATGCTGGAGGCCTGTGATTTAGTATTTCAGTGCGGCTTGGTGGAAGATGCACTTTTTATGCTGGCCGGTTTGTACCGTAGATATCAGGAGAAAAACCGCCTGGTTGACATCCTGGAGGATCGTAGAATATTCAAATCCTTCAGCCGACTTGCCCGTATCCTGGTGCCGGTCTATTCCCTTTTGCAGTCGCCACGGGATACCTTAACCCATGCGAATATGATCTGGGAAAGGCACTTTAATCTCCTGGCCCGGGACCCGGGCTCCCTTTACTACCTGGCTTTGTACGAAAGTATTGTCCAGGGATTACAAGGGCATGGCGAACGCATCCTGTGGGAGGTACTTTATAAATCCCAGTTGATCTCTCAATGTCGGATCCAAGACCGGGGTCCCCTCTTTGAAAAGGACATTTTGGAAAGTCCGGGGCCGGGCAGAATTCAGGAATGGGTAGATCTGGCCAGAGAGAGGTTGGTTTCCCTTCCTCATGAGTCTTTTACGCTTTTGGAATTACTCCGCCTCTTGCATCTTCGCGGCATGATTGCCAGCGATCAACTGCCGGCCCAAATAATGCTGGAAATGTATCTGGACCTGTGGGCCTGGATGCCCAGCAGTCTTTTCGTAAATCCCGTTCAGATGGATCAATTAGCTCCACTGGTGGATGCCACACTGCGTCGTCAGGCCCAGCGCTTGATCGATACAATGGAACAATACCGGGACGATCGGCTCAAGCTTGAGCTCCAATCCCGCCCTGACCTGTTTCGGCAAAAAGACGGGACGGTCCAGCGCGAAATACTGCTAGGACATGTTCTGGGGGTGCTTACATGATGAAAAAAGAATTGAAAGCAGAAGACTATATTGTTGAATTGGATGTGCTCTTGGCTAGACTATCCCAGGAAATCGATGCCCGTCTGGCCTCGGTGTCCGCGCCATCCGTTATCCAGCAGCTGGATGCCTATATCCACGAGGTTAACTCTTTTTACTACGAAAGCTTTCACAAAAAGCTCGTTCCCCTTTACCGGCAGAATATTCAGGAGGATGTATCCCGCCTTCTCCATGTTTCCCTCCAGGAAGATACATTAAAGCAGGGCATTGCAGCCAACATTAAACGCTATGCCCAGCTTTATAACCATGTTAAAAAACTGTCCAACACCTTGGATGCCAGCAAAGAACAGACCTACCAGCAAATGCTTACACTCAACCGTGACCAAGACCGGCGCTCTATTGAGTTGTCCTATTCCTTAAAACAGTGGCACGAGCATCTTCAGATCCTGGCGGCCAGCATCGATCAGCTGTCCGCTATCCTGAGCGATCAGGAGCTGCGCAGCCGCCTGGGCAGGAACCCCAATCATCTGGCCATCCTCCAGATGCTGGATAGCCTGGATCTTGGGCAACCTTTGACCGGTGCCGGACTTAACAGCCTTTTAAGCCACCTGCGTTTCTGTTCGAGCCTGGTGCTTCAAATGCAAAAAGAGAAAAATTCGGTTTCCGGAAGCCTGCCTCTGGTCAGGGAAATCCAAGCCCGAAGCATAGAGGTGGGTCGCGAAAAATGGCCTGTTGCTCTGCAGAGCTTTTATCAATCGTGTCTGATCGAACGGATCAACTCTTACATACAACCTCTGGAGCTATACATGCAAACCGGCCAGCACGACCTTTATCAGAAAAATGTACGCCTTCTTTCCCAGTTCTTGGAGGACGTTCTGGTAATCCTGGAAAGGGGACAGCATTATGCTCTGGCCGGATATAAGATGTTGTTCAGCCTGAGTTTTCATGGCCTACAGGTTCCAGTCGAGTGGCTAAACAGACTGGAGCAAGATCTGCGCCAGACCCTCAGCAAGCTGACAACGATGGAGGAGCAGTTCTCCCCGCCCGGGGAACCGGATTTTGACTATTTTAGCGAACAGAGCCGTCTGCTTCTGGAAGAGACCCACCAGTGGATGGAGAAGTCACTGCTATCAGAGGTCTTGCACCGCATGACTCCAGTACACTCTGACCTGCAGCAGGTAAATTTTGAGCTCCAGTATCTCCTGCGCTGGCTGGATTTCTTAAAACAGGAAGCGGGTCAACGCTCGCAATTGCTCACCGCCCTATTGACGGTCGTCAATACTCTGGATGCCTTTCTCAATCTGTTGGGCAACATCCGGGCGGACCTGGAGCGTCTGCTGGCACCCCGCAATCTAGGCCGTCTTTGGAAGGATTATATCATCCGCGTGGAGCGTTTTCCTCTGGAAAAGGGCAAGCCCTTTCCACCCCAGTATCTCTACCTGTTGGAGAAACACGGGGTGGAGAAACATGCCGCACCCCTGGATGAAAATATGGTTCTCTTGGAAGAAGGAGATCTCTTCATTATCCGGGTGGATGATCAAAACGAAGTAGAAGTGCCGTATCTAGTAGTTTCAACGAAAGGGTAGCGAATTATGAACCTGGGTATCGACTTTGGCACATCTTTTACGAAAATGGCCTACTGGAACAACGGCAACCTGGTTGATTTATTAGGCACCGGACGCATACCCTCGGTGGCTGCTTATGTGCCCTTCATGGATCGCTTCCTATATGGCCAGGCAGCTGTCAATTTTACAGCCCCGGAGACCCTTAGTGCACGCTTTTTCAAACTTCATGTCAAACGTAAAAAAGATTTCTCACTAGGAAACTTCTCCCTGGAGCAGTTGCTTTACGATTTTTTTGCTTACCTGCATCGTGACTTCGTAGTTCCTGCCGGCCTGAGGCCTGATTCCCTCTCCCTATCGGTCCCTAACAACTTTGGCCTGCAAGCGCGGTGTATGCTGCTGACCGCAGCACAAAGAGCCTTTGCTGTGGAGGATGTTCTCTTATTACCAGAACCGGTGGCAGCCCTGGTCGGCTATAACTCCAGTCATCCCGGGGAGGTCCTAAATGGAGACCTTTTGGCCATCGATGTGGGCGGCGGAACCAGTGACTTCAGCTTCCTGAGCACTTCGGCAGACCGGCAGCATATGCTCCTGGAAAGTCAGTTTCAGGTAGGGCAGGATGCGTTTTCGGGATCGGAAATCGACCGTATGGTTTTACACAATATTCTGTCACCTGCTTTTCAAATGCAATATGGTGAAAAATTGCCCGCCTCCATCCTCAACGAGGAATTCCGTTCTTCCGATGATCAACTTCTTTTTTACCGTTGGATGCAGATGGCCGAAGAAATCAAGATTACCCTGAGTAGTCAAGAAGAAACCCGGGTGAACTATGCGGATTTTCTTCCCGGACGCAACCTGGCTATCCATGTTACCCGAGACATCTTCCACGCAGCGGTGGAACCAGCCTTTACTAGAATGAAACACTACTGGAAGCAGGCAGTTGATGAAAGGGCGCGAACTCTCGGACTTCTTAAGAATGGCAAATGGGATCTGGATACTGTCCTGCTTCTAGGCGGGGCTTCACAAACCAGGGGCTTGACCAAACTCATACAAGAACTCTGTCCCGGGGTGCCTGTTCTCCATTCCAGCGATCCCGACTATCAGGTTATCCGCGGCCTGTGCCTATGGCCGGAGCTGGCTGCGCAAACCGGTGTAAACTTGAAAACCGTCTATCCCTTCCGTTTCTATATGGAGAAGAAGAATGACAGCGAGAATACGCTGGAAGAGATTCCCTTCGATACGGCGAATTTGGAATTGGATTTTCAGGGAAAATATGAAATATGCACCTTACCGGTGAATTCCAATTGTAATCTTGCCAGTGAAAGCGATCAGGTTCTCGTACGGGTTTTCGAACTGGCCGAGGAAGATCAGGAAGTGCAAGTGCCGAGATTCATGGACCAGAACCTGGTCCTTCAAATTGAAGCTGATAAGAGCCAGACCGGGGCGCAAATTTCTATATACTTGAACCTGGCTAGAGCCCGATTGGAACTTGATAACAATGATTTGTTAAAAGGCGATCAAAATGAAGAGGATGATATATTACTCAAAGCTCGGCGCAAGCAAAAAGCGGCCTACGATCTGCTTTCTGCTTACCGTTTTCTAGATGAAATGCTGGTTGAGGATTATGGCCAACATCTAGAATCTATGGAGAGTCAGCGGGAAGCCAGGGGCGAAGAAGACCAGGAAACCACCCTTTACAAAGTCATGTCCCTCCTGCAGCTTTACAAAGGCAAATAACAAAGAGCAATCTCAGGTCTTGCCTCGCAGCCAGGACAGCCATGTTTTCCCTTTGCCCTGCTGCTCGGCTTTCCAAAGCTGCAAAAATTCATCAATTTTCTTTTCTCTATCTTGGTTGCGCTGGTCTATCTTCTTTTCCAGCCGTTCAACTCTCTCTTGCAGATTGCGATTGTATTTTAAGAGTTCCTCATTCTGCTCCAAAATTCGATGGGAAAGGGACAGAATCTCGACAGCTTCTTTTCCGGTGCCGCCCCGTGGCGAAGCTTGTAACCCAGTTTCCATTTGCTCTTCGCTATTCTCCAGGGCTAATTTGATAGCGGTAGTGTTGAGTCCTTTGGCCTTTAAGGCCAGAATGAGTCGCAGGGTATCGAGATCGGATTCACTGTACAAGCGATCACTGCGTTCATTTCGTTGAATTTTGAGCTTTAGGGCATTTTCCAAATAACGCAGGGTATGCTGCTCAATACCTAGCAGATCTGCCACTTCACTAATTTTATAGAATTGATCTGCCATGTTATCACCTTTCTCCCATCCACTTCATAACATGTTATCAGGTGAGGCAATAAAGTTTATATCCCGCAAGGCAGGCAGTTCAATCTTCACATTCTTTTATTAAGAGGATCTACTACGAGACCTGGTTGAGAAACAGTTTTGAAGCTCATAACGAACTTTATTGTGAACCTTTACTTTCCCTTCCCAATCTATATGCTCATATATAACAATATATGAGCAGGGTCGCTCAGATAGCCGCTGAGCGGCCCTATTTTTTGTTCGCCCCCTTTCGACCAGCCCAGTAAAAAATAATCATTTCCGCTACAGGAATTTGGATGAATGTGTTGAATAATAAACAATTGTGAAAAAAATCGCTTTCAAGGGGGAATGCCATCGAAATGTAAATATAGATTAAACATAGATAATAAATAAGAGGAGGAAGTAAAATGGCAAAAGAAGGTTCTAAAGCGGACTTAATATCGGCCAATATCAACGATACAACTGCAAATGCAGGATGCTTGGGATTAATGGGTTTTGGCATGACTACAGTACTGCTTAATATGCACAATGCAGGATTTTTTAAGTTGAATGTTATGATTCTGGCCATGGGTATTTTTATGGGGGGATTGGCTCAAGTCATTGCCGGGATTATGGAATGGAAGAAAAATAATACATTCGGTATGACAGCATTCACTTGTTACGGATTTTTCTGGCTTTCACTGATTGTTATCTGGTTATTCCCCGAGAAGCTTGGCGAGACTGGGGCTCCAGATGGTACAGCTATGGCCTCCTATTTCTTTATGTGGGGATTATTTACTTTAGTTATGTTTGTCGGAACACTTCGGGCCAATAAAGCTTCTATGGTTGTATTTGGTTCATTGGCCATACTCTTCTTTTTGCTTACCGCTGTAAAAGCAGGATATACTGGTCTTGGTACAATTACCGGATATGAAGGAATTTTCTGTGGCTTTTCCGCTATTTATGCTGCGCTGGCCCAGGTTCTAAATGAGGTTTATGGCAGAGTCGTGTTGCCGCTAGGACCGGTAGGCGAAAGTAACCACTAATCAGTATATTCTTCAGTGATCTAAATTTTAATAAGGTAAAAGTATGTGAGAATAACTGATTCTCAACAGAGATAAACTTCTGCCTGTTGAGACTATGAATTCAATTAAAAACGTATTCCTAGATAACTGAGAGTACATTACATCGTTCAAACTGTTAAAGAACCCTCGCTTAATTACCAAAATAGCGAGGGTTTTTCCGTGTTGCGATCAAGTATGGCTTCTAATAAAGAAACGGCTCCCTGAATCGTTTTACATCTAGCTTTTTAGCCTGGCAATCTCGGCCTTCAGCATCTGGTTTTCCTGTTCCAACTGCTCTTCACGACTGAGAGAAGAATCGTTTTTTCCCGTCTGTAAGGCTTTGGCATAGTAATCGTTGAGGATGCTCTCACCATATCCGTCCCCGGGCACAGCCCAGCGTCCATTCAAATCAGTCCAATAAGGAGCTACACCCTTACTCACTAGTTTGAAACGCGGATCCAACAGCGTCTTGCCAATGGGAAGGGGGTTTTTACTGGCATAGGCGTATAGGTGCTGAATGTGAGCCTCAACCCCTGTAGCCGGTGTATCAAAATAGGCACCGTACTGGCCGGCTGCAAAGTGAACCCGGTTAGGATCGGCTCCGCGTAAATCCTCCAGTCCTGTCATCGGGGAGCCGGTAGCGCTTAAGCCGCAGTAGTTGTTCTGCTCCGGTTGAACTTCGTTGCCAAATTTCCACCATCCCGTTTCTTTGGCTGCCTGGCAAAAGGCAATATCCCCTCTGACTCCGTAGTCCCTGCCAATATTCAGATAGAGATCCACCAGGTCGGGAGCGGAAGGATTATTTTGGCGCAAGAGGCTGCGTAATTCAGCACTGGTGGCAACCGACTGACCCATGATAGAGATTTGTTTGTCAACAACCACCCCGCTGGTCAAACCAGAAGTGGTGATAATAACACTGGAAGTGCTTGGCTGCCAATCAACCTGGGCACCCAGCGCTTCGCTGATTGCCCGCAGAGGCACCATGGTTCGGTTATTGACCAATACAGGAGGTACTTCGGGCACCAGTTCCTTTCCGTTAATAAAAATCCTTATCGTCTGGTTGGCCTGGCTGACCGCTGGAATATAGAACGTCCCCAGTACAAATAATAAAGCCAGCATCCATGCAAACTTGCGTGACCGAATAATATACAACGACTCCACCCCCATAGTTCTCCAATCTCCGATTTATCACTTAGAAGGTTCCTTTCTGTACCTGCTGACAGAAAAACGAGATCCATCAATCACCCCATAAAAATTGGCCGGCTTTCCGCCCTGGTCACTGCCCATCCGCTATCTTTTGTTCTAATTCACCTTGGACTTAATTAAATCCTCTTTGCAACAACATTACACAGTGCAGCCGCAATCATCCGGTAATTCGGTTATTTTGCCGCAAGTCTTTCTACACAAAGTTTCGAAAAGGTTTTACATCCAGCACATTTCGTCAGATTTAGAAAATAAAATCGGAGGCTCTCAACCACAAGAAGACAAGTTTTTCAGCCATTATGCGGTATCGTAAAGATGTGCTTTTCTTCCCCAAGTTTTGAGCTTCGAAGGATGTGAATCGAAAATGTTTAATAAATCTTCGATTTTTTCGACAATGCTTTGGGGGGCAGTCTGTCTGCTGCCTCTGTTGCTCTGGACGCTTCTCCTGATCGCTAAACCGGAAAGCAATGCTGTACTCGACACATTCAAGTATTCCGGGCTTTTTATAACTTTTTTGTTTTTTCTGTTAGCTTACCATTCCTACCGCCTCTCAAAGAAGGAGGCGGCCGCTGATAAGATTATTCATTACCAGGCCTATCTCCTGGAAACCATTCCGGAGAATGTTATGCTTTTTGACGGCTCCTTCCGGCTTATATACCTTAACCGGAAGGCCAAAGGGACTGCGCAATTTGTGTTAGGTGAGACATATTCTTTATCTAGATTACTGGATAGAATTGGATTTCATGATGATTTCCCCAGCATTAAAGTTCTCATCGATCAAGGCATACCCTGGCAGGGGGAACAGCGGCTGGTTACGGATGATTCGGTGAAAACCTTTTTACATCGCCTGGACCACTGGAGTAATGGGCAGGAGGTGCAATTATATGTTCTGGTTTCAAACGATATCAGCGACCTGGTTGAAAACCGGGAACGAGTTGATATTGCCAATTTGACCAAAACCCAATTTCTCGCCAACATGAGCCATGAAATGCGCACCCCGATGATTGGTATACTCGGATCCATCAACCTATTAGAACAAAGCGACCTCACGGCGGAACAAATCAACCACGTAGCTATCGTCCGAGAATGTGGAGAACACCTGTTGGGTGTTATTAATGAAATACTGGACGTATCCAAGTTAGAACTGGGCGTTGACAGCTTCTATCCAAAACCCAGCAATCTGGAGGAGATTTGCAGCCAGGCCATTCGCCTGATTGAACCCCTGGCCCGTGAAAAGGGTCTATCGATCGGGCTGGACATCGAAGCAGCCAGTGACTGCAGTATCATAACTGATAAGATTAAGCTGCGCCAGATCCTGCTCAACCTTTTACACAATGCCATTAAATTTACGGACCGGGGGGGGATTAACCTTCATGCCCGGCTTGAAAGCAGCGAAGGTATGCAGACTATTCTGCAGATTTCGGTGGCCGATACCGGGGTAGGCATTGCACCGGACAAAATCCCCACTATATTCCAGCCCTTTACTCAGGCTGACAGTTCCTTCTCCAGAACTGTCGGGGGGACCGGCTTGGGTCTATATATTTGCCGCAAATTAGTTGAACTCATGGAGGGAGAGATTCTCCTGGACACTCAGGAGGGTCAGGGAAGCATTTTTTATATTCGCATCCCGGTAGAGCTGGCCAGTGATGCTTTGTTCACCCAGGAAGCAGAAGATGTTTCAATTCCGCCTGAAATAGGTGCAGGATCGCTGCTCGATTTTTCACCGGTTCGGGTTCTATTAGTCGAAGACAACCGCATCAACCATCGTATCGTAGCCCAGATGCTTAACAGCTATGGTTTTGACGTCAGCACCGCCATACATGGCCTGGATTGCTTGCGTATCATGCAGACGCAATCTTTTGATATTGTTTTAATGGATATGCAAATGCCTATTATGGACGGTTACGAAGCGACCCAGCATATTTGTCAGGATCCGGACCTAAGCGGAACACCAGTAATCGCTATGACCGCCCACGCTATGTCCGGAGACCGGGAAAAATGCCTGCAGTGCGGCTGCATCGACTATATTGCCAAGCCCTTTCGGACTGAGGAACTGGTGGGGATTATCCAGCGCAACCTGAAAAACCCGAGAGCAATGACCTCGCGATCGGATCTCCTGCCTGAGCTCTTGTTGGCTGACCTGCTTCCCGAATTTTTGGATTCTCTTAGCGATATGATTCAGGATCTACATCGCTCTCTGGATAAAAAGGATGCTGCTGCTATACAGAGTATCAGCCATGATATTAAGGGATCTGCTGGTCTATACGGTCTGGGACGCATCTCAGATCTTGCTGCCCTTATCGAACAGGCAGCCAAAGAGAATCTCATACATAAAGCTCGGATACTGGCTGTAAGCCTCTATTCGATGTACGAAGAGCTTCACCAGCAGGTCTCGTAGATCTTTGCCACCCCATAAAGATCAACATAAAGCTCCGGTTTTCATTGCCCTTTGGAGCCGGTGCTTTTTCGCACCAGGATGGGGTTGCAGGTCAGGTTATGATTCATTCCTGCCTCCATTTCTTAGCTTTGATACGATGGCACGTATTCCACACGTGTATGTCGTGCACGGACGTTTCTAACCATTTTGCAGTTAAAGCCGATCCTATATTTACAGGACGGATCCTTTGAATTGTTTGAAAAGGTGCGGACTTGGTCTCGGGCCATGAACCACATTGTGCAGGAAGTGCAGGGTGAGGTTGAAAAAGTGAAGAGGTTGGCCATCCTGCATGTGGATGGGTTGCAGGAAGCACAACTGCTTAGGGAACGAGTCCAGGAATTCTATTCGGGCCCCGTTGCCATCTACGAGGCCAATCCGGTGATCGGAACCCATGTCGGCCCGGGCACCGTAGGCATGGCTTATCACACGTAAGTCAATCGAATTCTATTTACTTTTTTTAATTGCTGCCGAGTGATCCCGTCCGGTGTAGTAGTTATACCAGGCAGAAGTGTGATATAAATCCCAGTTAACTGGAGGTACGTACAAGGTATCCAGTTCAGATTCTTCGTTATAAGCCTTAAGCACCGAGTACGCTTTAACCCAGATACATTTCTTTTCATTTGGGTAGACTTCACACCAACCATTATAACTCCCACCGCAGGCACCATTACGTTGATTCTTCGGACACCCTGACATTGGACAGAGATAAGCAATATCCAGTAATGCGCAATCGCCACAATCTTGACAGTCGTTTGCAATTACTTTCATGATATGCTCAAATGCATATTTTCTTGGGTTTTTAACCCCGTTGTAAAAACGCTGCATTACAGGGAATAATCTTTTTTCAGGAGTAAAAAACATATGGTGGAAGAAACGCATCATGCGATAATTCAGTCCCACCGGAAGGTCAAGCGGCAGTCCTGTACGATTAACCGGGTTATCCGTATTAAGGCCAGTATTCGGGTTCTTTTCAAAAAAGTAAAATCCATTGGGTTGTGGATAATCGAATTCAGATATAAAGTTCAGCCAATCAGTGCTAAGTTCTTCGCCTTTATCAATAATATATTTAACCTGTTCATATTTAATATTATGCCCTCCCAGGTGTACTCCATCAAAACCCATGCCTTTCATAAAAGCATACATTTTAGCGGCACGCAGTAAACGCGCACTCACGCCTTTATCTTCAGCAGTCCTTTCTTGGTCGAGTTCAGCGAGTAGCTTGTCGGAAACCACACAGCCTGGCAATTGGTTTGCATTCATCATTTTACCTGTACCAAAGGGCAGAATATATACATTGCCTATGACTGGTATATTTGAATTGTGCTGCTTAATAATCTGCAAAACTTCGTGAAATTTACGGGCGTCATAACCTAACTGAGTTACGATAAAATTGGCTCCATTATCAATCTTTTTTTTAAGTTTATAATATTGAATTAAGAGTTCGGCTTCAGTAGCTTTAAAGGGTGAAACAACAGCACCTGCAAAGAAATCGCTGGGCTGATGATAAGTTATCCCTTTCGATTCACGGATTTCTAATCCGTTGTTCATATTAGCTATCAGCTCCAAAACATGAACAGGATCCAAATCAAAAACAGGTTTAGGACGACCTTTAAACCCGTTAGTTGGGTAATCGCCGGTCATCACTAAAACGTTTCTTATGCCGCCTCGATCCATCGCGTAAAGCTCGGATTCGGTCTGGTTACGGTTTTTGTCTTTGCAAGTAAAGTGAACGAGCGGTTCAATCCCCAGTTTTAAGATTTCCAAGCCGAGGTAAACAGCCGATAATGCAGGCTTCCCACCTGGATTATCGGTAATGGTAAGGGCATGAATTCTACCATCCTTTGCAGCCTCTGTTGCTGAAATGATAACATCTTCTTGCAGCTTTTCATGTGCTCCCCGTCCGGGAACTAGTTCCCATGTGACAGAAAATGTTTTTTTATCCAGTAACGATTCCCTGAATTTATTAATTTGCTTCTCCTCCTCTAAAACCGGGATCCTGTAAATCCCAGTAAATAGAAACATTAATAGCAAAACAATTACTACCAATTATCTAAATCAAAATAGTCTGATAACAGTATTACGAAATATTCCGGACCAGCCTATTGTAATAAATAGTAAACGGGGGTTTCGGCTGTATCCCCGAAACCCCCGTCGTTTCCCATGTGGCGGAGAAAGGGGCAAACCTACATGTTGTTAATCATCGCATCAGCAAAGCCTGAGCATTTCACTTCCATAGCCCCATCCATTAAGCGGGCAAAATCATAGGTCACAACTTTACTGGCAATGGTTTTTTCCATGCTGCTGATAATCAAATCCGCTGCTTCTTTCCAACCCAGGTGCCTGAGCATCAATTCGCCGGAAAGGATAACCGAAGAAGGGTTGACTTTGTCTAAACCGGCATATTTGGGAGCGGTGCCATGCGTGGCTTCGAATATGGCATGTCCGGTCACATAATTGATGTTGGCTCCGGGAGCAATCCCTATACCACCAATCTGAGCGGCTAAGGCGTCAGACATGAAATCGCCATTGAGATTCAATGTAGCAACCACATCGAATTCAGTGGGGCGGGTGAGAATTTGCTGTAGAAAGATGTCAGCAATGGCATCCTTGATAATAATTTTCCCCTGGGCTTCCGCGTGCTTTTGCGCCTGATCAGCGGCCTTTTCTCCTTCTGCTTCTTTAATGCGGTCGTATTGGTTCCAGGTAAACACCTGCTCCGCAAACTGGCTCTCAGCCAGTTGATATCCCCAGTTCTTAAAGGCACCCTCAGTATACTTCATAATGTTGCCCTTGTGCACCAGGGTCACGCTTTTACGCTTATTCTCAATTGCATAGTTAATAGCCGCCTGGATAAGACGTTTACTGCCCTCTTCCGATACCGGTTTGATGCCGATCCCACAGTTTTCTGGAAACCGTATATTGATCACACCCAGTTCGTTCCGCAGGAAGTCGATGAGTTTTATGGCTTCCGGGGAATTACTGGCATATTCGATCCCGGCATAGATATCTTCTGTGTTCTCACGAAATATGATTATATCCACATCCTGGGGCCGCTTGACCGGCGAAGGAACGCCCATGAAATATTGAACCGGGCGCAGGCAGACATAGAGGTCCAATTGTTGGCGCAAGGCCACGTTCAAAGATCGGATTCCTCCTCCAATTGGGGTGGTAAGAGGTCCCTTCACGGCAATAAAGTATTCCCTGATTACATCCAGGGTCTCCTGAGGCAGCCACTCTCCGGTTTGCTGAAAGGCCTTCTCTCCCGCCAGCACTTCTTTCCATACAATGGATTTCTTGCCCTGGTAAGCTTTAGCCACTGCAGCGTCCAGAACCCGCGAAGCTGCCGCCCAAATGTCGGGTCCGGTACCGTCGCCTTCAATAAAAGGAATTATAGGATGATCGGGAACCTGCAATACTCCGTTTTGCACAACGATTTTTTCGCCCGCTTCAATGCTGGTCATAAATTGACTCCTCCTAAAAAATGATTATTTTAATAAAAATAAAGCCCAAGGCAGGGGTTCATTCCATGATGTCATTGGTTTTAACATCCTGACCGCTTTTGCTGGGATATAATTTCCTCCGCGGTGGTCTTTTCCACGCTCTACTTCTTATTCCTCGTGTATTCCTCGAATAAATACATCAACTCCTTGTCAAATAAGGAGCGTTTTAGCTTGATGGATAAATCACGCACCAATGGCAGCAGTCCTCGGGCTTCTTCTTCATTGAGACCAAAACCATATTCTTTTACAAATTTGGAGCAAATGGCGGCTGTCCCGGAATGCTTGCCGATGACGATCTGCCTCTCCAACCCCACCTCTTCCGGGGTAAAAACCTCGTAGGTCAACGGGTTCTTCAAAACCCCGTCTCCATGAATGCCAGATTCGTGCGCAAAAATGTTGGAGCCCACGATCGGTTTACAAACTGGCAGGATGCGGCCTGAAGCCTGAGCAACATACTCAGCAACTTCCCTAAAAATAGAAGTCTGATAGGGCATATCCACATTCATCAGGTATTTTAACCCCATGATTACTTCCTGCAGACAAGCATTTCCGGCCCGCTCTCCCAGTCCGTTTATCGTAACTCCGACATGGTTGGCACCAGCGTACACCCCGGACAGGGCGTTGGCGGTGGCCATACCAAAATCATTATGGGTGTGCATTTCCACATCCAATCCGGTCGCATCAATCAGGGTTCGAATCAGACGGAAGGTCGCCAGAGGAGTCAATGTGCCTACGGTATCGCAAAAACGCAGGCGATTCGCGCCGCAGTGCTTGGCTACCAGGGCAAACTCGGTAAGAAACTCCAAATCAGAGCGCGAAGCATCTTCTGCATTCACAGATACGTAAAGATCGTTATCCTTGGCAAATTTAACCGCATCACTCATCATGTCGATGACCTTCTGGCGGGTTGTCTGCAATTTATGTTCGATATGAATATCGGACGTGGAAATAGAAATAGCCACCGCGTCTACCCCACAATCCACCGACTCTTTGAGGTCGGATATAACCGCCCGGTTCCAGGCCATAATACTGGCATTCAAACCCAATCTGACGATTTCCTTAATGCACGCCTTTTCCTGCCCGCCCATAACCGGAACCCCGGCCTCGATCTGGCTGATGCCTACTTTATCCAGGTACTTGGCTATCTTGATTTTTTCCTCATTGGCGAAAACCACCCCAGCGGTCTGTTCTCCATCCCGGAGAGTGGTATCCACGATATACACCTGGGCCCCGTCCTCCAAAAACCAATCTTTCATTTTGCTAGTAAATGTCATTTTTTCACTCCTCATCCAGGGACAAAAGTGCTGGGGACTGCTGGCTAATAAATTAGCAGTTTTGCCCTTCCCCTCCCCCAGTTCTCCAGCTACATTTTATTCAACAAGTCTTTTAGCAGGCTGTTGACCAGAGTAGGGTTGGCTTGCCCTTTGGTAGCCCGCATTATCTGACCAACGAAAAATCCGAATGCTTTTTCTTTACCGTTTTTGTAGTCATCCACTACTTTGGGGTTGCCTTGAAGGATTTCCTCAATCAAGGGAAGTAATGCATCCTGATTGGATATCTGCACCAAACCCTTTTCCTCGACCACGGCCTCGGCGTCTTTGCCGGTCAAGAACATCTCCTCAAAGATGGTCTTAGCCATTTTGCCACTGATTGTACCCTGATCCATCAGCTGCAGCATTTTCACCAGATGGCCCGGGCGGAGACGGGACTGCTGAATCTCCAGGTTGTTCTGGTTCAGTAGCCGGTTGAACTCCCCCATCATCCAATTGGAAATACTCTTGGCATTGGGATAGGCAGCAACACATTGATCGAAGAATTCCAGCGATTCAGGATTTAGCGTCATGATGGCTGCATCATAAGACGACAAACCATATTGGCTGACCAGGCGATTCTGAGCCTGATCAGGCAGCTCCGGCAGTTTGACCAGTATCTCCTGCACCCAGGAGCGGTCAATCCGCAAGGGAGGCAGGTCCGGCTCTGGAAAATACCGGTAATCGTGAGCGTCTTCCTTAGAGCGCATAGAACGGGTTACCTGTTTTTCTTCATCCCAGGTGCGTGTTTCCTGAATAATCTCTTCCCCGTCCTCAATAGAATCTATCTGCCGCCGTGCTTCGTATTCAATAGCTTTTTCCAAAGCCCGGAAGGAGTTCATATTTTTAATCTCAGTCCGAGTTCCCAGACGGGTCTCCCCCCTGGGACGAACCGAAACGTTGGCATCGCATCGCAGTGATCCTTCCTGCATTTTGCAGTCCGAAACGCCAATAAACAAGAGGATGGAACGCAGCTTTTCCAAATAAGCCCGTGCTTCCTGGGGATTGCGCATATCCGGTTCAGAAACGATCTCTAAGAGAGGAACTCCGGATCGGTTTAAATCAACCAGAGAGAAAGGGGTTGAAGTAATATCTCCCTGGTGAACCAGTTTGCCGGCATCCTCCTCCATATGGGCACGGGTAATACCAACGCGCTTCTTCTTGCCCTCCTGCACTTCAATGTCGAGATAACCCGGGCCGCAGATGGGCAGGTCATATTGCGATATTTGATATGCTTTGGGTAGATCAGGATAAAAATAGTTCTTGCGATCGAACTTACTGAATTCGGCAATCTCGCAATTGAGCGCCAATCCGGTCATGATGGCGAATTCCACCACCTGGCGGTTGAGCACTGGAAGCATGCCGGGAAATCCGGAGCAAACCGGGCATACGTTGGTATTGGGTTCGCTCCCGAAGCTGTTGGAGCAGGAACAGAAGATCTTACTGTGGGTTTTCAACTCTACATGGACTTCCAATCCCACAACCATTTCAAATCCGCTCACCATCTATTTCACTCCCAACTGCGCATGCTGTTTATTGAAATTCGAATTTTGTTCGAAAGCATAAGCAGCTTTCAAAATCGTCCCTTCATCAAAAGGTTTGCCTACCAACTGCATCCCTACAGGCAATCCGTCTACAAAACCACAGGGAATCGACAGCCCCGGCAGTCCCGCCATGTTGATTGGGACGGTCAAAATGTCATTCATATAAAGGGTCAAGGGGTCCCCGGTCTGCTCACCCAGCCGGAATGCGGTAGTCGGTGTGGTGGGAGAGATGATTATATCATAATCCTGGAACACCCGGACAAAATCATTGTTGATTAAACGTCGGACTTTCAATGCTTTCAGGTAATAGGCATCATAATACCCGGAGCTCAAAGCATAGGTTCCCAACATAATACGCCGTTTTACTTCATCGCCAAAGCCAAGGTTGCGGGTGCGGGAAAACATATCAACAACATTCTCGGCACTAAGATCCCGCAGGCCGTATCGTACTCCGTCAAAACGCGCCAGGTTGGCGCTGGCTTCTGCTGGAGCCACCAGATAATAGGCTGGCAGTGCATATTCACTATGTGGTAGAGATACTTCCTCCACAATCGCGCCCAGCTCTTCATATTTCTTCAGGGCTTTTTCAACCGCCTCCCGGACTCCCTCTTCCACCCCGGCCTGGAAATACTCGCGGGGAAAGGCAATCTTCAAACCCCGCACATCAGTCTGGAGAAAGCTGGTATAATCCGGGCGTTCCATAGAAACGCTGGTTGAATCCAGCGGATCGTGGCCGGCGATCTCATTCATCACCAGGGCACAGTCCTCGACATCGCGGCTAAACACCCCGACCTGATCCAAGGAAGAAGCAAAGGCAATTACACCCCAACGAGAAACCCGTCCATAAGTTGGTTTCAAGCCCACAACACCACAGAAAGAAGCTGGTTGACGAATGGATCCGCCTGTATCCGTACCCAGGGCAAAGGGAACTTCACCGGCTGCTACAGCTGCCGCTGATCCTCCAGAAGATCCGCCCGGTACCCGTTCCAGATCCCAGGGGTTATGGGTGGGGAAGAAAGCCGAGTGTTCTGTGGAAGAACCCATGGCAAATTCGTCCATATTGAGTTTGCCCAAGAGCACTCCCTGCGCTTCCTTCAGCCGCTGAGCCACAGTCGCGTTGTAACTGGGAACAAATGTCTCCAATATCCGAGACCCGCAGGTAGTCCTGATTCCCCGGGTGCAGATGATGTCTTTCAAAGCATAGGGTATGCCCGCAAGCCTAGAAAATTGGCCCACTTCATCACAAGACCTTGCTTTCTCGAGAGCAAGGTCTTGGGTAACCGTAATAAAGGCTTTAACCTGGTCATCCACCTGTCCGATGCGATTTGCAAAGGACTCGGCAATTTCCCGGGCTGAAGTATCCTTGCTCTTCAACCGATCCATCAATTCATGGACCGTCAGTTCATACAGCGCCATTTGGAGCCACTCCTTCAGATAATCTTAGGAACTTTATACTGGCCGTCTTCCACCAGCGGTCCATTGGCCAGCATTTCCTCTCGGGGCGGACTGGCCTGGGCCAGATCTTCACGAAATATGTTGTAGATTGGGAGAATATGGTCCAGAGGTAGAACCCCGTCGGTGTCTAACTCATTCAAGCGGGCTGCATAATCCAGAATGGACCCCAATTGTTCAGCAAAAAGCATCTTTTCCTGTTCGCTCAAATTCAGGCGAGCCAGCAAAGCCACATGTTCAACTACCCCCATAGACAGAGCCATTGCGCTACCTCCAGCTTCTTGGGTCAAATATTCATGCAAATTATTATACCAAAAATACATCTGTTTACCTAATATTTTTGCAGGGCTAAAGCCGGTGAGAACCGGTTGGTCCCGGGAGATAGCGGGGAAGGGTTAAGGCGATTCGCGAGAACAACAGAGCGTCAGCTTACTTCCCTATGGTGTATCGAGGGAAGGCTTGGGGTTGGCCAACAACCCCTCCCATGGATTCAATGATCTCGCCTGCCTCTTCTCGGGTCATCGTTTCCAATGCCCCGGTAAGCACAAAAGCATGCCCTTTTAAAGGCAATGCTTCAGGTAGGTGTTTCGTTTCAGTGATATTTACACCGGCCCTTCGATCTCTTATAAATATGGATTCAATGCAAAAGGCTGTACTTCAAATAGTCCAAGTCACGGATATTTTCAGGGATTTATCAAAAATTTAATATAGATATCACCAGTTACGGGTTTTCGTTTTATCTTGAAGTAAAAGTAGATACATATCTTGTTTCACTGCTTCTTATATATTCCACTAAATAATCTTCATATTGCCGTTGAGATGTATAACATAATTCGTCCCACATGATCTTAATAGCTGATTTTGAACCAATTTTTGCCAGAGCAGTTAAAGCATTTATTTCACGATAATCCTTCAACAATTTAATTAAATGTGGAACAGCCCTTACATCTTTAATTTCACCTAGAGCTGCAGAGGCTTCTCTTCGGATATATTCATTGTCATCCTTAAGACTCTTGATAAAATATGGAACAGCACTTGGATCTCGGAATTTTTCCAAAGCTCTTTTTGCAGCAAACCGAGTAGATTTGATACTACTTTTTAGGCTTTCCATTAAGTAAGAAATTACAGTTGAATCTTTGATTTCACCTAAGGCTTTAATTACTTCATATCGAAAATATTCATCTTGATCCTTTAGCATCTCAATTAATAGTGGAACAGCTATAGGATCTCCTATTATTCCTAAAGCCCAAGCAGCTTTCTTACGTACATACATATTTGTATCACTTTTAAGATTTTTTAATAAATGCTGAACTGCATCCACGTTCTTAACTTTTCCTAATGCTTCAGCAGATTTCCAACGGACTTCATGATTTTTATCATTAAGGCAATTAATTAAATCAGGAACGGCTCTTGAATCCTCAATCTCTCCCAGAGCTTCTACAGCTGCACTACGAATATATTGATTTGGATCTTTTAGTTTAATGATTAATATAGGAAATGCAGTTAGCGCTTTAAGCTTTCCTAGTGAAGCAATAACTGCACAGCAACTATAAATGTTTTCATTCTTTAGTTGTTCCATTAGATAAGGGATTGATGTTGAATCAGCACATTTAATAATAGCGTTTTTCGATTCATTACGAATAGCCTCATTTTTACTCTGTAGGCACTTAAATAAGGGTGGCACAGCGGTTGAGTCTTTAATTTCACGTAAAGCAATAACTGCTTTTAAAACGATGTTTTCATTCTTATTGTTTAGGCAAGCAATTAATGAAGGAACTGCCGTTAAAGCCTCCATACTACCCAAAGATTCGGCCGATGTCGCACGGACATCTTCATCTTCATTGTTATCGTTCAGGCAATCAATTAAATTTGGAACCGAGCTCAAATCCTTTATCTCACCAAGAGCCTCAGCAGCTTTTTTACGAACACATTTATGACTATCCTTAAGTTTCTTTACTAATAAAGGCACTGCATCTTTACTTCGAATTCTTCCAAAGGCCTCAACTATTGCCATGCAAACATATTCATCGTCATGATTGATATTAGCGGTTAGGTAAGGAGTTGAAGATGGATCTACACTTTCATTAAATGCCTTTAATGCTTTAAAGCGGACATATTCCTTTTTATCTTTTAGGCTCTCCATAATATATGGAATTATCGTTGAATTTTGCATTTTACCCAAAATTTCAACTATGTTACCTCTTACAATTTCATCAGAATCATTAAGCTTGTCTATCAAATATGGTACTAATGTATTAATACTCATAAATTCTTTTAAAATTGGCACTCCATGTTTTTCGTTTTTCATGTCAGCAAGATAATAAGATGGTAAATATTCTGCTTTAATTGTAGAGATAGCTAATGCTGCTTGCAAACGAATAACCATATCATCATATTTTAGTCTCTCAAATAAATACGGCAATGCTAATGGATCCCCAATCTCTTCTAAAAGCTTGACTGCATAATAACGAATTTTGATATCATCATTTCTGAGTCTATTTACCAAATGGGCCATAATAGTTGGCTCATTGAGCTTACCCAAGGCTTTGGCTACTTCATGCTGGACATTTTCATCTTTGTCATCAAGAATTTTCAATAAAAATGGAATTGCATCTATACTTTTAATTTGTCCCAGAGCCTTTGCAGATACCGAACGGACGTCAGGGCGTTTATCTTGTAGGCTCTCGATTAGATAAGGAACTGCAGATGAGTCACCGATTTCCCCGAGAGCTTTAGCCGTTGCGATTTTACTGTATTTATTATTTTCTTTCATTTTTTTCGTAAGATAGGGAATCGCAGATGGATTCTTTAGCTCTCCAAGGGTCTCAATTATATTAATCACCATTTTACTATTGTTGCTTGAAAGCAACTCAATCAAATAAGGTATAACATTCGTGTATTTTATTTTGGCGATATTTTTAATATGAATATGATTCGCACTTAATTTCTTGATTACTTGAACAGGTTGAACTGGGGCCAATAATTCGGCGTATAATAACGGAAAATTATCAAGGACTTTCTTAAGCGAAGCTGTTCCATTTTCCAGCGCAGATTCTACTCTCATAGCAGATCTAAAATCTTCATTATTATTTCCACTTCGGACTTCGTCAAGTCTATCCTGAATTAAGGCCCAAATCTCATCCCAATGCATATATTCCAGATGTTCTAAAACAAAATGCTCGGAATGGTTATCCATAGAAAGCAAATAATACAACTCTAATGAAGCAAAATATTCCTGAAATGATTGATGAGAATAAAAAAGAGCCGATTTATGTCCGTTTTCCATAATATCGTGAGTAACGCACCATTCTTCAAGTCTTTTTATTTTATAATCATCATTGTTTAAATAACGGCTTAGATCCCTATAGGGTATGTAACCAAGGTATCTATCTCTCATAGCATTATATGAGACTTTGGATATATCTAGTAAAACACCTTCCCAATCAGAATATGAAGCTGATTTTTTATAATTTTCCCATTCCTTGTAAAGATGCGTTACAAATCGGCGATACAGGTCAAACCGAGATTTAATATCAACTAGATTTTTCTGAACAGCCAAATTTTTAATTAACTTTAGTAAAATAGGAGTTTGCATCAAGGGGCGCTGCTTCTTAAGTAAATTACCTATATTCTCGTCATCGCTGAATTCCATTAAGTAATTTTTAATGCGAGAATCATCAAAAGGAACCAAGCGAACTAATTCAACTTTAGCTTCATCAAAGTGCAAGCGATTTACATAGGTAGGTCTCATTACAACAAGATACCTATTCGTCATGCCAAGGTTGATAATCTTTTTTGAGCGCAATATTTCGTTTATATGATTGTAAGCATCGTTTGATGGTAGTTGATCGAAACCATCAATTAAAAATAATACTTCTTGATCTTTAAGGTGATATCCATTGAGATCTAGCCCTTGTTCATCAAGCTTGTTGATAAATTCGTCAGTATTAGAAACGGAAGCTAAATCTTTAGCATGAATCAGGATAGGAATTGTTTTAGGCAATCCGTGAGTAGGTAGTAGTGATCTACCTAAATATTTTAAAAACGCACTTTTACCCATCCCGCATTCTGCTATAAGAATAAAGTCCTTCTTTGATTCTTTTATTCTTTCAATACTTTCACTATGGTATTCGTATTCTTCTTTGTTATTAGAGCTTTCTATTCTTATTTCTATCTCTGGAGGAATATAGGGATCATCTTCTTTCCTTTGTTCAACAACTTGAGTTTTTATTTGATCGATTAGTTCTTGGGTAACGTATAATTTTCCCGGGGATTTCCTATATCCTTTAGCTACATTATCAATTGATATTTTAACTAATTCCTTCAAATAATCATCAGAATTAATTCCCCATTTAACTTCCAATGATTTACATACATTGTCGTCAATGAATTTTTGGCAAAAACGCCGAATTTCATTTCTTTTGTTCAAGCTTTTCGGTAGGTGGTCTTGAGCAGAAAAAAGCGCCTTAAAAGTATTCTTCGTTTTAGGGGTGCAAATTCTTGGGTCGTCTTCTGGATATTGAGTTAACCACTTGATTATTGTATCGGGCGCTGCATATTCATCATTTCGTTGTATAGGAATTCCAGCATTATCAAACTTATCTTGCATCGCAATTATATAAGTACTGCTTTTAGATTCAAAAATGCATAATTCAAGATCTCTTATAAAACTTATAAAAGAAGTTGGTTTTTCTTTCATTATTAATGTCCTTCCTGAGAGTATTCGAATATTATCAAATTCTACCTAATCTAATAATATTCCTTTACAGGAAATAATTGTATAAGATTGTCAGATACTAGGAATATGCAACCAATCCCAGATAATTGGGCATTTGTTGTGTAGGATTATCTTTTAAGCCTATTGCAACTAGAGAATTAAAAAAATGGGTTTTTAATTGAATTATGGATATGCGCGTATTCCATAATTTAATGAAGGGGGGCACTCCAGCCAAACAAAAGTGTGAGTGTGCACCTGGAGATTAAAGGACCCATGATTTGCGGGGCAAAGCGGTTGAAATGTAATGTTGTTGACAGTCTCCATTTTCAAACAAACGAGTCCGATTTTATCAATATTAAGTTTATGATCCCCTTGAGAGGAGTTGATAAAATGACTAAAGCAACAGCAGTTGAAAAACTACCTAAGGAACATTGGGTTCAGATCTTGGAAGCTCACCGCAGCAACGCTGATGCAATACAAGCATTCCTTAAAAAAGTCTCAAGCGAAACCGATTTTATTGCCTCCAATACAAATATCACTAAAGCCGTTATAGAGAGAAGTCGGCGTTCGAATAATTCAGTGATCCTTCTAGGTATTAATACAAACGGTAAAATTATATCATACTTGCGTTTAGTAGGAGACGAAAGGCCAGGTAGGAAGCATACTGCAACCATGAGCCTATATATTTTACAAGAATATTGGGGTATGGGTATTGGTAGAAGCATGATTGAATATGCTCTTCGCTGGGCTAAATTTGCCAGTATAATCAGGAAGATCAATATTGCATGCCGCAGTGACAACAAATCCGCATTAAGCCTGTACATGAGTGTCGGTTGTAAAATTGAAGGAGAAATCTCAAACCAGGTTATAAAAAACAACCGATTTCTCAGTCTTATTCAGTTAGGATACTTTATTGAGTAGTCTAATGTGGTTATAGCCCGTCTAATGAGCCTGCTCATTAGACGGGAATTGCTTAAATTGTTGGATAAGATATATTATTTTTCGTTGTTAATCAATCTCTTTAAAATGTCTGACACAATGCCCTGCATTTGTTCCAATGACACCCCATAGATGGCGGCCAACTGCTTCCACTGTCAGTTGCTCTATTACCTAATTGTGGCTATTCCCTTTTGTGAAAGGAGCATCGTTCTCCACTAGTATCCGATTGACCCCAGCATTTCTTAGCTTATCGATTATTATTTTATTAGCTGCTTGATTAGAAAAGTCAATAATGGCCTCTGCACTTATATCTCCTAGATCTTCGACACCTACTAACTCCTCATAAGATGCCTCCAGTAATGAATTAATAGATCCTAATGCCTCTTTGAGCACTCGAGCCGTTTACTTCCCTATTGTGTATCGAGGGAAGGCTTGGGGTTGGCCAACAACTCTAGAAACTCCTCTTCGTTCAGGGTTTTTACCCCTAATTGGCGGGCTTTTTCATATTTGCTTCCCGGATCCGCGCCTACAATCACATAGCTGGTCTTTTTGCTGACACTGCTGCTGACCCGCCCTCCCAGGGATTCTATGATCTCTCCTGCCTCTTCTCGGGTCATCGTTTCCAATGCCCCGGTAAGCACAAAAGCATGCCCTTTTAAAGGCAATGCTTCAGGTAGGTGTTTCGTTTCAGTGATATTTACACCGGCCCTGCGTAAAGCTGCCAGGGTTTCCAGGTTGCGCGGTTCGGAAAAAAAACGCTGCAGGCTTTCCGTCATTTTGGGTCCGATTTCCGCCACGCCCAGCAGTTCCTCTTCATCCAGCTCCAGATAGTCATCCAGGTGATGATAATTCTGAGTCAGGAGGCGGGCGCTCTTGGCCCCGATGTGACGTATGCCCAGAGCGGTTATTAACCGGTGCAGGGGCCTTTGTTTGCTTTCTTCGATGGCCGCCACGATATTGGCTGCCGATTTGCTCCCCATGCGATCCAGATTTTCCAATTGCTCCATTTTTAGTGTATAAAGATCTTCTATATTGTTAACCAGACCCTTTTCCACCATCTGATCAACCAGACTGGGTCCCATTCCTTCAATGTCCATAGCCGGGCGGGAGGCAAAAAAGACCAGACTCTCTTTCAAGCGGGCCGGGCAATTGATATTTTCACAGCGATAGGCTACTTCCCCTTCCAGGCGAACCGCCCGGCTCTTACAGGCCGGACAATCCTGCGGTGGTTGGATGGGCTGTTCGGCTCCGGTGCGCTTATCCGTTATTGGCCTGATTATCTCAGGAATAATATCGCCGGCTTTATGCACCAGAACCCAATCACCAATTTGAATGTCTTTTTCTCTGATCAGATCATAATTATGCAAGCTAGCCCGACTCACTGTGGTGCCGGCCAGGGAGACCGGGTCCATGATTGCCGTTGGCGCTATGATGCCGGTGCGACCTACATTTATCTCTACATCCAAAAGGCGGGTCTCTTTCTCTTCGGCGGGGAATTTATAAGCGGTGGCCCAGCGCGGGCTCTTGGCAGTTTCCGCCAGGAGGGGCCGTTGTTCCAAGTGGTTGAGCTTAATCACCACCCCATCGATTTCGAAAGGAAGTTCATGCCGGCCGGCCTGGCAGGCTTGAGTAAAATCATATACCTCTTCGATGTTCTTGCAGTAGGCGAACCGGTTATTCACGGGTAATCCCAGTTCCTGAAGCAGGTTGAGCACCTGAACCTGATCAACCACCTGCTCTCCTTCCAGATAAATAATGTCATAAAAAAAAGCAGCCAGAGCGCGACCGGAAGTAATGGATGGGTTCAATTGGCGCAACGAACCAGCAGCAGCATTGCGGGGGTTGGCAAAAACCCGCTCACCGTTTTCCTCTTTTTCCTGATTGAGACGCAGGAATTCTTTCTTGGGTAAATAAATCTCACCCCGGGCTTCCATGCGCGGCAGGGGGCGATGCAGCTTGAGAGGGATCTGCTTAATGGTGCGCACATTGGCGGTCACGTCTTCTCCAACCTGTCCATCCCCACGGGTGGCAGCGCTAATCAGGATCCCGTCTACATAGCTCACAGCGATGGAGACGCCATCAATCTTCATTTCTGCCACATAATCAGGACCGTCGGCTGCTTTCTGAACCCGGCGGTCAAAATCTATCAAGTCCTGGCGGGAAAAGGCATTATCCAGACTGAGCAGGGTGCGGCGGTGATGAATGGAGGAAAATTTACTCTGCGCTTGACCTCCCACCCGTTGAGTAGGCGAGTCGGCCTCAACCAACTCCGGATGCTGGCTTTCCAGATTCAGGAGTTCACGCATCAGCTGGTCATATTCGGCATCACTGATCAAAGGATGATCCAAAACGTAATACTGGTGATCATGTTTTCGTATCTGGGCGCGCAATTCCTCCATCCTGGGGCGCGGGTCGATCACTACGATTCCTCCCTATTGCTGGCATAGAGTCAAAAAGGACTTTCTCTTTGACTCACCTGCCTTTATCCTTCCTAACCCATTTTCTCCAAGGGAGCCAGATCTAAACGCAGCATCTTGGTTCCACCCTGCTCAAAATCCACCAGGACTACAGGGTCTCCCTCCACCATCTGGATTATGACCCCCATGCCGAACTTGCGATGGCGGACCGTATCTCCCATTTCCAGCCGGCCTGGCAGCGGACTGCGGGTGGCGGGGGTGACCATCAATTCTTCCGGTATTTCTGTGAGAAAACGGGAAGGTGCATTGTTTCGTTCATATCCATAGAGTAGCCGGGTTACTGTGTGGGTAAGATAGAGTTTTTCTCGGGCCCGGGTTATTCCCACATAACAGAGCCGCCTTTCTTCTTCCATCTCCTCCGGGCTTTCGCTGCGGTAGGATGGAAAGACCCCCTCTTCCAGCCCGGTAATGAACACCACTGGAAACTCCAGTCCTTTGGCGCCATGCATGGTCATAAGAAAAACCGTTTCCGATTGATCCAACTCATCAGTATCTTGAACCAGTGCGATGCCAGCCAGAAAATCCTCCAGTCCCGAGCCGCCCTGCCGCTCATACTCAAAAGCCAGGGAGCGCAGTTCGTAGAGGTTTTCCAGACGGTCCTCGCCTTCAAGACGATCCTGTTTCATCAATTCTTCCACATAGCCGCTGCTTTGCAGGATTTCGTCAATGAGCTGCCCCAGGGAGGCTCCTGATTCCAGTAAAGAAGCATAATAGGCCATTTGGGCATAGAATTCCTCCAGCTGAGAACGCGCCTTTTTGTGAATATTGCCCAGGTTCTCACTGTCCCGTAAAGCCTCCAGAATCGGCAGTTGCAAATCCCGGGCCAGTATTTCCACCTTCTCCAGGGTTTTTTCTCCGATGCCCCGCCGGGGCACGTTGATAGCGCGGCGAAAACTCAAAAGATCACTGGGATTGCCCACCAGTTTCAGGTAAGCCATAATGTCACGAATTTCTTTGCGGTCATAGAATTTGCGTGCTCCTACAATGCGATAAGGTATTCGATTCCTGGTCAAAGCTTCTTCTAAAGACCGGGATTGCGCATGCGTGCGGTAGAAAATTGCAAAATCCTTATAGCTCTTTCCCTGCGAAGAAAGCTCAGTAATATTTTCTGCCACAAAGCGGGCTTCCTGATAGCTGTCACCGGCGCAGAAACGAACGATTTTTTCTCCTTCTCCCTGCTCCGTGTAGAGTTCCTTTTCTTCCCGTCCCACGTTGTTGCGTATAACGTTATTGGCCGCCGCCAGGATATTGCCCGTGGACCGGTAGTTCTTTTCAAGTTTGATAACGGTGGCCTCTGGGTAGTCTACCAGGAAGCGTTTAAGATTAAATGGTTCAGCCCCGCGCCAGCTATAGATGGACTGGTCCGGATCTCCCACTACGAAAATATTGCGGTTTCGGGCAGCCAATAGCTTGGCCCACATATACTGTGCATAATTGGTATCCTGATATTCATCAATCATAAGGTAGCGAAACCAATTCTGATACTTCTCCAGAACCTGGGGATGCTCGCGGAAAATCTGAATGGTGAGGGTGATCAGATCTTCAAAGTCCAGAGCGTTCAATTCCCGCAAGCGAGCCTGATAGACTTTGAATAAGCGAAAATAATTGTCCCGGGTGTTCTGGGGTAGTTTTAAATTCTGGAAAAAGGTCTCTGGTTGGGCTAAACTGTTTTTTAACTGCTTGAAAAGATAGAGGATGTCTTCGGGCCGGTTCTGAAATTCCTGGTATTCTTTCTGGATGTTTTTCAGCAAGGCCTTGCTTTCATTATCATCCACGATGGTGAAATTGCTGTCATAGCCCAGCACTTTGATATCCATTCGAAGCATACGGTAGCATGCAGCATGGAATGTTTGTATCCATTGCCCGTTAAAGCTGGGAATCAAACTGCTAATCCGGTTTCTCATCTCCTGGGCGGCTTTATTCGTAAAGGTAATGGCCAGAATACCATCAGCCGGTACCCCATTCTCTACCAGGTAAGCAATCCGTCCGGTAAGAACTTTGGTCTTGCCGCTTCCTGCTCCGGCCAGAACCATACAGGGGGATTCCCCGTGCAGCACTGCCTGCTTTTGCTCGTGGTTTAGTTCGTTGAATATCTCTATCACTGGAAGACCACCTTAAATCAAGATTTTCGTTGATCGGCAGACACCCGCCTACCAGTAGCATCAACCATCATATATACTTAATAATAGCATAAATTCGACCCGGCTTTCACTGGAGGTTGTGATTGAACTACCGGAAAGGATCTCACGTGGCAGGTAAAACCAGCAAAAAGAAGTATGTAAGGACAATCGCAGCTATTATCATGCTACTGGCAGTTGGAATAGGTTGCTGGTGGTGGATTAAAATGGGTAAAATGAACAGCAATAATGTTCTCTACCCTGATCCAAGAATTAGCCTTTCTCCTATCGAAAAAATTCCTTCCAATCAACTAAGGACCCCAGATTTGATTGTTTTAGGGGCCCGGCAGGAGGTAGCCAGGAATACGATGTATGATGGGTCTTACCAGGTCCTTTCCTATCCCAAAGGCGACGTACCATTGGGCTGGGGAGCCTGCACCGATGTAGTAATCCGAGCCTTGCGTAATGCCGGTATCGACCTGCAAGAATTGATTCACCAGGACATGACCAAAAGCTTTTCCGCCTATCCTCAGCAGTGGGGAACCAGGGCTCCTGACAGCAATATCGATCACCGACGCGTACCCAACCAGATGTGCTTTTTAAAACGCCACGGTCAGACCTTGAGCACCATGGTAGCTGGTCATCTGGATCAGTGGCACTGGGGTGATATCGTGTACTGGCGTTTTCCCAATGGCCTGGAGCACTGCGGAATTGTCAGTGATCGCAAGACGGAGGAGGGGATCCCCCTGGTCATCGAAAACTCCAGCAAGGCGCAGGAAGCAGACCTCCTGCAATACTGGGAAATCATCGGACATTTCCGCTATCCACCAGATTGAGGGAAATTAGGGAGAAAGCCAAAGAACTTCCCCCTCCTTCTAATACCTGATGATAGGAGAAGTTGCCTGTTATGAAAGTCGAACATCTTAATCTGCATGGATTCACTGTGGAGGAAGCTTTGTTAAAAACCAGGGCTAACCTGAAGTGGTGTATGGAACATGGAGTGGATGTACTGGACATCAACCACGGGAAAGGCCACCACAGCCAGCTGGGCTTTTCAGTATTACGGCAGGAAATTCGCCGTTATCTGAAAGAGGAGTCAGCCTTAAAAGAACACGGCTATCGAATTGTGACTGGTGAATCCGACCTTCCGGTAGCACTGACCTTTGATGAGGGCCACACTTTAATAGTTGCCCCTGGCTGCGCAAACCAGTACATCGGCGGTCACAGCCAACAGGAAAGGAACCGGGCGGTTTTCTCACCCGAAAGCCGCCAGCAGCGAAAAGCTCACAAAGGACAACGCGGGACGAAGAATAAGCGAAGGCCATGAATGTTTTCCAGTAACAGGCATTCCACTTAAACCATAATGCTGTCCAGCCATGAGGGGTGCGGCTTTTACCGCATACCCTCACTTTATAATACCCCGAGAATATGTACGTTTCAGATATTCCGGGGCACTGCCGAACATACATTCAGATCCTCGATCAATTTGTCGTGAGCGATATGGCTGTTTCTTACCGCTCTCTCCATATTTTCATCAATACAAAAAAGTCGATAAGCCAGTAGGATTTTTATCCTGTTTAGGAATTACATCAGACTCAAATCTTTATGGGAGGAAAATGCCTTCGGGATCCACAACCTTGTATAGGATTTCAAGTTGTCTATAGGTAGGGGGTTTGGTCTCTCCACTGCACCTGGAAATGTTCAGATCAAAGTCAACTTTGTTTTTCACGTCTTCCGCACTGAAGCCGGGATGTACGGTATCCAGGTACATTAAGCCGGTTTCATCAAATCTGAAAATTGCCATATCAGTAATACAGGCCGTAGGG
>DATMYR010000052.1:0-9098 GCA_035560815.1 Syntrophomonadaceae bacterium | reverse complement strand
CTGTATGTATCCCACATTCCGGCTATCGTAGACGCAGCCGCTAAGAGCGTGGTTACTGCCCAAATGACACCTGATGCTGCCGCAGCTGCTGTTGCCACTTTCAAATCTGCTGTGACCGGTGAATTCACCTGGAGCATCTTCTTAATCAAAAACCTGATCCCTGTCACCCTGGGCAACATCGTGGGCGGCGCCATCTTCGTGGCAGGTATATACTGGTACAGCTACCTGAAACCCCTAAAGAAATAAATATTTCAAAGGCAGCGCCTTTGAATCTGATCTCCTTACCATCGAGGGGGGCACAAAGCCCCCCTCCTCTCCTTTTATTCCGCTGTTCATTTGTCAAGGGAATGGGGTTATTGGGTAACAAGGGGGGTAACAAGGGTAACAAGGGGACGGTTCTGCTGTTACACTCCTTTCAGAGGTGATAATATCCTATTGCTAATTGGGAGTGTAACAGCAGAACCGTCCCCTTGTTACCTTGTTACTCATCAGCACTGACATCCCCCGCAGTCACAGCTGGGCTCCCCGCCTCGAATCTTGCTCCAGATGATGGCATTGGCACATCCTACTCCACTGCTAACGTGAATGGCATCAAACGGACAGTTGAGCGCACAGGCTCCGCATTCCATACAGGCATCCCGATCATCAATTTGCAGGACCCGGCCCTGCAACGAAAATACTTCATGGGGACAGACTTCCAAACATAGTCCGCATCCATTGCACTTGTCACTATCCAACTCCAGTGTAGCCACATTTTTCAAATAAAGATGTTTCATTTCTCTTCCTCCTTCCCACCCTTATAGTACACAAGCCACTAACAAGATCAGCAATCCTGAGGCTGCTGAACCTATAATGGCGGGCACCGCTACTTTCATTTCCCGTTTCACTCCAGAAAGTGAAGTATAGGTGGAGGCACCGGTGAAATTCATGGCTAGAAATGCCGATATGGCCGGCAAAATGAGCAGATAGGAAAGACTGTTTAGAACCGCCGGCAGTCCGGAAAAACCGGCCCCCTTACTAACAAGGAACACTGCCCAGAGCATCCCCAGCAGCCAGCCTTTCCAGGCAAAAGCCCGGCCCGGAATCCATGGCAGCAGCGCCGGTGTAATAACCGCTCCCAGCAAAATAGCACCTATATAGGGAACCAGACCAGTTAAGGCGACTTTGACCGCACCGGTTATGTTCAGAATTAGCAGTAAGGCCGCAATCATCAAAACTGGTTTTATTATTCCCACCAGCTCAATCGGTGTCAAAACCAGACGATCCATAAAAGTGAAACGGACCGCCCTCATATCCCGGTTGGCCTTCATGCCGGCCTGTAAAAATGCGGGTAAATCCTCAGCCCGCACCGGTCCATATACCACTTTGAATCCCGACTGTTTGCGCACCTGATGAGCAGCCACTCCCGGAGCCCCCAATTGGGGCACAATTATGGTCCGGTGAGAAACAATTTGGTCAAGACCCGTTATGGCTATTCTCCTCACCAGTTCGGCAGTTCCAAAGGTGCCTTTTCCGGCCGCACACCAAACATTGATACCCCTGGTGTCCAGTACCAAAATCCAGGCGTTTATATCTTTTAGTTCCTGGCGCAGCCGGTCAAAACTCATCTTGTAGTTGGCTGTAACCAACACCGGACAGCTGTCATCAGGATCCCCCACCGCATATAGCCCCGGAGAAATTACGTAATTCATCCGGTTTATACCCCAACGGGCTTTCCATGATCCCCAACGGTCCACCCATGTTAATACTGAAGATACCCGGGTAACTCGCTCCATAGGATTCGATAAATCCTCGATGATCCTTAACATTCCCGGGTTAATACTGGTAGAATCATTTGCTGAACAACATTCTTGTGACATATTGTCACCTCCTTACAAAATATTAGCAGCAGCACGTCCGGCAGGCATCCTGCAAAGCTGCCGTGTAAAGTTGCACAGCCTGATAGACTTCCTGCCTCCTGTCTGCAGGGATTCGGCTTTCAACGGCACGCATAAAACCGCTGAGGCAATCTCGGGCCCGATCCCTCACCACCAACCCTTCGGTTGTCAGACGTAAAAGTAAGGCGCGGGAGTCGCTTTCCGATTTTTCCTTCATAATCAGGCCTTGGGCCACCAGCGGCTCGATGAGGCGGGAAGTAGTGCTCTTATCAACCGCCAGAACCTGGTGAAGTTCAGACATGGGCATGCAGTTCTTCTCTGCAATCAGGTTCATAATGTTGAATTGAACAAAGGTAATCGCTTCCCCGCAGATTTCTTCCTGCTGGCAGAAGCGAAGCGCTTTTGAGATATTGTAAAGCATAGAAAAAAGCTCCTGGTCTTGGCCAATCTTCATCTTATCACCTCATAAAAAGAATCTGCTATATAGTTGTATCCTACAACCATATAGCAGATTCGTCAAATAGATTTCATGAAACGGGCTACCCCGACAGGCCGTTAAAACACACGGTGAACGTAGTTCCACCTTCACCTGTTTCCACTGTGATTGCGGCTTGATGTTTTTCGGCAATACTCTGGCAAATGACCAGTCCTAATCCCAGGCCGGTTTCCTTGGTAGTAAGAAAAGGAGTGCCCAGCCTTCTCAGAACATTCTCTGAAATTCCCTGTCCATAATCTTGAACAGCTAGCACCACCTGACTGTCTCTCCTATAAGTTCGCAGGTCCAGGCGACCGCCCATCGGGGTGGCATCCAAACCATTGCGGACCAGATGTAGAACCATCTGGGCAATTTCGTCTTGATTCAGCATGGTATTGGGGATATCCCCCAACTGCCATTGCAGCTCTTGATGATTCAATGCTGCTTCAGCATTGATGCGGGGGGCAATCTCATGAATAATCTGGTTCAGGTTGGTTTCCATCATTTCCATCCCATGACCACGGGCCAGAGATAGCAATGCCGTGATAGAGGAATTCATCTGATCAAGTTCCGCCCTCATGATCTCAAAATACTCCGGGTAGCGTCCAAAATCCCTGTTGATCTTTAACAGTTCAAGAAAGCCATACACCGCAGTGATCGGGTTCCTTATTTCATGAGCAATCCCGGCAGCCATTTGTCCAAGTACACTGCGCAATTGACGATGAGCTCTTTCCTCTTCTAGCCGTCGGCTTTCGGTAATATCGTTGAATACAATAAGCATTCCGATCCTATGGCCGTCCTCATTTTGAAGCACGGTTGCGGAGTCAGTTATTGAACGGCTTTCTCCCACTTTATTAATTAAGCCTATTTGTCTTCTGAAAGCTGCCCCCGAATTTTGCCGGATCATCGTGGCAGGCGGTGTATCTACAGGCTCCATAGTCGATTCATCAAAAAGCCGGTAAATATGGTGGATGGGTTGGCCAATCGCCTCTTCCTTCCGGTAGCCGGTAATCTGCTCGGCAGCGGGATTCATAAAGGAAACCATGCCCTGTACATCCACAACCAGAAGCGCCTCCTCCAGGCTGGATAGGATAGTTTTGAAGTCTAGGTATGGATCTTCAAGAGGAGTTGAATAAGTCCCTGGTGGCTCAAAGGCTAAAATACGGGCAGCAGTGTTCAAAAGGATTCCTCCTTTACATCATTGTTACATTGTCACTGATCATTCATCATCCATACTGGAAATGGCGGTACTTTAATGCTTTGTTTATCCCTTTCTGTTAGAAGCTATTCCAGATTTAACAGCTGGTCCGCACAAGACCGCTCTCTCGTTAGTCAATTTGCCTCTTGTTCATAAGCAAAAAACAGTTCTTCAATGGTTTTTCCCAGGATGCAGGCTATATGGCGAGCATTTTCCAGGAGGGGAGCCCGACTGCCGCTTTCCCATTTGTAATATATGGATGGAGATACACCCAGCATTCCAGCCAGCTCGGATACCGAAAGCCCTTTCGCAGCCCTGGCTTCCTTAAGTGCTTTCCGCAATCCTCGCACCCCCAATATGGGTTTTTTTACCTATTTAGATAGTATTAGACACATCGTAGAATGTCAAGGTCTTTTCCCCACTTTGTCTAAAGAATATTTTCCCAATTGGACATAGAGTATAATTCAGGTGGAGGCGATTTTTTTGGTCCTTGGCAAAAAGATCAAGTATTTAAGAGAAATGCAGCATATTAACCGCTCTGAACTGGCGGATTTAATAGGTCTTACCTATCATGCCCTTTCCAAATATGAAACAGGCGAACGGGAACCCGATTACAATACCCTGTGTAAGTTCGCTCGTTATTTTCATGTCTCTACCGATTACCTGCTGGGATTGAGCGAAAAAACGGAATACATTTCCGTTGTCGCTGAAGCCCCAACCCCGCAGGACCTCAAGCTCCCTATTTTGGGAGTATTACATGCAGATCGCACGCTCCTGGCCTCGGCCAATTTCATAGGTGAACTCCCGGTTCCGGTCCACATGCAGGGTGACTTTATCCTTCAGGTCAATGATGACAGCATGGTAGGAGCCGGGATCCTGGATGGCGACTACATCATTTGCCGGGAAACAGAAAACGCGCAGGACGGCCAAATTGTAGCAGCTGTCAAGGATCAATCAGCCGAACCTGCCCTTTTGAGGTATTACTTTGTCAAAGGAAAGAGAAGAATATTAAGAGCCGCCCACCCCGCCTACCGCGATATGAAACTCCTAGATGGCTACCGTGTGGCCGGGATAATGGCAGGCCTAATAAGAAAAAATCCTCCAGAATACCATATTTACCGGGACTACCTTAAGATGAGCGGTGATCAAGATTGGGCGCAAGTGATCGAGATAGCCGGTTCGTCCGGCATGCAGCCCGAGCAGGTGAAAGAGATCCTGGCTGCGCAGATTGAAATCGCCAAAAGGCTTCAACGCTAAAACCCACCTAAGGTTCATATTCTAAAAACAACCGACGGGAAACAAATACCCTACTCCGATGGTTGGGAGGGGTTCCATGTCCATTTTGATTAAAAACGGCATCATCGTCACGATGAATCCCCGGCGAGATGTATTTTCGGGAGATCTTTTGATCGAAGATGATCGCATCGTGCAAATAGGGAAAACAGTTGATGCTAATGCCGATCTGACCCTTAATGCTTCTGGGAAACTGGTTATTCCCGGATTGATTCAGACCCATGTGCATCTCTGTCAGGCCTTGTTTCGGGGTATGGCAGACGACCTGGAACTTTTAGATTGGCTCAGCAAGCGTATTTGGCCATTGGAAGCCGCTCATGATGAGGATTCCTTATACTACTCCTCCCTGTTGGCCTGTGCCGAGTTGCTGCGAGGTGGCACCACCTCGGTCATCGATATGGCAACCGTCCATCACAGTACGTCGGTATTTGAAGCAGTTAAACTAGCCGGGATTCGCTACCTGGGTGGAAAATGCCTCATGGACCTGGGGGATCAGGTGCCGAAAGGCCTGATAGAGACCAGCGACCTCGCTATTCAGGAGAGCCTCGACTTGATGAACACCTGGCAGGGATGCGAGCAGGGCCGCATCAGATATGCCTTTTGCCCTCGGTTTGCCGTCTCCTGTTCACACCGTTTGCTCAAAGATATACAGATACTATCAACCAAACACAAAATTCCGGTGCACACCCACGCCTCGGAAAGTCTGGGCGAAATAGCATTGATAGAAAAGGACCGTGGCATGCCTAACATTCTGTACTTGGACAGCCTGGGTCTTTGTAATGAGAACCTGATTCTGGCTCATTGCGTCCATATCAACCGGGAGGAGTTGAAGACTCTGGCTAAGAGCCAGACCCGTATCGCCCATTGTCCATCCGGCAATCTCAAACTGGCTTCCGGAATCGCCCCGGTCCCTCAATTAATGGAGGCTGGAGCCCGTGTGTCTCTGGGAGCGGACGGTGCTCCCTGCAACAACAACCTGAATATGTTTATGGAGATGCGCCTGGCAGCACTGATACATAAACCGCACAATGGCCCAACCGCAATGCCTGCGGACCAGGTTTTTGCCATGGCCACCCTGGAAGGGGCAAAGGCTATCGGCCAGGAAAATGAGATCGGCAGCCTGGAGGTTGGAAAAAAGGCTGATGTAGTCGTCGTCAGTCTCGATGCCTGGCATTCCCGCCCGTTAAATGCGGCCAGCGTCTACAGCCACCTGGTTTATCAAGCCCAGGCCAGCGATGTTCATACTACGATTGTTGATGGACGCATTGTCTTGCAAGACGGAAGATTGCTCAGCATTAGTGAACATGAGGTCAAAGAGAAATCAGAACACGCCTTGTTGCGGGTTTGTAAAAGGGCTGGGATACAACCGGCCTTTTCTCCCCCCGTATAAGTTATCCTGGTACGGCCTTCTGCGGGTCAAGACAACGAATCCCTTCAACCTCAACTTTAAATCATTTTTTCCCTTTCACACTAACAGCATAGCAATCTGATGCCTCGGAAAGGGGATGACAGTCTTCCTATCTCACCTAAGTCCCTTGATGACTTATTGAGGCTTCCTGGTCAGAATAGCTGGCACCAAGAATTGCATATTCCAATATTTTTTGTAATTTTGCTGTATCCTCGCCTGGGCCAGCCTTTACCCACAAGTCGAGCCAGTGTTGATTCTTTAGCGGTAGCATAGCGTGAACTTCCTGCCAACTTTCCTGGGTTGTTGAGGCCGCCGGAGTGGAACAGGATAGCAGCAGCAAACGGCCTTCTCCTATTGTTCCCGCTACCGTTTTATCACTCAGAGTCTGGCTGTGATTGGGAAGAAAATACCCGCCCAGCTCTTCAAATGCGCCGATAATATGGTCTTGCTCGTCTGTTATGATTATCTGATTATTCATTATTCCCCATTCGCTAGGCAACGGGAGAGAGATTCTGGAATTAGTCAGGTAAATGCTATCACTTTGATAAGGGCCGCCTATAATTCCATAAGCACTGGATTGCAGCAGTTGCGTTATAAACCATCCTTCCTGGCCATTATTAATAATTTTTTCCACTACAATTTTTTCAGTTGCGATGGTATTAGGCGGATCTGAAGTAATCTCCGGGAAAGAGAGCGTATATTCGATCTTCGTATCGCTAAGTTTATCACGTTTCTTTATAGTTATAGGACCTACCCAGGGGCTTGAACCGCCGGTAACCCAGTATGATTGGCGGACATTGCAACTTTTATCTGCCTCCTGGCGCAACCGGGGGGATAACGCTGCATATTGCAGAGCTCCATTGCGGATTTGTTCGCCTCGGCCCCATAATTCTATGGCTTCATCAGCACTGGCTGGAATAAGGGTATCCTCTATCAAGGTAATATCAGTTTTGATTTTATCCAGATCAGGAGTCTGAATGGATAGAATATTGGCAGCCTCATTATAATCAACCTTTGCATGGAATAGATACTCCAACCAATCCATGGGAAGGTAATAATGATCCTGGTGATTTTCGATGCTATATACTGCCGAATTGTGTTCATAGGAGCCATCGTTACTAGTAATACATATATTAATACTTGATTGATCGGGGGGCATCCGAGTCAAGGTCAGTCTCCCCTGCTCAAATTGTTTCAGCTCTAATACCCAATCACGATTGGGCACATCACTGGAAAGATTCAGGTTTTTTGCCTTATCTGGGAGTGGACAGATTTTCCTATCTAGATCAGGATCTTTCTCTAGACCTATGGCGTAAGAAGATAACTTCTCTAAACTATAAAAATCCAGTCCGGTTTTAATAGTAATTGTTTGAGTTTGGGAGTCCCATTCTACGGAATTGGCTTCCAATTGCTTTGCTGCCCAGCCCAGGGGGACCATCACCTGGCCTTCTATTATATCCATATCACTAGGAGCATCCACAACAGAACCGTTTATTTTCACCGTCAATGGAGGCGCTGCCAGGGCAGGCATGGTAAGCATTGCTATGATCAACCCTATGAATATGAAAAACACTGGTGATTTTTTCATGAATCATTATCCTTTCAGCTATAGATGCGCTTGAAGTGCTTGGTGTACTCTTTCTGCAAATTTGGATCTGGTTATCTCTACAACATTTTGAGATGGTTTCTTGCTAGCCGCAAAATTTTGGGCTTTGGTTAGCAAGTCCTATTTAGGTTTTTCTTTGGTATAAATGATAAGAGAAATAAGAGTAGCTACAAGTGAAATAGCCATTCCAATAAGCAAAGCATTTTGATAAAACGCACTTATTATAAATGCAAAAAATAAAGAAAATGAGCTAAGCCACAAAAATAACCTGCCATAATCTTTTGTGTTCTTCATGTTCCCCTCCTAAAAAATTCAGGTAATTTATAGTGGTGTTACGAAAAACGTCATAACAAAATCTCCAGTTTAATAATTACCAGAAAGATTGTAGGTCCGATTGATTCCTGCTGTCAATTACTTGCAGCGTCACGAGGGACATCGGGAGTAGATTGCTTATAAATTGAGGTAAATAATACATTGCCAAAAATAATTCCACCTATAATATAAAGTTGCCGAGAATGTATAACTGGCAATAAATCGCCAAATCGGCCAAAATAAATATTATAGGTAAAAGCGATGTAAAGAGCTGGAATACCCATAATTAAAAATTTAATCCACTGAAAATGCCAGGCTCCGGTTTTCCTAATGGTTCTAATGAATTGCGGCAGAGCAATTAGGAAACCGATCAAAATTGGATAAATTGGCAAGAACCAAAGGTATGATGATTCAAAATAGGTTGAATGAAGCACTAAAAGATAATCATTGAATTTATCTCCCATTATTGAAATTAAAATAATTGAAGAAATGTAAATTGCACAGGCTACGGCACATTTCAATTTATCCACGTACATCCCTCCTTTTTAACATCAGAACTACACTTTTGTAGGCATTCTATCGTGCCCCCCGTTGTCAAGACACATTAGTGTCTCACTACCTGGCAGCAGTATAGTTCTCCCTTATTGGGAATATGGGTAACAAGTCTTGCCAACCAATCAAGGGCCATAAAGCTTTCCCGAACGCTGCTATTTTTGCCTCTATAGATTACTCTGGCAATACCGTTAGGCACTTCGGATGCGGGTATATAGAGTTTTTTCTGAAACGATTTATTCATAATATGGGTATCCAATATCATCAATTTTCCAACCGCCGTCGTTATTTTCTTTAATTAAAATGAAAGCTTTTTCATATTCTCCACTATCTTCGGGTTCTTGGGATTGGTCTTTATATGCCACATAATACTTTAC
>DATMYR010000051.1:0-24483 GCA_035560815.1 Syntrophomonadaceae bacterium | reverse complement strand
TTAAAGTCATTTACATCTTTGGCAATAACTTTGCACGTTCTTAACAAATCCTTATTCTTGATGGTCCAGGTATGCTGCTGAGATTTTTTATGTCTTATATATACATGATGAAATCTATTGGTAGAGTATAGTTTAATGCCTACATTTATACAGTCTTTACAAAAGTATTTATCCTCACCTCTAGTAATATCCCTGAATTTTACATGATCAAATACTTCTCGTTTTATGATAAGGGAGGGTCCATCCAAATGCTCTACATAACAATTTTCCCTGTGTGGCGATCGAAGAGCTAAAATATTAAATTCTTCAAAAAAGACATAATTTGACCTTTTACCGACTACGCCAGCTTCAGCGTGTTTAAATGCTTTGATTGAATCACGTAAATAGTCGGGTCCATAATAATCATCGTCATCAAACTTGGCAATAAATTCAGAATCTGACTGTAATACTGCAAAGTTCAAGCATTCACCAAGGGATATGTTCTCATCAAGTTGATAGATTTTTATATCACTAGATGAATGAGACATTTTTCTCCAAATTTCGATATCCATTTTATTATTATTTAAAATAACAATAAGTTCTTTTCTTTTATATTTTTGTTTCGTGAAATTATTGAATACATTATCCATATAATCTAAACGATTCGTACATGTAATTACTGATACAAAGGCTGAAGTCGCATTGGGTGTGGCTTTATTTACATCGTGCATCGTGTCACCATCCATAGGCAATATTTAGTACTATATATATGTAAATTCCTTATATGGGTTCCGCGTCCAGTATTTTTTAGGGAAGCGAACAATCTAACAGAATATTACTCATGGACCTATCCCCTCAACAAGGAGAAATATACAATGCCTAAGAGACGCAACATGCAAATTGCATCTACCCTGGAGAAAACAGCTTACATTACATTTGATGACGGACCTCAAGAATCTACATATAGCCTTCTTGACCTGATGAATAATCTTGATGTTAGAGCTACCTTTTTTGTCCTGGAACCACAAATGCGCAAGTATAAGGATTTGATTTGCACAATGATGCAATATGGTCATGCAATCGGCCTGCACGGGGTAAGCCACGACCGAAAAATATACAGTTCCCCCGACGCGTTCATTGAAGAGATGAATATTTGCAACCACACCCTGAAGGAGATCACGGGTGCTAATTCCCGTCTGGTACGTGCTCCATACGGAAGTTACCCCAATATGAATTCAGAATTCAAGGGTGCTGTAAGAGAAGCGGGCTATATTTTGTGGGATTGGAACGTAGATAGCAATGATTGGTGGATGTCCGCTGATGAGTGCATTAGCCTTTCAAAAATCCAGATATTAACACTCCAAAATCAAGGCCTGGCACCAATCATTCTATTTCATGATCATACTACTAATATAAAAGAAGTGGTAGGCAGTATTATTAAATTTTTAAAATATCATAATTATTCGGTAAAGCCTTTAACTCCAGATCTGATACCAATCTGCCACGGAGAATAATTCGGATAATTCAGTGCATTGTTGCCACTATGGACAAGAAGATAATACGAATTCATCTCGAGTAAAAAAAAGTTCATAGTTATTCCCAGTAATTAGATCTATGTAATTATTCGTCCGACAGAATTCCTCACAAGTTTTCAAATAAGTGAGATCATCCAGTTTATAAGTATGACTATCCTTAGATTCACGCCTGATCGTTACATAATTGCGTCTGTTCATTGCATATATCTTAAACCCCTCTTCGATACAACGTTTTTCAAACTCGCTGTCTTCTCCTGCTGTGATATCAGGAAACTTTACCAGATTAAATACTTCCTTTTTAATTACCATTGTAGCTCCCACCACAAATTTAACATAGGATGACTCCGAAACCGTTGGGAAAAGCGCCAGGGTTTCCAATCCTTCAAAATAAATAAACCTGCATGTTTTGCCAACAATATGAGCATCGGTGTTCGAAAAAGCTTTTATAGCGTCTTTGAGATATAAAGGAGCATAATAATCATCATCATCAAATTTCGCAATATAATCGTAACGAACCCGCTTTATGGCCAGGTTATAACATTCGCCCAGTGATACCTTTTCATCAATTTGAAATACTTGAATATTTTTCTGGTATTTGGCCCGCTTTTTCCATTCATATAGCTTCATTTGGTTACTATTTAATACGATAATAAGCTCTTTCCAGGGGAGTTTTTGCCGAAGGTAATTGTTAAATACATTCTCCATAAATGACGGTCGGTTCGTACAGGTGATTATCGATATTCCATTTTGAAATCTCCTTTTAAGACGTCTTGCTTTTCTCAAGATATCCTCCCGATAACTCATCAAAGTTAAATGAAATTATAAGGAAACCTACCTAACAGTTATTGCTCATTTTCATGATGAATGGCAACATTATGGTGTTTTATTATATGGGGGTTATCTTACCAGTGTGATTTACGGCAACAGGCATACAAAATGGAAGTCATACTGTCAGATATTTGTGTAAGAAACACGGCATAAAATCAATAATTTAGCCGTACTGAATTAGATACGAGAAGAAATTAGGATGTCAAGGAGCTGAAGTAATATGAAAGTATTGACATTACCAGCCTTCGAAAATGTCTACATATCTGAATACTTTTCGAATCAGAATTTTTCGGATCAAAGTTATGATGTCCTTTATATCGGTAGGTTTGAGAAGCCTGGAGACAGGTATCGATCTTTACTCAGGTTCAATATAAATCAACTTAGGAAAACTTATCCAACTGGAATTAAGATCAGATCAGCCTATCTACAATTGTTCATTTTTAGGAATGAAATTCCATCAGGTCTAATCCAGGCAGAGATTTACCGGTTGCAGGATATCTGGGATAAGAAGCTGGTCACATGGAATAATCAAGCCTCTGCCTATTCCCAGGCCGAACAAACTTTCATTATTCCCTATGAATGGGAAGGCTTAATTCTTATCGATTTAACATCGACAGTACGGGGATGGTACAAAAGGTCCAAATTAAATTGTGGAATTATTATTAAGGGTGATGAAGAGAGTAATTCATTAGTAGGGTTTAGGAGCACCAATTATACCGATCCCAATACTCATCCCCGATTAAAAATTCTGTTTGAGGACGAATAAAGTGCGCTATGCTGAAATGATATAGAAACGCTTATACAGCAGTATACAGAATGAAAAAAGAGAGAACTGCTCATAGAGTAGCAGTTCTCTCTTCCTCGGTTTAAACCCAAGAACCCCGGTATTAATCAATCTCACCAGGTGACTTATCAGGGTAGGGCTTTGCTCAGATAGTGGATAGCCTCTCTATACTTCTTCAATTCTTAAGCTGAGGTGTAAATACGAGCTCGCGAATTTGCTTGATCCGATGAGGAGCTGCAATGTTTGGCTGATTGTCGATGCATCGCCCTGGATGTCCACCTGGACGGAGGAGGACTTAGATACTTCTTCGAAATCCAAAGAATCTTTATGAGAAACAGACCTACTTGCTTTGGGGGTTCTACGGTTTGTAGCAGGTCTTTTCTTTTCTCTGGAAGCACCAGTATTATGAACTTCATTTCCAGTGCCTACGTTGTTGTTCTTTTCCCTGAACGATACTTTGGGTCTCTTGGTCTTTGATTCCGTGCTTTCCTTAGTAGATGTAGGGATATTCAATTGATGCAGAATGCTATATGCTTTTGATCTCGATATACCCCATGCCTCTGTAATACCAGTAACACCTATTTCGTTCTTTAAATCCTGAATCGTCTTTGCCTTTTGCTTTTCGGTTAGGTCAGTGAATTCGGATAAGGATATAACCATCGTAAACCTCCTGTAATAATGTAGTTTCCAGTAATTGTGTCCAAATACAGATGTAAATATACCTATTTGGATTATGGATAATGAAGAATATCGATTTTTCTTAAAGACATTCCAAATGCGGGCTGTGGGGAAAAGGATTGAGCTACAATTCTGACTTCAATGTTAAGGGGGCATCTTCTTTAATTCACAGAAGATGCCCCTTGGTTCTTGCGGGGATTTAATATTATTCGGTCCCTTTGCTTTTCAAAATCATCATCCCTCAATACAAATTATTAGCAGAAGGGGAGGGGGGTGAAAAGCAGGAGATTAGCCTTCTTCCAAAATAATGCTCAAATGATAATCAGTATCGGTTAAAAAATCTTGCTCTGCCAATGATCGAAGCACCTTTTTAATATATTCCATATCACCATTCACAGATAAATTCATTGCATATTTGTGTGCTGCAGAAAGACTGGTATCTTTTTCATCAACAAGAGGGGGTTCTTGAGGATCTGCCTTTCGTTTTGTCTTAACAACGCTCTTTTCTGTATTTCCTTTAGCTGTTTTACTTGAAGCCTTCGTTTTCTTCTCCGATTGACCGGTAGGAACACTCACTTCAAACATTCGCATGCGCTTATATACGCTGGAAGTAGATACACCCCATTCCCTGGCGATAGCACTGATCGTGTTTTGTGATCTTAAATCCTGCATTGTCTTCTTTTTCTCTTCCTCTGTCAGACTATCTAACTGCTTTAAAGAGATAATAGACATAAGCATCCCCCCTTTTTAATATTTTTCGATTCCGTAAATTGTATCCCGATCAGGTCGCAAATATTCTTTCAAAAAGCATCACGAGAACACCGTAAAGCAGGAGAAACCAGTTCTACAAAGATGGATTCAAGCCGGCGAATGATAGTTTGAAATGCATAAAAGATAATCTGAGGATAATGATGCTGTTCAAGAATAAAAAAGCAAAACCGGCCGTAAGGGGCGGTTAAAACAGCCCTTTATTCCTGCTTTGCATGGAAAATCATAATCGCGAGACTTTGATAGTATTTTTCTTGAGATTTTTTGAGATATACTCAGTGATAGGGGAGAACCTCGGATTTGAAACGATGATATCAATGCCAGGGTCTAAAGAAAGAAGTGAAATAATGAGTTTGCCGTTTATAATTCTTGGAATAGGAGCAATTTGGGCCATAATTCATCTTATCAAAGGGATGATTAAATTGGCCGTCCTTGTTGTCATAGTAGCCGTGATAGCTTCGCTTTTAACCGGAGCATCCGGAGGACTGGCAGGCGTGCTTCATCTGCTCGGACAATGAGTACAATTAATGTAACAAGTAGGGGAGATTTTCACTTTGGTGACGATGGTTGTCTCAAGATCCCTGGTTTTTTGCACTGCCCAGTTCGATCAGAGATGCGAAGCGGATTTGCTCATCCCTATGAATCATAACGAAGTCATCAAGGGTACCTTTGATACTTGCCACTTTATCGGAATCAATTAGAAACGTACTCTTACATCTTTTATGACCAAATAACCACTTTGAAAAAGGCCTTTTGTAGGCCATAAGATCCAGAGCAAAAACTCTTGCCATGGGATACCTAAACGTGTTGCAGCCAAGGCTACTGCCAATACTTTCGTCTTCACGTACATCTCTTACTACAGAATTCCGGGTTAGATGACTATAATCATAAAGCAGTTCCCAAACATTATCGGAGGCTTCATCTTTATCCATTTCAAAAGAAACCCAATGGTTGTAAAATCCTTCTTCGTCTTTGTTTTTCTTTTCCTGCAACAGATCATTGATTGCTGAACTCAGGAGCGATGCTTCTTTTAAATTCCAGCCCCTTATGCCATAGAAGCAGTCATCCCCGATATCCAGTTTATTCATGATTTCAACCCTCAGTTGATAGTACCTGGCCCAGGTGAGAAAAACGGGTGTACCGTCTATCACATAATAGGACATCGGATTCCTCCTGAAGTGTATAATCTAGATTACTTTGGTTGGATGGATATTGTTGACTTGCATTCCTTAATGTTTATTTGCCCTGTTATTAAAAAACTCTCGAACTTCTAAGAATATGTTATTCCGGCATCTATTGTACTCTTTGGTATAAATATACCATTAAATCAATTAGTAACTAATTGGTAAATATAGCCATTATCCGACATGCCAGAAGATGCATCGAAAATGGCTCGGCACTAGAATAACTCCATACCCTAGAAACCAAAAACTAGGGAAGGGGCTCTGCTGTTTCCTTCTTCTATGGTAATATTATGAGAAGTGGAACGCTGACGGACGGGCAGATTTCAGTAGTTGGTTTTTGTTGTTCCTTATATGGTCATTCTTTTACCTAAATATATGAACGATTATATTACCTTAATATAGAATATCCGTTTGAATTAGGAGAACAAGATGAAGGTCCTCAAATACATGGTGATATACATGCTGGTTTTACAACTAACCCTGCCTTATACAGTTCCTTTACATTCAGCCTACCTGTATCGAATGAATTATAACCTGGTAAAAGACAATTTGGATGATATAGATGTTATTCTCGACAAGATCAGTCAACAAATCGAGAAAGAACAGTTGCAGGACTACATCATTATCCTGGGGGATTCGGTAGCCTTTAGCGGACCGGGGTCGTCAAACACTTCCCTTGGCTATTACTTAGAGAATTTAGCCAAGCATTCGAACCTACGCACCCCACTCCGGGTTTTTAACCTGGCTATGCCCGGTATGCAGACCGGGGATGTATATACCATGCTGCTTAAGCTTGACCAGCATAAAATATCAACCGACCACGTTATTTTTAATCTTATCTATGCCGGATTTGTGGAACGGGATCCTTCACCGTCAGTAGTATTCTGGCTAAAAGATGATTTGCACGACCTGGATATTGACAGCTTTAATCGGGTTCTCCCCAATCTTACTGCGAATAACTACCATTACCAACAAGGGTTGCCGATTTTGTTTAATAAAATGGTTCAGAAAAACGTAGCTTTATTTGCTTATCGAGATCTGATCTATAAATACTGCAGCGATGTATATTATGATGTTCGCTTTGGGCGGGTGCCTGATGATTCACTGGGGGACGCAGGCCCCTGGTTTAACAAGAGTTATCTATCCGAACTCCTGCAAGAGCCGGAATACCAGCGCGACTGGTCAACGAAACCCTTCGATATGAGTTCCAATAACCCTCAGATATATTTTTTGAATAAAATTATAAAACACCAGGACGGTAAAAACACCCTGGTGTTTTTAGCTGCAGTGAATGAAAAATTGTTAGGGGATATCGTTCCCTTGGCTGACTACTCAAACAATGTCGCCCAAATCGACAACTACTTTCGTAATAAGCCGGTCAAGTACGTGAATATGCAGGGAAAAATTGACCAGGCATTATTCAGCGACTGGGTTCATCTGACCGGTGCCGGGTACCAGGAACTTTCTAAGATTCTTTGGGATAATTATGACATGGGAGCACAAGGCCAATGATTTTTAACACCACAGAGTTTTTTTTGCTTTTTATAATAACCCTGGGCTTCTACTACCTGCTGCCCGGGCGCAGGCTCTATATTCTGGCTGTGGCGAATGCGCTCTTTTACATAGTGGGTGGAATTGGCTATCTGGGCCTGTTTGTATTCATAAGCACCATCACGTATTTGTTTTCCCAGATTTTGCAGGGCTCTAACCGAAAGCTGTTCTTAGGACTGGCAGTCTCCCTAAATGTAGTCAACCTATTGTTTTTCAAGTATTCCCTGTTTATCCTGTCCAATATTGGAAGACTGTTTCCCGTCGCACTGGTAAACAACCACCCGTTTTTTGCCAATCTGGTGCTGCCGATAGGCATTTCCTTCTATACTTTTGAATTGATCGCATATCTGGTTGATGTGTACCGGGAGAAAATCCCTCCGGCAAAATCGCTGCTGGTGTTTTGGGTATTCATCTCCTTTTTTCCTCATAGGGTGGCAGGACCTATCATGCGAGGCCGGGATTTGATACCAGACCTGGAAAATGCCGGCAAGATCACCTGGAGTGCGAGCCAATGGAAGCTAGGCATCGCTTATCTGGCCATGGGACTGGTTAAAAAAATCCTGATCGCTGATTATCTGGCTGATTATGCGGCTCCGTTCTTCACTTCGGTTCCAACTATCAATGGAGTTGAAGCCTGGATAGGAGCATACCTGTACACTTTCCAAATATATTTTGACTTTTCCGCCTATAGCGAAATGGCTATCGGAATTGCATTTCTCCTGGGAATCAAACTGGATTTAAATTTCAGAACTCCTTATCTTAGCGAAAATCCCTCTGAATTTTGGAAAAGATGGCATATTACGCTATCTACATGGATTAGAGACTACCTATACATACCCCTGGGAGGTTCCAGGTTGGGCGAATGGCGTAAACATATGAATTTATTCGTCTCTATGGCGATTTCCGGACTGTGGCACGGGGCGGCTTGGGTATTTGCGGTGTGGGGAATGTATCATGGCCTTTTGCTCATACTCCATAAACTCTATGGAAAAGTCCGGGCCCGTTTGCGGTTACCATCAAGGTTTGAAATGCTGTATAAAGCCCTCTCTATATTGATTACCTTCCACCTGATTTGTATGGGATGGGTGTTCTTCCGCGCGTCCAGTATAAATCAAGCCTTGATGATGATTAAAAAGATGCTGACTGTCCGTCCATATCAACTAAGCATGCTGTCAGTAAAGTATCTAGCAGTTGTGGCTGGCCTATATTTACTTCATATCATAGAACACTACGCTCGTACCCATTATGAAGAGCTGTCCTCCTGGTGGGGAAAGCGCTTTCCACCGCCTATAAGAGCCCTGGTTTATACGGCCCTGATTGTCATCCTGGTTCTATTCGTTCACAAGGGGCACAGTAGTTTTATTTATTTTAAATTTTAGCATCATCAAACATTCCACCCCATGCCAATACTCATCCCCATCCTCAGCGGGTTATGGCGTTGCGAAGGAAATAAGGACTGCTTATACCCTGGCGGAAGGCTTCTTTAGCGCCCGGGGTGGAATCGAGCCGGTAGAGCCATTTCCCGTCCGTCTGGTCGTACCATGTGGCAATGCGGATATTCGGATAGTTGGGCAGTGAAGCCAGGCAGTCCTTTATCCAGGCTTTCTTATCGCCTCCCACTTCATTGCAGGAAAATTCGGTAATCATGAAAGGTTTACCTGGGTATTGCCGCAGGTAGTCATTATAAACCGGCTGATACATTTGGTTGAAAGAACGCCATTTGTCAGCCGAATGGCTGGTGCCATTGTTGTAGCAGGTCAGCCCCACCCAGTCTACGTAATCAGCCCCGGGATAATAACAGCTCGGGCTGTTCCACTTGAAATTGGGGTAGGTTCGGTCGTGGGGGTTCCATACAAATAGAACATTGTTGGCACCTTGAGCTTTAAAAATGTTATAGATATGGCGCCAGGCATCGATGTACAAGTCGGTGTCCTTGCAGAAGAACCAGGCGCAATAGGGGTCCCAGTCTCCGTTCATTTCATTGGCAAAACGGAGGAATATCGGCTCGCCCATCACTTTTAAATGCTGCGCCCAATCCCTGATGTAGGCATCGTAGTCCCCGTTGATTATATTTGGAATGGTGATGTTGGCCGGGCTGGGACCGTCTATTAAAACAGGCTGCCAGGTGAGCATCATCATGCGGCCGGCGGCATAGGAGTTGTCTACCAAAGTCTGGGGGTAAGATTGCTTAAAAGTAAAATAAGTCATGATAAAATCAAAATGATAACCTAAAGAGTCTTCATATTTATTGAATAAAGGCATTTGCGCTGGGTTGTATTTATAAGGATGAAAGGCAGGATTGAAGATCCCGAACATCAATTTGTCAGATGGTATATGCACATGCATGGTTTTGCCCTGCAGGTCGATATCCTTGGGAGTAAAGGCAGGTGGGCTGTCGGGCAGTGTATTTACAGAAGGGCACGAGGCGAAACTCTCTGTGACGTGATCCAGTACCGGGCTGTATTGCTCAAAATGAGCGGGATCCGTTTTTAAAGTAAAGGTATATACTGTTTGAGGGAAAAGCAGACTAATTTCACGATAAAGGTAAAGGTCGTTAGACCGCCCGTTTATTTGCGGCCTTTGCCACATCAGCCGGTAGGCCTTCATTTTCTTAACCGGCTGATTGTTCTGGGCCAGCAGCTTAACCCCTTGTTCTTGTTTGACAATATGCTGGTTGCTGTAGCCCAGGTAATCGCTGGCTGATATACCGTTCAGGGGCTGCGCGAAAATCTCTATAATGGCCATATGATCATCAGATGTCAGCCTGGTAACAATGCCTTCCCGGCCGGCATCAAGCGTCCAGGCACCTGGAACCTCGATTTGGTAGCCGTCATTTTTGTTGGTATAATTCACCCAGGCTGGAGGGTTGGGCGTGCTGGCAGGAGATACTGCCGTTTTGTTTTCAGCCGGCGGGGTTCCCCGTGAACAGCCGGGTGCAAGGATAGTAAAGAATAAAAGTACAAATATGATCAGGCGTCGCATGGCAAAATGATTCTCCTTAAGTTAATGTTGTAGACCGTGCTAAGAATACCTGAGACGGACTCAGGAAAGTATTTCTCCTCCGGGCGCTGATTTCCCTGCGTCTATTCTTTAACTTGTTGGGATAAGGGACCTATTACAACTGATGGTGGTAATGTCTACAAAAGATTATACTTAAACTAATTATTAATTGGAGGTAGGTACTATGGGAGATAAGAGTCCTAAAAAGAAGGAAGAAAAGAAGAAGAAGGCTGAGAAAAAAGCTGTTGCCCCAACATCTACTTCAATAGCGCCAACCAAAAAGCCAAAAAAAACATATTGATGGCAACAGATTCGGGGCTCTATTCCCATGCTTTTTGAGGGACAAAGGATGTCATGGAGACGGGGTGGTTGACAGCATTTCCATTTCCAAGTTAGCCTAAGGAATGTCAACAACTCCGTCCACACGACACGCAATGGGTTTAACCCACGTATGACCAAGGCTACCGCATAAGATTCAATTTTAAGCCTTATACATAGATTTCACCTGCTGCTTGCCAAACATCGCACAAAATGTTATAATATATGAGTTGAGAGTTATGTAAGAGCGATGAAACGTGAATAGAGGCAATCGGGATCAGGGGGACGTACTGTATGTTGTTTGACTGATGCAAAAACCCGAGTGCTTAATAAAAACCTCGGAAGTAAAAATCCGGGGCTTTTGTATTTTCTGCCAGGTTAAAAGCGATGGAAGTGAGGATTTTCTCAGGGAAGCAAGAGCCCGGGTTATTGGCCTGAATCATAAGTTGTTTAAGGCCTAAATATAGGAAGCAAAATGAACGTCCCCATGCTTCTCAAACTAAATAAACTTCTGCATCCAAATTACATCAAAATTAGTTCCTTGTTTCCTGCCAATTCCTATAAACCTTCCGCATTCCTTAAATCCATTTACTAAATGAAAATTTACGCTGCTTGGATTCAGGGAGTTAATGCTTGCTAATAGCGTTTCAACACCTAGTTCTTTAGCTTCAGCAATCAAGATATTCAACAATTTAGTTCCGAGACCTCTGTTAATATGAAGTGGCGATAAAAAGTAAGTTAATTCAGCAACTTGATTAAAAGCTTGCGATGGGTGGTATTTGCCCATAAAGCCAAAGCCTATCACTCCATCCCTTTCGTTTTCTATAACATAGAAGGGGTATCCTTGGGCCAGTCCCCGTAAAGGTTCAAAAGTATCATAGCTTAGCTTCGTATCAAGATAGGCGGCAAAACTATTTTCTATATAGTAATTAAAGATATCAATTACCTGTATGCCGTCGGTTTCCTTAACTCGCCTAAATTTGTCTTCCATATTTACTACACTCCTCTTATTCCCTGATCGATTTCCATTCGTCTTCTGAAATAGTCCCCGATTAAGTCCTATTTGGTGTGGACTGATGCTCCAAACGCATTATTAAAGCAGTTGCATGATTCAGGAAGAATGCCAGTAATCACAGGACCTATCCCTGAACCAGTACGGAATTATGGAAATAACTCCGTTTATTAAAGGTTACCAAAGTGAGCATATTTTTGCCAGTTCACCAAGAAGGCCCTTAATTGGGTGTTAGTAGAAGTGAGAATTTTCACCTTCACTTTGGAGGAATATTTTCGGAACGGCTTGGACGAGAATAAGTATTAAAAAAGGTCAATGATGTCATTAAAATAATCAAGGAAGGAATTGCATCTGTTTAAGGATGACAGAATACGAGTACCTGATCGATTTTGATATCAACCATAGGGAAGGGAATCTGTATGAATTCATATGTGCTTGGTTTTCAGGAGATCGAAAAAACAAAGCTCCTGGCAGTTGGAGGCAAAGGCGCCAACCTGGGGGAAATATCCAGGATCAAGGGGATCCGGGTACTCATAGAGGATCATAAGCAATTGAAGAAAGTCATGTATGATACACGCGGTCTGGCAGTGATCATGGTCGGGTTATATGCAGCAAATTGGATCAATAAGAAAATGGGAAAGTGGTTGGGAGAAAAGAGTGCCGCTGACACGCTATCCCAATCGGTAGATAACAATGTCACATCTGAAATGGGTCTGGCGCTGTTGGATGTAGCGGACGTCGTTCGTCAATATCCGGCGGTGATTGAATACGTTCATCATGCCAGTGATAAAACCCTTTTTGAAGATCTGGCAAAACTGGAAGGCGGCGATGCTGTTAGCGGCTCTATACAGTCGTACCTAGTAAAATACGGCATGCGGGGTACCGGGGAGTTTGATATCACCAGGCCCCGTTGGAGCGAACAGCCGTCCGCACTTATTCCCATGATCCTCAGCAACATCAAGATTTTTGAACCAAATGCACGCAGCATTAAATTTGAACAGGGACGGCTGGAAGCAAAAGAGCAGGAGAAGGATCTCTTAAACCGATTGAAGTGGCTGCCGGGCGGAAAACAAAAGGTGAAAAAGGCAAAAAGAATGATCAGCACCTTACGCAATTTGATAGGTTATCGGGAATATCCCAAGTATGGTTTTATGCAGCGCTACCATATTTATAAACAGGCCTTGATGAAGGAAGCCGCCAAGCTCACGCGAGAGGAAATCATTCGGGATAAAGAGGATATCTATTATCTAACCTTCGCGGAACTCAGGGAAGCTATCAATACCAACCGGCTGGATTACAGTATCATAATCAAGAGAAAAGAGGAGTACGTGGTTTTTGAAAAACTGACCCCTCCCCGAATGATGACATCCGAGGGTGAGGTTCTATCGGGCGAGTACAATACTGGCAATATTCCTCAGGGTGCCCTGCCAGGCTTACCGGTTTCAACGGGCATTATCGAAGGCCGGGCACGGGTGGTTATCAAGATGCAAGACGCTGCTATAGAAGAGGGCGGTATTTTGGTCACCACATTCACTGACCCCAGCTGGACACCGCTGTTTGTGTCCATCAAAGGTTTGGTGACAGAAGTGGGCGGTTTGATGACCCATGGCGCGGTCATTGCGAGGGAATACGGTCTTCCCGCAGTGGTGAGCGTGGAAAATGCCACCAGGCTGATTAAAGATGGGCAGAAAATCCGGGTCAACGGAACGGAAGGGTATGTAGAAATCGTATAACAGGGAGGATTGCAGCTCTTGCAGGGATAGTGTAGAAAAATGAGTAACATTGCTATTATTGTTTGCTTTTTTTTTACTCCACTTCGGAGCTGAGACTTAATAATTATGGACTTATCACATAGCCTGCCGGTTCTTGTGTGCACGCAGTATTTAGAAACGATGGCATGCTATCTCATCTACACAGCTTCATTTCTCAAATTCTAGCTGCAAAATACCCTGTTTCCCACACCACCACAGATCAATCACTATAAGAAAAAGCATGGAGCTAACGTAAATTTCAACATTACCTAGGGAGAAATAATCTGGTATTTTAAATAACCGTAAAAACCGGTTCATTAAATCTATACCGATTTTCATTGGCCAATGATAATGATCAAGACCATCAATATTAAAAAAAAAACCCCAAAAACTACGATCGCACTTACATATGCCTCTCATAAATAAATTTGTAATAAACCCTAACGACTAATTAAACGTGTATTACCTGTGGATATGATATTATAATAAATCAATAATCCAATTTTATCATGATTTGGGTATCTTGGGTTGCATTGTCATAATGAAGCGTAATGCCCATAACATAGAATTATAAATAGGATCCCACGTATAAAACGGCATTGGCTAGAACACGATTATGTGATTGATTGAGAGATCAATCAGGGGGAAGGGAATATTTGTGAAATCGTATGTGCTTGTTTTTCAGGAGATCGATAAAACAAAGCTCATGGTGGTTGGGGGCAAAGGTGCCAACCTGGGGGAACTCTCAAGGATTGAGGGAATACAAGTTCCAGAGGGGTTTTGTGTTACTACTGAAGCGTATAAAACAATCATCGAGCATAACCAGGAATTTAACGCATTACTTGGTGAATTATCGCTGCTGAAGGTGCAAGATCGGGAAAGGATTGGTGAAATCAGCGGAAAGATCCGCAGGGTTATCGAAGGGACCGCCATTCCCAAAGACATAAATGAAGAAATCACGCGCTATCTCATCAAGTTTGGTGAAAAAAATGCCTATGCTGTGCGTTCCAGCGCCACAGCCGAGGATCTACCGCTGGCCTCTTTTGCCGGCCAACAGGATACGTATCTGAATATTATAGGAAAAGAAGCTATCCTGCAGCATATCAGCAAGTGCTGGGCATCGCTGTTCACCGACCGGGCTGTGATCTACCGCATGCAAACCGGATTCGACCATCGGAAAGTCCACCTGTCTGTAGTCATCCAACGGATGGTTTTCCCGGACGCCGCAGGGATCATGTTTACAGCCGATCCCGTCACCTCCAACCGCAAGGTGCTGTCCATCGATGCTAGCTTTGGGTTGGGAGAGGCCCTGGTCTCCGGCATGGTGAATGCTGATATCTATAAAGTCCGGGAGGGCAGAATCGTCGATACAAAAATATCCACCAAGAAAGCGGCCGTCTATGCACTAGAAAAAGGCGGCATAGAGGAACGGGAGATCGAGCCCTGGCGGCAGAATAAGCAGACGCTGGCGGACGAACAGATTCTTAAGCTTGCGCGCCTGGGCCGAAAGATCGAAGGCTATTTTGCCTGCCCGCAGGATATTGAATGGTGCCTTGATAAAGACTTATTCTATATTGTCCAGAGCCGCCCCATTACCACCCTATACCCTATACCGAATGTGGAGGATGGAAAAAACCGTGTGTATATATCGATCGGCCATCAACAGATGATGACTGAGGCCATCAAACCATTGGGCATATCTTTCTTTCAGTTATTACTTCAACAGTTTGTACCCTTAGCAACGTGCGAGATTGGAGGACGTGTGTATTCGGATATATCGCATGAACTCACCTCTCTAATAGGACGAAATATATTCCTCAAAAATCTAGAAAAGGTCGATGTTCTAGCCAAGAACGCCCTTTTCAATCTAATGAAGCGGAAGGATTTTATTAAAAAGCTCCCTCGGGGAAAGACAACTATGGGGGGCATTGGTAAAGTGATGTTATCCTGGTTGATTCAGGGCATGAAAATCTCCCATAAAAACGACCCGGCCATTGTTGAAAACCTGATAGCAAATAATGAGGCGCTGATACGGGACCTGGAGAAAGGGATCACGAACGTATCGGGGGACGAGCTGTTTGATTTTATTTTTAAGGATATGGAGCAATTAAAGAAGACCATTAACTTCGGAGTGCTTTTTGCCGGAATGATTGCATTGGATGGAATCAATAAAAACATAGAAAAATGGCTGGGTGAAAAAAATGCAGCCGATGTCCTTTCGAAATCGGTATCCAACAATATCACATCCGAAATGGGGCTTGCACTGCTTGACGTAGCGGATGTCGTACGGCAATATCCGGCAGTAATTAAATATTTTCAACAGGCTAGTGATGAAACCTTTTTTGAGGATCTTACCAAACTAGAGAGTAGCGGTGCCATTGACTCCATACGTACGTTCCTTGAAAAATACGGCATGCGTTGCTCCGGGGAGGTCGATATCACCAGACCCCGATGGAATGAAAATCCAATTGCACTCATTCCCATGATTCTGAGCAACATTCGCAATTTTGAATCGGGCTCAAGCGGCAATCTGTTTGAACAGGGACGACTTCTAGCTGAGCAGAAGGAACGGGAGCTCTTAAGCCGCCTGGAACAGCTTCCCGGTGGCAAGCGAAAGGCTAAAATGACCAAGAAGGCCATTAGCGTTTTGCGCAATTATGCTGGGTTTAGGGAATACCCCAAGTATTTCATGATTTGGCATTACTGGATATACAAACAGGCCTTACTGAAGGAAGCCGCCGTGCTCGTGCAAAAGAGCGTCATTCGGGATAGGCAGGACATCTATTATCTATCCTTGGAGGAGCTCAGAGAGGTTATTAAAACAAACCGGCTGGATTACAGTATCATAACGATGAGGAAAGAAGAATATGAGATCCATGAAAAACTGACACCCCCCCGCGTGATGACATCCGATGGCGAAGTCATATTCGGGGAATATGACCCTGGTGACAGCCCCCTGGGTGCCTCGGTGGGTATACCAGCTTCATCCGGCATCATAGAAGGGCGGGCACGGGTCATTTTTAAATTGGAGGACGCCAATATAGAGGAAGGCGATATTTTGGTCACTACATTCACCGACCCCTGTTGGACACCGTTGTTTGTATCGATCAAAGGTTTGGTGACGGAAGTGGGTGGGTTGATGACCCATGGCGCGGTCATTGCGCGGGAATACGGTCTTCCGGCAGTGGTTGGTGTGGAAAACGCCACCAGGCTGATCAAAGACGGGCAGAAAATCCGGGTAAACGGAACGGAAGGGTATGTCGAAATACTCAAATAGGGGAGATGACATTTCCCTGCTGCCGTAGGGATAAATGTATAAAAGCGACCCAGTCAGGGTCGCTTTTTCAGTTGAAAAAAAAGAACTGCGGTGCCGACTTTTTTAATGACTTAAGGCATGCTTATCCTGCAACCATCTTGCAGAAATCTTGCAATATTATTTTAAAATATACCGATGCCTATGAAGGACCATGCTTCTTACCCGTGCGTTCGAGGCGTGATTTGGGGGGTGAAATAATACTTTTTCATTGATGTTGTTGTAGATCTTCTAGTTCAAGCTGCATGATTTGGAATATGCATCGGCCAACAGTATTTGTTCTGAAAGTCGAATTAGCTTAAACCGCGACAGGGGTAGCCTCACGTCAAACAATTCATATGGAGGTGACAGCTTTATGGAATGGTTACAGTCTATTCCCGGACAGGTTTTTCTGGCCTATTACCTTGTATACTTGATTATCCTTCTGTTAGTAGCCAGAGTCCTTTTTTGGGCATCGAGTGCTTCACCCGAATCAGTTTCCGGATTTGATATGATCAGTATCGCCTACTTGAGGCGTGGTACTTTGGGTGTCATCCAAACCGTTTTCTTTGACCTATGGAACCGTGGATTACTGGAAGTTGACCCCAAAGGCCAGGCGACTATTCGAACTGATAAAGGCCCGATGAACTCTCTGGAAACCGCTGTGGCTAAAGAGTTGACCGGGTACTTATCATTGCGAATCGCTGTAAACAAGCCCAGGGCAGAAACCTTCGATGATCGAATCCTACCTGGAGCCTATAATGCGCACGCTGGAGGGATACGGACTGCTAATGACTGATGCTGACCGCAGCCGCCATCGCATTTTAAAGTGGGTTTTTCTTTGTGTGGGGCTGCTGCCCGGGATGCTCAAAGCCTACATCGGCATCACCCACAATCGTCCCAGCATTTTTCTCATTTTGCTATTGATCATCTACACTGTTCTCGTCTTTGTGCTAATGCGTGCTACAAGAGGGGCCACCCGTATGGCCCGAAAATCCCTGGTCGAACTGGCCAAGCAATACAAGCCGGAGTTTGATTTCCTAAATCAAGGGCAGAATCCTCACACCAACCCGGCATTGTTGGCAGCCGTCTTCGGCGCGGGAGCCCTGGCTGGATATTATGGTCAGTTAACAGGTATTCTCGCTACTGGCGGTATCTCATCCCGCGGTAGTTCCTATACTTCCGGCTGTTCTAATGCAGGTTGTTCTAGCAGCTCCGGTTGTTCCAGCAGCTCCGGCTGCGGAGGAGGAGGGGGAGGCTGCGGCGGCTGTGGAAGCAATTGAGGAGCATTTCACCATCCAATGGCATATAACCGAACGCTGCAACTGCCGCTGCCTGCACTGCTACCAGGAAGAATGCAGGGATGAATCCGATCAAGGGGAAATAGAAACCACCCGCAGGGCCATCAGTCATTTCTTACATGGACGCAAGGGAGTGATCACGATCACCGGGGGGGAGCCTTTGTTGCATCCCCACTTTTTTTCATTGTTAAACAGCCTTGAACACCCTTTCGGCGTTCTGACCAATGGCACCTTGATCGATTCAACCACTGCACAGCGGCTGGTGGAGAGTAGGCCTGCCTTTGTCCAGGTTAGCATTGAAGGTCGTGAAAAAACCCATGAAGCAATTCGGGGCAAGGGTAGCTACCGGGCCGCAGTAGAAGGCATAAAAAACTTGACCCGGTTAAACCAACGGGTGATTATTTCTTTTACCGCTCATAGTAGAAATTTAGGGACCTACCCGCAGTGGCCCGATTGGGCCGGCGTCTGGAGGTGGATAAGGTTTGGGTGGACCGGTTGATCCCGGCAGGGAAGGGAAGCGAAATAGAAGGACTGGGACCACAACAGAGCCGTGATTTGTTCATTCTTATGCGTAAAAGCCGGGTGGCGATGGACCGCGCACTGCAGTTTCTGGCCGGCGGGCAGCCTTATCAATGTCAGGCCGGAAAAACCCTTATGGCCATTACCCCCGGCGGAAACGTGCTGCCCTGCCGGAGGATGCCTATGGTGGCAGGAAATCTATGGAAAAATACCCTGAAAGAAATATATCAAGACGAAATAATGAAAAGCCTCCGTGAAACCGAAAACCAGGATTGCAGCGGCTGCCTCTATAATAAAATGTGCCGTGGCGGGCTGCGCTGCCTGGCCTATGCCCTCACCGGCAGCCCCTTTCAACCTGATCCAGCCTGCTGGATCGCCCAGTCTCTGAAGCAGAGAGCTAAAGGAATTGAACCCTGGCCTTCAACGAGGGCACTTCTTTACTACAAACCATGGACTTGGAGATGGTAAATCACTACATGTAAGAATATGGACAGGGGAGGGAATAGGGGCACTTGGCTGTGACAGTCGGCTGCTCCTTGTTTGCATATTCGATAAAATTATCGCCACGCAACAAGAACATATGTTTGCCTCGGGAGGCTTATATGATGTATACTAAATCCATCATCGAGAGTAATTTCTTGCCAGGAAAATACTTCTCATTCTGTTTATTCTGGGCCATATTTTTGCTCGGACATATGGCTAAACTTTATGTCTTTTGAGGTGAGTTGCATGGATACTATGTCCAAGCTGGATATTTTAACTGGTTCTGCTAAATACGATGTTTCCTGCGCTTCCAGCGGAGTATCCCGGAAGAATGAGGGCGGAATAGGGAATGCCAAATCTTTCGGAATCTGCCACTCCTGGTCTGACGATGGGCGCTGCATCTCTTTATTAAAGGTCCTTTTAAGCAATGATTGTATTTACGACTGCCGCTATTGTGTGAATCGGCGCTCCAATGATATACCCCGGGCCAGTTTTACTGCTCAGGAAATTGCCGACCTTACCATCCAGTTCTACCGGCGCAATTATATTGAAGGCTTGTTTCTCAGTGCAGCCGTGGAAATATCACCACACCATACGATGGAAAAGATGATCCAGGTACTGACTTTGCTCCGCCAGGAGTATGAGTTTCATGGTTATATTCATGTTAAAGTCATCCCCGGTGCCGACCCCTGCCTGGTTCAGCAAGCCGGACTACTGGCCGACCGGATGAGTGTCAATATAGAACAGCCCAGTGAACAGAGCTTACGCCTCCTGGCCCCGCAAAAATCTCTCCCCATGCTTTATGCGCCCATGCAGCAGGTTCGGGATCAAATCCTTGTCAATAAGGAGGACCGTAAACGACATCGTCATACCCCTAAATTTGCACCCGCAGGTCAATCAACCCAGATGATAGTAGGGGCCAGCCCGGATAGCGATCTGACTATTCTGCAAACTACGCAGGCACTATACCAGACATTTGGCCTGAAACGCGTGTATTTTTCGGCCTATGTTCCGGTCAATCAAGACTCCAATCTACCAGCCCTGGCTACTGCACCACCTCTTTTGCGAGAGCATCGCCTTTATCAGTCGGATTGGCTCTTACGTTACTACCATTTTAAAGTCGAAGAGATTGTCGATTCAACCCATGCCCATCTGGAAACCGATATAGACCCCAAAATGTCATGGGCACTGCGCCACCCGGATCTTTTCCCTCTGGAAATCAACCGGGCTTCTTATGAAGAATTGCTTAGAGTTCCAGGTATCGGACCTAAGTCAGCCTGGCGCGTCCTTACCCAGCGGCGTCTGGCGGCAATTTCTGCCGACCAATTAAAGAAACTGGGCCTTGCTTACAAACGAGCCCAGTATTTCATTACCTGCAAAGGTGTTTATGCCGGCAGCCAGCCCTTTGATCCTATATCGATTCGCCAGATGATAGTGCCAAAACCTCAGGCGATGCAGTTGACTTTGTTTTAATATTGCTTCTGCAGAGTTAGGAGAGGATTTGTGGATTATTTATACGATAGCACCTTTGATGGCCTCTTGACCTGTATTTACCATAATTATTACCATGAAATAGCTGACGGCATCTACCCCCAGAAGTTTCACCAACCCTCCCTGATAAGTAAAAGCAGCCTTGTGATTAGTAATTCCGATCATGCTGCCAGAGTGTATAAAGCCATCGAGGAAAAAATATCAGCGGCTTCTCTGGTTTTGGTTTATCGTGCATTTCTTTCTTCATGTCCTGGCAAAGAAAACATTATTCTGAACTATCTCCGTCTAGGCTTTCGCATGGGATCGAAAATAGATTTTTTTCATTCCCATCCCCATGTCCATCCTTTACATAAAATTGCCCGCCAGGTTACCAGGGAAGTCCACCGTATATTGGGATTGTTGCGTTTTGCCGACAACGGCAAGTTTTTATATGCCAGCCTATCTCCCGATCACGATATTCTTCCTCTTATAGCAGATCACTTTGCAGAGCGAATGGCGGCTGAACGCTGGCTCATTCACGACCAAAAAAGAAGTCTGGCAATCATTTATGACGGCCCAAACACGCATGAAAAACAGCCCTACCCGCGGCGCCAATGGTGTCTCATTACTTTTGATCAGATGCTGGAATCCTCCATGCCGGAAGAAGATCGCTACCGGGAGCTTTGGAAGCTCTATTTTGCTAGAATCAGTATCGATTCGCGGCGCAATCCCCGTCTCCAATCCCAGTTTATTCCCCAGCGCTACCGCCAGCATCTGGTAGAATTTGATCCATCCTTTCATGATGAGTGAAAAAAATACATGTCGGTACTCCAAGTATGCTTGGTCTCAAGGGTCTGGACATGAGAGAGGATACCCGAACTGTATGGCTGTGGTTTCCCAGCAGGAAGGGAGAAGCCCAATCCGGACCAATTTTATTGGGACTGACCGTGAATATTCACGATTAATGGCTTCTGAGTAGGGGCTTTTTCTATTTATGCGCATCTCCATTTGACATCCGATTGTAACATTATAATTTGGGTGCCATAAAATGTTAGAAAGGTCGATAGTTTATTTACGAAAAAGAGTATTTTCTAACCGGTGTTATTGTATGAAGAAAGGAGATAATATTAATGGCTCATTGGCTTTATTGCCAAACTTGTACGCAGTGGAGCAAATCCGATACACCATTATCAGATGACAAGTCCTGCCCCAACTGTCGTTGTCAATTTATTACCGTAAAACCATATGTTAATTCAATTCCCGATAACGTAACCGTTGAAGAACCAAAGAAAACCAAGAAGAAATCTAAAAAGTCTAAAAAAACAGAAATACCAGAAATGATCGATACTGCAGAGACAAAAGAAGAACCCGCAATGATCGAGACGCCCGAAACACAAGAGACACCTGTAATGTCTGAAACACAGGAAATAACTGAAATGCCAGAAACATCTGAAAAGCCAGAGATAATTGAAATACTCGAAACAACAGAGACACATGAAACGCCTGAAACGCCCGAAATACTTGAGACAACTGAAATGCCAGAGACATTAGAAGTTTTAGACATGCCCGAAAAAGAGGAGATACTCGAAGCACAGGAAACACTTACCACGTTTGAAATACCAAAGATATCAGCAATATCCGAAGAACAGGAGACATTCGAATCACCCGAAACACCTACAACGCCCGAAATAGAAGAGACACCAGAAATGCCTGACATATCCAATACACTAGAAAATCTTGATAAGCCAAAAACTCATGAAGTGGCGAAAACACAAAAAATGACAAGGACGCATGAATCATTCCTAGAAAAGAAGAGGCGTTCAAAGAACGTTCGCTAGTATGAAATATCAGGTTTGCTGCCACTGAGGGGAACATAACATCAAATCGACGGCGTTAGGGACTGATCTTACCTAACGCCTTTAAAATGAGCAAGCATCACAGAAATACATTTCCAAAGCACATGGAACTTTATGCCCTTGAACCTGGCGCCTAAAAGTTTGAGTTTTCCAGCCACCATAGATTGCATTTGCTACTTGCCAATCATCGCACAAAATGTTATAGTATATTTGTTGAGATATTTGGATAGAGGCAATCGGGATCAGGGGGACGTACGTAATGTTGTTTGACTGATGCAAAAACCCGAGTGCTTAATAAAAACCTCGGAATTTAAAATCCGAGGCTTTTCTATTTTCTGCCAGGTTTGCGAACTTGGTTTTATAAAGAGCAGCAATGTAGCCGAAGTAGGGGAGAATACGAGAGATTAAGGACCTCCAGAATTTAGCATTCCTCTAGTACCGCGGGTACGGCCAAACCAGGTATGGGCTTTCAGGACATTATGCAAAAATGTTGAAGGATCGATTTCTTCGAATCTCCTTTTCGATTTGTATTAGAACATCCATAAAGTATGGGTTCGGATTCACTATTGGTCTCGCTCTTCTAATGACCTTTAATGCTTGATACCTGGTTTCCTTAAACTGTAACATGCGAAAAACCGTATGAGCAGTAGTAGCTCTACTAACCCCCTCGGCACAATGAAACCATAACATATAACCAGCATTATATAAATTTGTAGCTACCTGACCAACACATGTGAACAATGTTTTCATTGAATTGTCGGGCATATGTCTAATAGTAAATTTACTATCAGGAATTGGGAACCAAAATGTTAAATAACCAGTTTCCCATTCAGGAGGCACATCTTGTCGTTCTAATTGCATATCTAAAATGGCAATGGGCTTACCGATTCTTTCTGATTCATCTTTAATAATTTGCCAATCGGTTTTATTGACAATTTGCCCTGATTGATACACCCCTGGAGATATTTCATTCCAATTAAATGCCATCTACATTCTCCTTTATTACATCGCATGAACATTTTACATAGTAATATATTTATATATATTCAAGCTGTCTCGAAATGTTTATATTTACAGTGGGATCGTGTAAGATCCACTACAGTATAAAGTCCGTACTTGAACACAAGCTGTATCCAATGATTGGATCTTTCATTGTTGGGCAATCCTAAAACGGGGAATATTAGGAGAGCGTAGGGGTATAATGGGGAAGATTGAGGTTTTCTTTCTTATCAAATGAAAACATTTTTCGAAGAAGCCTAGCAGGTCCATGTTCGGATTTTCATTAATCTAATTTTTCTTTAATCTTTATATGGTAAGTTTTCAATAGTTGGATTGTCGATTGAATGAGGTTGAACACGTGAAACGTCAGAACACAACAGAAAAGAATTACGGCTGGTTAACATTAATCCTTATCTTATTCATCGGATTGATCATCCTCTTTTTTTATCTCGATCGCCATGATCAACTCTCCACGCTAATAGGAACATGGGGGCTGGGCGGTATTTTGCTCTCCATCCTCCTGATGGCTGCACTATGTATGACTCCCATTCCTTCTGAAGGGCTCGCCATTCTCTTACTCAAAATCTTCGGCATCTATGAAGGTACACTTTATTCGTGGCTTGGTTCAATCTTAGGTTCCTTGGCGATCTTCTATCTGGCCCGCTATTTTGGTCAAGGTTTCTTTAAAAAATTGATTACACACGATCGTTTTGATACAGTTGATCATTGGATCCGGAAGAAGGGATCCATGGGGTTGTTAATTGCCCGCCTTCTCCCGTTTCCCGCTTATGCTGTCAACTACATTGCTGGGATCATGCCTTCGGTCAAACTTTGGACTTATGTTTGGACTGCTGCTCTATCGATCATCCCATACTATGTAGGAGTAGCACTCGTTTATTCCGGGGTAGCCAAATCAACCTGGCTTTGGTTAGCGGTCGGCGGAGTTGTAATTCTCGTCCTTTGGGGCATCAGCTACATTTTGAATAGAAAATATTTTAACGGCTGTTCTGAATGAGCATAAAAATCTACTGAAAGACTTGAGAATACCAAGCACAGGTAAGCAGCCTTTCATCTACGCTTCCAAGAAGACCTTTATTTTAATTAGAATTTTACTTAAATAATATAAAACCGCAAATCTTATCAATGTAGGGCCTAGGAGGCCCTACATTGATTTT
>DATMYR010000050.1:0-59342 GCA_035560815.1 Syntrophomonadaceae bacterium | reverse complement strand
ATCAAACTCTCCATAAAAAAAGTTCTATCCTAGCCTTAGTACTTAAACTTTGGCTGTGTTTTACTTAAAGAGCCTGTTGATATCTCTATCAACATTTTTTTCGCACTTAAGTCTTGCTGTTCAATTTTATCAAGATCATTGTCGCTTGCGAGAACTTGTAGTCTCGTTATGCGGCAAGAATTATATTATCATGCACCCGTATCTGTGTCAAGCTGTTTGAAGCCTTTTTGCCATTATTTTGGCCCTTTAAAGCGAAAGAATGTCATTTTCCCTGCGAAAATCTGTATAAATCACTGTTCTGCCCCTGGAAGTTTACATAATTTTGCGGCACCTGGCCAACAATGATGGTTTCCGCCAGCGGAACAGTGCTGGAAACGTTAACCTCATCACTCAAATAGGGCACGGCTACACGCATCGTGGTATTAATGTTCATATATATAAGGTGGCGAGTCTGGTTAATTCCAGCATCCTCGAATTTATTCAACAGGTCAACATGAACCTCACTGGTGGGAATAATCCTAACCTGAACTTCGGGACCCCAGGCAGCCAGTATTCTCAGTCCAGATAATTGCCCCATGGGAACCTCAATACTGTCATCTTTCATCTGCATCAAGGAGCGAGAGACTCCGGCTATAGTACTGGAAATTACGCGATTAAGTTCGACAGTATTGGGTTGGATCATTTCAATTTTTCCTTCCTTATCTTTATATACAGCTACAATATCTTCATATTTAACCTGGGAAACCACCTGCTCATTAACGATTCGGTTTAATATCTCTGTTCCCTGTAGCTGCACTTTAGATTTGGAAAGCTGGAGAATACTGGCTTTAAGTTGAAAATCAATATATAGGAACAGCACCAGGAAAGTAACAGCAGCAATAGCCCAGAGATACTTTTTGGGTTTACTATACATTGTCCTCATCGTCTCGCCTCCATTATTTCAATATATGAGGAAAAAATATATTTGGTGCACAAATCTATCCGTATTTCTCGGAACCCTATCTCTTTTTTTGAACATGGGCAGCCAGCTTTGAAAAATTCTCAATTTGAGCTAGACTGTATAGCGAAGGAGTTGAACGATGGTGAGTGACATTAGAGTACGCTTTGCCCCCAGCCCCACAGGCAGTTTACATATTGGTGGAGCTCGCACTGCCTTATTTAACTGGTTGTTTGCCCGCAGCCAGGGAGGGGTTTTGGTACTGCGCCTGGAGGATACGGATGCAGATCGGTCTACTGAAGAGTCAGCGGCCGGGATCGTGGATGGCTTACGCTGGCTTGGTTTGGATTGGGATGAGGGCCCCCTGGTTGGCGGCCCCTATGGCCCTTACCGGCAGAGCCAGCGCCTTGAGGCCTACCAGACCCACTTGCATGCTCTTGTAGCAGCCGGAAAAGCCTACTACTGCTTCTGCACCGCGGAGGAATTACAGAAAGAAAAGAATGCAGCTCAAATAGATAAGCTTTCATATAAATATCCCGGTCATTGCCGACTTCTAACACCTGAGCAGGTGCAGGAGAATCTAGCGCAAGGCAAACGCGCGGTCATTCGTTTAAAGGTGCCGGAAAGCGGCACAACCATTGTTGAAGATTTGGTTCGGGGCCGGGTGGAGTTTGCCAACAACCTGGTGGATGATTTCATTATTGCTAAATCCGACGGTTGGCCCACCTACAACTTCGCCGTTGTGGTTGATGATCACAGCATGAAGATCAGTCACGTTATTCGAGCTGAGGAGCATTTGTCCAACACACCCAAACAGATTTTTGTTTATCGGGCTATGGGCTGGTCATGTCCCACCTTTGCCCATGTATCCATGATTCTATCTCCGGATCGCAGCAAGTTATCAAAACGCCATGGGGCTACATCGGTTCAAGAGTTTCGTGATCTGGGCTATCTGCCCGAAGCTTTAATCAATTACCTGGTTCTGCTGGGCTGGTCCAGCGGTGAGGATCGCGACTTCTGGACCCTGCAGAATATGATTGATCATTTTCGACTTGATAACATCTCCCGTTCTCCAGCGGTTTACGATACAGAAAAGTTAACCTGGATGAACGGCCACTACCTGGCTCAGGCGGATCCTCATCGTCTCGCACTGCTTCTTGGTGATGAGGCTGAACGCAGATCCTGGCCGGTGAAAGACAGCCCGGAGTATTTCCTAGGAGTTATCAAACTGCTGCAATCCCGGGCCAAGACCATCCGGGACATATTGGAGCAGGCTGATTACTTTTTCGAGGATCCAAACGGATATGACGATAAAGGAATAAAGAAATATTTTCTGAACGGCAGCGCGATGTCAAGGCTTCAGACGGCAGAGGAGATAACCTCCTCCTGCACGGTCTTCCACCCTCAGGAAATTGAGAACTGCCTTCGCACAAAGGCTGAAGAGTTGGGAATCAAGGCTGCCGATTTAATTCACCCCATACGCTTGGCGGTCTCTGGCCGCATTAATACACCCGGATTGTTCGAGGTTATGGAACTTCTGGGTAGAGAGCAATGTCTGAAGAGAATAGGCATGGCTAAACAATGGATTCAAAATCATTCGTAGTAACAACCCGGGCTGGACGAATTCCGAGTTGATTGGGAACCGAAAATCCTTGAAGCCCGCTTTGGGCAAACCTTTGACAACAGAATTGCCCTGTATTATAATGATTAACGCACGGGTAATTTCGCCCGTTTGCAGCCGGATGGTGTAGAGGTAGCACGACTGACTCTGGATCAGTTCGCCAGGGTTCGAATCCTTGTCCGGCTGCCATTTGGCCCCATCGTCTAGCGGCCTAGGATGCCGCCCTCTCAAGGCGGAGACAGGGGTTCGACTCCCCTTGGGGCTACCAATATCATGCTATAGTAAAGGGAACACCGTATATTGGTGTTCCCTTTCGCTAATCGAATAAATATTTCATTATGATTGAGAATGGAGGAGACCGAATGCGCACCCTGGTGGCTACGACCCTATCCAATGCCAAAGGTAAGGATATTTATTGCACAGCCCGTAAGATCGATGAGCGCTGGTTGAAGATCATCCGTGATACAGATCGTCAGACTCTCGAGGATTTGGGGTTCACTTTTATCAGGATGATATCGTTGGAAGTTCCTAATATTAAGGGCTACGCTATATTCTTCGAAGGCCATGTGAGCGAAATGGAGCGGGCACTAAACACCCTGCAAAGACAATAAGAAGCAGGTTGTCAACAACCCCGTCCCCTTGACACTATTTCACGCGCATCCGGACAAATTTTCTCTTACCCACCTGAATAACCATTCCATCTTGGAGAGCAAGATGTTCCGAGTCGTATTTCTCCCCGTTTACCTTGATTGCCCCCTGTTGCAGCATGCGTTTACCGTCACTGGTCGATCCCACCAGGCCCTGGTCTACCAGGAACTTGGGAAGCCAAACCTCACCGGCCGGAGATTCTACCTCCGAAATATCCTCCGGGATGTCCCGTCTAGAATAAACCAATTCAAACTTTTCCTGCGCCTGCCCAGCTTGTTCAGCCCCATGATACATAGTAATAATCTCCCGTGCTAAACGCATCTTAACATCACGGGGATTAACGGTACCTGATTGCATCGCCCGCTGCAGTTCTCCTATTTCCTCCAGGGAAACCCGGGTTAAGAGTTCGAAGTAGCGGATTATCAAGGTATCTGCAATAGACATGGTCTTGCCAAACATTTCATAAGGCAAATCACTGACCCCAATATAATTCCCCAGGCTCTTGCTCATTTTATGAACCCCGTCAGTACCTTCCAGAATAGGCATGGTCAGGGCTATCTGGGGTTCAAATCCATACTCTCGCAAGAGGTTGCGCCCCACCAGGAGGTTAAACTTCTGGTCGGTGCCCCCCAATTCAACATCGGAACGTAGAGCTACTGAATCATAGCCTTGCAGCAAGGGATACATAAACTCGTGAAGACCGATGGGTATTCCTTCTTTGTAGCGTTTGGAGAAATCATCCCGTTCCAGCATTCGGGCAACGGTATATTTTCCGGCCAAACCCAGAACATCCGCCATATTTAGAGGCGTTAACCACGTGCTATTGAAATGAACGATGGTTTTATCCTCAAGCAGAACCTTAAAGATCTGCTCCTTGTAAGTAGCGGCATTCTTCATAACTTCTTCTTCGCTGAGCTGTTTACGGGTTTCCGATTTACCGCTGGGATCGCCAACCCGTCCGGTAAAGTCACCTATGATAAGATGAACCTCATGCCCCAAATCCTGGAACTGTCTCAGTTTGTTTAAAACTACGGTGTGGCCCAGGTGGATATCGGGAGCAGTGGGATCCAGGCCCAGTTTTATCCGCAGAGGGCGCTTCTCCTGAATGGCGCGGAAGAGTTTGCCTTTCAGCTCCTCTTCAGGAACAATTTCGGCCACTCCACGGCGAATAACTGCCATTTGCTCTTCAACTTGCCTTTTTATATTACTTTCCACAAAATTACCTCCCTGCCATAAAAAATGATAGCACACTGAAATGAGTATGTGCAATAATTAGAGGAATGAAGCGTATTACAGGGTAAATAGGCCTTCAAGCTCTTGCGAATTGGGCCTGCCAATACATACTATCCAGGAGGAATAACCTCAGAATGACATACAACAATCCAAACCCGCCGAAAAAGACCAGGAAGAAAATCAATGCCAAGCGAGTACTAACCCTGATGGGTATTGTTTTTTTGTTCCTATTCATTGTTGCCGCCGGCATTGTTACCTATGCAAGTATAGGCATGCCAGCCTGGGATCCGAACCAACTTTCTGGAGCACGAACAACCTTAATCATTGATGACAAAGGCCAGCAAGTAGTTGATCTGCACGCTGAACAAAATCGCACCCAAATTACTCTGGACAAAGTACCGAAAGATCTGGTCAGTGCCTTTGTTGCTATTGAAGATCAGGATTTCTACACGCATCACGGTGTGAATTTTAAAGGTATGATCAGAGCTGTGTTTGTTAATATGCAGGCTGGAGAAAAAGCCCAGGGAGCCAGCACCATCACCCAGCAGCTAGCCAGAGCCGCCTTCCTCAGTTCGGATAAAACCTGGACCAGGAAAATCCGGGAGATCCTCCTATCCTTTAAATTAGAATCCCAGTATACAAAAGATGAAATTATGATGATGTATCTGAATAAGATTTATTTTGGTTCCGGGGCCTACGGGGTTCAAACTGCCGCACAAACCATTTTCGGCAAGGATGTCAAGGACCTTACCCTGCCTGAAGCATCTCTACTTGCCGGTCTGGCCCAGAGTCCCAATTCCTATGATCCATTTAAGTACATGGATAAAGCTCAAAATCGCCAGAAGATGGTCTTGAACAATATGGTCAATTGCGGCTTTATAACGAAACAGCAAGCCGACGATGCCGCCAAAGCCCCTTTGAAATTGAACAGTAAAGTCTCCACCGATAAAAAATACGGGTACTATGCCGATGCGGTCATTGATGAAGCCCTGGATATCCTCAAGAATCAGAATATTTATGACGACCCGGATTCTGCTCTTTATCGCTCCGGACTCAAAATATATACGTCAATGGACGCCGATTTGCAGAGCTATGCGGAAACCCTCTATACCAACACAGTCTATTTCCCCAGTGAAACCAAGAACGGGCAAATTGTCCAGTCGGCTATGACAGTCATGGATCACAAAACCGGAGAAATCAAAGCTCTGATCGGAGGCCGCAAATACGAACAACAGCGCGGTTTCAACCGGGCAACCAGCGCTTATCGTCAACCAGGTTCAAGCATAAAGCCCATAACCGTCTATTCACCGGCCCTGGAACAGGGGATTATGCCCTTTTATGTTTTGGATGATTCGCCCCTGGCCATAAAAGTTGGGAATACCGTATGGAAGCCCGTGAACTATGACGGCCAATACCGCGGCCTTATACCCATGAGAACCGGTGTCCAGTTTTCTATCAATACCTATGCTGTCCAACTCCTGCAAAAAGTCGGAATTCGCTACTCCTTTGATTTTGCCAATAACTTGGGTCTAAACCTTGTCGACGCTCCCAATACCAATGATTTGGCTCTGGCTCCCCTGGCTTTGGGGGGGTTAACCCATGGAGTTACAACTGTGCAAATGGCCGCTGCTTATGGGGCCATTGGCAATGGTGGAACGTACATTAAACCACATCTGATCACCAAAATCGAAGATGCCAACGGATCTGCAATCTATTCATTTAAGCCTGATTATAAGCGGGTCATGATGCCGCAAACTGCCTGGTTGATGAACAGCCTCTTGCAGACCGTTGTTCAAGCAGGCACCGGTACCAAGGCCCAGGTTCCTGGCATACCTACCTGTGGCAAAACCGGAACTTCGGAAGAATACGCCAATTCCTGGTTCTGCGGCTTCACTCCCGAATACTCCTGCGCTGTTTGGATGGGTTATGACCGCCAGGAATACAGCATGAATCACATTTATGGAGGGTCTTGGCCAGCTCCGCTGTTCCGCGAATTATTGACCAGAGCCCATAAGCATGGTGGGAGCACCACCTTCACTATGCCGGACAAGATTATTCAAGCATCAGTGTGCTCTAAATCCGGAAAGCAGCATTCGGCCGCTTGTCCCGCGGACGACTTCATTACCGATTATTGTAGGGCTGATTGTGTCCCCAGCGAGATTTGTGATGTGCACCAGCAGGTTTACATCTGTCCGGAATCTGGCAAATTGGCTGGTAAATTTTGCCCCCACCCCGAGCTGCGGACCCTGGTAAAAGTGGACAATCCCAATAGCATAGAAACAGCTCGCATTCCCACGGAAACCTGTGACATCCATACCGCTCCCGGCATAGGCAGCATCACAGGTAAAACCATTGCTGTCTGCCGTGACCCACGTAATAAGGGGAAACAGTTCCTGGCCAACATTGCTGCCCCCGGGCAAAGCGGAGGCTGCCCTCCAGATGAGATTCAGTACATCACTATACCAGCGACAGCGGTGCCTCCACCCCCCTGCCCTCTGAAAGACCACCAGATCAAAAAATAGGATTTGTTAGTATAATAAAAGCGAAACAAGAGGGGTGTCTCTCTTGTTTCGCTTTCTTATCATGAAAAAGTTTGTAGGAGTATTAAGGGGACGGGGTTGTTGACACCTGCTACCTGAGTTCAACCACGGTCACCCCGTGGCCTCCCTCTTCCCGGAATCCGTCCCGGAATTCCTTAACATAGTTGTGATCGGAAAGGTAGCTGCGAATTGCTTTGCGCAGAGCACCAGTGCCCTTACCATGAATAATCCGCACTGATGTTAGCCCCACCAGATTCGCATCCTCCAGGTAACGGTCCACTTCCAGTAATGCTTCCTCGGCAAGTTTCCCCCGTACATCAATTTCCCGGGAAATCTTCTGAGCTTTCTCCAAAAATGAAGGCGCGTGATTATATGTCACGACTTCAGGCCCGGGTTTACAGGATTGCAAATTCTTGCTCTGGACATTGAGCCGCATATTCCCCACTTGAACACTAACCTCTCCCTGACTGTCGGGAACGGTAAGAACATAACCTTTTTGGTGTATATTTCCAATTAACACATAATCACCGGGCTTGAACTTACCGGTTCCTTTCCATATCACCGGATCCGAAAGGTCCTCCGCGGATAGATTCTTGAGCTTCTGGCGGCTCAGCTCGATCTCGTGCCATTTGGGCAGCGCTTCCCGGTTCTTGAGCACCTCTTTCATGTCTCGGATAGCCTCATCAGCTTCGGCTTTGATTCCGCGCAAGTAGCTGCGGGCTTCTTCGCGGGTTTTGCTCAAGATCTCCTCACGCTCGGTCTGGAAGCGGTGCCTCGCTTCTTCCAGCTCCTGCTTCTGTTTTAAAATATCCGCCTTCAGATTCTCCATATCCCGGTTGGACTGTTCAAACTGTTGGCGGCTCTCCTGCAACTGACGGATCATCTGCCCGATTTCTTGCTCGTTCCTGGGAAGCAATTCCCGAGCGTGATTCACCAGGGTTGGGTCCAGCCCCAGCCGCCGTGCAATTACCAGAGCATTACTCTGCCCGGGCATACCGATGGTCAACTTGTAGGTGGGCTGCAGGGTTCGGGGGTCAAACTCCACACAGGAATTTTCAGCCCGCTGGTGTTGAAAAGCAAAATTCTTTAACTCACTCTGGTGGGTAGTGATAACCACCCGACTTTTCTTATTAATCAGGTCTTCCAGGATTGCTCGGGCCAGGGCCGCCCCTTCTGCCGGGTCAGTACCCGCCCCCAGTTCATCCAGAAGAACCAGAGACCTGTTGTTCGCTTGCCTGAGAATCTCGATAATATTGCCCATGTGCGAGGAAAAAGTGCTCAAGGACTGCTCGATACTCTGCTCATCGCCAATATCCACGAAAATATGGTCAAAAACAGACACTCGGCTGTTTTCTCGAGCCGGTACAAAGAGGCCGGACATGGCCATGAGGGTTAAAAGGCCTATGGTTTTCAGAACGACTGTCTTGCCTCCAGTGTTGGGACCGGTAATTACCAGGATATCAAACTTATCTCCCAGGTGAACATCGATGGGGACTGCTCCTTCCCCCAGCAGGGGGTGGCGAGCACGGCTCAAATCCACAATACCCTGATTATTTAGTTGAGGCCGAAAAGCATCGCTTTTATAAGCCAGACGAGCTCGGGCAAAAATCAAATCCAATCCTGATAATTGTTCCTGGTTTTCCGCCAACTCTTCTTCCATCACTGCTACCTTTTGGCTGAGAAGACGCAGTATTCTTTCAATCTCACGCTTCTCCTCCATCTGCAGGCTGCGGATGCGGTTATTGTGCTCAACCACCGGCAGGGGTTCAATGAACACCGTAGCACCGCTGGCTGATTCATCATGAATGATTCCTTTCACTTCAGTGCGATATTCCTGTTTGACCGGCACCACATAGCGCCCGTCGCGCTCTGTCACCAGGATGTCCTGAAGCATCTTCTGGTTGCTGGTGGAGCGAATAAAGTCCTGCAGGTAGTCTTTAATGCGCCCCCGCAAGGTGTTTATCTGTTTGCGAGTGCTGCGCAATTTTTCAGAAGCCTCATCACGCACCGTCCCTTCCTCGCTGATAGCCTGATCGATGCTCTTTTCCAGGGGCTGCAAGGGATGAATCAACCTGCCTATAGCAGCCAGGCGCGGCCGGGAGGTGGGAGCCAGATATTTAATGGCCAAGGAGGAAGCCCTGGCTACCAGATAAATCTCCCTTAATTCTCCCGGCATGAGGAGACCCCCAACTCTGGCTTTATCCAGGAAGGCTTTAATTAACTGAAGGTCAGACAGAAAACCAGGTTCCTGAAAGCGCAAGGCTTCCATGGCCTCTTCAGTTTCATCCAATAGCTGTTGAAGATGATCCATATTATACTGGGGTTCCATAGCCAGGGCTTGAGTGCGCCCCCCTACAGAGCTGCAAAGACTGGCTAGTTGATCCCTAATCTTGTTATATTCCAATTTATTTAGAATTTTTTCATCCATATCCCTCATCCACCCTGTTACATCTCTTTCATTGCACTCCGCGCAGAAAATGCCCGCGGGTATACATCTGGTCCTCGTCCCGGATCAGCCTCTGCCGGATATCAGCCAGGTCGTTTCGCCGGCCTTTCCGAAGAGCCTCCAGTGCCTCCCGATACAGAGAAACCTGCTTATCAATTTCTTTTGCATTTGACAGTCTCAAATCCATCCTTATTCCGCCCGGTTGTAGGCGCAGAATCTGGCTCAAATTCTCCATTAGGCACAGCGTCCGTGAATTAAACAAATATAAACGGCAATAGGCATCTGTTGAAACAGGAAATTGATAGCCCTTATCGTCTTTCAACCCCAGGGATTCTTGCTGGCATAAAAGACCGCATGCTTCTTTTCCCTGAATCTCTCTCATGATACAGCATTCCGATAACATTAACAGCACATCTCCATGCACTAGGATTTCAACCCGCTGTCCCGGCGCAAATTCCTGCAGGCGAGTTAAATCCAGTTCAGGCGAAAGGCATGCTTCCTCCACGCCCAGTCGGAGAAGAAAATCCAGACTCAAAGGATTAAAGACATTAAGGCTGTAATCAGCACAAACATGAAGGCCCCGCTCCAGACCCCATCGGATCCCACCCAGGTTGCCGGCCATCACTGTGCGCACGCCTGCCTCAACCAGGGGCTGCCATGCATCCAATTCACCCGGCTTCTGAATACGGGGGAGGGCAGGCACCAACTCTGCTCTGCAACCTCGGGCTTCCTCGACCAAAGATACTATATTCTGGATCACCGGCTTTTTACGACTCCCCAGACCCTCCAGCCCCAGATATACTCGCTGGGCCCCTGCCCGTAGTGCAGCCCGGGCTTCTTCGCAACTGCTTACACTTACACTGAGGCGCGTAGACGGCAATTCCTGGGAAGTTGGCAGGGGCTTCATCAAACGTTCGCGAGTCTGTTTAAACATCTCGAACTGCGGTTCACTCCTGGCCTGTTCTCCTATGCGTAAAGATAGCAGCTTCTCAACAGCCTGGCGACGGGCTTGATTGATTTCGCGAAAAGCTATTATCAAAGGTTCATGGTTATGAAAATCTAATGCACCCAGGCGATAGGGCGTCTGTCCAAGCCGATCAATCTTTCCTTCCAGGGTCGTCTTATCCAGGGGATGTTGTTGGGCTTCAACTGCTGGGTTGGCCGTCTCCACCTTGACCTGAAATCCCTCTGGATCAGTAAAGCAGAGGCGCAATGGCTCACCAGGTTCCAGCCAGGCTTCCACATGAAGGGGTATACGGTCTGTGTCTTTTCCCCTGATGCTTTCCATTGCCCGGGTGATCAACTTCTGATCGTGGGTTTTAAAGACCCGGTCATTGGCTGCAACCCGCCCGTTCAGTTTGAAACTGACCACGGAGCCTGGCTCTGCATTTTCCACACTCTGGCCCTCCACCCGCATATTCTTAACCACCAGGGCTGGATTCTTGCCCCGGCTGACCCATATCTCCACCCCATCCCCTTCCTGCAGGGGAGCAGCTAGTTTAATACGGGTTTCCAGATCCGCATCCTGCTCAATAACCCGCCCCACAAGTGCCCCTCGGTTGTTGGGCCGCTTGGCGCTTAACAGGCCTCCGGTCTGGGGGAGCAGGTATCCAGTAGAAAAGGTGCGATTGAAAATTTTTAAGAGATCGCTGCGGGCCTCTTCATCTTCAACCTGCCCGACTCCTGTTTCCTGCAAGCGGTCCAGAGCCTGACGGTAAACCCTGGTGACTACTGCCACATATTCAGGTCGCTTCATCCGGCCTTCAATCTTTAATGAATTTACCCCGGCATCCTCCAGCAGATGCAGGTGATCCAATAAACAGAGATCAGTCAGGCTCAGCAGGTGGGAGCCCAGATTATCTTCGATCTGAACTACCTTGCTGTTCTCTCCGCACAGGTGGTAGGACAATCGACAGGGTTGGGCACAACGTCCCCGATTGCCGCTTCTCCCACCTACTATACTGCTGAATAAACACTGCCCGGAATAGGAATAGCAGAGGGCTCCATGAACGAACACTTCAAGCTCCAAGTCTGGCACTCCCTGCTTTACCTGGCGTATTTCTTCGAGGGCCATTTCCCGGGCCAGGACAACACGTCGTACTCCCTGCTCCTGAAGAAGCTGGCAGCTTTCCCGGTTGTGAATAGTCATCTGGGTGCTGGCATGGATGCGAAGCTCAGGAAGTAGGTTCCTTAGTGCTTGCAACAAGCCTAGATCCTGAACAATTACTGCATCAATTCCCTGGCGATACAAATCATAAATGTCATCCAGAGCCGCGATTAGCTCCTTTTTATCCAGAAGGGTGTTGACCGTAAGGTAAATTTTCCTGCCATGCAAATGAGCGTAGAGGATTGCTTCCTTAATCTCTTCTCGAGTAAAGTTTTCTGCAGAATGGCGGGCGCTGAACTGCTGCCCGCCTAAATATACGGCATCGGCTCCATTAGCAATAGCCGCCCGCAGAGCCTGCGGATTGCCCGCCGGGGCCAGTAATTCCATGTTAATAGCTCTCCTTTTGAGTGATGATTGACGATTAAGGCGGGCAAGGGGACGGTTCTTTTGCCTGCATTTCCGCGATATCAATGATGCAGGCAAAAGAACCGTCCCCTTGCCCGTCCCCTTGTTCACCGGATAAGTCAGTTATTAAGTTCCGGCGGAAGATCCAGCCCTTTCTCGCGTCGAATGCGTATCAAGCCGGAACCGGGAATGATTCTTACCCCCCGATCTTCCACATGATCCAGAAACAGGTTCATCCCCAGAGAATCGCTGGCCATATGCCCGGCGATAATAACGTTGACATGGTGATCCCGGGCAGCCTGCCGCTGTTTATCAGGCAGATGCATACAAATATAGGTGCCCACCCCGGCCTGAGCCATTTTTTCAAATGCCCGCTCCGGTCCGGAAGTGCCACCCGTCATTTTGACCAGAATGCGTCCCGGTCGTCTGCTCCTATTCCCCATCAAAAGATAGGGTCCGGCTTTTAACTCCCGAGCTCTTTGATATTCGGGCAGAGTTTGAAGCAGTTCCATCACATCTGCCAGGGTTGTACAGGCACGGCTGTCCAGTAAATCCTGAAGGAAGTAATTGACCAGATTGTCAGCCGGAGTATGCAGACACATAAAAGGCAGCCCTAACAGACGAGCAGCGTCAACCGCACGTTGATGGTTAAGGGGCATCAGCCCGCGTCTCACTTCGGAAATACGAGAAGCCATAATGGATTCGGCGACATTTATCGGTACACCAGCATTTTCAAGCAAATCGGCTTGCAGATGCATGACTTCATGCATGGCTGCCTGAGCCAGTCCCTCGGGATGGTGGGCCAATACCAGATCAATGGCCTGCCCTCTCTCCCGCAGCCGGTCGGCCAGGAGAATCTCCGGAGTTTCGATGTCAATTCCAACGAACAGGCTGTTTATTTCCTCTTCTCCGCTTCCCACCAGAATTCGGCTATCGCTAAACGGGTTTCCCAAGCTTTCCACATCAAAAGCGGCTTTCTCCTCTTCTGGAAGCTTCTCATATTTCTTTTTCTTGTCTTCAAGCACTCGCTGCACCTGGCTGCCCCGCACATCGTAATGCTTGCCCATTTCCACGGCTAGGTCATATATGGCTCTCAGCTTCATCCTGGAACAACCTCCCCTTCAATCCCGGGAATTGTAAAATTGGCCTCTCACGTTCCCGGTTTTTGTCCAAAGAAACTAGAAAACCACGGGGACGGTCCTTTGGGGTGAAGCCCAAAAGGACCGTCCCCGTGGTTTCGTGGTTTCCGTGTGATAAGAGGAAGCAAAAGGACCATCCCCATGCTTCCCCTTATAACCTGGCATAATTATAACATAAACACTTATTCTACCGCCTTTAGGCCCTGCTCCAGTGAAGCCATTTTTTCATAAAGCTGATCCAACCTTTCCTCAATTCCGGTCAGGGCTTCCGGCAGCAGAAACCCGGGCGCCTGCCGCGAGATTTGTTGCTGCCGGGCAAGGAATTCAGCTCGATCCATGTTCTCGTTGGTGGGTATTTCGGTGCGAGGCGCCTTGTGCAAACCCAGATCACGGCGGGAAATCGGCTGATCCTCTTCTCGAAGCACCACGGTGAATCCCCCGCAGGATTCCAAAATGCCTTTTTCCACCTCATCCACGTCACTGATGCCCCGCTTTCTCAGTTCCTGAAGAAGGTCGTCGATATTAAACTTTTCACGAGCCAGGTTTGCTTTTATAATACGTCCCTGGTCAATGAGTACTACCGGGCGTCCAGTAAGCAGGTCGGAAAGGCGCTGGTTTTTCAGAGATAGATAACCCATCAAGTATTCCAGAATGGCCAGAGTGAGCAGGATAACGATTCCTTCATAATAAGGTATGCTTTTGTCCAGAGCTACCGAAACCACCGTATGACCGACCCCGGTCATCACCACAAAATCAAAAGGCCCCAGCTCGCCCAGCGCTCTTTTCCCCAGAAGGCGAATCATCAACAGGGCCAAATAGTACATACCGGCAGCCCGCAGGGCGTAATACAGCATCCAGGTTAGCCTCCCGTGTCTCTTTCCTGGTTTAGTATTCCGCCAGCCTTTGCCGACTTATTCCTATGCGCTGGATCGGTCACAGCTTGTGCGGGTGTTCATTTCTTCTTTAGCCAGGCTTGCATCTCATCCAAGTTCCCGCAGTTAATCACATCTTTCTTTTCCAGCCAACCCCGGCGAGCATTGATCACCCCATAGCGCAAGAGCTTCAATTCCTGCTGGTCGTGGGCATCACTGTTTACTGCCATCTTTATACCCCGCTCTTTCGCCTGGCGGGCAATTTCAGCATCAACATCCAGGCGGTCGGGATGGGAATTAATCTCCAACACCATCTGGTGCTTGGCTGCAGCATCCAACACTCTTTCCAGATCCAGCTCATAAGCCGGACGACGGTTGAGCAGGCGTCCGGTTAGATGGCCAATGATGTTTACTCCGGGGGTCTTTATCGCTGTCAGGATGCGTTCAGTCTGTGCTTCCCGGTCCAGCTTGAAATGGCTGTGAAGCGAAGCAATAACCATATCCATCCCCTTAAGTACTTCAGCGTCATAATCCAGGCGGCCATCCTTCAGGACATCCGCTTCCACCCCCTTGAGGATGTGGAAATCCGGCTGGCGAGCGTTCAGGGCATCGATAACCTGCCCCTGGGCGTGAAGACGTTCCGGGCTCAGACCGCCGCTGATAGCCAGAGATTGTGAATGATCCGTGATAGCCAGATAAGAATAGCCTAAATTCCTTGCTGCCTCAGCCATTCCCGGCAGATCTACCGCTCCGTCACTCCAACGGGTATGCACATGAAGATCGCCCTGAATATCTCCTTCCTGGATCAATTGAGGCAGCTGTCCGCAGCGGGCCGCTTCCAATTCTCCCCGGTTCTCTCGCAGCTCAGGAGGAATAAAAGGCAGCCCCAGTTTCTCAAAAACCTGGGTTTCGCTCTTCAAACCCAGATATTCCTGGCGGCGGCCTTCAGGAAACAGTATCTCACGGAAGGATTTGGAGCCGGTTGTCCATACCAGGGCGGCTGCAAACGCTTGCTCCGCAACCATTATGAGCTCAAAAGGCAGGTCCCAACGAAGTCGTCCCTTAATATTTTCTTCGGTGTTTGCCTCAATCTGTTTCAATCCCGGATAACCACGCACCTTTTCCAAAAGCGCCCCCACATCCCGGGTGCTCACCAGGACATCGATATCTCCAACCAATGCCTGGCCGCGTCGAATGCTGCCCACCAGCTCAGCCTCTTGCACAACTCCACTGTGACGAAGATAGTTGAGAAAATCCTCGCCCACCGGCAGAGCCAGGCCCAGGGTGGCTCGTTTTGATCCTTTCTTCAGCAACTCCATCCCTTTGATAATATTGTACTCCGTCTTGGCGCCCAGACCGGGCAGAACACGAATTTTGCCCTCCCGGGCCGCCTGTCCAAGATCGTTCAAATTGTCGATGCCCAAACCTTCATAAATGGTTTTGATCGTCTTATATCCAATGCCGGGCAAGGCCAACATATCTAAGACTCCTGAAGGAACCTCCTCCAGGAGTCTTTCATAATACTCCAGGCTGCCTTTTTCCAGCATTTCCGTGATGCCGCTCTGCACCGATTTACCCACTCCCGGTATTTCTCCCAGCCTGCCGGTTTGATGAAGCACTTTTACATCTTCATTAAGATGATAGATAGCATCCGCTGCCCGGCGGTAGGCCCTGATCTTGAAAGGATTCTCATCCTTGATCTGCAGAATATCAGCGATCCGTTCTAGGGTGTGAGCTACCTCGCGGTTGGTCATCTTGATTTACCCCATCTTATTTTTCTTTTCTTCTTCCAGGGCCTTGACCAATTCGTCATAGTCTTCTTGCAGTTTGTTCAACTCATCGGCCAAATTCAAAGCTACCAGGACAGCAGTTTTAACACTGGAGAGGTTGGGATTACGGCTTTGAATCATCCTCATCCGCCGGTCCACATAAGAAGCTAGCATCTCCATATATTCAGGATTCTCATCGCCCCTTACCACATATTCTTCGTTGAAAATATTTACGCAAACCCGGTTATAATTGTTATTGCTGGGTTTTTTCCCCTCCATTGCTCCGCCTCCAATCAATGCCATTGGTGAATATTTCTATGTTTATTACTTATTTTCCTGTAAGCATAGGCCTGCTTAGGCAAAAATACTTAAATCCAAGCTCAGGCCCAATACCATTTACGATTTAATTCTATTCACATGCATACCACCTTGAGGTTTCGATTCAAAGCATACCACATTATCGCTATTTTACATCGAAAACCCCAATATTACCAGGATGTTTCCGTCTGTAATTTCCATACCATCCGGAAGCTTATTCTTATGAATCGAAGCATCTCTGCTTAGTCCTATATTGTTTTAATGTCTAGGTCCTATATTCCATGCATTTTTCTGTCCAAACTTATTAATAACGCCAACTCATCCGGCTTTTATGGCCATTTCTACTTTTTCTATCATAAATTTAATCAAATATTTTTCCCAAGTTGTATTGCAATCCTAAAAAATATGTTATTATTGTACTATTAGTACTAATATGATTCTTAAGTCCTATATTTTTAGTTTAAATCCTACAGTTTCATAAAGGAAAAAGGCAAAGTCATCGAAAGATGGCGGCGCAAAACTAGAGGGGCTAAAGTGGTTCAAAACCGCCAGGCCAGCCAGTTGCCGGTATATCAAACGATAATTTACCTGCACTGGTGTGCAGTTTTTTTGTCGGGAGGTGTTCTGATGAAACGGACGATATATACCCTACTGTTCTCATTAATACTACTGATCGGACTCAGTAGTATGGATCAAACGGCAACAGCCACCACCTATAGCGTGGGGTTGGAGTCCTCCCATATCCGCATCACTTCTCCCCAAACCAGCGGCATCGGATGCCATGGCTCCGTTTCTATCAGCGGAAAATCGGATTTACCTACTGTCTGGTTCTGCGTAAGGGGACCACAGGGAGATTTGTCCGGAGCTCAGGCTGAGGTGGCGGGCGGATCTTTTACCACCGACATCAATCTCCGTCTGGGAGAAGGAGAATATACCGTATGGGCCGGGGACAACGCCGAGCGTTTTGACGGCAGCATCCGCTTTCTGGTCGAAAACCAGGGGGCACAAGATACTCGCTACACTTCGGCTTCCTGTTATGTCGACAGTGATAATCCGGAGATCATTCAGCTGGCAGACTCCCTGGCTCCCTCCGGGCTGGATGACATGGAGAAACTACGCAATATCCATGATTGGATTACAAATAATATCTCTTTTGACTGCAATGCCTATATCAGTAATGACAACACGCTACATTCCGCCAGCCAGGTTTTAAAAACCCGCACCGGCATGTGCAGGGATTATGCTTTCCTGCTTGCTGCTCTTTCCCGAGCAGCAGGCTTGCAAGCTCGGGTAATATATGGCGAAGCAGTGTCGGGGGGCAGTTCGTCTAAATGTCTCCACGCCTGGAATGAAGTGCAGATCAATGGTAAATGGGTACCCGTAGATTCATGCTGGGATGCCGGCTATGTACAGGATAATAGCTTTGTATTTGCCCCCTCAACAAAATTCTTAGCCCCGGATATGAACGTTCTGGCTGTCACCCATACCAACAGCAGTCCCACCCTGGACTAAGGTACGGGGACACACCTTCCCTAGGGGTTTAATAATTCAGTTGGTTTAATCAATGTCTTGAGATATTTTATTTATGAAAACGCTTCAGTAATAGCGGTAAGGAATGTCCCCTTGATATTTCCCTTTGATGTTACAGGCATCCCTCCAAAATCTCCATAAAAATAGCGGAGAAATTATCTCCGCTATTTTTATGTATAACTATAACCGATTTTTATTGGTATTTCGTAGAAGATGGGTAGTTCCAGTGCCACGTTTCCCAATAATTAAGGCTTCCATCCGGAAAATACGAAGTCCAGGGCCTACTGTCGTTCGGTGTAGTGTCGGGGGTAAATCCAAAGGCTGACGCGTTTTTTTCCATCCATTTCAATTCGTGTGACACGGCCCTGCCTGTTTGTGGATCGGAAAAATTAAAGTCAATAGCGAGGCCGAATCCATGACGGCTCCGGCTCGGCAGGGCGGCGGTTGCAGGTCCGCTCTCTTTATACAATTCAACTTGTTGATCATATGAACGATAACCGCCAATATCACTGATTAACATAAAGGCGCTCATATCGTTACCAGGATCTTTGGCCGCAGCCTGAACAAGTTTTGCCCAGCCAACCGCGGTATAAGCAGGAAGCAGCCCTTTCTGTCCATAGGGTGCAGGCATAACCACCATATCAGCTGTGTTAAGTTTCCCATTGATTTCAGGATTCTTTGATAAAAGCATTAGCTTCTGGCCTTCCCGATTCATGATGCTGTCATATGTCCATCCTTTTTGGGCACTTCTTTCAAGCTCGGCTATTGTGTCCATATCAAACTTTCCTGTTATTTTTAAACCCATCTTATATTGGAACAGGATGGCCTTTGAAGTAGTTAAAACTTCATTTTGTGATGCATTTCCCGCTTCTGTGGGAAAGCCCATGGCAGAAAGATAATACTGCACTTTTTGATCATTGCTATAAGTATCCGGGGGCGGCTGGATTGGATTGCCTGAAATTGCAGATATGGCAACTGTCCCGCTGGTACCGTTCCAGGATACCTCATAGTCAAGTTCTTCTGCTGCAAAACGCAGCGGCACCATGGCGCTTCCTTGAATAATCCGGGCCGGGGCGGCCAGGTTAATTGCCCGGCCGTTTTTATAGGCAAGTCCGTTAATTGCAAACTTTATCTCGTCTGTTCCCTTTCTGGCGGTTACCGTTTGAGTCGCATCATCCCATGCAACCGCAGCCCCAAGAGCCCCAAAAATATCTCTACAAGGCACCAGGATTCTGTCTTTTACGGCTACCGGCGAAACAGAAAAAATGATTGGTTTATCGTTAACTAAAAATGTTATTGAAGAAGCCATAGCATTCTGCGCAAGAATAAATATTAAAACAATATTGATTAACAAAATTTTTTTTAACATGAAAGACCTCCGTATTAATCGGCTATGCCCAGATCCTTGCGGTACTTTTCAAGTTTGTCGTAGTTGTTGTAATAAGCATAGTATCCCATGTTGAAGTGCTGCATGTCATCAATTCTTATTCTATAACAGTCCTGGCGAATAAAAAATGTGTTGACAATCCGAGCCGGATTTTGCAAATACATAGCATACTCCGGATACATATAGCCATTGAGCCCCATTCTTGCCCGTTTGTAAATAGTCTCGATAAAATATTTTTCATCAAACTCTTTTAGATAGGGCAATGGAATGTTGTTCTGTTTGATCCGGTCATAGGCATCGAAAGTTGCCATCAGCAGTTCGAAAAAGACATGATACGTAGTTTCCGCATTATTAATCGTCTTTACGTTTACCTGGGCGTTTCTGAGCGCAAATTCATAATACCGCGCTTCAGGTGCATACCTGGTAAGTTCGTTCATGGAATAAGCAATCCAATGGTCCTTATATTTAGTATAGTCATTGGCTATAAAATAATCGGCAGCCTTACAGGCGGCAGTCAGGTATTTCTTATCATTTGAATAGGCGTATAGTTTGACCAGCCCATAAGTGGATTCACCATCAAAGAAAACGGTCTGGAATTCTTCTTTACGTGAAAAATCCTGAGAATTCAGCACCTGGTAGTACTTGCCGGTTTTGGGGTCCTGGAGCTCCAAAATGCCATTACCAAGTTTGATGACCAGTTCTTTGTATTTATCAGTTTGAAACGCTTCCATATAATCAACCAGCATTAATATTGCCAGCCCGTTGGCGCCAATTCTAACTTCATTGGCTTTCCTTTCAACTACATAAGCAGTATCCTGGCCAGGATAATCAATAAAGCCTTGAACCACGTAATTTAAAGTGCTGTCTATTGGGGGCACCAGGGTCTGGTCTCCGGTGTTTTTATATTGTTTTATCAAACTCCACACAGCGCCGATATGACGCATAGTGTTATAATCTTGTATTTCTCTATCATAGGTAGGATAGTACCCATAAATAAAACTGCCATCCTTTTGCACAATATTAACTAAAAATTGTGATGCTGTATCAGTCAGACCCCTGGCTACATTCTTATCCACTACATCAATTTTGCGCCGGCCATAGTCTTCGTCGTTGTTATAAAGCTCATATACCTTATTGTTATTATCACAGAAATACCCCTGGCAGGAAAATAACCATAGACTATCGGGTATCTGCATAAGCGACCCGCGGTTGTATTGCTTTAAATAGCTGTTAAGGTTATCAAGGTTTAATTTGTCTCCATCGTAGTCAATGATCTTGTTGCCGCTAATTTCCGCCTCGAGAAGGGCAATGTTAAAGGAACCGTCAAACGAGATCCCCTCCCGCAAAAAATTTTCAGGTAATAGCTTAATTTGTTTATAAAGATCAGCGGTGGTAATTTTGCTAACCTGATTTACAATATCCACCTTAATCCATGCAGGATCATAATCGTTAGTCACTATAAAACGTTTCGTGAGGCTTTTGGCATTTTTCCAAGCTTCCTGAGGTGTATTGCCTTTTCCCTGAAAGACCGCAGCCCTTTGCCGGGTGTCACTGACGGAAATAAAAACAATATACCGGGCATTATTAACAGCTCCCGTTTCCAGGCTGACCGCTTGTGCCTGATCGGAGGCGGACAATACCCGCGATTCCAGTAGCTCAGCTTTTTTTTCAAATTTATCGGCCGCGCCGTAGAGTTTCACAACACCATATGTCAGGCAAATCACTGCCCCTGACAATAATATAACCGGCAGGTATTTTATAAGCATAGCCTTAAAACTTGAGGCACCCTTCCCCTCCACACAAAAACCTCCGATCTTAGCAGCCTCATAAGCATCAAATAATTTGTCCGACAGGGAATACGACAGGAAATAATTCCAGAATAGTAGAACAGGCCCCACTTTACAATGTCAGGTAATCAGGATTGTTGTTTTTCAACATCCTGGACAGAAACCAGCCGTGCTCGAACCCCTGTACGCATTTCTTTGTCTTCCGTGGTGCAGGTGGTCAGGGTCAGCGCATTGTAGCCACATGGGAATATAATATCGCTAACACTGCTGATGGTTGTTACCGACTCAACTGTATAGCAATATATCTTATCCTTGTAGGTTAGAAAAATCTGATCTCCAACTCCCAGGGTGTAAAGCCTCCGGAAATAGCTTCCGTAGCAGTTTAAATGGCCGGCAATAGCCGTATTGCCCTGTCCCGGCAAAGCTGATTCGGTATACCATCCCGGTGCTATGGTCAACATTTCCGGGGTCGTTCCTTCAACAACCGCGGTTGTCACTCCGAGGCTTGGTATGTTCAAATAACCCCAGGCATCAATGGGAGCAGATTTCACTTTACCCTTTGGCGAATCATCTTCAGTGGCAGTATTGTCTTTCCCCTGGACCTCTTGCAAAGATGGTTTCTGTACAAGCTCCTGCTGCCCTACAAGCTGTGTCTGCTCAAAATGAGAATAAATATCAGTGAGGAAAGGATAAAGAAGGATAACCGCAGCCGTGATAACAACTGCGGTCCCTATATGCTTCCATTTATTGTTTCTTCTGTTCCTTGCCATATTGAATCCTAGCTATTTTTTCCGTCTTATTACGAGTCCAAAACCTCCCAGAGCCAATCCGGTTCCGGTGAACAACGCTACATTGGCGCCCGTGTAAGGAAGTTCGACAGGCAATTTGATCGGCTCCTTAACCGGCGGCTGCGAAAGAGTCACCGGTTCTGGCGGTGTAGTGTCATCATCATCATCATCGCCGATGATGTCGTCGTCGTCATCATCATCGCCGCCTTTACTATCTTGCTGGACATCAATGACAACCTTGGCAGTATAGGTGTTGTTTTGCGCAGCCACCTGCCGAACCCGGACAATTAAACGGACCGGCACTATGCCACCTTTAGCAATATCAAAAGGAACCGTATCGGAAAAAGTGGTCGGAGTTCCGTTCATATTCTTAAGTTCCACTAAAATACTGGGATCTCCGGTGACAGATACTCCGGTCACGCTTACAGCTGAGCCTGAATCATTAACAATCGTATCGTCAATATAAGATTGATACCCCGGATAGCCGTTGTTTATTGTAACCTCGAGAGTTTTTCCATTAATCATGTCTCGTTGAACTTCGGTCGACCCCCAATTTCCGGGTTCGTTTGTGTTACCTGTATCCATCCGGTCTATTCCCGTCCCGGAACTGTTGGAATCGCTGGAAGTGGGATTATTTCCCCATTCCACCAGATCAGCATCTGCCAGAGCGCTTCCGCAGATCATCAGACTAAATACTGCAATAAGTAAAAGAATGTATATCTTCTTCACCCATTATCCCCCTTTCCAGATCAGTGTCTTATACTACAATTGTAGATTAATTGCCTTGTTTTAACTATACTACAAAATGCAAAAATAACCTACTCTCCCAGGTCTAGTATTGATATAGCCTGGAAAACACCGCTACGGTATACTAAAGTACCGAACATATTCAACCCTGTTTACAGGCCGAATTCCTTCTCCAATGAATGCCTCAAACTGACAGCATCCAGTTTATACGAATATACAATGTTTTCATGGATTATATAGAAAGTGTGCACCCCGTCCCGGATATTTTCATATAGTACAGGCCTCAGCAGCTCGTCCCCGGCTTTTATTAAATCATCCATGGAACTAAGCATAAGCATGATTGCTCCGGTAATGACAGGAGCGGCTCCATCGCAAGCGATGATTCGGTCGCCGTATTTTTTCATAATGTTTTCAAGTTCTACTTTTAAAGGATCATTTTCTTCAGCAGTAGTAAGGAACAACATCAAGGCCAGCAAAATGGCCAGAACAATAACAAGAACAATATATACAGTTCGAGCGGTCTTGACACCCGGAATTTGGACGGTCTGTATGCTGGTAAGCGTCTTTTCATCTTTGTCCGAGGTTTTTCCGCCCACAATGAAGGAATTGCCTTTAAGAGGTATAACCAAAACCGGAGCAATTTGGTCCTGGGTAGTCTTCTCCACCGCATTAACTTTGATAGCGACATTGTAGTTTACGCTGAGTTCCACCGCGTCCACTGCCGACTTGTACGCCTCGTTTACCTGGTCGGCGAACTGTTTGAAATCACGGACACCTACGGGAACAGTCACATTTATTTCAGCTTTGTCGTCGCTGCTTGAAAAGGGGGTGGGCGGCACCAACTCAGTTGTTTTCTCCCAAACCTTTACTTTTTCCTTTACCGTACCCTGGCTGGATTCTTTATCTTGCATGGTATAACCGATGACTGCAGCTGAAATTGTATATGTTCCATCGACACGGCCCGCCTGTTCCCCGGCCCCATTGTAAAGGTAGTGAAACTTGGTTTGCAGCGAATCTGTAATGGGAGTGAGATAACCTCGTCCCGGTCCAGCTGAAGTGTCGGAAAAATATTTGTTATTTGAAAAAAGCACCTGGTAATCTACCTGAGCCTGTTGGCTATATTTATATGCGGGCATCTCTTTCTGCGTTGTCAGCGGCTGCTTTATCTGCCAGAGCGCCATGACGGCAGCGCCCAGCACCAGAACAGATAGTGCCAGAATCAGTCCCATTCGGATATTATTTTTCATGCTCATCTTCATCCCGAGTCGCCCCCTCTAAAAATGTTACGGATTATAGTCAAATTCGCTAAGTAACAGCCCCCCGCAGCCAAAGTGTAATCCATCCCAGTTTTGGCGCCACAAAAACCACCTTACCGAGAACCTGCTTCTCATAGACCGGATCCTTCTCCGGATCCTGATTGGCGTCCCCTTTCGTGATAAAGAAACGCTTATTCTCAACCTCTTGGACGGCAACAACCCGGTGGCTGACCTGCATATTGCCAAGCGGGAAAAGAATAATATCGTTAACCTTCACCTGCTCTCCCGGAACTCTGTTTATAATAACTATATCGCCTATATTGATTCCCGGCTGCATACTACCGCTGAGTATGACCCGGGGATAATAGCTGAACACTCCCATGGCGAACCATAATATCAAAATAGCCGCCAGGCTGGTCGCAACCCATCCCAGTGTATTTTCACCAGGTTCAGACTTCCGGACAGTACGCCTCTCTTCTCGATAAATCTGTCTGACCAGAACAATCCCCACTACCGGAGCCAAAACACCCAGCAGGGTCTGGCTTACCCAGTTCGCATTAGGAAGAATCGGGGAAATCCTTTCTATAATCATCATACCGCCCCGGTAAATGATGGCGGGACCCGGCCCCCCCAATAACACCAGGTAGCTGGCCAGTACGTTTTGCGCCAGGCTGGGGATGAATTCCGAACCAATAAATTTAGTAATCCCCAGATTTAATGACAGATTGGCCATCCTGACAAAGGGTATCAAAAAGCAGGTAGACAAAAAGGACAGTATACCTATTCCCCATCCTGGGCGGTTGGTAAAAAAGCGGTTCATACTCCAGCTGCGCAGCATCTCCAGTCCGGCCACCGCAATTCCTAAAGAAAACAGATTGATCAGTATCCCTATCACGGTATGGTCATAAGGGCTTTTTCCAAAGCCGGACATGGCTCCCTGGATCATCTCCCCCAGCAAGCCAACAAACACGCAGATTAAAGCCAGCCAGCACAGAAGACGGCGCTCTCGCAGCTTTCCCAAAGTCTTGAAGCGTGGCAGCCCCAGGGCGAAGATCACGATCATCAGCCACATAATCGCGGGCAGGCCATAGCTGCCCCAAAATCCGGAGATTCTCGGTCCGAATAGGAAATTATTAAGAAGGTAGGCTGCCACAAAAACGATGACCACCAGTGCTGCATGCCAGGGTGATACTCGCCTGTACAGAATCTTTTTTCCAAGATCTGAAATAGGAACCCCTCCCAAACCTATCCGGTTAAATTTGTTTAATCCAATACCACTTTATTTGCTTTTTGGGTTCCAGAATCCTTCCCAGTCCAGCTGTTTTTGCAAATTCCCTAACTTAACAAAACCAGGGATCGAACATTCTCTCCCTGGTTTTGAATCATTTGTTCTTTTTCGAAATGACTTTCTAATCTGGTAGCTGTATCTTGTCGGGTAAAGTGAACCCATATTCATTCCATTCGATGGCCCGTAGTTGTAAATGAAATGAGGTTGTAGTTGTTTGAGGAGCATTGTCCAGGATCCTGGTGATAATTTTAACCTTGACGGTATTGTCAGGGTAGCCTTCAGGATTCAGTTTTTTGCCCTCCAGTTTACTGGGTACAGTGTTGGTACTGTCGAAGTATACAATATTATTATCATAAAAATCCACGATCTTAACCTGCAGCCATTTTTCAATCCCAACGTCTGTTTTCCTGGCCAGGGTATTTTGGTCCGGAGCGGTCAGATCCGGATTGACTTCGAACTTAACCGGAATCTTGCCTTTGTTCTTAATAGTCGCCGTAATATACTCCTGATAGCCAGGATACCCGTTCTTCAAGGTGATGGTCAACACATCATTATCAAACCTGGGGTCAATGGTTCCGACATATGGGGGAAGCTTTTCTCCTTGCGATGGATCCCACGGAAACGACTTATCTGGGGACAGCTGCGCATCCAACGATCCCACGTTTTTTGGGTCGTTTTTGTTATTGTCATCCATGCGGTCCAAACGTTTCAATCCATCCAAACCCTGGTTATAAACCGCCCGGTCGCTCCCACTCCCATATTTACTTACATCAACCTCACTGGAGTAGCCGGTATAATTAGGAGGGGAATCGCTGGAACTTGGATCCAGCCAAACCACATCCACAGTGCTCGTGTTAACGGTTGCATTAATATACAGGTGATCATATAATACGGCGTAGGCTCCACCCAGCGATGCGAAAGCCAAGACCAAAACCAGGGCCAGCACTTTAGTTTTTTTCATGCTTGTTTCCTCCTTTCTCGATCTGCTTCACATCATTATTTATCAGGGGTAATCGTGTTGTTAAACGGGTTGACATTATAGGCGTTCCACTGGACACCCTCAATTCCGAAGGCAATTTGCTGTGGATTATTGATATTATTATGATTTTGCGGAGCTCCGTCTAAAACGCGCTGGATAAAAACAAGGCTAAGCCACCGCCCGGGATCCACTTGTTGGCCGTTTATGGAAACCACAGAAGTATTCGCATCCGGTTGGCTGTCATAATAAACCACATGAGTCATCCCATCTTGAATCTGCACCCGAAGCCATGAGGGAATTTGCTCTTTAGGCTGCAAGTTCTGAAGCTTAACCGGCATATCCCCATAATTCCGAACCAGAGTAACAACACTCTCTTGATAGCCAGGATAGCAATTTTTAAGATCAAATTTGATACTATCTCTCGTATTACGCTCATCAGGTACTCCACTGACAGGCGGAAACTCCGAATCGTCTTCAAGTAGGTAGTTCGATGATCCAATATTCTTGTAAACAGCCGGATTCAGTTTCTCTTTGTGATCTACATAGCCACTGCCCGTATAATCTTCACCAGAATCAGTGGCTCCTGTGCAGGCCCATTCGATGTTAAGCTTGCCGGTCTCCACTGTTTCGTTTATATACAGGCTGTCATACCACAGGGCATAAGCTCCGCCCAACGCGGCAAAGGCTATGATCAGTGTAATGACCACAATTTTCGTATTTTTCATTACATGTTCCCTCCTTTATCGCTTACGGTCGCTTACGGTCCCAGGGATTATCCCAGGAAGGCAATGTAAAGCTGCCATCCGCTGAGTCGCCATTCCATTGTTCACCGGTTAACTGCAGCGTAAACTGTTTATTTACAACTGACTGGTCCACAGTTCCACCTGACACTGAAAGCCATACTGTTTCAATAATAACTACCGGCAGTTGTCGGGTTGGATCCAGCACTTTGTCTTTCAGGGTGTTTCCGATCGTACTATCGGCACTGTCAAACAGCAGATCTCCGGAAGTGTTGACGCCTTTGCCATCGGAATTGTCCTTTATCTGTACCCGGAGCCAGGTTGGTATAGAACCCTCGCTTACCGACACCTTAAATTTAGCAGAAACCGTACCGGTATTGACAATACTGGTAGTTACCGCAGCTTTATAACCGGGATAGCCGTTTCCTAAACCGAGGGTCAACTTATCCCCCTTAACACGCAGGTCCTGACTCCAGTTTTCAATGGTGCCAGTTGCTGCTGCCTTATCCCCTACATAGACAAAATCTAAATTACCGACATCTCTAGAGTCGCCACTGGGATTGTTCGGATCCGGGGTAGCCATGTCCCCAGGATCGTTGCTGGCAGCTTTTACTGAGCTGCCGGTTTTACCATCCGCCCAGTAAATGGTGTTGCCTGCCGCCCATTGAAGATTGAGCACACCGGTTTTTACAACATCCGTGGCGGAAAGATGGTCCGACCAGGCAGCATAAGACCCGCCTAATAAAGCCATAGCGCATATGATAAACAGGATCAAAAACTTGGCCTTTTTCAAATTGCTTCCCTCCCTTGTTTCCATTTCCAATTCAAATTAAAATTCTTCGCCCCAGCTTTATTTGAGTTATTTATGAACTTGGTCGATTTATTTCAAAACTTAATGTTAACATCTTTTCCCAGACTCTAGTGTCGCTATCGCTGTATGGAAGATTCCATTGATGACAGGGAAAATCCACCGAAATAATCTGGCCGTCTGGAATATCTGCATCCACTTTAATTGCTATAGTACCGGAGGCTATTTGTCCTGTACCCGGACTTATACCCCGATCTAGAACAGGAGCGGTAGGGAAGACTGCCACGGTTACCTTAGAAGACATCGTGTCCGGTTTGACTTTATAGTCATCAATTTTTACCGGAACAGTACCATTATTCTGAATATAAAAGTTATAAATAAATGCATCATTGTCATAAGCATTTCTAATTATTACAGTGTTTTTCGTTCTGTCGGTAGCAGTTGCTGCATCGCTACTAATTGATTCTCCTTTGTCCCTTGGAACTATAGAATCGGAATAATTAGTCGTGAATTCCGGTTTAAAGGTTCCCGTTCCATATGTTTGCACAATCGTAAGCGAGTCTTCCCACAAGGCCATGGCCGACCCGATCAAGCCCAGGCTAAGGGTAAGCAAGATGGCAAGTATCAATCCGGACTTTTTGGTAAAGCCTCTTCTTTTATGGCCGTTCTTCGTTATTATACTCACTGTTTGCACCTCCTCTATCTGGTTTAAGGCATCTGATTTAAGGCACTAGCTTCCAATAATAAACCATTATTTTCTTCATCTTACAATTAACTTTAAAGCCTACCGGCTTTGATCCCAAGACTCCCTGGTTTATAGTTCACAGGGTCCAATTGTTACTTTGGCAATTACACTTTAGTACCATATTCTATGAACGAGTTTATTCGACAGCTGTTTGGGCCGGGATCAACCCCTCCAATAACTTCCTCCATACCTCCCCATTTTGTACATCCCTCCATTTCCTGTCTGGGCCAAGTTGTATTTATAACAGATTTCTGTTTAAAGGTTTCAAGAATAATGCGTCAGCGGTTGTCCCAAACCTTTCGATACGGCATACAAAGCAGCCTGGGTACGGTCTACCAGGCTTAATTTATCAAGAATCTGGCTTACATGCTTTTTGACCGTATATTCGGTTACATATAGTGAATCAGCTATATCGCGGTTGGACATTCCCCGGGCTAAAGCTTCGAGCACCTCCATTTCCCGGGGGGTGAGATGCTCAATCGGATCATCCTGTGGGGATGACATAATATTTTGCATAATGGCAGGGTCTATATAATTTCTTCCCTTCCCTACCAGGCGAATTGCGCTGATAATTTCCTCAGGTGTGGCTTCCTTGAGAACATACCCTTCCACCTTTTCCGTCATAGCTCTTTTTATATCGCCGCGTTCACTAAAGGAGGTCAGAACGATAAATCGGCAATGTTCTGCCACCGTTCTCCCCTTCTTAATGATGTCCAACCCATATTCTCCGGGAAGCCTCATATCTACTATAGCCACGTCCGGCTGGCATTCTTTAAGAACACACAGGCCCTGACCGCCGCTGGTGGCTGTCCCCACCACTTCCATATCCGGCTCGTTTTGCACCACAGCTAAAATACCTTGAATCACCAGAGGGTGGTCGTCAATTAGAACCAGTCTCATCAAATTATCGCCTCCTTTCGGCACTCAGTGTTTTTGTAATATTTGGGAATGGCGCACCTGACCAGGGCTCCTCTTCCCGATTTACTTTCTATCTTTAGCTCCCCATTAAAGCCGGCGGAAATTTGATTCATATTTCGCAGCCCCAACCCGGTTTTCCATAAGTCTTTCTGCCCTTTATGGACCGAAGGGAAAGCACGCCCATTATTTTCTATTTCCAGAACTGTTTGTTTGGCAGACATCGTCAATCTTACTTCAAGAGCACTGCATTCTCCATGGCGGATGGCATTGCTGCAGGCTTCCCGGACAATGCGATATAGGCCTTTGCGCAAAGCAGGGCTTAACACCTCTTCGCTTCCTTCTGTTTGCAGATCCACTTGAATGCCATTGAGACGTCCCAGCTCGTCCAGGTAAGAAGCCAAATTATCCACGAAAATGCTTTCCCCACGTTTTGAGGGATTCAGTTGATAAATTGAGGCTCGAAGTTCGGTTGAGACCCGACGGGCGGTTTCTTCAAGCAGTCCCACCTGCTCCTGAATACGTTCTTCCTGGAGATAGGCATTCTCCTTGGATAGAGAATGGAGAGCGCAAACCATGCTGAAAAGGTACTGGGATACCCCATCATGAATCTCATTGCTGATCCGATTTTGCTCTTCACTAACCAGAAGCCGGCCCCAAAGTTTATCGGTCTTCAGTCGGCCAATAATAATTCCTCCCAGCTCAGCCAGGAAGTTGAGCGATTTCATTTTTTCTTCATCATTGTACTCAAGCCGGGCATCCCGATCATAGGCCAGGAGCCCACAGTATTCCCCGTGAGATATAATCGGCACCGCGGTTAAACGCCTCTGTATAGCACTTCTGTCCCGACCCGCCAGCAGGTGGCCCGGGCCAATCCGGTTCCAAATATGGCTAATCTCCTCTTCCCAATTGATATCCTGGTCCGTTTCCCGGGGAGCAGCTACGCGCAAAATCGAATGCTCTTTCCCGTCTTCACCGCTTCCTTTTAAGAAACAGGCAGCGGGAGCTTCACAGAGCCGCCCGGAGTAAACCGCTAGAACGTCGGCCAACTGCAGAAGGTCTTCACGGGTGGTGAAAGCTTCCAGGGCTTGATATAGAGATGCGATGTGGTCGAGAGATCTCTCTGTGGCAGCATGAGAAAGGTTGAGCCGGTCATAGGCAATCGTCAACTGATTATATAGAGCGGCCGCCACCTGGACCAGCATGGTCGTCAGGAAAAATACCAGAAGTTCGCTCAGGTGACTCTGTGTAAAGGATAGAACGGAACCATTCACACCGGGATAAATTTGGCTAGCCATCGAAGCAGTGGCAAGAAACAGGGCCAGGACTCCCCAGCAGATGAAGCCGGGTAGAAATACTGCTGCCGCTATAATTGGGTTCAGGGCATACCAGGCGAACGGGCTGTCCAGCCCCCCGGTGGGTAGAAGCAAGAGGGCAATGCCCATGGTTTCGATAATAATCAGTCGGGCCAGGGAATAGATTTTCCTTTCCTGCATGGATTCCCGGACATCAGAATTGTCCTGTGCTGTTTGTAGGTTGCTGCTCTTCATATCCCAGCTGTCATAGAGATTCTGGGCCAGCAATGTAGCGACCAGCATAGTCAGTACTACAACAACCTTGATATTAAAAGCATTCACTGGGGGTCCGGCCAGGTAAAATGCCGAAGTGAGTATAAATAGGAGGTAGCGAATGAGACGCAGAGAACGACGCAGAAGAAGCTCCGGGATGACTTCACTGGCTTGTAATTTCGTGAAATGGATAGCGAAAGAAGATATTATGCGCTTCACAAAATGCTCAGAGCTGTTCATCAATGGCACCGGTCTTACAGCAGTTGTTGACATTCTCTCCCCTCCTTTGAATGAAAATATAGATATTGTATAAACTGTCCGGATATGTCCATCGCATTTTTGTAAGAAGTTTATAGGTGTCCAATAGTCTACTAATAAAATAATACTTTTGGACCCTAATCGACTATTCACCAGAGGGCGTAAAATGTTTCAGCCCCGACACAATGGAAATTAATCATTTTTACCCGAGAAATGTGCACGATGTGAGCAATATGCGGTCTCTCCAGGAATTGGAGTATTTCTCTGTGACTAGTACTCTACCCGGTAAGTTTGATCTTCGACATGCAGGTATTTCGATGGAAAGTTTGCGATCTTCCGGTCATTGCAGTGATACCGGCGGGAAGTGGCCAGAGGCTGCGGATTAGTTTCTTGTCCTAGGACTCATCCTATTTTAACCCAGTTTTACCTCATTGGCTTGTGAATCACGCTTTCATCGGACTTTCCCCTCTCCTTCTTTCTAACCGGAGTTTATTTCGTATGAGGATCGTTGAAAAACATGGTCGGTATAATTCGCTATAAATCCAGGTTTTACAGATACACTTCGACATAATCAGGTTTTTACGTGGAATGGGATTAAGGCAATAGAGATTGCGCAGGTACTTCCATTCTCAACCCCCAATATTAAGCCTCTATACCACGAGCCAAAGATCATAACATGCATTTTAACGGCTCCCATCGCCATTTAGGACCTTTACCCTATAATTCATAGTCCGCAGCAACAAAAAGCTGCCCTACCTGAGGAGGGCAGCTTCTTTGTATTACTAGTCTTTTATAATTGCATCAGATATCTAGGCCAGTTTATCAGAGCGCATGACATTATTGCCGTACAATAGAGCCATCGCTTCCGAACGGTTGCGCACCCGGAGCTTGCGGAAAACATTGCGCAGGTGAGTTTTGACGGTGGATTCCGATAGGCACAGGGACTCGGCTATTTCCTGGTTGGAAAAACTCTTGCCCAGTAGGATTAGAACCTCCCGCTCCCGAGAGGTTAATGTATCAATATTTTCAACATTTTTCTCCCGGTTCCCGTTGTTCATGTCGCGGGGATTGAGCCGGGGCAGACAGAGCAGGCCAGCGATAACAATCAGCTCTACTGCATTGACGATCTGCCGGGGAAGAATGCGCAAAGGCAGGCAGCCCCGTACACCACTATTAATCAATTCAAACATATCAAAACGGCCCGGATCGTCTACGATAGCCACCTGCAAGAGCATCGGACAGTTGGCCCTCAATTCCAACAGCAGTGGCAGAGCAGTCTCGTCATCGAATCGTAAAATTGCTACATCGGGCTGAATACGCACAGCACAAGGAATAAGATCCTCAAATGCGATATTCTCTGTAACCCGGAAAAGATGATTCTCACCGAAGGCCACTGCTAGACTCTGAGAGTAAAGCGGCGATTCTCCGCACAATAATACTTTAAACTGACTCATTACTAATCCCCACCCAAAATGATTAGTCCTTTTCCTTTGTATTAAAATAATATCTCATCCTCCAAGTATTGGCAACCACTTTCCTGGCTAATATTTTCCTAAAAAGCAAGGAAATCCTTGTCGAAAGGCAGGGATTAGGAGAACAATTTCACAAGAAAAATCCAGTATAATCGATATGATGCGCAAGAGAGCGAAAGCTGCCTTTTTCCCTTTTTTGCTCTAGATCGGGGACTAATCCTTGTCCGTAAAACGGCTCCAAAAATCTCTTATCCCGAAAGAATGTAGATAACAGGGGTCAATCGGCTGAGTTCCACTTCGAAAGGCCATGGTTGCAGTGCGTGGGCAGGATTCAGTAGCAACCTCTCCGCTATCCAGGCAGATATTTTCTAGAACAATATCATCAGGCTTGATAAAATCACCGGAGGAGGTCTGTCCAGGCGCGTTTTTCATAAAACCCTGCCAGATAGGACCGGCTGCCGTACTCCCGGTTAAATTTACATTGCGGTCCTTATCATAGCCCACCCAAACCACGCAGCAGGTAGTGGGGCTGAATCCCACAAACCAGGCGTCTTTACGCTGCTCGGTAGTCCCTGTCTTACCGGCGGTGATAACTCCCGGAACGGTTAAGCCGCCACCGGTGCCGCCCGGACCCATGACTCCTTCCAGCATATTGGTGATGATATAGGCATTTTCCGGATCTACCACCCGCCGCGGTACCTGGTTGTTTTCCTCTAAGATCAGACCATTACTATCTGTGACTTTGAGCACCGATGCAGGTTGATTGTAGACTCCCTGGTTGGCAAAAACGCTATAGCCGGCGCACAATTCTAAGGGGCTTACTTCCGTGGAGCCCAGGGGCAGGGACAGAACCGGCTGAATGGTAGGAAAGCCAAACATTTCTGCGTGGTTGGCTACAGCCTGCGGTCCCAACTGGTAGTTGACTTGTACGGCTATCACATTATCAGAAAGCATTACCGCTTCTTTGAGGGTAAAGGGCTTCCAGTGGAACGGCTCGGTGCCATAGTCGGTGGGATGATAATCCGGCTGTCCAGCCACCGGATAGTCGATTTCCTCACAGGTCAGCATGCTGGCCGGGGTGAAGCCCGAATTCATAGCCAATGAGTACATAAAGGGTTTAAACGTCGAACCCGGTTGGCGGTTGGCAAATACCCGGTTATAATTTGACCGGTTAAAATCACGGCCACCGATCATAGCCCGAATTTGACCGGTATTCGTATCTAACGCAACCAATGCGGACTGCAGGTCCGGATCTCGGTCTTTCATACCGTCAATATAGGATTGGTTGGCAGCTTTTTGCATATCCAGATCCAGGGTGGTATATACTTTCAATCCTCCTTGATAAACCTTTTGCTGCCCGTACTTATTACTCAAGTAATCTTGAACCATAGCCACAAAGTAGGGGGCATCCCCGGTGATGTAGTCCGCCGGGTGGTAATTTAAGGCCTCCTGCTGGGCCTGCTGCCTCTGCTCGGAGGTGATCACGCCTTCCTCCACCATGCGCCCCAGCACTACAGCCTGCCTGTCTTTCGCGGCCTGGGGATTTTGATAGGGATCATAATGTCCTGGCCAGTTTGGGAGGCCGGCTAGAAGCGCTGACTCTGCCAGAGTAAGGTCGGAAGCGCTCTTGCCGAAAAAAGTGCGGGCTGCTACTTCCACTCCATAAGCGCCATGACCGAAATAGATGGTATTGCAGTAAAGAGCCAGGATTTCATCCTTGCTGTATTTGCGCTCCAATTTCATCGCATAATATAGTTCCTTGACTTTACGCCAGATGGTCTTTTCATCACTTAGAAACAGCTTTTTGGCGGTCTGCTGGGTTATGGTGCTGCCTCCCTCAACAATACTGCCAGCCCGCAAATTGGCATAAAGAGCCCGGGCCAGGCCCTCAACATCAATTCCGTGATGGTGATAAAAATTTTTATCTTCCACAGCAATGATAGCCTGGCGAAAACTCGGTGTTATTTCATCGATCTGAACACTGATGCGGTTCTGTTCAGCCAGGCCTTTAATGGGCTTCCCGTTGATGTCATACAATACCGAAGCTTCAGGTACTCCCATCTCTGGCAAACCCCAGCTGAAGGCCAGGGTTAGGGGCAGCAGACAAAGCAAAAGCAGACCGGCAATCACTATGTTTTTCAGCCACGTATGGCGATTCATGGATAATCCGTCCCTTCAAGGATAAATTCCCCACCACTTGTTCACTTTATCCAATTATTCCCGATGTCCATACAGCTTATAAGCACGACCAAAGGAATAAAGGCAGACGGACATGCTGTATTGCATCCTATGCTGGTTGTGCGACGGGAATGCCTATTTCTGAGTGCGAAAGTGCTCCGGGCAAATCGGAAGAGGCCCGCCCGCATAAGAAGACCCGGTGAGGGAAAGATGGGCAACAAGAAGGAAGGTAAAACGAAAATCCGATTCCCGGTATCATTAAACCCGAGAATCGGACGTCTGGTTGGCTAATATGGTTGCGGATGCTAACTCAGGAGTATTTGACGCAAATATTGCTGATCAATTCAGCCACATCCTCCACGTAGTCCTGAGCCATCTCGATATGTTCATAGACTTCTCGCCATTTAATAATGGATATTGGATCATTTTCATGTTCTTCAAAGAGAGCCGCTACACCCTGGCGATAATAAGTGTCCTGCTTTTTTTCCAGGCGGCGGATCTCATCACAGCAATGCATGATCTCCTTTTGGTTGCGTTCCATGCGGTTCAAGAGGTTGAAAGCCCGTTCCTGGTTTTCCAAAGTTTCGATCAAGACTGCCACCATTTCCTGAATAGTTGTATCCGGAGGGCCGGCCTTATAAAGAATCATACGGTCGACAATACCGGTGATATAATCAAGGGTGGTGGAAAGTTTTTGCACCAGTTGAAAGGCATCCTCCCGGTCGAATGGGAGAATAAACGTGGTGTTCAATCGGCGCACCAGGTCTTCGATGATCCGATCACCTTCGTGTTCCATGGCGGTCAATTTAGCCATTTTTATGTCCAGTTCATTATAATCAGAAACCACATCTTGGAGAATTTCTCCGCCCCTGACCACGACCCTGGCGCTTTCACTGAGCAGTAAAAATAATTCTTTATCTTTGTGGCCAAACATGAAGACCCTCCCCCCAAAAAACCTTTCCTTCCTATTATCGACCTTCCAGGCAGGTTTCTCCACCCACCTCATTGAAAGGACTTGCACTTTCTACTGGCAGCCAGATGGCTATAAAGCGCGCAAATAGTCAGGACGAAGATATTTTGTATCGTTTTTATTGATGATGTCATTAATGAGTTTGAGTATTTTTTCTTTATCTTGAGGCAAACGCCCTTTAATGGGCAGATAATTCGATGCGTGGTTGCTGCGTATTTCGGTTCCTTGCACATCAAGGTTTTGAATGATAATCCGCATTTCATCCAGGATTTCGAAAGGCGCCGGGACCTCGAATTCGCCTTTCTTGATCTTTTTGTCAATCTCTGTTTTAGGCACCACCATCAGGGTTAAGGCTCCGATATAATCCGGATTTATTTCATTGAGTATACGGGCCGTATTGCGGGCATGATCCAAGGCCTTGGGAGTGCGTCCGGCTAAACCCAGAAGAACCGTAACCGATAGCAGAATGCCAGCCTCTCTAACCTTACGTCCTGCTTCTACCATTTCCTCATAGGTGACACCTTTGCGGATGGCTACTAATAATTCGCGGTCCCCGGTCTCGACGCCCAAATAGGCAATGGTCAGTCCAGCCTCCCGCAAAGCCTGCAGATCCTGAAGAGCTTTATCCAGGATGCTGCTCGGACTGGCGTAGATGCCCACGTGATGCAGATGTGGAAAAGACCGGTAGAGCTCGGCAAGGATGGCCAGGAGGTCGACGGTTTCCATAGCCAGGGCATCGCCGTCACAAAGGAAAACCTTTTCAAGATCCCCGTAATACATGCGAGCCATGCGGATATCGGCCATAATTTCTTCCATAGACCGAACCCGGTATTTTTTATCTTTATACATTCCGCAGAAGGTGCACTGATTATGCGTGCAACCGACCGTACACTGCAGCAAATAGCTGCGTGCTTCACTCGGGGGTCGATAAATATTTCCTTCATATCTCATTTTTTCCACTCCCTGGTTTTGCCGGTTTTCTTACAATCACTGACATTTGGTATTAATTATTCTAGCCATAAAAGGCTGACTTCCGTCCACACTATAATTAGGTGCGACGTAAGGAGGTTTTATTTTTGGGTAGAAACAGAGGTATCATGTCGGAACAGTTGAAGTATGAAATCGCACGCGAACTTGGGGTGGATCAAGTCGTTTCCTCCCAGGGCTGGGGCGCTGTCACTTCCCGAGACTGCGGCAACATGGTAACCAAGGCTATTGAATTGGCTGAGAGAAGTATTTCTAACCAACGGTAACTGAACAAACTCGCACCAGCCGGGGTTTTTCCCCGGCCAATTATATTCTATAATCATATCTTTTACCAGCCTGGCTTTGCAAGCTTAAAATCGCAGCCCGGTGGAACCAGATCGAACTGTCTACAAACTAATCATCCTCGGCGCTTCCCCGTTTTCTAAAAATCAACCCAATCAACCAGTAGATCATTAGAACCGCGAAAGCCGCTACAGTGGAAATATGTTTTAAGCCGCTCCCTATCAGGAGACCCATTATGGCAGTCAGCCAGAGACTGGCCGAAACCGATAACCCGCGCACCTGTCCGCCTTCACTGGTCCAAATCAAACCGGTGCCGATAAATCCCATGGCGGCCACTACTTGAGCTGACAAACGTCCGGGATCACTGCTCCATGGATAATCCAGGCTGCGGAACAATTCGGTGGAGATAATGGCGACCAGGGCCGATCCCAGAGCGACAATGGCAAAGGTGCGGGAAACCTGGCCCCGGGAACTGAGACGACCCATGACCAACCCCAGCAGCCCGGCCACAAATATACGCAGGACATCAGATGTCATCATAATCACATAACCCGGTAATTGGGAGCTTCTTTAGTAATGGATATATCGTGGGGATGGCTCTCAACCAAGCCCGCATTCGTAATTCTTATAAATTTGGTCTTGCTCTTCATTTCTGCGATGTTTCTAACTCCGCAATATCCCATTCCGGCTTTTAATCCCCCCACCAATTGGAAAATGGTCTCGGAAACAAATCCTTTATAAGGCACCTGGCCTTCAATCCCTTCCGGTACCAGCTTGGGAGCGCCTTCCTGGAAATACCTGTCGCTGCTGCCCTGAAGCATGGCGTCTTCCGATCCCATACCACGATAAACCTTATAACTGCGGCCCTGCAAAATCACTACTTCGCCCGGGCTTTCTTCGGTGCCGGCCAGCAGGTTGCCCAGCATGACTACATCAGCGCCGGCTGCGATGGCCTTGGCAATGTCCCCGGAGAACTTCACTCCTCCGTCGGATATGATGGGGATCCCGTATGGGCTGGCTGCCTTGACACAGTCAACTACGGCAGTAATCTGAGGAACCCCGATCCCTGCTACAACACGCGTAGTGCAGATAGAACCGGCCCCAATTCCCACTTTGACTGCATCAGCTCCCGCTTTGATGAGTGCTTCAGTGGCTTCTCCGGTGGCTACATTTCCAGCAATAAGCTGCATATTGGGGAAGCGCTGCTTGATGAGAGCAGCTGTATTGATTACATCCTGGTTGTGTCCATGCGCTGTATCCAATACCAATACATCAACCCCGGCCTTTATCAAGGCTTCCACCCGGTCCATGGAGTCCCGGCCTACGCCCACCGCTGCTCCTACAATCAAGCGGCCCCGGTTGTCTTTAGCGGCATTCGGATATTTGTAGGTTTTTTCGATATCCTTGATGGTGATTAAGCCCATAAGATTAAACTCGCTATCGACCAGGGGCAGCTTCTCTATTTTGTGGCGGCGTAAAACCTCCATAGCCTGGTTCATGCTGGTGCCAACCGGTGCGGTTACCAGTCCTTCGCTGGTCATGACATTTTTAATGGGCTGATTGAAGTTGGTCTCAAAACGTATGTCGCGATTGGTAATAATTCCAACTAATTTTCCGCCTTCGGTGATCGGGACGCCGGATATGTGGTAGTGTTCCATGATTTCCAGGGCGTCCTGGATCTTGTTGTTGGCCGCAAGGGAAAAAGGATCGGTAATAACACCATGTTCACTTCGTTTTACCCGGTCTACCATCCGGGCCTGCTCCTCAACAGACATGTTCTTGTGCAGAACACCAATGCCGCCTTCTCGGGCTACCGCAATCGCCATACGCACCTCAGTAACGGTATCCATACCGGCACTCATGATGGGAATCCCTAGCTTGATGCTGCGGGTTAACTGGGTGGCAACATCCACATCCTTGGGCAGGATTTGGGAATGCCCGGGTATCAGGAGCACATCATCGAAGGTCAGCCCTTCTTTAGCAAATCTTTCAGACATTGGATGTCCTCCTTCATTTTGATTTTAACTATATTAGCCCATCACGGCCCTTTTTTCAAGGCCTGACGAGAGCGTGGAGGGGGACGGTCCTATTCCACGCCAAAGGTGTGGAATAGGACCGTCCCCCTCCACGCTTCCCGGCCCCCTGTTTCTTCAGTCGCCACCCATGACCGAAGAAATACCATAGTGCTGAAAATGATCCTGCAGGCAGGCCATCGTATTCTCGCTCACCCCGAAACGGACCGCTAGATCTTTGGGGCTCAGTCCCTCTTGAAAGGATTGAATCAGTTGGTTGAAATCGACCCCAGCCTCCTGGCTCATTTCCTGCAGGGACGGAATACGGCTCCAGGGGGGAAAGCTGCCTTGTTCAGCCAAATTATATCACCTCCCGAATGCATCCTGTCACTCCTCGTAAGACTTCCTTTTCCTCTGTAGTATCTCTTTTCCTGACCCGGTTTACACGGAGATCGAGAGGCAGTAAAAAAGATCAGCCGCCTGATTACCGGGCGGCTGCGTGGAAAGGGACGGTCCTGCTCCACACCAAAGGTATGGAGCAGGACCGTCCCTTTCCACGCAGCCCATTGTTCACTAAATAGAGTTGTTTTTCAAGCGCATATTGGTAGAATCTAGATCCACCACAATGACTTCGCGGCCTACTTTTTTCACTGCTTCCCAGGGTATCACCATTTTTTGGCGGTCTGCCCAAAAGGTTAAGGCATTACCCCGATTGGGCAGGATGATGGATACGATCTGGCCGCTCTCTGAGTCCACCAGCATATCCGATTCTCCCACGGTTCCCATTCGCATACCGTCAAAGATATTAATCATTTCTTTGCCCGTTAACTCATAGAGGCGCACATCCATCCCCTCCTTTATATGTTGGCGACCTGTTATACACCGGTGTGACCGAACCCCCCTGCTCCTCGCTGCGTATCGTCCAGGGTATCTACCGTGCAAAATTCAGCCCTGGCTACTGGCGCAAAGACCATCTGGGCGATTCTCTCTCCTCGTTTTAATATATAGTCTTTGTCCCCCAGATTTATTACAATGATCTTGATTTCACCCCGGTAATCACAGTCGATGGTACCCGGGCTGTTTAAAAGAGTAAGACCATGCTCCAGGGCTAATCCACTCCGGGGTCGAATCTGGGCTTCATATCCTATAGGCAGGGCGATGGCCAGCCCGGTAGAGATCAGGGCTCGTCCTCCCATGGGAATCACAAAATCCTCTTCATTGGCTGCATAGAGATCTACACCAGCCGCCCCCGATGTCATATAGACCGGCAGGGGCAGATCATTCCCGTGCAGACGCTTTATTTCCACTTTAATGTCCATTGATATCCCTCCCCTGCACTTCAGAAATCATGCCGTTCTCCACCAGCGCCTGAATTCCTGCTCCACGCCCGGCAAAACTCCGGCCGAACCAATGGCAGCCAGGGAAAGTTCCTGCCCAGCCAGCGTTTTGTTGGCCAGATCCCCTACCATATCACGATTAACTGCAAAGATGCGGGAGATTACTTCCTCTACATCCACCACTTGTCCGTACATAAGCAGTGATTTTCCCAGGCGGTTCATTCGGTTGATGACGTTTTCCAGACCCAGATACATGCTCGATTTTATCAAATGCTGGGTGCGCAGGACTTCCTCATCGCTGACTCCCTGGCTGGTAAAGCGCTGCACTTCCTTATTGAGTTCTTCAAAAAAACGCGCCACTTTCGTGGGACCGGTTCCGACAAATATTGAGAAAGAACCGGTGTCGCTATAATTTGACGGTGCAGAATAAACGGAATAGGCCAGGCCTAGTTCTTCCCGTATACTCTGGAAAAGCCGGGAACTGATGCCACCACCTAATATACTGTTCATCACATTGAGGGTAAAACGGGCCTCATCATGATAGGACATCCCGCCCGCACCCAGACAGATTTGAACCTGTTCCGTATCCTTGTCCACCATTTGGATAAAGGGTTTGTAAGGAGAGGGTTGTATTCCGGGCAGCTCAACCTTTTGACATTTGTGAAGGGCCAGATATTCTTCCACGCGTTCCCGCACTCTCTCCCGATCCACATTACCGGCAACCGCGATAACCATATTGGATGGCATGTAGCAGCGCTGATAAAAATCGAAGACCTGGTCGCGATCAAAATTTGCCACCGAGTCCAGGGTGCCCAGAATGGGGCGGCCCATACTATGCCCCTGCCAAAGCTGGTTAAGAAAGACATCATGAATCAACTCATCCGGTGCGTCCTCATACATATTGATCTCTTCAGCAATGACGTCTTTTTCAACCGCAAAATCGCGAGGTGCAAATTGGGAATGAAAGAGCATGTCAAAAATGATGTCCATTCCGCTAAAGATATCTTCATCCAGCGTGCGGGCATACAGACAGGTATATTCGCGGGATGTGAAGGCATTAAGTTGACCGCCTATGCTTTCGAAACTCTCAGCAATCTCCCGTGCTGGTCGGGTTTCAGTACCCTTAAAGAGCATATGTTCGATAAAGTGGCTGGCTCCGGCCAGGTGAGGCTCTTCGTGCCTTGATCCCAATCCGATAAACAATCCTATGGCAGCTGATTTAACGTGAGGTATCTCTTCGACAACGAGCCGGGCGCCGGACTGCAAATTCCAATTTTGTATCATTCATTACTCCTCCAATAACAGCATTCTTATTCTATTCTTTGCCCGAACCTTTATTCCCTTTCCCGAAGAAAATTTCTCGGCCCAGCTTGATAAGCCAGGAAGATTCTTGCGCGACGGAATTTCCAGCCACCAGATCAATCCTTTGTACCAGCTTGCCATAAGTGAAGACTTCCAGTATTCCCACCTTTTTCCCCTTGGTCAGGGGAGCCTCCAGGCTGTAATCCATGGAGACCCGTTTCTCAACCTGGATCGGCACCGGCCCCAGCCAGAGCTGCAAGCCGGATGCCGGGTAGATATTCAGGTAAGGCGGATCTCCTCCATTTACAGACAGTTCTTTAAAAGACTGGCTGTTGTCGATCACCGAAACCTGATGTGTATCCTTAAATCCATAATCCAACAAACGGATGCAGTCACCGGTGCGATCCCCGGACTTGAGCACGACGGCAATCAGCTCCCGCCCCTGCCGGTTTGCCGACCCTACCAGGCATTTCCCGGCGGCATTGGTAGTTCCGGTCTTTAAACCGTTGGCTCCGGGATAGGAGTCTAGCAAGGTATTGGTATTGCTGATCGTTAAAGGCTGGCTATAGGCGGGATGTTGAAACTTTTCCTGCCGCTGCCCTACGATTTCCCTGATCTGCGGATTGGCCAGCGCATAGCGGCTGACCAGGGCCAGATCATAGGCGGTGCTAAGTCCTTCCTCAGAGGGCAGCCCTGAAGCATTGACAAAATGGGTATGACAAGCGCCCAGGCAGAAGGCTTTCATGCTCATCAGGTGGCCAAAAAGCGCCTCATCTCCAGCCACGTGTTCAGCCAGCACCACGGCTGCATCGTTCGCCGATCGAATTAAGGCAACTTTTAACAGCTCTTGTACGGTGAGCTCCTGTCCCGCCCGCAGTCCAATGGTGTACTCGGGTGTGCGGTCAGCGAAACTGCTAACCCGAGCCTTTTCATTCATCTGGCAGTATTCTACAGCCAGAATAGCCGTCATGATCTTGGTCGTACTGGCTATCGGTTTGGGAGTGTCCCCATTCTTCATGAGCAAAACCTGCCCATTGTCACTTTCCAAGAGGCAGTAAGCGGAGGCTGATATACGCGGTACTGCAGCCTGTATGGGATTGACCCAAAAACAGACAGTCATCACTCCCAGCAGCAAAGCCAGCAGGCATTGCCGTCTGCTCATTGATTCGCAGCCTTCTCGCCCGGGGTTATCACAATCTCTTCAATAGGAACCATTTTGTACCCCTGGTCCTGAAGCTGTTTAAGGAGCTCGGGAAGCGCCTTGGATGTGGGCTCGGTGGGATGCATAAGAATAATAGCGTCATTGTGAACCTTGTTCATCACCCGTTTTATGATGGTCTCCGGGCTGGGCCGCTGCCAATCGATGGTGTCGACACTCCACATAATCAGATCATAATTCAGGCTCTGCACTCCCTGAAGAATCTGGCGGTTCTGTTCACCATAGGGGGAGGCAAAAAATTGAGAGCGCTTGCCGGTGATATTAAATATCACGTCCTCAGCCTTCTTGATCTGCTGTGCGGCCTGGTCGGGAGCCAATCCGGCAAAATGGACGTGTTTGTAGCCGTGGTTTTGAATACTGTGGCCTTCTTGAGCCATGGTTTTAAGCAGCTCCGGATTTTTTTCCGCCCAGCTGCCGGTAACGAAAAATGTCACGCGAGCCTGATATTGCTTGAAATTCTTAAGCATATCGGGAAGGAATTCTTCCCCCCAATCCACATTGACCGTAATGGCTACCGCTTTTTGCCCGGAGTTGCCCTGGTACACGGGTTCCTTGAGGCGAGAAGCCTGGCTGGGTTTATGAAAGTAGCCAAACGATATAATAAGGAAAGAACTGAGGACCGCAAGAAACAACATACCCACCAGCAACCTTTTTCGGGTTAGAAAATAAACCTTCATGACTTATTCTCCTTTCCAAGAACATACACCCACACATTATCCTGGTGAATTCCAGCTTGAACGATCACCGGCCCCGATCGAGAATTGCGAAAGCTGAAATCCATAGCCCCATAATCTACTGTTGCATCCTGGCCAGGGGGAACATAAGAAACCGGCCGGCTGTGGGGGTGCCTCTCCACCACCTGCAGGCCGGCATGCAAAACTGCATTGTAGAGGGTGCTGGCCAGCTGACACACACCACCCCCATATTCTAGATCACTGCCACCTATGATTAAGACCGGCGCAGGCAGGAAACCTCGTTCTGGCGTTCTGGGTCCCACCACTTCATTGAAGGAAAAAACCTGACCCGGCCAGACTACCGTGTAATTTATTCCATCTGCCGCCAGGGCAATGTTTCGATAGCGTTGGTATGACCCGCTGAATCGGGTCTGGAAGTCGCCCAGGTGTTTTTTAGCCTCTTGAAGATCGCTAGCCTGGTAGCAGGATGGAATGGTTATGCGCACCAAAGACAGGGTCTGATCCTGTCCGGCCTCCATGACCTGTTGTATACTCTGGTCAACTTGAATTTGGCAGCCATCCCTTCCTGGAATGACCCGGCCGCTTTCCCGCTCCAGAGACGGCTCCACCGGAAGTAGTTCATTTTTTATAGCCAGCTCCTGAACCACCCCGCGTACTTCTTCTTTGAGCAAGCCTCCCACCATGTGCCCCTCCAGGGTAACACCGGGCTTTGCCCCATAGACCTGGCGCTCCCATCGGTCCATCCAACTTCCCAGAAGGCTGAGACTGATAAAGAAACAGAGCAGGAGCAGGGCTCGCTGATTAAGTCGGATAAAAATAAAGCTATTCCTGAAAAATAGCCATCACCCCAAGTCAATCCTCTGATATCTCTTACATGTTTATTCACGTACAGGCAGCAGTATGCCGCAGCCGTCACTCGTGCAGCCTACCATCAGACAACCCGGGAATTCCTGAGGTTAATATATTGTGTTTATGGAATATTCAGAGACACTTAAATGAGAAGGAACAACTGATTTGAACGAATAAAAAAATGAAAGCAAAATAAGAGGAAGGTTCAAGAGGGTTGAAGCTCAAAAATCGGTTGCTATTCTTCTATACGAGCGCTCTGACCGTGGGAAATTAGATCTACCACAAACGGAAATAACTCAGCAGCTTTGACTTTGTTTATTTCACGCACTGGTAAACCATCTCCACGGCTTCCTGATCGGGAAGGCACTGTAATAAATAGACAGGTACGGACAAGACTATTCTTTCAAAAACAGCCATGGCCAGGTGCATAAACCTTTCATCAAAATAGGGAAGAAAACATCGGGGCATTAGGTGATGCATGGCTTCTTGAAGGGAAAGCTTGCGAATCATATTATGAGGAGCCTGCTCTAGAATTACTATAGCTTCCAGAGGGGCACTGATGTTGTTATTAACTCCATTACCGCTCCATGGAGTGCCAAAAACAAACGGTTGGTTATTCCTAAAACGAAGCGCGGGGGTGTCTTCGTTAATGACCATAACTTCTGCGCCAAAATACTCTTGCCATAGCTTTGCATGGGTGGATTTGCCGGTCCCCGAAGGAGCAGAGAAAATAAAGCCTCTCCCCTTCCAGGCTATCGCTGACGCATGTACTACAATACCTTCGTGTCTTAACAAATTGTAGCGGAACATAATCCCGGGTAAATTATGGATATAAAACAGAACCGGTGAATATCGGACCTCCGGTTCACTATTCAGATAATACAATAAGCCCTGTTCGCAGCCGGCATCTACATCCAAGAGAACAATCACCCTGTTCGGGGATGTTTCCTGGCTATAGAAATAATATCCGCTTTCTCCGCCAGGCTTGTGAAGCCATTTCATCTTTTCATCAATAATGTGTTTTCCCTGGGGAGGCTCTATATAATCACGTTGATTAATAGATATTTTTAGATCGTATTTTTCTTCGGAAATCAGTTTGTATCTACTAAAACTCCCGATAATTTCTTCTTCCGCACAGTTGATGTCCAATATCAAGTCAGCCACTTTAAATTGAGGCAAAAAACCCACATCCTTATGCCATCAATAGACAGAAAAAAGCAAAGCTAGGATAGGGCCATTTGCAAGGCCTTGCATACCTAGACTTTACAAATTTGTCAGGTCAGAAGCATCTTTTCCTTATCCGCAAGGAGTGCAGTCCGCGTCAGCACCAAGCATGAGTTCTTTGATTGCATCTTCACAGTTCAAGCAAGTACTACCAGCAAATCTCTCCTCGGCTCGAAGATCCATCCATTTAAAATCTGGCTTAACATAAGGTTTCATTCTTGCACCTCCCTTTAAACTTAATACTATATAAACATTCACAAACTAACACGATAACTGCTTATTTACTCTCCCCAAGATTTAACGAATGCAGATATTCAGACCGTAATCGCGCAGTCTCACATAAATAAGGCGCCGGCCGGTCGTAGAAACCCGTCTCCAGGAATAGCCGGGCCGGGCAGCTATAACACGTGGCACGATAGGCGCAATTACTACATTCATGACAAGGAGGTATCGACCGGCATTTGTCCTTGAGTTCTTGCCACGCTTCGGAGAACTCTTTGTCTAATATTGTTGTATACGGTTGGTCCATGAGACTGCAGGGAGTCAAACGACCATCCCAGGTAATCCATAAATTGTTTTTTCCTGCACCACAGCGAAAAGCATCAGTTGGATCAAGAATACTATTTCCTTTAGAGGAATTCTCCTTTTCAATATCGTCATCACCATCGAAAAGAATTGGAGTTTCCCCTGAATTAATTCTTTCTTGCCGTTCAAGATTACGAATATTTACCTCTAATCCAATCACTTCCTCAGCGGAAAGCCGGCATCCTTCTGGATCAGTATTGGCCCCTTCCCTCCGTGGTGTAACATAGTCAATAATCGCGAACCTACTCTTTCTATCCAGAAAAACTTTTCGTAGAAGCTTAAGCTTATTAACATTATCGCGAATAACCGTTGTTCTTATATGAGTCACTATTCCTGCGGCCATTAGACCATCTATCGCCCTGATAGTACGGTCATAACCATCAGCATGGCCAGTTACTTCCTGGTAAGTGTCCCTGGATTCGCCATACACCGTAACGCAGACTTTAAAGGGCGGTATCTTGCTGAGCCATTCAATAATTTGCGGGGTCATCATAGCGCCGTTTGTATAAATTTTTATAAGGAACCCCATTTTAGCGATCTCTTCATAAATTTCTTGAAAGTCGGGGCGTATAAAAACTTCCCCGCCTGTCAAGGTGATAATTAACACCCCGGCTTCCCGGAGTTTTTTCGCCAATTGAATCCATTGCTGTGCAGTCAGTTCTCTGGACTGGACCTCTTTATCATTGGGCGGTTTGCACACATAACACATTTTGCATTTAAAATTGCATCGCGGAGTTAATTCGAAACCAGCCCAATACGGCTGTCCCGCAGCTCTGGTCGTAGCCTTTATTTGTTTTAAAAAATCCTTAAAACGTAGTTCCAAAGTCCTGTTTCTCCAAACAATACCGAATTATTTAAGAATTTAGACCCTATCCTAGTTCAATCATATTATATTAATAATGACTATACAAGAAGATTATGTCTTTCTTCTTTTAACCTATTTATTATCAACAAGAATGTCCGATGAAAGTAAATCCCAGATACATCGGCAGATTTAAAAAATTGCATCAGTTATTTGTAGGAATCCTTTGGCACCTTAAGTATACTGCCCGCAGAAGCTTTTAACGGGTAGGCCAGAGTACCCAGGCCAAAATAGAAATCTCCGTTAAGTTCTTCAAATGATCTGGGAAAAGTATCGCATTTAAATCGGAATAATTCAGTCCATTGGTTGAGATTCTCAGATTTATAGACGATATTTGTATAGCCATTCTCCACTGACCCGCAAAACGCCATTACATAAGTGGTGCTGCCCCTGACCAGAATATCTGCAGGTAGAGCCTCGCCTTGCGGTAAAACAATTCGCCGGGGTTGATTGAGGTCGGAAGCGACGTATAGTCCATAGGGCTTCCATTGAGATCCGTCTATATTATCGAACACTCCCAGGTACACCAGATTGTTGTTTACCGTGTATGGTCGGAAAATTCTCAGTAAAGAGTACTTCTGGGCTCCCGGCAGCAGGTTGGGCATTTTTTGTATCACTGATTGGTTTCCATCCATAACCAGAACATTAATGTGGGACGCTGTGGAATTAAAACCGAGATATTGAAGGCCTACGCCATAGAGCTTTCCTCTAAACTCGAACAGTGTCATTCCTCTGGAGCCAAAGAAGGGTGAGCCAGAAGAAGCCGACATCTGTGAAGTCCAGGTCTTACCTTTGTTGCTGGAAGCCGTGAAAGCAATATTGGCAGAACTCTCACCATTGATGGCCGCGTACAGCTTTCCATTATATGAAGCCATGTCAAAAACATGACTGCATACAGGTATTGTCCGTATTTTTTGCCACTTTGCGTTTTCCAAAACATAATAATTGCCGAAGTCCCAGGAATCAGTAGCATCCGTTCCGGGGATGGTTAATTTGCCGTCAATGATTTTATATACATCTATTTGCTCTTCGTCAACTGTATATTCAGTGACGAATTTGTTGGTTTGCGGATCATAATACATTATCGGTATAGGACCTGGACTTACCGATGGCCCACCATTCAGGTAGTTGCCCGACCCCAAATAAATCTTGCCGTTAAACACCTGCATATCCCACACGTTGCGTGCAAAGGGCTGCTGCTTGAAAGGCTGTCCTAATAGAACAACTTTGCTTGAAACATCCACCGCCGCTAAAACCCGATTATCTGTTACCAGAGGCTCCAGTACTGAAAACATAAAAGCAACAACAAAAAACAGGCATAAAATTGCTTTTTGGTTGTACTTCACAATAGCCCCCCCACAGCTTCTTTCAGACTGCATTTCTATAGCTTAATCTTAATCTATAGATGTTTTTTGATATTACAATATAAATCCACCTTGCTCAATATACTTTAGGCTAATTTTAAGAAAACAAAGGCCTAAAGGCAAAAATTCGTATAATTGCTAAACGGCTTCCTCTACGATTCCACCATCTTGAAGCCTCAGCACCCGAGAGCAGATTTTACTAACCGATGGCCTGTGGGTAATTATGAGACAGGTCCTATCCTTCCCCAGTTCCTTAATAGCACTAAGCACATGGAGTTCTGACTGCATATCCAGGGCCGAAGTTGCTTCATCCATAATTAATACAGGGGCTTTCTTCAACAGCGACCGGGCAATGGCAATTCTTTGCGCCTGTCCTTCGGAAAGACCCAGTCCGTCTTCTCCAATTACCGTATCCAACCCCTGAGGCAGCTTCTTAATAAACCCCCAGGCGCAGGCTGCTCGAACTGCTTTCTCCATGTCTTCCTCCGTAGCACCTGGATCGCCATAGCGCAAGTTATCGGCTATCGTTCCACTGAACAACGTATTTCCCTGCGGCACATAGGTAAGCCAATCCCGGGTGGCGGCAGAAGCCGCAAACCTATGACCCAGTTCATCGGTAAAACAAACCTCGCCTTCATCAGGCCGTAATAAGGCCAAAAGAAGCCGTATCATAGTCGTTTTTCCTTCGCCTGACGGCCCCACCAGGGCTACCATTTCTCCAGGTTTAATATCAGCCGATACATCATTTAGAATTGGCTGCCCCTCTTCATAAGCGAAATTAATCTGGTGGAACGCCATCCCCACCCCCCTGGGCGCAGGAAGTTTTTCTCCCTTGTTTTCCCTTTGCATCTCTTCCAAAACCATCAAACGCCCAGCTGACGCTGCAGCAGTAATAGTCTGCGGAATCGACCGGGCCAAACCGAAAAACGGCCCCTGCACCTGGGAAACCAATTGAAGAAAAGCGGTCAGAGTCCCAAAACTAATGGCCTGGTGGGCCAGTCGATAGATTCCCCAAACAAAGGCTAAAATGTAGCCGCTCAAAAACCCGCCCCCCATAACCGTACTGGCGGTAAGGGTTGTACGGTTCAACTTGATCACTGAAGCCAGGCGCTTTTCATGCAATCCCTGCAGCATATCCCGGCTGTATTGTTCCAGGCCGAAGCTCTTGATAATCAGCAAATTCTGCAAAGACTCTTGCAGGTAGGAGCGGTAATCACTCTCGCTTTCCTTCATTTTTATATTGAGGGTTTTAAGCTTTCGTCCCCATATACGGCTGAAGAGCACTGTAGTGGGCCCAAGTAGGAAGGCCAGGTAGGCAAGCCTGGGTTCATAATGCAATAAGGTCGCAAAGGCGGCCACAAGCTGAACCACTAGTGAAATAATGCCCGGTACAGTAGAAAGCATGAAATCGACAACAGAAGAAACATCACTGGTCAATCGGGTTAAAATATCCCCGCTGTGGTAGGCAGCCAGAGGCATCCATTCGGTCTCCGTTAACCCGGCAAATATCTTTTGCCGCATGGTATTTGACATGGACTCGGAAATATTCACTGTCAAAAGCGACCTCCACACATTCAAACCAAGTCCTGAAAACATCAAAACAGCAAAAAGAAGCGCTCCCATTCCCGCCTGATGCAGATTGCCTTTGACAGCACTATCAACCATATATTTTGAGGTAATAGCTGTCGCAACACCGCTTAGCGCCCCAAACGCTCCCATCAAAATTATCACGATAAGGCCTGGAAGATGAGACCGGGAGTTCTTCAGAATCCAAATAATATTTACTTTGGTGTTCTCAATGTCGTTCTTCTTTATCATTGCCAGTGGATCTCCAATACTGAACCCTTGTCATTGATAATAGCTTTTCTTGCTTCTTCGGCATCCAAAATACTATTCATTATATCGATTTTTATCCCCGAATCCCATAGCATTTCAGAACTCGATATGGCAGCCCGGGACAATGTCGGGCCCAAAGTCCTACCGTAAATAAACGATTTATCCCATTGTCATTAAATCATTTACATAATATGCTCAAATTAGGTTTTTTGCTCTAATAATGATAGTTATTGTCGGATTTTTTAAACAATTCAAGAAAAAACTACGACACTCAAATTGCCATTATTAGATCCAACACTTTTTAGATCAGTCGTCCGCGCAATAATTTGAAAGATGAGGTGAAAGGCTTTGAACAACCATCCAAGCACCAGAATTCTCATGATCGCATGTATTCTATTACTCTGCAGTAACGGCATCCCGGCTATGGCAGCAGACGCCTCCACCGCCCCTGCTACTCCCCCTGGTCTGCAAGTTTCCCAGCAGGGGAGTCAACTTCATTATACCTGGAATGCCAACAGTGAACCGGATTTATATGATTATTTCATTTCGCTTACTACAACATATCCGAATGGGAAATATTCGCTTGCTTTTGCATCTACATCAAGTAATGAATGCACCATTAATTGTGTTTATGGAAATACCTATGAATTTAAGGTCAGGGCCCGCAATACCAGTTACCTTCTGTCTCCATATTCGACACCGGTAGTCATAACACCCGTGGATCCAACAATAACAACATCATCTTCAACTGCATCCACTAGCCCGGCTGCAGGAACAGATACCTCGACAGCCAGTTCAACATCATCGACCAGTGCTGCAACAGACACTACCTCTGAATCCAATAATACAACTGCAAGTACTGCATCCAGCGAAGCAAATACGGCATTAAGTTCAACCAACGATACAGCAGATACCGCCTCTTCACCGGCAACTGACAACCCGGCCACCGCGGGATCAACTACAGCCACAAACACGGATTCCGCCGATTCGAGCACCCAGCCAGCGACTACTACTCCCAGTAGCACAAACACTGATATTGTAGGCACAACGGCAACCGAAACACCCGCCGAACCGGTCCCAACACCTACTCCCCTGCCCCCTGCAGCTCCTACCGGAGTGCAAGTCAGTGCTGTCGGTAACAGCCTTGTTACATTATGCTGGAAGGCCAACACCGAAACCGACCTGAAGGGATATAACATCTCCTATAAGCCTGCTTCAGGAGAATGGAAGACTCTTTTTACTGCGAATACTACCTATACGATCGAGAGCTTAAATAATAATGTTTTATACTCGTTTAAAGCAGCTGCAGTGAACCAAGATGATTTATCTTCGCCCGATTCTACTGAAGTCACTGCCACACCCAGTACGGATGTTTCAGCCCAGGTCGCTTTACTGGGAGCGCCCTTTACCAAAGGGACTTATGCAAGAAACGTATGGGATATGCAGTCCCTGGATGGCAAAATCTATCTGGGACATGGTGATGCCGCCTCAGATGCCGGGCCCATTCCTATATTATATTTAGACTCAGATTCGGGACAATTTGTCCAACAGTACACAGCTGCTGAAGAGCAAGTCGACGTCTACAAGATCCTGGATGGAAGACTTACAGCTCCAGGTATGGATGCTACAGAAAGTTGGAATTACGGCAACTTTTACACTTTAGACGGCGGGAACTGGGATAAACACCGGACCATACCTATTGCAACCCATGTTTATGATATAGCCTCCTATAATGGGAAAATCTACGCTGCCGTAGAATCCCAGTCTCATGATGCCAGCCTGCCTCCTGATATTGCGTTAACCGCATCCAGCGATGGAGGGAAAACCTGGACTTCACAGATGCCCAAAAGCAGCAGCCTGCCTTTCGGCTCTGGCAGTTGTATCGGACGAACCCTGTTTGAGTTTAATGGGAAATTGTACTGTATTGGCACCTTAACTCCTGGCTATGTCACCACCAATAATAACAACGTATTAGTGACAGACGGCACAACAGCCACCATACAAAAGATGGCCAATTTGCTGCCGGGCGGAAAACAATATTATTCGCATAGAATTCTAAGACCCACCACTATCGGTGGCAGCCTATTATATCTCGGGGTGATCAACTGCAACGGCTGTGAATGGGATCCTGACGGTTTATTCAAGGCATCAGACCTCAACCGGGCCAGCAAGGTTTCCTTACCGGAAAGCCAGGCCTTGCCTACTGATATACTGGCCCGTGGAACTACTGCCTATGTCCTGGCCTATATCCCGCAAGCGAATAATAAATTCGCCAACATCGTATATAAGTCGGATGATTTGAATACCTGGACCGAGCTCTTCAGATTTACCAGTGATGCCTTCGCCCGGTCTTTTGAGGAAATGAACGGAGACTTTTACTTTGGCCTGGGATGCAATACCAGCACAAAACCCGCTTCCACAGGCAATATCCTCAAAGTCCCACAAAGCGTTTATAAAGCATCACTTGCTTCTTAACAATTTTCTTGAAAAGAGCTCCAAGATTCTACTTGGAGCTCTTTTTTATCCGCTTTATCCGCCTGCGCAAAAATCCATAGACTCTAAAAATAAAATATCTGAATGGCCGCAGATAGAGCCATAATTTGCATAATAATCTCCAAACCAGATTGGAACATGGTATTCGCTTGTCTTTTCTCCATATTGCTGTAACCAGAGCAACCAACTGGTCCGGATTCAGAGGACCTTCAATCCATTCCTGAGCATCTCCGATGATATAAAAACAATCTCTTCTTTTTCTATATACACGGTGCATCACATATGCACCGTCCACCCGCTGAATTAATACGATATCACCCCGGGCTATATCCGTGAAACTAACTTTACTGAATTCTACGCTATCGGTTTGGTCCCTCAAAAAAGGCGTCATGCTGGACCCACTAACCAGAATCCTGGCACTCTTGCCTCCCTCAATAAGTTCAGAGATAAATGGGAACAAATCAACTGCCTTAATCTTACTTACCTGACCCACTGGTATACCATCTCCACAGCTTCTTTATCAGGACGACATGCAAGCATATATACAGGTACAGACAAAACAATTTTTTCAAAAACATTCATAGCGAGATTCATAAAGCCCTGATCAAAATAGGGTATAAAACAACGTGGCATCAAGCTGCCGAGAGCTTCCGGGATCGACAATCTACGAATGCTATTTTTATCAGCCTGCTCCAGAATAACAATGGCTTCAAGAGGAACAGACATGTTACAGTTGGTACCATTCCCGCTCCAGGGTGTTCCAAATAGAATTGGCTTCCCATTAACGAAACGAACAGCCGGTGTATCATCATTGACTACTTGAACTTCATCTCCAATATGCTCCTGCCACAATTTCACGTGGGTTGATTTTCCGGTCCCGGATGGAGCTGAAAACATAATGCCTTTTCCATCCCATGCCAACGATGAAGCATGAACAACTATACCATTATACCGAAGAAGATTATATCGGAATATCATTCCTATCAAATGATGCAAATAGTAATCACTTAAGAATTCATAACTGATGATCGGATTGGTGTCATTGTTTTTAAGCACCTGGATCTTTCCGCTTGTCCACCCGGCATCCACATCCAGAAGCGTAATGATTCGATTCTGTAATATCTCCTGGCCGAATATATAATATCCGTTTTCTTTAGGGTCTTTTATCACCCACTTGACCTGCTCATCACAAAGGAGCTTCCCATTGGGGAAACCAATGAAATCCTGGCTGCTGACCATAATAAAGAGATCCGGAACCTGATCAGAACTGGTGAAATAATCATCCATGCGATTACTTACAGCGACATCGTCATATTCTATATTTAAAATCAGACCTGATACTTTAAATTGAGGCAAAACCATCACTTCCTTTGATCTCTTATGATCATTATGCCATTCTTAAGATCTATCAAGACAAACGTATGCCCCTGCAAGCAACTAAGCAATTCATTGCTCCTTGCCGGGGCATCTTCATCTCTAAAATAAATGTATAAGCGGCGCCTTTTATATTCCTGCTGGCCCATTAAGACCAATCCATATCGGAGCTCCTGTGGCATCATGACACTCGCCGATATGACAACTAACACCACCAGCGAACTTTTCAACGGAAGTAAAAATTACATGGCTAATGACAGGCTTAACATAATCCTTCATTTTTCCCTCCACCTCCTTAATCTGATCTGAGCTGATTAATTCAGGGCAATAATACCGCTCTTTTTCCATTCTGCAACCTCATCCGGTGTACAGCTTCCAGTTACCATACAGGGACTCGTTAGAGCAAAGCGCTCTTCCGCTCTAATATCAACTGCTGATAAAATCGGTTTAATATATGATTTCATCTTAACACCTCCTTCCAGGAATATACTCATATTATTGGCTACCCGCAATACCATATAGTATACTTTTAATCTATTTTAACCGATCTTAACCGGGCAGTCTCACATAAATAGGGGGCTGGTCTGGTATAGCAACCCGACTCAGTAAGCAGTCGCCCCGGGCAGCTATCACAATAGCTGTAATACTCGCACTGCAGACATGTCTCACAGGTGGGAATCAACCGGCAATGCTGCTTTAGTGTCTCCCAAGCCGCTTTTACACCCTGCTGCACAGGGTCAGTGGCCGGCTTGTCCATAAGCCCACAAGGCGTCATTTTGCCATCCCAGGTAATCCAAAAGCCAGTGCTCCCCGCCGCACATCTGAAAGCTTTAGCATCGTGCTCTCCAGCCTGTTTATACAGCGGCCCCTCATCATGAGCAACCGCATCATCGAGCGCCACTTCTTCCTCGTTCTCCCTCCGCTCCCGGTTGATTTGTTTAACACGCCTTTCAAAACGGTCCAGCTCTGAAGGAGAAAGACGGCATCCTTCCGGGTCGCTAAAAGACCCTTCTCTACGTGGTGAAACGTAATTAACTATTCCGAATTTGAGCTTTCTGTCCTGGGCTAACTGATAAATACTATCGAAATCTGCAATATTATCCCGGATGACAGTCGTTTTCATTTCAGTTAAGATTCCTGCATTATTCAGTAAATCAACAGCCCTTAACATTCTGTCGTAAGCATAGGCATAACCGGTGACGTTGGCACAGGTTTCCGCTGATCCTCCATATAAAGTAATGCTTACCCGGCTGGGCGGAATTTTACTGAGCCATTTTACAATATCCGGTGTTATTATTGTGCCGTTGGTATATATCTGCAAAATGAAGCCCATACGTGCAAGCGCTTCGTAGATCTCTTTAAAATCCTGGCGCAGGAACACTTCGCCTCCGGTGAGAGTGAGCGTAAGCACCCCTGCATCACGAGCCTCCCTGGCCAATTGTATCCACTGTTTGGCTGTCAGCTCTTGGGACTTCGCATCCTGATCATTTACAGGCCTGCAGACATAACACATTTTGCATTTCAGGTTGCATCGAGAAGTCAATTCGAAGTTGGCATTCACTGGACTCCCATTCTCTCTGGCTTGAGCATAAATGCCTTCCATCAATTTTGTTAAATTTAAAGCCAAAATCGGGCAACCTCCAATGACTCCTCTAATCGGACATACCTAAGACAATAGTACTATAAACGCTCGGGACTTTCAAGAAATTTTTGGGAATTAAGCATCCAATAAGTCTCTTTCATTTATCATGGTAATAAACCCGGCAACATCAGCTCTGGCCGTAGCTTCATCAATGACGTACTCGCCAAGTATCACTTTTACCAAAGCTTCTTCATCGACATCCTCTTCCATGGCCTTCCATAATAAAGCTCCGCTTTCACTTAGGGTAATGATGCCATTAAATTCAACAACACGTTCGCCAATCGGTATCACCAACCACTGACCTGCAACCTCCCGCAGCATAAAGCCGTCTTTAACCTTCACTGTCTTCCCTCCCGATCATTAGTTTAAAGATGCGCATTCAAATACTTGAGATACAAAACTATATTCCTTATTGAGAACGATTTTAGTTATAAGCATTTTTGCTCACCTTAAGAATACTGCCTGTAGAAGCGGGCTTGATGCTGGTATCGCATCCCAGACCAAAGTAAAAGTCCCCATTCACTTCCTCGAAAGACCGGGCAAAGGCATCGCCGGTGAACCTGAAGAGCTCAGTCCAGGTATTCAAATCATCCGACTTGTACACGATATTGACGAATTTTTTATTGGCTTGCGGGACATAGGCCAGTACATAGGCGGTAGTTCCGCGAACCAGAATATCAGTAGGCAAGGCCTGGCTTTCCGGTAACATCACTTTGCTGGCCCGGTCAAGGTCTGTCGCTCTAAATAAACCGTCAGGCTCCCATTGACAGCCATTGCAGCGGATTACACCCAGGTATAAAAGCGTACTGCTTACTGTTGTAGGTCTTAGAATTCTGTGCGAATAGAGCTCTTTCGCACCCGGCAGCATATTGGCCATCTTTTGTATGCTGGTTTTAGTGTCGTCTACAACTAACACTTTATTATTGCTGTCAGTATTATAGCCCGGGGTTAAGGTTCCCACACAGTACAATTTCCCATTAAACTCAAACAGGGTTCGTCCGACACAGCCTCCACAGGTAAAAAACGAGCTGTCCTTCGGCATTTGAGAGGTCCATGTCATCCCCCCATCGCCGGATGCTGTCAAGGCAATATCCGCTGGCAGACTCGCATCATGGGACTGGGATTCAACTGCCGCATAGATTTTCCCCTTAAAGAAGGCGATATCATAAACGTGGGAGGTGATAGGAATGGTGCGGTGTTTATCCCAGTTTCCATTATTTAAGGTATAAAAATTGCCGTAACTCCAGCTTTCCGTGGCATCCGTCCCCGGGATCGATAATTTGCCATCCATGATCCTGTAGACATCGACCTGTTCTTCATCTACGGTAAACTGATTGACGAATTTACCACTCTGAGGATCATAGTAAATGATGGGGATCGGCCCCGCGTCGGATACAGCATCGCCATAACCTAGATAGACTTTTCCGTCAAAAAGCTGCATATCCCAGACATTCCTTGCATAAGGAGCATTTTTAAAACGCGCCTCATTCATTGGACTTCCAAGTGAAACAACTTTGCCGGATATATCCTTGCTGTTGGTTGTAATTGTCTCTGCCGATCTCGGAAAAACCAGCGTGATGCAATAAATCAACAAGCAGCAATTCATGATTATTATAGAAACTCTAAGAAATGTCTTCACGATATCTTATAACCTCCAAAGACGGTATGATTGATCGCCTCTCAGTCTCAGTGTAATCAATATGATTACACTATTGAACCAGTTCTAGAACCTGTTTTTGGGGTTGATAAGAATTATTTGTTCCTTCCTTTTGGCTAGCCTGACTTTTAATACCCCGATTCACCGCTGTTCTTGCAATATCTCCCATCCCCTGGTATTCAGGAACAAATTCCATAATGATTTTCAATACTTCGCTCTTATCTTTCAGCGAACTTCTAAGCAGTAATCCCATACTCTTGGTTAGGTCCACATGACGGTTGTCCAATTCCTTTTCAGAAATATATATCCGTTCGTGGCGAGTTGATGCCATCTCTTCAAGATTCGTGAAAAGTTCTTCGTAGAGCTTTTCTCCCGGCCTCATACCGGTATATACAATCTGAATGTCTTTATCCGGTTCATAGCCCGATAGTCTTATTAGCTCCCGGGCCAGATCCTCTATCTTTATCATTTCTCCCATGTCCAGAACAAAGGTTTCTCCACCCCGCGCCAGGGCTCCGGCTTCAATTACCAATTGCACGGCTTCAGGTATGGTCATAAAATAACGCTTCATAGCCGGGTGAGTAACAGTGACAGGTCCTCCTCTTTCAATTTGTTTCATGAAAGTAGGAATAACACTACCCCGGCTGCCCAGCACATTGCCAAAGCGTACTGCGGCAAATATGGTTTCACTCTTGCGATTGATATCCTGGACAACCATTTCCGCTATTCGTTTGGAAGCCCCCATAATACTGGTAGGATTTACTGCTTTGTCCGTAGAAATCAGGATAAATGTCTCCACTCCGTAGTGATCTGCCAGTAGAGCGGTATTTCTGGTACCGATAACATTGTTGTGTAAGGCATGATCCGGATGACGCTGCATCATGGGAACGTGCTTATAGGCAGCCGCATGGAATACTACATCGGGATGATGTTGATCAAATACCGCTTCCAATCTATCATAGGTTCGAACATCGACCAGTTCAGTCCAGATATGAACGGATGAATTCATAGCCTTCAATTCAATCTCAATTTCAAAAAGGCTGTTCTCGCTGTTATCCAGAATTACAAGTTTACTCGGAGAAAACTGAAGAAGCTGGCGGCACAATTCCGATCCGATAGAACCTCCGGCTCCGGTAACCAGTACTACCTTATCGCTTATGTATCCAGCTATCTCACCCAGGTCGATGTTAACAGGACTGCGTTTTAATAGATCCTCCATTTGTACATCCCTAATATTGTGTATCAAGTTGCTATCAGCGCCCTGATATATCCCGGGAAGAATTCTCAGCCTAGCAGATGTAGGTTTACAAATATCAACAATCTCCCGAATCGCTTCACCAGAAACAGAAGGCATGGCAATAATGATTTCATCAATGGCCAATTCATTTACCAATTTGAAAATTTTTGTTCTCCCTCCCAGGATAGGTACATCATGCAATCTTAAACGTTTTTTATAAGGATCATCATCTACCACTCCTACAACATTTAGTCTGAGTTGGGGATTGTTTTGAGTTTCCTTAATTAAAATGGCCCCGGCATCACCGGCTCCTATTACTAGGACCCGCCTGCAATTCTCAACGTTTTTCTTATTTTCCTTAAAATAATCTCGAGAAACCCGCCAACATACCCGTGAAGCCCCAATTAAGACACTAATAAACACCCATGCTTCAAAATATATACTACGGGGCAGACCTTTAAGTTGAAAAGCATATATGGAAATAACAAAGACAGACATTCCTATAATAGTAGCTTTTAGTATGGAGAACATCTCGCCGATGCTGGCATATTCCCATACTCTGTTATAAAGACGAAGAAATATAAATGATGATATAAAAAGAATTGTACATAATGGAGCAAGATTCCAGTAGGCTTGACTGTATTGTGTCGGGATAGCACCATCAAAGCGCAACAATAGGTTTATGTAGATTGCCAGGTTAACCAGCAGTGCATCTAATACCACGAGGGCAATCCATCTTATTCTAAAACTCATACTCTTTCACCTTATCTCGTATATACTACCAAATATACAACTTTATCCCACCTATAACAATCGCAAATGTCACAAGGACTTAGGTCATTAATTAATATAACCATTATAATCATTTGTTGGATACAATGTCCATACTATTAAGTAGTAAATTCAGGTATACCTAATATTTCATATAATACTT